>CAZRTZ010000030.1:0-32702 GCA_964603155.1 uncultured Geobacteraceae bacterium | reverse complement strand
GGCCTCCACTCCTACGGCGGCGGCTAGGGACTGTCCCCGCACGGGGACTGTCCCTTTATTAGGTCGGGTGGCGGCTAGGGACTGTCCCATTTGTGGGCCATAGCGTTGCCTGGCCGCCGGGCAGGGCGTCTGCCCGGCGGCGGCTGGCCCGTCTTGAAATGCGCATGAAAAACAACGTCCTTTGTAAAATAATGATGAGTCACTCAATGCTGCTTGACTCCAGTCCCTGTCTTGATTAAAGTCGTGCCGCTATCCTTACGTGGAGCCGATATTGTCCTGGATCACCGCCCATAAGACCCTGCTGGGGTTTATCGTCTTGCTGGTCTTCGCTTTGTCCGCCAACGCCCTGCTCTATGGCAGCCACGCGGCGGACGAAGCACACGAAGCCGTTGCCACGGCCGGCGAGGCGGGGCATCACCACAGCCCTTCCGCCGATAACCATGACGAAAATCCGGATGCCAGTCACTGCTGCGAGACCCCTCACGGCTTTGATGTGACAGGTGGCTGTTCCTTCAGCCTGAGTGAATGGTCGCTGGATGCCACCCTGGGAGGGAGCTATCCGCCCTATTTCCTCCTCGACGTCTTCCCCGAACGCTTCATCCCTCCGCGACACCACGCCTGATCCCAATCGTTTTCTGGTCATCCGCCGGCAATTGCCACGGGTGATACCGGTTCATCCGTCCCGAGGCAGCGCACTCGTCTGAGTCGCGCACCCTCAGTCATGGGCTTCGCCGTGCCGTGTGCCCCGCACGGTGGAGACCGGACTACGTCAGACGACTCAATTCTGGAGATTTTGCATGCACGCTTTACCTGATTCGCAACCTTCCTGGCGGGGGGCGATCCTTCGTCTCCTGCTGCCAACCTGCCTGCTGCTGTTCGCCCTGGCGTCGGAGGCTTTCGCCCACGGCGTCTCCGCCGACGACAAGGCTTTCCTCGTCCAGAACAGCGGCATGCAACTGCTGCCGTTCATCTACCTCGGCGCCAAGCACATGGTCACCGGCTACGATCACCTGCTTTTCCTATTCGGCGTGATCTTCTTCCTGTACCGCATGCGCGAGGTGGCGGCCTACGTCACCCTCTTCGCCATCGGCCACAGCGTGACCCTGATCTACGGCGTGCTGAGCGGGACGCACGTCAACCCCTATATCGTCGATGCCATCATCGGCCTCTCGGTCGTCTACAAGGCCCTCGACAATCTCGGCGCCTTCAAGAAGGTACTGGGGTTCCAACCGAACACCAAGGCGGCGGTGCTGATCTTCGGCTTCTTCCACGGTTTCGGTCTCGCCACCAAGCTGCAGGAGTTCGCGCTCTCCCCCGATGGGCTGGTGCCGAACATCCTGGCCTTCAACGTTGGCGTCGAACTGGGCCAGATGCTGGCCCTGGGCGCCATTCTGATCGGCATGGGCTTCTGGCGGCGCATGGACACCTTCCGCCACCATGCCTTCGCGGCCAACGTCGCTCTCATGACGGCCGGCTTCGTGCTGGTTGGCTTCCAGTTGACCGGCTACTTCACTTCCTGAACTGAAAGGTTGAGACCATGAATACCCATCATACCCACCACCTCCCCAGCATCAAACAGCTGATGGTCGCCACCGGCATGGCCGGGACGATAGCCGTGATCATCCTGCTCACCGCCGTGCTCCCCGCCGAATACGGGATCGATCCCACCGGGATCGGCAAAGCCATGCGCCTGACGACCCTGAACGCTCCCAAGACCGAGACGCCGGCAAACGTCGCCGCGGGCGCGCCGCAGCCCAGTCCGGTCGCTCCGGCGTATGCAAAGACGCAACCGGTGACGGTGGCGACAGGCGCAACCCTCCTGCGCAATGACGAGATGACCCTCACCCTGCAACCTTCCGAAGGGGTGGAGGTCAAGGCCATGATGCGCCGGGGGGAACAGTTCGTCTTCAACTGGACGACCGACGGGGGCAGGGTCAACTTCGACATGCACGGCGAGCCCCCCGGGAAGGACGACCAGTTCACCAGCTACTGGAAGGCGATGCAGCAGACGGCAGCACAGGGTTCCTTCGTCGCCCCGTTCGACGGCACCCACGGCTGGTTCTGGCGCAATCGCAGCGATCAGCCCGTGACCGTCAAGCTCAAGGTCAGCGGGTTTTACGAGAAGATTTTCAGGAAATAACGAGGAGGGGACAACCGCCTCGCCACGAATTAAAGGAGAAACTTGGTTATGAAAACGACGACCTTATGGATCGTTCTCTGTCTAGTCGCGACATTTTCCCCCCTGGCTGCGTTTGCCGCGCCGACAGGCGAACCTTTCACCCTGTCCCGCGTCGTTGCGGAGGCCCTGCGGAGCAACGGCGAGCTGTTGGCCCTGCGTGACGAATTGGGGATCGCCGAAGCCGAGGCCATCGGTGCCGGCCTGCATCCCGACCCGGTTCTGGAATTCGGCATGGACACAGGCGATCTGACCGGAAGCAGCGACGAAGACCGCTATGCCGTGGGCATCTCCCGCGAGTTTTTGACCTTCGGCAAAAAACGCCTGCGTAGCACCGTCGCGGGCAAGCAACTCGACGCCGCGCGCGAACGGGTCAGAAATGCCGAACGGCTGCTGATCCTGGATGTCAAGGCGCTATTTCACGAGCTGACCCTGGTTGGGGCGCAGGTGGAACTGGCTCGCAAGGCGGCGGCGGTCGACCAGGAGCTGGTGCGCATTGCCGAGGCGCGCTTTCTGGCCGGCGACATCGCCGAAATCGAGGTCAGCCTGGCCCGTGTGGAAGAGCGCCGGGTGCAGCAGCGCGTCATCGCGACCGAAGGGGAGTTTGCCGCCCTGCGCGCCGGGCTGGCGCAAACCCTGGGGCTTCCCCCCGAGGCCCTTCTGGAGTTAGCGGCCGATTCGTCCAGTCAAGTGGCAACTGTCGATGCCGCCGCGCTGGTAGAGCGGGCGCTGCGCCAGCGCCCCGACCTCAACGCCCTGACGCTGGAGCAGGAGAGCACCGGGGCGGCGGTCGAACTGGCCCGGGCGGAACGCTGGCCCAACGTGACCGCCGGCATCGTCTATTCCCATGAGCGCTCCACCGAAGGAGAAGGTTCCCTGGAGGAGCGCACATCCGATGATCTGCTCGGTTTCCGCCTGTCGGTCCCGATTCCCTCCCCGTCGCGCCGCGAGGCCCAGTTGCGCGAGGCCACGGCTCGCCAGAGTGGCGCGGCGCGGCGCCTGGCCGCGCAGCGTATCGCGATTATCCGTGAAGTCGAGGTCGCCACGGCCAGACTCGCCGCCGCCGAGAGCTCGCTGCGCCTCTATCGGAGCGATATCCTCCCGCACCTGGAGGAAAATCTGAATACCGTTCGTGAGGCGTATCGCCTTGGCGAGGTCGGAATATTGAGCGTCATTGAGGAACAACGCCGTCATTACCAGGTCAACAGCGACTATCTTACCGCCCTGCACGGCCGCGCCATCGCGGTCGCTCAACTGGAAGCCGCCGCGGGAATCGAACTCGCGCGCGAAGAAGGAGACAACCGATGAATATTCACAAATCTGCCCTGCGAGGCGTGGGGCTGTTGCTGGTTCTGCTGTTCATGCTGGCCGGTTGCGGTCACCAGGATCACGGCAGCGTTGAATCTGCAGGTACGGAAGCCGAGTCCGTCGCAGTGACCGCCTATACCGCCAAAAGCGAACTGTTCATGGAGTACGACCAGCCGGTAGCCGGCGAGCCGGCCGGGTTTCTCGTGCACCTGACACGGCTGAGCGACTTCAAGCCGGTGACCGCCGGGGCGCTGAAGTTGATCTTTACCCCAACGGCGGGATCTCCCCTGGAAGTTGTCGTTCCGGAGCCGACCCGACCCGGCATTTACAAGACCGAAACGAAGCTCCCCGCGGCAGGGAACTGGCGCCTGACCCTGGTGACCAACGGCAGCGGCTTTGAAGACGAGATCACCGTTCCCGATGTGCAGGTCGCAGCCAAGGGGGCAGCACCCTCTTCCCATGAAGCCTCAGGTGGCGGAGGAGAGATCGGCTTTCTCAAGGAACAGCAGTGGGTGGTCGATTTCATGGTGGAGCCGCTCTCCCGCCGCCCTCTTTCCGCCGGCTTCTCCGTGGCCGGCGAACTGGTGCCCGCCACGAACGCCGAGGCGACGGTCGCGGCGCCGCTGGCGGGGACGCTCTCGGTATCCCGCCCGCTGCCGTTTGTCGGCCAGCGCGTGGCCAAGGGCGAGGTGGTGGCGCTGATCGAGCCGCCGCTTTCACCGCAGGGCGGGTATGCACAGCTAGCGGCCGATCACGGCCAGGCGCAAAGTCGCCTCGCCCTGGCCGAAAGCGAATATGAACGGGCTCGGCAACTGGTCGAGGCCAAAATCGCCTCGCGCAAGCGCCTGGAGGAGGCACAGGCGGCGGTCGCCAGCGCCAGGGCGGCCTTCGCACCGCTGGATCGGGCGATGACCAGCGTGCAGGGAGGGGAGGCCAACCGCATCGCGGTCCGCGTCCCGATCAGCGGGACGGTGGTGGACGTGGCCAGCGGCAACGGCCGGGGGGTGGCTGCCGGCGAGGCGGTTCTGCGCATCGTCGATTCCACGCGGCTCTGGCTCAAGGCCAGCGTTCCGGCGGTTGAAGCCGGGAAGATCGATGCCGAGGTAGCCGCGGCCTCCAGATTTAGCGTGGCCGGGCTTGAGGGAGAGTTCACCCCTTCGCGCTTGGTGGCCAGTGGCGATCTGATCGATCCGCACACCCGGACGATGCCGGTGCTGTTCGCGGTCGACAACGCAAAAGGGCTGTTCAAGGCCGGGATGTATGCGACGGTCTCCATTCGTACCGGCAGTATCGGCGACGCGCTGGCGGTGCCGAAAGAGGCGCTGATCGAGGACGAAGGGCGCTGGTTCGTCTTTGTCCAGAGTTCTGGCGAAGCGTTTTCGCGCCGCGAAGTGAAGATCGGTATCGAAGACGTTGGCTTCGTCCAGATCCTTGGTGGTCTCGCGGGGGATGAGCGCGTGGCGACCCGTGGCGCCTATTACGTCAAGCAGGCCGAGTCCGCCGCCAAAGGTGGCGCCGATCAGGGCCACGCCCATTAAAGGAGACCACGATCATGCTTGATAGAATCATCCGCCTGGCCCTGGAAAACCGGCTGATCGTCATGGTGGCGTCCCTGCTGGTGCTGGTGGTCGGTACCTATATTACAGTCAAGATGCCGGTAGACGTACTGCCGGATCTCACCGCCCCGACGGTCACCATCATCACCGAGGCTCACGGCATGGCCACGGAAGAGGTGGAGTCGGTGGTTACCTACCCTATCGAAAATGCCGTTAACGGTTCCAGCGGCGTGCGCCGGGTCCGTTCCTACACGGTCGCCGGCCTCTCCACGGTGTGGGTCGAATTCACCTGGGGAACCGACATCTACCGGGCACGCCAGGTTGTCAATGAAAAGCTGCAATCGCTGACCGGCGTTCTGCCGGCCGACGCCGTGCCGCAACTGGCGCCGATCTCCTCGATCATGGGGGAGATCATGCATGTGGCGCTGGTCAGCGACCGGCATACCACTATGGAGTTGAAGGAGACCGCCGACTTTGTGGTGCGCAAGCGCCTGATGGCGGTGACCGGGGTTTCGCAGGTTTCCAATATCGGCGGTGACACCCGCCAATACCAGGTCGAACTCGATCCCCTGCGCCTGCAAGCCTATGCCGTCACCGTCAGTGACGTCACCTCCGCCCTTGCGGGCGCCAACGAGAACTTTGCCGCCGGGGTCATGAAAAGGACCGGCCAGGAGTACATGATCCGGGGGGTCGGTCGGATCCGCTCCACCGCCGATCTTGAACAGGTCGTTGTGGCGACCAGGAACGGCGTGCCGGTCGCGGTTCGGGATGTGGCCCGCGTCGCTATCGGCCCGGCCTTCCGCTATGGTGACGCCTCGGCCAACGGCCAGCCGGGGGTGGTGATCTCGATCCAGAAGCACCCCACGGCGAACACCCTGGAGCTGACCCAGCGCCTTGAAGGGAAGCTCGCGGAATTGCAGAAAAGCCTGCCGACCGGCATGCGCCTGGAGACCGACATCTTCCGTCAGGCGGATTTCATCGAGCGGGCCATCGCCAATATTAACAAAGTGCTGGTCGAAGGGGCACTGCTGGTTATCGTCATTCTCTTTCTTTTCCTGGGGAATATGCGGACCACCCTGATCTCCATTGCCGCCATGCCCCTGTCACTGCTGTTCGCCATCTTCGTCATGCGCATCTTCGACATCTCCATCAACACCATGACGTTGGGGGGGATGGCGATCGCCATCGGCGTGATTGTCGACGATGCCATCATCGACGTCGAAAATGTCTTCCGGCGACTCCAGGAAAACCGGCAACGCCCCGAAGGAGAGAGAAAACCGGCGCGGCAGGTAATCTTCGATGCCTCGAAGGAGATTCGCGCCTCCATCGTCAACGCCACCCTGATCATCGTCATGGTCTTTCTCCCGCTCTTTTTCCTCTCCGGCGTCGAGGGCCGACTGCTTAAACCGCTGGGCATCTCCTACATGGTCTCCATCGGCGCCTCGCTGCTGGTGGCCCTGACCGTCACCCCCGCTCTCTGCTCCTATCTGCTGCCGCGTGCCAAGTGTCTGGAGCGGGAGGAGGAGAGCGCCGTGGTGCGCTGGCTGCAGCATCTCTACCGGCCGCTGCTCGATCTGGCTGTCAACCGCCCGAAACTGGTCATCGCCGGGGCTCTCGTCTCCTTTGCCCTGGCCATGATCCCGCTCTCCATGACCGGGCGCTCGTTTCTCCCCGCCTTCAACGAAGGGGCGCTGACCGTGGTGATCGTCGCCCCGCCGGGAACCTCGCTGGAGCAGTCGGCGACCATCGCCTCGCTGGTGGAAAAGACCTTGCTGGCGCACCCGAACATCGAGAAAACCGCGCGCCGGACCGGGCGCGGCGACATGGACGAGCACGGTAAGGCGGCGAGCATGACCGAAATCGAGGCCAAGCTCGACCTGCAGGAGCGCAAGCTGGAGGAGGTCATGGCCGAGTTGCGCAAGTCCATGGCCGGCATGCCGGCAACCATCACCTTCGGCCAGCCGATCGGTCACCGCATCGACCACATGCTTTCCGGCACCATGGCGAACCTGGCCATCAAGGTATACGGGCCGGAACTGTTCAGATTGCGGAGCACGGCCGAGGAGATCCGCGGCGCCATTGCCGACGTTCCCGGCCTGGCAGACCTGTCGGTGGAGCAGCAAAAGGACATTCCCCAGGTGCAGATCATCCCCGACCGGGCGCAGATGGCCCGCTTTGGGCTCACAACGGTCGATGTCGCCCATGCCATGGAGGCGGCCACCGCCGGCGTGGTCGTGACCCGCACCCTGGAAGGGGATCGCGGCTTCGACGTGGTGGTGAAATTCCCCGACCGCGCCCGCGACAGTCTTGCTGCCATCGAAAGCGTCCTGATCGACACGCCGAGCGGAGTCAAGATTCCGCTCGTCACCGTCGCCAAAGTGGTGTCCGCCAAGGGGCCGAACACCATCACCCGGGAGAATGCCCAGCGCAAGATAGTGGTTCAGGCCAACGTGGCCGGTCGCGACCTGCGCAGCGTCTTCGAGGATGTTCGCAGCCGTATCGATGACAAGGTCAAACTCCCGGAAGGGTACTACGTGGAGTATGGCGGCCAGTTCGAGAGCGAAGCGGAAGCGACGCGCACCATCTCGCTGCTGAGCATTCTCTCTCTACTCTTCATCCTGTTCATTCTCGCCATGGAGTTCCGCTCCTTCCGGGACGCCTCCCTGGTCATGGTCAACCTGCCGCTGGCCTTCATCGGCGGGATTGTCGCCGTCTTCCTGACCACCGGGGTCATCAGCGTCGCCTCGCTGGTCGGTTTTATCACGCTGTTCGGTATCGCCACCCGCAACGGCATCCTGCTGGTGTCACACTACCGTCACCTGATGGCAGAGGAGGGGTTGGAGCTGCGGGCCGCCGTCATCCGGGGGTCGAGGGAGCGATTGCGGCCGGTCATCATGACCGCGCTGGCCGCCGGGCTCGCCCTGATCCCCTTCGCCATCACCGCCGACAAGCCGGGCAACGAGATCCTTTCCCCCCTGGCTATCGTCATCCTGGGCGGGCTGCTTTCGTCGACAATTCTGAACATGATCGTGCTGCCGTCGCTCTATCTGCGCTTCGGTCGCGGGGTATCCGCGCAGACTGACAGCCGACTCGTACATGACAGCTGACGTCAAATCGAATCCAGCACAAGTGGAGAAATCCGGATGAAAAAGCCATGGTCTGCATTCGTCGCGGCATTAACAACAACCGTATTGTGCGGTTGCGCCCTGACTCACTCCGCAAGCGAGGCGAAGTCGCCGTTCCCGATCGAAATCGTTCCCACCTCTCCAGCATCCATCGCCTCGGCCAGGGTTGTCCAGGAAGGGAGTGACGTGGTGATATCGGGAACGGTGCGCAAGTTCCACGAGTTTCACCTTCCCGGAAAGGTTCTGGTTGTCGCCTGCGGACAGGACGCAGTCCCTCTCGCCGAAGGACAGGCACACATTACTGACTACGCCTCCAAGCGTGGAGGGGTAAAGGAGGCTCGTTTCACGGTCCCTATCGAGATGGTGCCACCTCCGGAAACCACCTTTCGACTGCGTTATGAATCTCCCGGCGCGCCGGATGAGGGGTTGAACTGTCGTTAATCATTGAATGATGCGGACACAAACGCCCCCTGTACCACTCTTGGCACAGGGGGCGTTTATTGTCGGGAAAGAGGGTGGTTAAAAAACGACCTGGATACGACTGCCGATCTGAAAGGCATTCTTCAGCGATGGGTCCATGCCCGGGTTAATGATGTATTGAAGATCAGGTTGGATGAAGAGCCATGGGCGAATCTCCGCCCGATAGGTCAGCTCGATGGCTGTTTCCGTGTGCTCGACCGGCGCAAGTTCCGCCTCTTTCATAAACTTCATGAACTTGTCGCCATTCAGGGCACTCCCCACGAAGAGACCGGCACTGTCACGATCTCGCCCCGGGATCAGGCCGGTATAGTTGAGACCGATACCCCAATAACTTGCAATCCGGTTCCTGTCGTCATCCGCCCAGCCGAGTTGAATGAAACCGCCAAGCCCCTGGCCTTCGACCTCCTCGACATAGAGGGTTTTTTCGGCAATCAGGTAGACACCATGGTTGTTGTCATCCACCTGACCAGCGAAATTTTCCACTTCCGCCGTATGCAGCCACCCCCCGGCGCCCACCTTGAAATAGCCGGTTTCTCCGGGTTGCCCAGCCGACAGCCCGGCTTCAACCGCGGTAAAAATACCGTCCTCTTCGCTCAGCCTGATTGCCGCACGCTTGGTGTGGTCGGGATCGCCGGATACCCCGTCATAGATACCGGCCAGAAGATAACTGCCATCCGTCGGATGAACCTTCAATCTCAGTGCCAGAGAGGTGACGGGGAATACGGATGCGCCGAGTTGGGAGATGTCCGGGGAGATTCCGGGCGAAGCATGGACAAATAAAGAAGTATACTCGAGAGCATCGAAATCACTGTTGAAGTCATGCAAACCGAAAAGAAGTGACAGTCGGTCGTCCTTGAAAGTGTGCTCGTACCAGGCCTCGTACACCTTGAAGGCCTCCCCGGTGTCGATATGGCTGGTCGACTGCGCGTCGCCGATGATTTCGAGCATGGATCGACCGGAATTGAAGTTTCCCAGGAAGTAGAGAAAGAAGGTGCCGTTCTCCCACCAACCGGCTTTGGCGGTGTCAAGCTCGAAGGTCAGGTCGAAGTTGCCGAGGATTGTGTCATTCTCCTTTGCACCACCATCGGCATTATAAAGAAAATCCGTGGTCAGAACCGCCTCTGCCGTGAGACCATGGTTCTCCATGGCCGATCGTGCCCCGCCCAGGTCCCCGAGAAGGTGATGCTCGTCGGCATAGACATTGGCTGTTGCCACCAGAAAAAAAGCCAAAGCACCAATAAAGCTACTCATCAGTTTCATTGATCCACTCCATTCCAATACACCTGATTTTGAAAATCGTTATCGAAAATAAATGGGATCAAGCTGCAGGTCAAGTGAAAAATCCCCTGCCCGCCGATGCATTATCTGACAATATTGGTTGTTTTTGGGGGTGGAGGGAGAAAAAGGTAGGTGGTGCCGTTGACGTTACGGAATAATGATGACTTTTAGCACTTCAGAAGTCGACGCCGTGCGCAGC
Organism: uncultured Geobacteraceae bacterium; assembly: GCA_964603155.1. Taxonomy (GTDB): domain Bacteria; phylum Desulfobacterota; class Desulfuromonadia; order Desulfuromonadales; family BM103; genus VAUL01. Next base: position 22,580 of record CAZRTZ010000030.1, on the reverse strand, counting down.
CAGGCAAAAATCTCCTCGATTTCCTGCTCCACTGCCTGCCGCTCAACGGAGTTCTCCGGCAGTTCGCGGGCCTTCTTGCCAAGCTCCTTCGAGCGCAGGGCCATCTTCTCGGCCTTGGGCGTCAACGTCGCCTCCACCCGCTTGTTATTCCCCTCCGCCTCCAAGATCAGGCGCCGTTCGTCACGATCCTTGACCGTCAGGGCCTTGTTGCCGTAGGTGGTGCCGGCGCTGACCTGGATGCCATCGACCGGACAGGAGAGGTCGAAGACCGTGGCCTTGAGCTTCCCTTCGCCGCCGGCAGCCCGTAGAGCCTCCCTGGCGGCATGACCCATCCGTGCGCCGAAGAGCGAACCGCCGCAGACATGGCCGTGGAACTTTTCCAGCAGGGCGTAAGTCTCGGGCGAGGGGAGATCGGTGGCGGCCGCGTGCTGAACACCGATCAGCATGATGAAGCTCATGATAAGACTGGCGCCCGCCAGTCGTGCGCGCAGTTGTGATGTCAGCGACATGACGTTGCTCCTCGGTGGACGTTGGCTATCCGGTAACCAGTTGCCAGAAGAGCGCCAGCGCCAGGGTACCACTGACGCAGATCGCCAGGTAGAGGGCGAGCACCCGCTTGTGGAACATGCTGTAAAGAACCGCCATCACCGGCAGCGCCGTGACCGGGCCGCCGATCAGCAGGGCGATTCCCGGCCCCTTGGCCAGGGCGATGGTCTCCCCCGGATCCGGCAGGTAGAAGCCGTAGAGCATCGAAGCGGCGGTGACTTGCGGCAGGTGCATGGGGATGGCGGCGGACATGATCAGCAGCGTCTGCCAGATGCCGCCGGTCTCCAGCAGGGAGGTCATCCACTCGGTCGGGATGAAGGAGAGCGCGAAGACCTCGATGAACAGGCCGAGCAGCGCGAACTTGCCGATCTTGAGGGCGCCCTCCCAGCAGCGGGCGGCAAAGACCAGGAACTTGTTGTGGGTACAGCGATCGACGCGGTGGGAGAGTTGCTTGCCGCAGTCGCAGCGCAGTTCGTCGACGGGATAGTCGGGATCGTGAAAGTCCCCGGCCGGCAGCTTGGTCTTGAAGACCTCATCCTCCCTGAAGCCGTAGGGGCGCATCAGCAGCGTCACGTAGCCGGCGAAGATGCCGAACAGGATGGCACTGACCAGGATAATGTTGGCCCAGTCGATACCGAGCATGCCGCCGATCATGGTGTAGGCCGCCGGACTCATGATCGGCGAAGTGATCAGTAGAGTCACCGCCGGGGCCAGGGGCACCCCGGCCATGAGCAGGGAGATGATCAGGGGGAGCACCGCGCAGGCGCACAGGGGGCTGAAGACCCCGAGCAGCGCGGCCACGGGGATCGCCCAGACGCCGAGCCTGACCAGCGCCTTGCGAATCTTGACGTGCCACTTGAAGGTGCGGATGATCGCTTCGAGGAGCACCCCGAAGGCGAGATAGGGAAGGATGTAGAGGAACTCCTTCCCCAACTCCGTGCCGAACTGCATCAATAATTCCGGAATGTTATCCATGAAACCCAATGCCTCCCTGTGATTGACTCCTGCCTTGCCGGGACGGCAGGAAGACGGCAATTCGTCGCAACATTCGCACAATAAAGGGGAAATGCAGCAACATCCGGTGTTGGCCTTTACATGTTAGCAAGTCTTGTTCCTTAAAAATATTTCGGCTGGAAGATTGCAGGGTGCTAATATGATTAGTCACTGCTCTTTATGCTGGAGGCTACGATGAGACAACTTTCCCTTGTTCTGGCCCTGCTCTTGTTGCCGACATTCTCCGCTAGCTGCCTCGCCGCCGACAAAGCCGGCAAGTCCAAGACCATCGTCTGGCAGGGGACGATCCCCGTCGCCAAGACCTTCACCGTTCCCAAGGGCACCACCCTGGAGGTCCGGCCGGGGACCAGGGTGATCTTCTCCAAGGGGGTCAGTCTGGTGATCCAGGGGGCTCTCCGGGCCATCGGCCAGAAAGGGCAGGAGATCGTCTTCACCACAAAGGAGAAGAAAACGCCCAGCCGCTGGCACGAGATCATGTTCGAGGAAGCCGCCGAGAGCCGGATGGAGCATTGCCTCGTCGAGTCGGCGCAGTGGGGGGTACACAGCCACGAGACTCGGCTGACGATCTTTGGTTGCACCTTCCGGGGCGGAGATGTGGGTTTACGTTTTCGCGGTGGGCCGCTGTCGGTCCGGCAAAGCCGTTTCGCCGACAACGGTGTCGGGCTCCGCTCCTACCAGGGGGAAGGAAGCATCGCGGAGTGCGAGTTTACGGAGAACGAAATCGGCCTCTTCGTCCGCGAGAAGGGGGGCGGCCTGACTATCACCGGCAACAACTTTTTCGGAAACCGCGCCTACAACATCCGGGTCGGCGACTTCAACGACGAAGACGTGAAGGCGCCGGATAACTGGTGGGGCGGAAACGACCCGGCAGCCACCATCTTCGACGGCAGGAACGAGCCAGGGATTGGCCGCGTACTGTTCGAGCCGTTCAGCCGGCAGAGGCTAGCGCTGTAGACACAGTCTCAATAATCACAATTAAAGCCCCCCTGTGTCAGCATCGTTGTCGCCTCTAACTGAACTCAAAACTCTTGGGGGCAGCCACGCCGCGCTGGCTAGCCTGCTCAAAAAAACAAAAGCGGACAACTCCGAAGAAGTGCCCACTTTTGGTAATGGTTGGCTCCCCAGCGCGGACTCGAACCACGGACAAGGCGGTTAACAGCCGCCTGCTCTACCGACTGAGCTACTGGGGATCGGTATGACGAGTCGAGACTTTATGAAATTTCCGAAAAGCTGTCAAGGGCTTTTGCGATTGCCCGGGACTGTGCATGTGCACAGCGCCTGCTGCGTGTCGTGCCGCGAAAAAATACGGGCAGGCACGTTCAAAGCTTTGCGGGCTCAGGGTAAAGTCAAAACCATCAATACACCCAAAAGCTTCTTCACGAACAGCCTCCTTGGCCCCACAGACAACCTCCTGCTGTGGGGCATTTTTTTGCCCGGGTTCAAGCTCGCTGCGCCTGGGATGGCGTCGGAGGGGTTAAGGCTCGTCCTGCGGACAGTTTTTGGCAACTGGTCTGGAAGTGGTTGCGGGGGCTTTCGGCTTGCGCGGGCCGGGGGCGAAATGGCGCCCCAATCTGGCGTCGAGGTCGTCGATCCAGCCGGCCCTGGCGTCCGGAAAGGCATCGGCGTAGGGGACGTAGGGTTTGATGTCCAGAATCGGTGTGCCATCGAGCAGATCGACCCCGCGCAGGTGCAGAATGCGGCCGTCGATGCCGAGCAATTCCACGGCCGACAGACCGATGGCGTTGGGACGATGCGGGGCGCGGGTCGCCAGCACCCCCCGTTTCGGTCCCCCCCGGGGCGGCCTGACCCGGCTTTTCCACCCCCGGTTCCGGTGAAAGGCGTAGATCAGCCACAACCTGTCGAAGCCACCCAACCCTTGCAGCACCTCTTCCTCCAGCCAGTCGTGCAGCTCCAGGGTGGCCAGCGCCGGCGATCCGCTGTCCGTTCCGGTCACCACCGTGCCCTGGTGCGGGGCGTCGATGCGGTGGGCATAAGGGGAATGCAGGATGCCGATCGGACGGTAGGTGAAGCAGGCGTCTTCAGTCATGCGCGTCAGGCGGCCTGGCCCTTCTGCCCGCTCTTGTAGAGGTAGTAGTCGTAATCCCCTTCAAAGGGGATCATCTCGCCGTGGTCGATGGCGAAGACCCGGGTGACCAGGGAGCGCAGGAAGTGGCGGTCGTGGCTGACCAGGACCACCGTGCCGGTAAAGTTCCGCAGCGCCTCGAGCAGGATCTCGCGCGACTGGATGTCGAGGTGGTTGGTCGGCTCGTCGAGGATCAGCAGATTCAAGGGGCGCGCCAGCAGGGTGGCCAGCACCACCCGGCTCTTTTCGCCGCCGGAGAGCTTGTCGATGCGCTTGTCGACGTCGTCCCCCTGGAAGAGGAAGGCCGCGCACAGGTTGCGCAGCACCCCGATGGTGGCGGTCGGTAGCGCCTCCTGCACGGTCTCGAAGACGGTCTTCTTCGGGTCGAGGACATCCATGGCATGTTGGCTGAAGTAGCCGAGGTTGACGTTGGCGCCGACGGTGGCACGGCCGCTGGTCGGTTCGGTCTGCCCGGAGAGGACCTTGAGGAAGGTCGACTTGCCGGCGCCGTTGACGCCGACCACGGCGATCTTGTCGCCGCGGCGGATCGTCCCGGAAACCCCGCCGAATACCGACTTCGCACCCCCTTCGGGGAGTTGCCAGACCTTGCCGAGGCCGTCGATGCGGAAAACATCGTCGCCGCTGCGCGGCGGCTCCTGGAACTCGAAGCGGATCACCTTCTGCTCCGGCGGGATCTCGATGCGCTCGATCTTCTCCAGCTTCTTCACCCGCGACTGCACCTGGGCGGCGTGGGAGGCGCGGGCGGCGAAGCGGGCGATGAACTCCTCCTCCTTCTCGAGCATCTCCTGCTGGCGGCGGTGGCTGGCCAGCAACTGTTCGCGGCGGATCTCCCGCTCGCGCAGGTAGAAGTCGTAGTTGCCGCCATAGGTGGTGATGGTGCCGCCGGCCACCTCGATGATGCGCGTCACCAGCCGGTTCATGAAGTCGCGGTCGTGGCTGGTCATCAGCAGGGCTCCCTTGAACTCGGTGGCCAGCCACTCTTCCAGCCAGACGATCGATTCGACGTCGAGGTGGTTGGTCGGCTCGTCCAGAAGGAGTACGTCGGGGTTGATGGTGAGGATCTTCGCCAGGGCGATGCGCATCTTCCAGCCGCCGCTGAACGATTCGACCGGGCGCCGGTAGGCGTTCGGGCCGATGCCGAGACCGGTGAGCACCGCCTGGGCGCGCGCTTCGAGGTCGTAGCCGCCGCGGTGTTCGAACTCCTCCTGGGCGTCGCCGTAGCGGGCCAAAAGCTCGCACATGGCGTCGTCATCCATCGGCTCGCACATGGCCGCCTCCATGGCGCGGATCTCCTCGCCCAGCGCCACGGTGCGGGCTGAAGCCGCCATCACCTCCTCGAGGGCCGAGCGGCCCGCCATCTCGCCGACATCCTGGGAGAAGTAACCGATCACCGTGTTCTTGCCGCAGGTGATCTCGCCCGCGTCGGCGTGCTCCTCGCCGGTGATCAGGCGGAAAACGGTTGTTTTCCCTGCCCCGTTGGGGCCGACCAGGCCGCTGCGGCTGCCGGGGAGAATCTGAAAGGATGCATTTTTGAAAAGAATCCGCTCGCCGTGCTGGCGGGTGAGGTTGCTGAGATGGATCAAGGGCGTTGCCTCCGGGAAAAGTCGAGCACTGCTATCACAAACCGGCGGCCCGGACAAGTCTTCGTGTGACATGCATGCGTTGTGGGCGAAGCAACTTGCAATCGGCGGCAAGCTGATGGCCTTGCTTCGAAAGTCAGGAGGGCTGCTCTGGCAGGGTGAAAAAGAAGGTGGCCCCCTCGCCGGGGAGAGACTCGGCCCAGATTTCGCCGCCATGACGGTGAATGATGCGCTGAACCGTGGTCAGGCCGATACCGAAGCCGGGGAAGCCACGGGCATTGGAAAGACGCTGGAAGGGGCTAAAGAGCCCGGAGGCTTCGTTCATGTCGAAACCGGTGCCGTTATCTGCGACGGCAAATACCCGTTCATTCGCCTGTTGCCTGACGCTCAAACGGATCACCCCTTCCGCCCGGTCCCTGGTGTACTTGCACGCGTTGCCAAGCAGATTCTCCAGGGCGACCTGCAGCAGGTGGGGGTCCCCGGCGACCTGCAGCCCCGGCGTGATGTGGAAGTGCAAGGTCCGCTCGGGCTCCGCTTTGGCGAGATCGCGGCCAATCTGTGCGGCGAGGCGGCTCAGGTCAACGGGTTGATATTCCAACTCCTGTCGGGAGATATGGGCGAGGGTCAGCATCGTGCCGATCAGGTCATTCATCCCCTGGCAGGAGGAGAGGATCGCCTCGACCAGGAATTGCCCTTCCTTGCCCAGGCGCGCTCCTTCCAGTTCGTGCAATGATTCGCTGGCCAGACTGATGCGCGCCAGGTGCGACTTGAGGTCGTGGGAGAGGGTATAGCTGAAGGCCTCCAACTCGCGGTTGGCATCCTGCAGAGACTTCTCGCGCGCCCCGAGCTGTTGGGCCATGGCATCGAACGTCTCGGCAAAACCGCCCAACTCCCCTCCTGAAACCTGATTGGTAACCGTGTAGTCGAGGCTGCCGTCGGCAAGGTGCCGCGAGGCGTCCTTCAAAAGGTTGATCCGGTCGACAATCGAGCGCTTGCCGATGGCAAGCGCCATCAGGAAGGTAAACAACACGCACAGCAGCAGGAGCGAGACATTGGTGATCAGGGCTTGCGTTGAACTGGCCATGACGGCCTTTTTCGAGATCCCGGCCCTGACGTACATGTAGGGTTTCGCTTCGCCCGGCAGCCACAGTTTCCGGTAGGAGGAGATCCGGGTATCCCCGTCCCGGCGGACGAATTCGAAGGAATCCCTGTCGGGGCCGTTCTCCATCATGCTCAAGGCTCCCGCGACGAGGGGTTGGCCAATCAGGCTGGCGGCATCATCCTTTCCCCGGTTCAGGATGATACCGTTATGATCGGCGAAGACATAATTTGCCTCATGGGACATCCGGGTGAGTTCCAGGGTCCTCCGCATGATGTCCAGGTCGAAGCCGACGATGATCGCCCCAGTGAACTGGTCCTGCTCCAGAAGGGGGTAGGCCATATGGAGGGTCGGCTGGTTGGCCGAGCGACTGATGACATATTCCCCCGAGGAAAAGTTCTTCGTCTGTTGCGCATTTTTAAAGTAGCGCCGGTCGCTTACGGATGCGGCAGAAGCAGAAGGGACTGCGGAAGCCCAGACCTTGCCGTTTGCATCGGCTACGAGAATGTTGAGGTATTGCGGGGTTTGCTGCCTGATCTCGGCAAGAAGGGCCTGCACTCCGGCGGCATCACGGTTTTTGATCTCCGGGAGCCCGGCCAGCAAGGTGCACAGGAGTCTGGCTTCGCTGGTAAGATCCTTCTGTTGCTCCGCCAGACTGTCAGCCAGGAGCTGGGATTCAGTGATCGCTTGCCGATAGTCGCCGGAGCGCTCTTTCAGCCCTGTGTAGACGATGATTCCCAGGGCAGGGAGCGTCAGGAGAAGGGCCAGAACGAACAGCTGGGTGCGTATCGACCAGGTTGAAAATTTAAGCATTTCAGTCAAGCGTCTTGCTCCCGGGGAGGCTGAAAAAAACGCGACGGCTGCCGAGCTGGGTTCCCCTCATGGAGGGGCCTTTTTAACGAAATAATAAACTATAACGATCGATTCTGACATTTTTCTGAGTGGAGGTGGAAAGGCGTTTACAATGACGCGTCAAGCCCCAAGCAAAAGTTGCGTTTGGCCGGTATCCCTGGCGGAAAGAAGGCGACGATCGCTCAGGGGTTGTAAAGCGCACGCTCTAAAGGAGAAGAACCAGAACGACCCCACCGCCGATGACGCCCAGGTTGCCGGCCGCCGAAAAGGCGTGCAGGGTCTTGAATTGCTGACGCAGGGGGTGGTCCTCGGGGGTCGTCACGAATGACGGGATCTCTTTTTTAAGGGCAGCGGCTTTTGGCTCGATGACGAAGGCCTGCAACGATGTGACGGCAAGCATGGCCGCGATAATCATGAGCTTGGTCGCCTTGTAGGGCGACTGCATCGGCAACAGGCAGATAAAGGCCAGGGCGCCGCAGACAAGCCCCCAGCAGAAATAGCCCGGGAAGAGGGCGCCGACGATGCTCCCCGCCAGGTCGCGATCGAAGTTTTTGAAGAGGGTCGGGGTCAGGACGAAGGTAAACAGCGTTGCTCCGCCAACCCAGAAAACGATGGCCAGCCGATAAACATGAGTGAGGTAGCCCATCCGTGCGCTCCGTAGGCCGATGTGGCCAGGCAGGTTAAAGTTTGAACCTAAGGGGGCATCATAGCATAATCAGCCATTCGCAAGGCAGCTGCGGCGCTGCGGATTTTTTTGCGGGGGGGAGTGGCGTCCGTTGCTGCTCTGCTCCTACCCCGTCACAGGAGAGGACACTGCGTGAGAGGACTGAAATCAACGCTGGCGTGTCTTTGTCTGTTCTTTCTGCTCGGCCCTCTGCCTGCCGGTGCCGAGCAGCACGCGCCCGTTCCGCGAGCGGCCGACAAGCGCTCTGCCGTTGAGCGCAAGGTCGCTCTGATCAAGCGCTTTCAGGGGGAGGTCCCCCGCCAATGGGGGGAGGCGGTCAGCGGGGTGAAGACGCGGCTGGATACCGTGGAGAAGGTCGTCGCCCTGACGCTGGATGCCTGCGGCAGTCCGCAGGGGATGGGGTTCGACGCCGAACTTTTGGCCTTTCTCGAGCAGGAACGGGTACCCGCCACCCTGTTCATCAACACCCGCTGGATCGAGCCGAACCGGCCGGCGTTCGACCGGTTGGCCGCCAACCCGCTCTTCGAAATTGCCAATCATGGTTTTCGGCATAAACCTGCCTCGGTGACGGGGCGGTCCGTCTATGGCATCGAGGGGACGCGAACGGTTGCGGAACTGGTCGAGGAAATCGAGGCGGGGGCGCTGGCCATCGAACGCCTGACCGGGAAGCGGCCGAAGTTTTACCGCTCCGGCACCGCTTACTACGACGAGGTGGCCGTCAGGGTCAGCGAAGCTCTCGGGCAGACGGTCGCCGGGTTTTCGGTGCTCGGCGACAAGGGGGCGACCTATCGCCGGGAAGAGGTGGCGGCGGCGCTCTTGAGCGTCAAGCCCGGCGATATCGTCATCGCCCACATGAATCACCCCGAAGGGGGGACGCGGGCGGGGATCATCGCGGCCATCCCGGAGCTGAAGCGTCGCGGTTACCGCTTTGTCAGGCTTTCGGACGTCTCATTGCGGTAACGAAAAGTAATATTTCAGCACATCCTTGGTGATGTTGGAGAGGCGCAGGGTGGGGATGCTCTCCCGGCTGAACCAGTGGGCATTGCACTCCCGCACATCGGACATCCTGGCGCTGCTGATGTCGCCGACGTAGATCGCTACCTCGACTTCGCCGCCCCTGACCGGGGAGATCCCCGTAACGGTGTGGTCGAGTTTCCTGAAGATGCAGGCCACGCGGTCATTCATCTCCCTGGAGACGACCTCTTCCAGGCAGGACATCTCGCATTGCCCCTCCTCGAACTCGCCACCGGGCAAAATCCAGTAGTCACCCCTTTTGATCAGCAGGATGTAGCCCCGCCGCTCGACGATGATGTCAACCACCTTGATAGGCATACTTTGTTCTCTTCCTCCCAACGCTATGAAAAGCAGACCCGGGATTCCGCCTTCCCGGAAAGGAGCCGGTAAACGGCGTTTACCAGCAACGATGATCTGAACGGCTTGGCGATGAACCAGTCGGCGCCGGAACGCTCGCATTTTTCCGCCTCTTCGGCACTCTGCCGGGCGGACATGATGATGACCGGAATGTCCCTGGTCGCTGTGGATTCCTTGATCTGCCGGCACAGCTCGAAGGCATCCGGGGCCTCCCTGGAAAGGTCGAGCACGACCAGATCCGGCTTCTTCTTGGCCAGGGATACCAGCGCCAGCTTGCCGCTGCTTACTCCCTTGACCAGATAGCCGCGCGACGAGAGCAGCAGGCTTTGCAGTTTCAGTAAAATCTCCTCTTCCTCGACGATCAGGATTTCCTTTTTCTCCGACATGACGTCCCCCTTTCTGGAGCCGATGCCGCCGCGACTGCCTGCGTTTGATTGCTGGAAACAAAAAACGCCCATCTTCCAAAGCCGAAGATGAGCGGGGTGCTCGCATCCATGAAAGCTCTCTTCGGCAACCCGGCTGTCCGCGTGGGACCCGTGGCTTTGCGTCACCGGCTCGCACCGGTTTTGCTATTGTCGGTAAAGCTGACATTTAGTTAAGCATATCCCGTGCCGAAAAAATCCCGGCATCAGTGGGGCGGGGCGTTGCTGCCAGTCACGGCCTATCATGCTGATAATAATGATGTTTTTCGTTTGGATGCGCTTTGGGGGCGGAACGCTGCCTGCAAGGGGCGAGCAAAGTCGTAGGACGACAGCTGCCGCTAAAAAACCGAGCCTTGGGAAAGCGGCGGGTTTTGAGAGACTTGCGCTCTCAGGTGCCCGTCGAAACCCTCTTCAGAGGAGCGTTTTCTTTTCTTGAACGGGAGCAGTCCTGATAGACTGTCTCTTTAGCATGGGGGGAGACAAGACGCTTTGCCTCTCTCAAACCAGCCGAGAGGGAGTGACAGGATGATTTCGCCTGCTACGCTCGAAACCGCCAGCCGGATTTCGCTGTTGAAAACCCTCGACATCCACCTGGCCGAAATCGGCGAACAGCACGCCGTGATGACGGTGACGGTCGCTAAGAAGCATCTCAACTACCTGGGCGGGGCGCATGGCGGGCTACTCGCCACATTGGCCGATACCGTGGCGTTTTTCCCCCGACCGCTGCTGCCTTCGGGGCGGAACTGCACCACGACCAACCTCAATGTTACCTACCTCAGGCCGGCGGCTTTGGGGGATGTCCTCCTGGCCCGCGCCGAACTGTTACACTTGGGCCGGCGCACGGCAAGCGTTCAGGTGCGCATCAGCAACCAGGCCGGAAAGCTTGTCGCCTACGGCACGACCAGCCTGATGTTTCTCGACGGCTAGCCGGCATCACCCGGGCGCTGACCGCACCTGCAGGACCACGGCCCCTTCGACACGGCCGCTGCGCAGGGCATCGAGAGCCGTGTTGGCCTCATCCAGGGGGAACAGTTCCACGCGGGTGTGGATCGGCACCCGGGGTGCCAGTGCCAGAAATTCCTCGCCGTCGCGCCGGGTTAGGTTGGCCACCGAGCGCAGCATTCTTTCACCCCACAGCAGCTCGTAAGGGAAGGCCGGAATATCGCTCATGTGGATCCCTCCGCACACCACGGTCCCGCCTTTGCCCACGGCCCTCAGTGCTGCTGGCACCAGTTCCCCGGCCGGGGCGAAGATGAGCGCCGCATCCAGTTCCTGCGGCGCGGGCTTATCGGCATCGCCGGCCCAGGTGGCACCCATGTCGCGGGCGAAGGACTGCCCCTTGAGGTCGCCGGGGCGGGTGAAGGCATAAACCTCCCGTCCCTGCCAGCGGGCAAGTTGGGTGACAATGTGGGCCGCCGCGCCGAAGCCGTAAATCCCCAGCCGCTCGGCATCCCCGGCCATGACCAGGGAGCGGTAGCCGATCAGTCCGGCGCACAAAAGCGGTGCCACCTGCACGTCCGGGTAATCTTCGGGGAGCGGAAAGCAGAAGCGGGCGTCGGCGACGGCGTATTCGGCAAAGCCGCCGTCGCGGTGATAGCCGGTAAACCGCGCCCGCGCGCAGAGATTCTCCCGGCCACTGCGGCAGAGGCGGCATTCGCCGCAGCAGCTTCCCAGCCAGGGAACCCCTACCCGGTCGCCGGGCTTGAAGCCGTCGATCTCCCCGCCCAGTGCGACCACCCTGCCGACGATCTGATGGCCGGGGATCAGCGGAAGCTTCGGCTCATGCAGTTCACCATCAACGATATGCAGGTCGGTCCGGCAGATTCCGCAGGTCAAAACCTCCAGCAGCAGTTCCCCGGCAGCGCAGATCGGCAGGGCACATTCGACAGACCGCAGGGGACTGCCGGGGCCGGTAAAAAGCATGGCGCGCATCGCTTTAGGGGTCATGCAACACGTCCCGGAGAAAGCGCTTCAGCTCCTGTCGCCGGCTGGTGCGGCAGACGGACGGAGTGGCAGGGTGAAGAAGAATTTCGTGCCGCGGCCGAGGGTGCTTTCCACGCCGATCTCTCCGCCGTGAGCCTCGACAATGCGCTTGACCAGGTACAGCCCCAGGCCGAAGCCGGGCAAAGCCGTTTTGGCGGAGTCGACGCGGAAAAACTTGTCGAACACATGTTTTTGCTTCTCCGGGGGGATCCCTATCCCTTCGTCGGCCACCGTCACCCGGAAGGCCCCCTGGAGAACTTCGCCGCCCACCGTGATTCTGCTCCCCGTGGGGGAAAATTTCACGGCATTGCTCAGCAGGTTTTCCAGAACCTGGATGAGCTTGAACCTGTCGGCCGACAGGCGGCAGTCTTGCGCGGGAAGTTCCAGGGTGAAGTGATGCAGGCGGGCCTCGTTCTGAAAGTGCCCGGTCACTTCGCGCAGTTCGGCCACGATGTCGATATCGGCAAGGTCGAGACAGAGGGGCTGGCCGGATTCGATCCGGCTGATATCGAGAAGGTCGCTGATGATTTTTTCCAGGGCCACCGCCCGATCATAGATGACGCTCTCGAAATCTTTTATCTGTTCGGGGGTGAGAGCCTCGCTTTCACACAGAAGTTCGGCGTAGCCCTGAATGACCGCCAGCGGCGTCCGCAGTTCGTGAGAGGCCATGGCGATGAACTCGCTTTTGGTGCGGTCGTTCTCCAGAAGCTGTTTTTCGATAAGCTTGCGCTCGCTGATGTCGTGGAACACGGTCAGTGAACCATCCAGGGGGCGGTTTTTGTCCAGCGGCCGGCAGGAGAGGGCGACGGCGAGCAGGTGCCCGTCCTTATGGCGGAAGAACGCCTCCCCCGAATAGTCTTCACCTTTGCCGAGGGCGATCATGAGCGGGCAGGCTTCGCTCGGCATGTAGCTGCCGTCTTCGTGGACGTGAAGGAGATGATGGCCGCTCCTGCCGATGGCTTCGTCTGCCTGATAGCCGAGCAGGGCGGTAAAGGCGGGATTGATCTCCTGGATGTGCCCCTGCACATCGATGACGTACAGCCCGTCGGCAATCGACTCCGTAATCAGCTGCAGGTGGTGTTTCTCCGTACGCAGGCAAACGTGGGCACCGATCAGGCGCAGGCTGATCCAGAACAGTACGCCCAGCCCCAGAGAAGTAAAGAGCAGGGTGAGCAGCATCTGCCGGCGGAGATCCTTGAGATACGGCGCCCGGTTATAGGAGATGACATAGGCGACATTCTCCCCGAAGAAGTTGTTGAGCGGCTCGAAAGCCACCGCCCAGTCACCGTCCGGTGCGGAAACGGCAAGGGCAAGAGGTTGCGCACCAGGCAGCCCCTCGAGAACCCGGGAGTCCTGTTTGAGCTGAGAATTGATCGCCTGCACTGCGGGGGAGAGGGGGGGCGGCGAATCCGGCAGCCTGAGTTGGGGGTCCTCGACGAGAAAGCCGTCGTGAACGGGTGACCCGGTGTAGAGAGCTCTCTGCTCCTCGAACAGGGCGCGATAGACAGGCTCCTTGCGCAGGATCAGCAGATACTCCCGCCCCGGGTCGACGGCCGCCATGGTCTCGTGCATGGCCCGGAGCGAAATGCCGGTTTCCACGCTGCCCAGGTGCTGCTCCCCCCTGGACAGGGGATAGACATAGCGGAACCCCGCGCCCAGCCGGTCGGTTTCGAAGCTGAAGGCCGCCCGCTTTTGGGTGTTGGCGATAAAAACCGCGGGACGTATGTCAAGCAACAGGTCGCCAAAGCGCTCGGGGGCATGAAAACGCAGATAGCTGCGGCCAGCCGCCGAATGAAACTGCAGTTGATTGACACCCTGGTTTTTGAGGTGGGCGTAAGTCGGAGCGAGCAGCCGGTAAAGCCTGCCACGGGCCAGGTCGGTTTTCTCCCCGCTGCCCAGGATCCCTTCGGCAAAGGTTTCGAGCACTTCGGGCTTTTGCACGATATCCTGGACCAGGATCTCCGTATTCAGTCGGTACATGTTGACGCTGGCCCGGTAGGTGCTGGTCAGCAGGCGCTGGTTCTCACCGAGACGCTCCTCTCGCCCGGCATGCCACTGAGAATAGATCAGGGCGGAGGCAAGCGCCCAGATGCCAAGAAAAAAAATGGCGCAGGCAAGGCGCATCAGAAGTTGCCCTGGGCAGGGAAGTGAGTGGGCATCGGCAATTTGCGCATGCCGTCGTAGTCGCCGTCCTTCGCGGCGGAGACGCCGTGCCGGATGTTGTCTCCCCATTGCCGGCGGAGGTCGGGACTGGCGGCGAGCAGGGCCTTGCGAAGCTGCTCGATTCGTTCATGGGGCAGACGGTTGCCGTTGGCAACCAGGGCCAGTCCCGGCAGCGGGTCGCTTTCGGCCTTGACCGCCACGCCGAGGTGAGCGTACTTGTGGGCAATGGCGGTTTTCAGGCCGCCGGCGTCGAATTCCCCGCGAACCACGGCCAGGGCGACTTCATCATGCTGCCCCAGATAACGATAGCGGTTGCTCTCCAGCGAACTTCCCAGGTGCTGCAGCAGACCGCCGGTGGCGAAGTAACCGCAGGTCGACAGCGGCTGGGTCAGGGCGATGGTCCGGCCGGTCATCCCCTTGAGGTCGAGGGGGGAGCCGGCCAGGGTGATCAGGGCACAGGTGTAGGTCGGCTGCCCGTCCTTCTCGTGAAAGACCACCACCGGGTTCGCGGCGGCAAAGGTTTTTTTCAGGGTCACGTAGGGGAGGGGGCCAAGGTATGCCAGGTCGAGCTTGCCGGCACGGAACTTGTCGATGATTTCGTCGTTGCTCTGCGAATAGTCGATGTCGATGGTGACCCCGAGGGTCAGTTCCAGGTAGTTGAGCAGCGGTTTCCACTGGCTGGCCACCGTCATGGGCGTTTCCATCGGCAGCGGAGCAAAGGTCAGGGTTCCGGCCGCGGCAGGGAGAGCGCCAAGGAGCATGACGAGCGCGAGGGCAATAAGCTTCGGCATAAGGCCTCCTGCGCAGAGTAGGATTCGGGTGGGCCAGCGTCCTCCCCATGCTGTGAGCCAGGCCGGGAGAAAACGACGAAAGTATAGTGTTCCATTGTATCAGAAAAAAACAAGATTTTAGCAATGTCTAAGAATAGGCTGTTGATGGCGATGGCTTCCGGGCCCCTGTGCAAGAGAAACCGGGTGCGTGTCGTTTCGCATGAACCGTCACGCCGGATTGCTGCTATAATAGAGCGCGCAGCAAGGTGCTGCTCAAATCAAGGCATCCAATGCGGCCAGGTGCGTCTTTGCGGGCGTTTCCCCCTCCCCCGTTCGGTGAGGGGAGGGGAGATGCGCATACTTGAGGCGCTCCGGTCTTGATTCGGACACAAAGGGTGGCTCATGGACAATCTCTGGGGTGAACTTGGGATGATTTTGCTGTTGATTCTCGCCAATGGCTTTTTTGCCGGGGCGGAGTTGGCGCTGGTGTCAGTGCGGCGCGGCCGGATGGCCCAACTGGCTGCGGCCGGAGACCCGCGGGCGCAACTGGTGGGAGAGCTCCAGGCGGACCCGCATCGTTTTCTGGCCACGGTGCAGATCGGGGTGACGCTGGTCGGCACCATGGCCTCGGCCGTCGGCGGCGCGACGGCGGTGCAGGTTCTCATGCCCGTGCTTCGCGAGGCTCCGCTGGCGGCGGTACGCGAGGCGGCCGAGCCGCTGTCCCTCCTGGTGGTGGTCGGCCTGGTCGCCTACCTGTCCCTGATTCTTGGCGAACTGGTGCCGAAGGCCCTGGCATTGGAGCATACCGAGAAGATGGCATTGTGGGTCGCCCGGCCGATCAGCCTTTTTGCGCGGGCCGGCGGGCTGGCCGTGGCGTTCCTGACCCTTTCGAGCCGGGTGACCCTGGCCATGCTCGGAGTCAGGAGCAAAGGGGAACAGGCGTTCATTACCAGGGAGGAGATCCGGCACCTGGTCGCCGAAAGCCGGGAAAGCGGCGAAGTGACCCCAGACGAGCAGGAGTTTATCCACAACCTCTTCGAATTCACCCAGACCCAGGTGCGGGAAGTCATGGTGCCGCGCCCGCGGATGGTCAGCCTCGATTTCGATCTCCCACGCGAGGAACTCCTGAAGATCATCCTCAGCCACCAGTTTTCCCGTTATCCGGTTTATCGCAAGGATGCGGAGAACATTATCGGCTTCGTGCATTCCAAGGATCTGCTCGGGCAGGTGGTGGCCCATCCGGAACTCCCCTTCGAGCCGCTGCTCCGGCCGGCCCTGTTCGTGCCGGAGGCGAAGCGGATCGATGCGCTGCTGCGCGAAATGCAGCAGCGGCGCCTGCACATGGCCCTGGTGGTCGACGAATACGGTGCGGTGAACGGCCTGGTCACCACCGAGGACCTCCTCGAGGAGTTGGTCGGCGAGATCGAGGACGAACATGATGACAGCGAATCGTTGCGCGTCAGGCGCCTGAGTGGCGGGGTCTATCTGCTCGATGCCCTGCTGCCGCTGCACGACGTGGAGTCCCTGCTCGACGTCACCTTCGCCGACGACCTCCCCTGCGATACGTTGGCGGGCCTGGTCCTGCATCTGCTCGGGCGCTTCCCCGAAGCCGGCGAGCAGGTCGTCTGGCAGGGCTACCGCCTCACCTGTATCGAGGTTACGCCGACGGCCATCCTGAGGGTAAAGGTAGAGAAGGTCAGGGCGCCCGGTCTTGCCTCCGGCTAGATTGCCGCCGGGGCGGAGACGGCGGATAAGTCGCGATTTTCAGATAAAGAGACGCTAAATCACAGGATTAGGGGAGTCCACCCGTGGTTTTCCCCGCCTGAAGCAGGTTTGCAATCGGCACGCCCTTTGCTTATTAAGCCGTACGGGGGGAAAATCTGCTGCGGGCACCAGCGTTGCCGCAGCGTCGGGAGTCGCAGGAAAAAGTGATGAAGGGTTGCTGGCTGATTCTGACAATGTGCCTGTGCCTGGTTGGTATCGACTGCCGGGCGGAGCTGACTTACCGGGAGCTGGTGCATACCTACGAGAAGGCTGCGGCCGACAAGACCGCTACCCAGGACTATTACCTGCTGGGCCTTTACGAGGGGGTCAAGGCGACCAATCTCGCCTCCCTGATGCAGAACAAGAAGCCGCTCTACTGTAAGCCGCCGGCCTTTGAGCTGAACCCCAACGACATCAAGTCGGTCATCAAAAATGCTCACGAGTCGTACGACCCGCAAGACACCGTGCCCGTTTCCTACCTGTTGTTCATTGGTCTGATGCAAACCTTCCCCTGTATCATCGAGCCGAACTGACGACCCGCTTCTCTCCGCAGCGCCTTCTCTGCTCCGCCCCCGATTCGTTTTGCCCCGCCAGAGAGATCGTGATTCAGCCGCTGCCCCCTTCGCTGGACGGAGCAGCGCAGGTGCCGGAATTGCGCGAGGTTGGGGGCGCTGCCGGTTTGCCTTGCGCGCGATTAGCTAGTGACGAGCGAATATTTTCATGATACTTGTTAAACGATTTGGCAACCATCCCGGCCGGAGCTTTTCGTGTCGATTGACCCGCTGCTGCTCAACGCCTTGGAGCGCCGCAACCGCGAGCTCGAAGTCCTCATCGAGATCGGCAAGGCGCTGACTTCGACCCTTGATCTGGAGGCGGTTCTCAATCTGATCATGGATCAGGTGAGCCGTCTGCTCAAATCCCGGGCCTGGTCGCTGCTGTTGCGCGACGAGCAGAGTGGCGTCCTGACGTTCGAGATCGCCGTATCGCCGGTGGCCGAACAGCTCAAAGGGCTGCGCCTGGCCCGCGGCCAGGGGGTGGCCGGTTGGGTCGCCGAGCACGGCGAGCCGGTGCTGATCCCCGATGTGCGGCAGGATGCACGCTTCTCCGGCAAGGTCGATCAGGCCGCCAGATTCGTGACCCATTCGCTGATCTGTGTGCCGATTTACAGCCGCGACCGGGTTCTCGGCGTCATCGAGCTGGTCAACGGCCTCGAAGAGCGCGCGTTCAGCAACGCCGACCTGCAGATCCTCTCGACCATCGCCGACTATGCGGCGATCGCCATCGAGAACGCCCGCAACTTCAAACGCATCAGCGAACTGGTCATCACCGACGACCTGACCGGGCTGTACAACAGCCGGCATCTGCATACGCTCCTCGATGAGGAGATCGAACGGGTCAACCGCTTCGGCGGCAAGCTCTCCCTGATCTTCGTCGATCTCGATTTTTTCAAGCAGGTCAACGACACCCGCGGCCACATCGTCGGCAGCCGCACGCTGGCGGAGATCGGTCAACTCATCAAAACCAACATCCGCAAGGTCTGCAAGGCGGCCCGCTACGGTGGCGACGAGTTCGTCATCATTCTGCCCAACACCGGCAAGGAAGGGGCGATAACTCTGGCCGAGCGCCTGCATCAGACCTTTCGCGAACATGTCTTCCTGGACGATAAACACCAGCCGTTCTTTCTGACGGCCAGTTTTGGCCTGGCGACCTATCCTGACGATGCCGGTTCAAAAGAGGAACTGGTCCGGCTGGCCGACCAGGCCATGTACCGGGTCAAGGAGACGACCCGCGACGCGGTTCTGTCGGCCTGAGGGCCGGAGCCTCCGGCCGACGGCCCGGAGCAGGGAGATTTCCGCGATGTCTCCTCATCTGCGAAGCTGCCGGTTGAAGTTTTTCCAGCCATGTCCTTTCTGACCAAAGCCACTTCATCTTTCATCTGCCTGCCACGGAAAGGGTGCCCGACAGGGGCGATCCTGCTGGTTTGCTGCCTGCTTTTCCCGGGAAAGGCCTGCTGCGCGGAAGGCGCAGCGCAGAGCACGGCGTCTCCCCTGACACTGAGCCAGGCGCTTCGATTGGCGCTTGACCGCAACCCGGCCTTTAAGCAAAGCGCCAACCAGGTGGCCAGCGGAGCGGTCACCCTGACGCAAAAGAAGGCCAACTTCGCCCCCGAACTGCGCCTCTCCTTAAGTGGCGAGGAACGTTTCGACAAGGACTATGACGCTCTGAGCGGTGATCGCGACGAGCGCAATTACGAAAGCGCCGGCGGGGCGATCGGTTCGACGCTCAACCTGTTCAACGGCTTCGGCGACATGGCGGCGCTGCGCGGCGCCGAGCTGGAGCTGGCCGGGCTGCGCGACAGCTATTCGCGGGATGAGCAGACGCTGATCTTCACCACCATTTCAGAGTTTCTCGAGGCCCTGACGCGCCGGGAACTGATCATGGTGCGGCGCGAGAACCTGGAGGGGAACCGGCGCCAGTTGGAGCGGGTGGAAGCCCTCCACCGCGCCGGCAACCGGCCGATGAGCGATCTCTACCAGCAGCAGGCGGAAACCGGCAGCGCCGAGCTCGACCTGCTGCTGGCCCAGCGCGACGAAGTGGTGGCCAAGCTGCAGCTGCTGCAGACCATCGGCACGTCGCCCTCGGCCGGCGTCGAACTGGCTACGGCCGACCTCGATCCGCTGGAAAGGACTCTGCTTGCCGAGGTGCCCGCGCCGCTCCCAGCCGGAATCCTGGCCCAGCGGCCCGATCTGGCCGCTCAGCAGAAGCAGATCAACGCCAGCCGCGAGCAGGTCAAGGAGGCGGAAGCCGGCTACTGGCCGACGCTCGATCTTTC
This sequence comes from uncultured Geobacteraceae bacterium, assembly GCA_964603155.1. GTDB lineage: Bacteria > Desulfobacterota > Desulfuromonadia > Desulfuromonadales > BM103 > VAUL01. The sequence continues at coordinate 3,394 of CAZRTZ010000030.1, read as the reverse complement.
CGCCCGCCTTGGTTCCGATTACAGCAGCCTGCTGGAGCCGGGCTTCGACCAGCAGTTCTTCGACGACAACGCCGCGGCGCAGATCGGCCTGACGCTGGCGGTTCCCCTGTTCGATCGATTCGTGACCCGCAACAACGTGGCCCAGGCGCAACTGCGCCAGCATGATGCCGAACTGGCCCTGACCCGCCTCGCGCTGCAGGCCGATGCCGAATACGGCCAGGCGGTGGAGGATTTTCTGACCGCCCAGAAGCTGATCGGGGTGACCGCGGCACGGCTGACCGCAGCGCGCGAGGCCCTGGCGGCGATGGAGGAGCGCTATCGGGTCGGAGCGGCCACCCTGGTGGAGCTGACCGATGCCCGCACCCAGTTCACCGAAGCCGGTTACGAGCGGGTCAAGGCCCGTTTCGGCCTGCTGCGGCAGCGGGTGGCGCTGGCTTATTATCGCGGGGACTGGGGGGATCTGCGCTCCCTCCTCGGTCGCCTGGAGAGTCCGCAATGAACGTGAAAAAGTGGCTGCTCCCCGCGGTCAAGGGGGGGCTGATGCTGTGCGGAGCCATCTACCTGGTGACGCTGGCGGCAACGTTTTTCGATGCGCGCCCGAGCAGTTCCGGCCAGCCGGACTACCAGCTTGCCGAGGTGCGCCGCGGTTCCCTGGAAACAACGGTGTCGAGCACCGGGACCCTGGCCGCGGTGGAGACCGTGGAAGTCGGCACCCAGGTCTCCGGAACGATCGCCAGGATTGCCGCCGACTATAATGACCGGGTCACCAGGGGGCAGGTGCTGGCCGTCCTCGACCAGGCCCTGTTTACGGCCCAGGTCGGCGAGGCGGAAGCCAGCGTGGCCAAGGCCCGCGCCAGCCTGGAGCAGGCCGAAGACGAATTCCGCCGCAACCAGCCGCTGTTCGACAAGGGCTTCCTCTCGGCCCAGGAGTTTTTGCCGGTGCGTATCGGCGTCGATACTGCGCGGGCCGCCCTGGCGGCGGCCGAGGCCAGCCTGGCCAGGGCCAGGACCAACCTGGCCTACACGGTGATCCGCTCGCCGATCGACGGTACGGTGATCAAACGCAGCGTCGAGGCGGGACAAACGGTAGCCGCCAGCCTCAACACGCCCACGCTCTTCCTGATTGCCAGGGATTTGAAACAGATGCAGATCGAGGCCGATATCGATGAGAGCGACATCGGCCAGATCCGCGTCGGCCAGACGGTGCGCTTCACGGTACAGAGCTACCCTGACAGGACCTTTGCCGGCACGGTACGCCAGCTCCGTCTGCAGCCCAGGACGATCTCCAACGTGGTCAACTACACCGTGCTGGTCGAGGCGGCCAATCCCGACGGGCTGCTGCTGCCGGGGATGACCGCCACTCTCGACTGCGTGGTGAGCCGCGCCGAAAACGTCCTGCTCGTCCCCAACGCGGCGCTGCGCTTCCAACCCCAGGCGGAAAAGGAGACGGCGGCCTCCCCGGCTGCCGGCGCAGGCAAGGGGGAGGAGCAGGCCGGGAGGCTCTATGTCCTGGAGGGGGGCAAGACACTGCGGGCAGTGCCGGTCAAAAAGGGGGAGAGCGACGGCGTGCAGACCGTGGTCAGCGGCAGTGGCATCAGCGAAGGGCTGCAGGTCGTCAGCGGCATCAAGCCGGAGCCGAAGGGAAAGTCCGGCAACTTTTTCTCCTTCCTGCGCCCGCCGCGCGGCAGCGGGCCGCGCTGAGCGGCGGGCCCGGCCATGGACACCATCGTCCTGCGTGACCTGCGCCGGACCTTTGCCATGGGCGATACGGCAGTCCACGCCCTGTGCGGCGTGACCCTCACCATCGGGCGCGGCGAATTCGTGGCGATCATGGGGGCCTCGGGCTCGGGGAAATCGACCCTGATGAATCTGCTCGGCTGTCTCGACCAACCCTCCGGCGGCGACTACTTCCTCGACGGCGTTCATGTCAGCCGGCTCGATCGCCGGCAGCTCGCCGACATTCGCAACCAGAAGATCGGTTTTGTCTTTCAGGGCTTTAACCTGTTGCCACGCACTTCCGCCCTGGAGAACGTCGAGCTGCCGCTGCTTTACGATCGCAGTGGACGGATCGGCGATCCGCGCGCCGCGGCGCTGGAGGTCCTTACGCAAGTCGGTCTCGCCGAGCGTATCCACCACGAGCCGGCCCGCCTTTCCGGCGGGCAGCAGCAGCGGGTGGCGATCGCCCGGGCGCTGGTCAACCGGCCGGCCATCCTGCTTGCCGACGAACCGACCGGCAACCTCGACACCCGCACCAGCGTCGAGGTGATGGCGGTCTTCCAGCAGCTCAATGCTCAGGGGATCACCATTCTGCTGGTCACCCACGAGCCGGAAATCGCCAGTTATGCCCGGCGGGTCATCGAACTGCGCGACGGCCGGGTGGTGCGTGACGAGCCGGTCACAAAGCCGCGCCGGGCCGAAAGCGATCTGGCGGCGTGGCCCGAGAACGGCCCGGCGGCCGCGAGGGGCGGGCCGTGAAGTGGCGCAGCCTGATCGTCGCCGCCTTGCGCAGTATTGCCCGCAACAAGCTGCGCAGCCTGCTGACCATGCTCGGCGTCATCATCGGGGTCGGTGCGGTGATCGCCCTGATGGCTCTCGGCCGCGGCTCGCAGGCCGACATCCAGGCCCAGATCGCGGGGCTGGGGACCAACCTGCTGATTATCCATCCGAGCAGCAGCCAGACCGCCGGGGTGCGCGCCGGCAGCGGTACTCTCAATACCCTGTCCCTGGACGATGTCGATCTGCTGCGCAACCATGCGACGCTGCTGCAGGATATTTCGCCGGTGATTCGCGTGCAGGAGCAGGTGATCGCCGGCAGCAGCAACTGGAACACCCAGGTCAACGGGGTGAGCGTCAGTTACCAGCAGATTCGCAATCACCTGATGGAGACAGGCAGCTTTTTCACCGAGCGCGACGTCAAGACCCGCAACAAGGTCGCCGTGCTCGGCAAGAGCGTGGCCACCGAGCTGTTCCCCGGGCAGAATCCGGTCGGGGTGCAGATCCGCATCCGCAACGTGCCGTTCACGGTGATCGGTGTGTTGCAGTCGAAGGGGCAGAGCTCCATGGGCCAGGACCAGGACGACATCATCCTGGCGCCGTGGAGCACGGTGCTTTATCGCCTGAGCGACGGCAAGACGGTGCGGACCATCATGGCCAGCGCGGTCAGCGAGGAGCAGATGGAGGCGGCGAAGAATGAAATCTTCTCCCTGCTGCGCGAGGCCCACCGGATTCCCCCCGGCGCCGACGACGGCTTCCAGATCCGCGACCAGGCGGAGATCAACGAAGTGCTGACCAGGATTACCGGCACCCTGACCATGCTGTTGGCCGCCATCGCCGGGGTTTCGCTCCTGGTCGGCGGGATCGGCATCATGAACATCATGCTGGTTTCGGTCACCGA
>CAZRTZ010000029.1:0-33585 GCA_964603155.1 uncultured Geobacteraceae bacterium | reverse complement strand
GAGACAGCTTCGGCGTCTACATGGCCGCCACCCTCGGCTCGGAGACCACCGCCGCCGCCGTCGGCGCCACCGGCAACGTGCGCCGCGACCCCTTCGCCATGCTGCCGTTCTGCGGCTACCACATGGCCGACTACTTCAGCCACTGGCTGCAGTTCGGCCGCTCGATCCCGCGCCCGCCGCGCATCTTCAGCGTCAACTGGTTCCGCAAGGACGAAAACGGCAAATTCATCTGGCCGGGCTACGGCGAGAACATGCGCGTGCTCAAGTGGATCGTCGAGCGCGTGCAGGGGAAAGCCGCTGCGGTCGAGTCGCCGCTGGGGTGGATGCCGCGCTACGAGGACATGGACTGGGAAGGGCTCGACATGTCGCGCGAGAAGTTCAACGAGCTGACCTCCGTCGATCGCGACGTCTGGCAGAACGAGGTCGTGGCCCACGAGGAACTGTTCGTCAAACTCTTCGACCGCATGCCCAAGGAGTTCCTGCACATCCGCGAGCTGATCACCTCCAGCCTGTGGCGCTCCCCCGAGCACTGGGAGCAGATCGGCGAGGTTCATCCGGAGGGGTGGAACGAGTAGCGCTTCGCTATCGTGATGCTGACGCGGGGCGGCTCTTCGGAGTCGCCCCGTGATTTTTCTGCGCCAACCGGGTATTGTGCAACCATGACGATCAGTGCGGAACAAAACGCCGCCGACCGGCGCTTCATGCAGGTGGCCGTCGACGAGGCCCTGGCCGCCAGGGCGCGCGGCGAGGTGCCGATCGGCGCGGTCATCGTCCTCGATGGCGAGATCATCGGCCGCGGCCACAACCTGCGCGAGACCGGCGAGGATCCCACCGCCCACGCCGAGATGCAGGCCATTCGCCAGGCGGCAGAAAGCATCGGCCACTGGCGGCTTTTGGAGACCACCCTGTACGTGACCCTGGAGCCGTGCGTGATGTGCATGGGGGCGATCATCCTCGCCCGCATCCCGCGCCTGGTCTTCGCCTGCCGCGACCCGCGCGCCGGCGCCTGCGGCTCGATCTACGACTTTTCCCAGGACGAGCGCTTCAATCACCGCGTGGCGGTGAGCGAAGGGGTGCTGGGGGCGGAGTGCTCGGAGCTATTGAGCGGCTTTTTCCGGCAGCTGCGGTCGGAGCGGAAATCGGCCAAGGCGTCTTCCGGGGCTGGCGAGTAGAGAGGATCTTTAGAAAGAATTCTTTTCGGACTTTATTGTGATGCACAGGGGGAGGAAATTCGATGTCGAGGGACGATAGAAGTGTTTTGATCTACCAGGCCGACGACGGCAAGACCTGCCTGGAGGTGCAACTCGAGCAGGGCACGGTCTGGTTGACTCAAGAGCAGATGGCCAGACTGTTCCTAAGAGAAAGATCGGTCATAACCAGGCACCTGGGAAATGTTTTTCGCGAAGGGGAGTTGGACAAAAAAAGCAATGTGCAAAATATGCACTTTGCCCATTCCGACAAACCCGTTGTGTTATACAACCTGGATGTCATTATCTCGGTCGGCTATCGGGTTAAATCACAACGCGGCACGCAGTTTCGTCAATGGGCCACCCGGGTTTTGCGCGACCATCTGGTCAAAGGCTACACGGTTCACGAACAGCGACTGCGCGAAGAAAGCGCCAAACTGCTTGAGCTGCAGCAAACTGTGGAACTGCTGGCACGTACCTTGACCGCCCGCGAGCTGGTCTCGGATGACGGCAGGGACGTGTTACAGGTTGTCCGCGACTATGCCTATGCGCTGGCCACCCTCGACCGCTTCGATCACGGCACTCTGGTGGTGGAGGCGACCAGCGGTCCGGCCGCCTATGTTCTGGGCTACGAGGAAGGGATCGGCATTGTCCGTTCGATGAAAGGGTCGTTCGCCGGTTTGTTCGGGCTGGAGAAAGACCAGGGGTTCAAGAGTGCGTTAGGCACCATCTACCAGACCTTCGACGGCAAAGAGCTCTACCCCAGTATTGAGGAGAAAGCCGCCAACCTGCTTTACTTCGTCGTCAAGAATCACGCGTTCACCGATGGCAACAAGCGGATCGCCGCCGCACTGTTTATCTGCTTCCTAGCCGCCAACGGTGTTCTCTATCGAGATGATGGGTCAAAACGCCTGGCGGACAACGCCCTGGTGGCCCTGACTCTTCTCATTGCCGAGAGCCGTCCTGAGGAGAAGACGACGATCGTCAAGGTCATCGTCAACCTGATCAACCGGCATAACGCCTGAGCGGCTTCTTCAAGGAATTAAGGGCTGGAAAAAAATCGCGGAACACCGTATAAAGAAAACCCTGCCGAGCAGCTGCCCATAAGCAACGCCTCAGGCGGCCTCCGCAGTAGCTGATCAAAGGAGACCCACGGAGGGGTGTCCGAGAGGTCGAAGGTGACAGACTCGAAATCTGTTGTACCGCAAGGTACCGTGGGTTCGAATCCCACCCCCTCCGCCAGTTAAAAGGACAATATGGTCCGAAGAAGAACAGGAAACCCGCATATATGGCGGGTTTTTCTGTTTTTATGGTCTATGGTTGTTCAAGGAGGTCCATTGACAGCTAAGTTTTTTGGGGGTAGGTTTGGGGTATATCGTAAAGACGATCAATTCACATACCCCCAAAAGGTGCTGTGCCATGCCAAAGAGAATCCTCCCGCTCTCTGACACCCAGATCAAAAATGCAAAACCTTCTGAATCCGACTACAAACTTTCCGATGGAAACGGACTTTATCTTCTGATCACAGCGACCGGTGGTAAGCTCTGGCGTTTGAAATACCGATTCAACGGGAAGGAAAAACTGCTCGCATTCGGATCTTATCCAGAGGTAACGCTTGCGGAGGCTCGCAACCGGCGCGACCAAGCACGGCAATTTGTTGCGAATGGGACTGATCCTGGCGAAATGAAGAAGCGGCTGCAGGCAGAAAAAGCCAAGCAGGCAGCCAACACCTTTGAAGCGGTGGCTAGGGAGTGGCATGCTAAAAACTATTCAACTTGGGTGCCCGCGCATGGGGATCAAGTGCTTCGTCGCTTAGAGCTCGATGTTTTTCCCATGATCGGCAGGAAGCCGATCGCAGAACTCGACCCAGCCGACGTGCTGGCCCCTTTACAAAAAATTGAAATGCGTGGCGCCAAGGAAACGGCACACCGGGTAAAGCAGACTTGTGGACAGGTTTTTCGCTACGCCGTGGCAACCAGACGGGCGCAGCGCGATGTGACCGCAGATCTGCGTGGCGCACTGGCAAAAGTCACCAGTACACATCTAGGTTCAATTACTGAACCGGCCAAGGTTGCTGAGTTGCTTCGGGCGATAGACGGATTTGAGGGGAGCCTTGTCGTCAAGTCTGCCCTCCAGTTTGCTCCCATGGTATTTGTTCGCCCTGGAGAGCTGCGTCAGGCAGAATGGGCAGAGTTTGACCTCGATAATGCTATTTGGGAAATTCCGGCTTCAAAAATGAAGATGAAAAAGCCCCATATGGTGCCTTTGTCGAGTCAGGCCGTAAAGATACTTCGTGACTTACGTCGATTGACTGGCAGCGGACGCTACGTGTTTCCTTGTAATAGATCGACAGCGAGACCTATGTCAAACATGACCTTGGGAGCGGCCTTGAGACGGCTTGGTTATGGACAAGGAGAAATGACGCCACACGGTTTTAGGGCGATGGCGCGGACAATTCTCGATGAAGTTCTTCAGGAGCGGCCTGACTTCATCGAGCATCAGCTAGCACACGCTGTCCGTGATCCAAACGGCAGAGCCTACAATCGGACAGCGCACCTTGCTGAACGGCGGAGGATGATGCAGTTATGGAGCGATTACCTAGAAAACTTGAAAGTTGCTACAAGGTAATCCCGCTGTTAGAGAAATAGGGAATGACTGGTTCGGTAAAAAAGATGAGCAGAGGGGGGTGTCCGCAGTTCATCGTGGATACAAATTGCGAGAGGATTCTTCCGGCCTCCTCCCGCAAAAAACTACTTGAAATTATTGGGACACAGATTCAAGGGGGAGAAAAATTTCTAGATGAGATTGAGCATGCTGTATGGATGGCATGGATTACCCAAGAGGAGGCCAGCAATCAATCACCCAAAAAGGTGAGCTCTCGCCTCGAAACCGCTGCCGTGGCATCTGAAAAGCTCTTGGAGACCCTTTTCAAAATCGACAAGCGCGGGCAAAAACTTTTCCACGAAGTAACTCGTGATGATGCGCAACCGATGACTGTTGATGTGGCTATTGAGACGACAACGGAATTGCTGCTCTCGCTAAGGGCAGCTAGCAATCGCGCCAAGATTGGAAAGGGGAATACGAAAAAGAGCTACGTTTTTGTGCTTGCCGCAAGCGTTGCTCAAGCTCTGCGCAACGTAGGCATTGAACCAAAGCTATGGCGCACAAAAATCACCCGCACTGGTGAAAAAAAGAATCCTTACCTTGCGTGTCTCGAAATAGCCTTCAAGTGCCTCGGTGGGATCGGGACAAAGGATCTTTATCGAATTGCACGCGAAGGGCTAAAGATTAAAATTTCCTCTCCAGAAGATGCCGCTTCGATTTAACAGACATCAAAAATAAGGTGTCTCCCCCTCCTATTTCTGCAACCTGACCACTCCCAAAATAGCCGGTACCGTAACCAAAAAAACCACTTTGGACGGAGGCTAAAATGGAACGGTTGGTTCGAATCAAAGAAATTGTTGGCGACAAAAAAGCTGATCCACCAATCAAAGGGATTCTTCCTATCTCACGTGCTACGTGGCTAGCCGGGGTGCGGGCTGGTCGGTTCCCGGCCCCAGTCAAACTCGGGCCACGTATAACCTGTTGGAGATCAGCTGACGTCATGGCTTTAACCGAAAAAATTCATGGAGGGAAAAATGATCGCTAAAAACTCATCAGAGCAATCATGCAGGATAGCTCAAATTAATGACTGGCCGAGAAAAGCAGGGAAAATGGATTACATTCGTTTTCTCCGAGGGGAACGACTCACAAGATCAGAAGCCATACGTGCTAAATGCTATGAATGTGTCGTTGGCGAAGATACTCAGCCTTGCCCTGTCAAGACTTGTCCCTTAATCGAATATTGCCAGTGGAGTCAGTACGCGGAAGAGCGCCAGACAGTTGATATCAACACCTAGGAAGAATATGAATCGTTGCTGGGAGTGGTGCTGTGGCTGCTCCTAGAGAATTACAGGCCGAAATATGAAAGCCCCCTCGGCTAGGAAGAGACTTTTATAGATAGCCCCGGAAATAGAGGCCCGAAGTATGATTTATATATCAAACATCAACATCATCGCCAAAGTCCTCTTTGGCATGGATCCGGGTTGCGAGAGGTGGCGGTTTGGAAAGAAGTAAATTATTAAAAAATGGCAGAACCGCCTATAGGGCAGGCGGGTTCTCACGCATCCCTACAGATATGCAACAGTCCCTAGCCTACCGGTCGTTAACGGCGTCGGCTCTAAAAGTACTAATATGGTCTCTCTTCAAAGCGTACAAAGCGGGCAGCCTGGAAAAAACTTCCTGCAGCCCAACGTTCAAATTTACGAATGCAGAAGCTAAGGATGTTTTGGGCATGAACCAGACAACTTTTAGCAGGGCCAAACAAGAGCTGGCCAACAAAGGCTTTTTAGACTGGGTAACACGAGGGGGATTGAAGGGGGTCAATGGGGTCGCATCAGAGTTTTCGTTGTCAGGAAGATGGAAGACTTTTGATTCAACGCTTCTGCCCGTGAGAGAAAAAAAAGCTCTACCCCCTGGCAAGAATCTTAAGAGTGTCAAGGCTGCGTGACTGGTTTTTCTAAAAACCAATCAAACAAGTGTGACAGGTTTGCTTCGTGAAAGAGTGCACAGTTGCCAAACCTGTCAAGCGCACTTGACAGCTACCAGTCACACGCACTTGACTTGCTGCCGTAGAGAAGGCCGGGGTTGCCCCTGGCCTTCTCGCGTTACGCGTAGAATTAATACGTTTTACACAATATAGTTGCTGACTCGTCTGTGTAGCTTGGCAAAAATCTGCATGAATCACTATTTGCTTGTAACTGTTTTATGTTTAATGGATGAATTTAAGTCTAAGAAACAAGTGCCATCAGAGATGTGAGTAGTTATTATTATGCAGAGTTAGCCTTTATCATTCCTCCAATGCACAAGTGAAGTATTTGTATCGGTATCAACGATCCATGCATCGAGCATAAAAACTGGCAAACGAGGTTTAATATTGCCGATTGCAACTGGATTCTTGATTGTTGGGGACATAGACTGTGAATCGTAATCCATCCTAGTAAGATCCGCGACCCTAATCCTGACTGCTAAGCCGATCTTGTCTTGCTTCAGTTTCTGACGAAAGATGGGATCTGTGTTGAGGATGGGTAACCCGAACATCCCGAAAACGGAGCCTTCACCATCAGTCCATCGAAGTATGCGAGGAAGCTCGAAAAAATCGACCGGAGCGATCTGAAGATCCGTCCAAATATAAGATCGAATCTCTGCGGTTGCGCCAAAGGCGTTCTGCCCAACATATCGGCTGGAGCTCTCATCTACCCGCGCAATCGAAATGCCATACGGCTTCTTTTTGCTGTCGTAACCCATAGGAAAGGTGTCTTTTGACGTAATTACATAAAATCCCTGCTCGGGAAATGGCTGAATCTTGCATAGCTCTGGAGGAATCAAAAACGTAAATTCCTGCCCTTCATAATTGAGGGCACTCAATCGTGCTCTATACTCTGCTTGCGTCTCCAGGGGGTCTTTCTTTAACGGGAGCCCGCTGGGGAACAAGGTCTTGAACATGGGTTGAGGATTGTCGAAAGACAGCTGCGTTTTTTCGACTGTGAAGTTGGAAAAATCCTCTTTTGTGAGAACCGGTGATGTTGAACACCCGGCAAGAATGCAGAGACAGAAGAACCATATCAGATGCTTTATTTGAGAAATCACTCGTATAGCTCCATTGGCGATAGGTAGGACAGCAAATAGAGCGGCTAGATATTCAGCATATGTGTATCAAGTGACGTTTCTGCTCTTTCGCTTATTGTGTGTGGTCGAGTTTATATTCTATATCGACAGAGCAATTCTCTGAATCTGCTAGTAAGCTTCGTCTGGAAGTAGGCCCCTTTTTCCATCCATTTTTTGTCAGATATATGCGTTTCCACTTGTTTTAGTAATTCATCGTGTGGATATAAATACGTTTCTCCATTATCCATGAAGCATATATGAATGTTTTTACCTTTATATTTTTTGGCAAAAGACAACCCGCCTTTTAATTGTACTTTTATGTCAGTAATGCCATCGACATGTACCGCGATGAAGTCAGCGCCATTCCAGTCATTGTTCAGCCACATACAAGTAAATACATAATCAGCGAGAACCGCAGACACTTTGTGAAAATTATACATTTCCTGTGCTTTTGTATTTAGGTCACAATAATTGATTTTCTGCAGTTTAATACGATCCTCACATCATGTTTTAGTGCTAACCCATGCGCTTGCTTATTTAATTGTGAGACGACTGGCCTGTGTCGTATTGCTTCGCATCTATATTCACTCCACCTAGGCAAGAAGTACGAATAAAAACGCTGCTAAGGTGATTACGATAATGTAAACAAATTGAACAGCAGAGTGGGTAAGGCGCCTCTCGCCACCCGCGAACTTACCGTATGCATAGTTAGATCCTGGGTCCTGATAGATAAAGCGACCGCTCATGTCATAGAGCCCCCACTTTTTTTCAATGGCAACGACGACAGTGCGTGCTGCTTGAGAACGCTTGTGATGGTTATATTGGTTCAGGAGGGTGACCACTCCAAGAAGTAGGATAATTAACGCAACGAATGTCTTGACGTAAGGATCGACAGTGCTTGGTGCCCCCGCAGTGGTGGAGGTGCGCAAGTACTGGATCGGGACAGCTGCAAAGGCAATCAATGTTGACAGGAAAGTCACGCCAGCAAAGGTCTGAGTCCAGTGATGTCGTATATTTGTCCACTGAGTTTCATAAATTGTTTTCTCGATGTCGTATCGATTTTGATCAGTACTGCCGCTCACGGCGCACCTCCACATTACCTCTGTTGTCAAAGAACTCGAACGGCTGATCGTGCCTTTTAACGCTTAACTTGTGTGGTGGAGATATACCGTCAAGAGCTTGAATTATTTGCTGATATGTCACGTGATCTTCTCCATTTCTGCCTCCTGGCTTGACCATGGTAAAGCGCTGCTCAACTATATCGAACTTGCTCAGGGTGGACACTAGCGTAGGAAGGTGTGGCAACGATTCGGACGTGACCGTCCCAAGAACATGCACAGGTGCAAATGAGCTAGCACGATGAATTGTGTCGAGAGCACGTTCATACGAACCAGGCACTCCCACATATGAATCATGAAATTCGGTTGGACCGTGCAGTGACACCGCAAGGATGATCCGTGGAACGGATTGCAAAACATTCAGCGCTGCGTCTGTATCGTAGCCATTAGTAGAGAGAATGACCCAACGCTCGCTGGCTGTGCAGTGACTGAGCAAAGGAATCAACTCTGGATGCAAGCAGGGCTCTCCGCCTGTTACGGTGATTCTGCGAATGCGTGAAGGCAGGTTGTCGACGTGCTCCTTAATTCCAGCAGCGGTGATATAGGTAGGCTTCGTCGCCGGAGCAGAAGCAATGCAGACCCTGCAAGCTAGGTTGCAGGCCGTTGTTATCTCGCAGCAAAGTTCGTTCGGGTAACGAGCAAGAAGAGAGTCGATGTCCTTGAATGAAAGCTCTCCTGTCGGTATGTAGCGGTGGTATTCAATGGACTGGTAATCATCTGCTGCGAGAATGTCATCGATAGGAAGCGAATGAGTGCCTGTGTGGACTGCAAATCGGTCTATCTGTGGGAAGTAGTCGCACCGCACGGTCATCATCGCCCCCGAAAAATGATGGAATGCGTCCAGCCAATGTGTAGACAGGAAGGCCGCAGATTTAAATCCTATGAGAGAAAAGTGGGCTACGTAGTGCTGAGGAAGGGAGCTGATAACTAAAAGCCTCCTCCTTCAAACGTAGTTGATGCAGGAACTTTTGGCTTAATATGGTGACATTATCGCTATGATTAAATCCTGTCAATCTCATAGCGATTCCATGTGGTAGGTGCAACCAGTGGCCTATGAAAATTGAAAGGCTCTTGACCCAGGGGGAGGTAAAAATTTCCGAGGGCAGGGTGCATTAAGGGGGTATGGGGGGGTAGTGGACAGTCATGGAAGGCTCGGTACCAACGAGCTTTACGCTAATGGTTTATCAAAGGACGTTGGTAAGTTGAACTTTACCTTACTTTGCTTGCGTTCTCTTAAAAATGACCGTAGAATCAATGGCCGCCAATGTTATCAGCAACTTAGGCGGCTTATAAAGCCTATTCTAAGTGTTGGAAATGCTCTTAGAGCACGAGGTACTTACCTGTTTTTATGGGATAAAATGCAAAAGATATTGGCTGTTTGCAGGAACGTAAATTGCCGCCTTGGCCGGAGCAGGGGATCCGGAGAGGGCGATTTTCTTTTTGTTGTAAAAAGGAGAGATGGTCCTGATCTCTGGTGGTGTTGTGATTTATCAGAAATACGAGTCTATTTGTCGTATGCGATGGAGTGTTAGTTAACGCTTAATAAATTCGTGCGAAAATTATTGTTGAATGCTGTTACGCAGAAGTTTTCTCCGGAGACTGAAATGAAACCAAAGCTGTTCGACATGAATAGTAGTAAAGAATTGTCTTTGCAGGGACTGACGAGTGTATTTGCCGACCTTGGCGTAAATAAGATTATTTACAAACGACTGGCTCCGAATGACAACAGCAAAAACCAGCCCTATATGGCGGGACATATAACAGATCTTGGTTTTATCCCGACGGGGAAAGTAAAGGAGTCAGAATCTACATCGGAGAAAACACGAGACCCTAAAAGAAGAATCAAATTTTCAGCTTCATTGAAGCTCTATTGGATTTCAGCCGAAGGGGTGTCGTATCCAGCTCCTCATGCAAAGCTGATATATTATCCTCAATATCCGGAGGTCAGGTTCTCAGGGTTCTTGGCCGGCGTAAATATAGATTCGGGTGGTTGGATGGATCCTGCTCAAAAAGGCAGATTTCTGGGAAGGGTTCTGCTGTTTGGTATTTGTGGAAACGGAGTAATTTATTCTTTTTTGGCAACACCTGAGTCGCGAATAGCTAAAGAACTAGATGATAAAAATTCTGTCGTGCTTAATGGTGTTTTCAGAGAAATTCCTTTGTGTGGTAATCAAGGGGGAGATTCGAAAATAATTCTTTTACAAGAACTCAAACGTATTCATCTCGAAGGGTGGATAATAGGTAAGAAGTTAAATAAAAATGGGCAAGCGATCCCTTATAAGGCTCAAAATGGCGGTGGATATACTTTGGAGGCGGAGCTTGGGATTCTCCCTAATGGGGACGCGAAGCCAGATTATCTTGGATGGGAAATCAAGCAGTTTGGCGTCAAGAGGTTCGACCTGCTTAACAGTAAACCATTGACAGTGATGACACCTGAGCCAGATGGGGGCTGCTATGTAGAAGAGGGTGTAGAAGCTTTTGTGCTGAAGTACGGTTATGCAGACAATAAGGGACGAGTAGATAGGTACAATTTAAATGGTAGGCATGCGTTTGGTTCGATCTGTAAAAAAACGAGCCTGATGCTTTCGATAGAAGGGTATGACCGTGAAAGCGAAGAGCTGTTAGATAGTGCCGGCTACATAGGACTTATAAGCAAAAGTGGCGAAATTGCTGCGAAGTGGAGTTTTTCTAAGATAATAGATCACTGGAAGAGAAAACATTCTAAAGCCACATATATACCATCGATGTCATCACTTACAGATGGATCGGTATCATATCATTACGGAAACGTGGTGAGGTTGTTTGAGGGAACGACCATGAAACGTCTCTTAAAGGCAATTGTATCTAAAGATGTTTATTATGATCCAGGCATCAAGGTCGAAAACGTTTCTTCTTCGTCGACCTCGAAAAGGCGTAGTCAATTTCGCATAAAGTCGTCATCTTTACCCCTCCTCTACGAAAATGCCCAGACGGTTGATGTTTTAGAACTTTAATTTACGAAAAATCCACCTTCTGCCGGGGATATTTATGTGATACCATGTCACTCGTTTGACCCAGACCAATAGTGGAGTTATCGGATGAGTGAAGAGCTAAATTTGTTGAAAAAACTTCTAAAAGTATACGACCAAAAAAAAATTGCTTCGTACCTGGAGGCAGTGGGAGATGATGTTTGGAGCCGTGAGAAGATAAATCGTTGGCTCAATGGAAAAATATCGGCAAAGCTTTCTCTGAAAGAGTATGGGGAACTACTTAAGCTTTTGCCCCCTGCTGAGGTAGTTGACGAAAGCGATTTTTCGTTCATTGATTTATTTGCGGGAATAGGTGGTTTAAGAAAAGCTTTCGAGTCTTCGGGGGGCAGATGCGTTTTTACTAGTGAGTGGAACGAGCAAGCTGTAAGAACGTATAAAGCCAACTACCATTGCGATTATAAAGCACATGTTTTTAACGAAGACATACGCGAAATAACGCTTTCTGATGATGAAAGTATAGATGAGAGTAGTGCCTACAAGAACATCGACGAGAAAATTCCTGATCATGATCTTCTGCTTGCGGGGTTCCCTTGTCAGCCATTTTCCTTGGCTGGTGTGTCAAAGAAAAATGCCTTGGGAAGAAAGCATGGTTTTGAGTGCAAGACACAAGGAACACTTTTTTTCGATGTAGCTAGGATACTCGCAGCGAAGAAACCAGCTGCTTTCTTGCTCGAAAATGTAAAAAATCTTAAGAGTCATGATAAGGGGAACACATTTAGGATCATCTTGGAGACTTTAGATGAGCTTGGATATTGGGTTGCTGACAGCTCTTATACTGGCCCTGGTGATCCTAAGATAATAGATGCGAAAAACTTTGTTCCGCAGCATCGCGAAAGGATAGTATTGGTCGGTTTCAGGAAAGACCTTGATGTTCAGGATGGTTTCACTCTGAACGGGGTATCAAGCTATTTCCCCACAAAAAGACCCTCACTGAAGGCTCTGCTGGATACGGAAGTGGATGAGAAATATATACTTACAGAGCGGCTATGGGAATATTTATATAACTATGCAAAAAAGCATCAAGCAAAAGGCAATGGTTTTGGTTATGGTCTGATTGATCCATTAGATGAAACATGCATAGCTAGAACTCTTTCTGCTCGATATCATAAGGATGGGTCTGAAATCCTGATTGACAGGGGATGGAACAAGAATGTTGGTGAAGAAAATTTTTGGAATAAAGAAAATCAAGAGAATCGGCCACGCCGGCTTACGCCCAGAGAGTGTGCTCGCTTAATGGGCTTTGATCGTCCAGGGGAAAGTTCATTTAAAATTCCGGTATCGGATACTCAAGCGTATAGACAATTCGGAAACTCAGTCGTTGTACCAGTATTTGAAGCGGTAGCGAAGCTAATGAAGCCTTATATAATCAAAGCAGTGAAGAGGGATCAGGCGGGAAAAAATCGACTAGTCAATGGATAAAATCGATAGAGAGCGTAGAAGTCGCAACATGTCTAGGATTAGATCCTCGGACACAGAACCAGAATTACGTGTAAGAAAAGCACTTCACAGGCTTGGATATCGTTTTAGACTTCACGTGAAGCTCCTTCCGGGAAAGCCCGATATCGTTCTGAATAAATATGGGCTAGTTGTTTTTGTGCATGGTTGTTTCTGGCATAGGCACGAAGATTGTAAATATGCTTATGTTCCTAAATCGAGAGTTGACTTCTGGGCGAATAAGTTCGCACAGAATACAGCTAGAGACGCTGTTTGCCAAAGCGCATTAAAAGAATTGGGGTGGAAAGTGGGTGTGATTTGGGAATGTGAGACGAGGCGCGAAGAAGTGTTGGACAGAAAAATAGCCGAAATATTCGAAAATATCAAATGATTACGCGGGCAGTTTGGTCTTATTCTTGGGATGAATAAACAGTAGGGAATGACATGAAACTTACCGAAAATCATACGATTCGTCCAGCAGGTCGTCATTTGCTCACGATAGGTGAAGACCTGATACATGACCACCATGCAGCTCTACTGGAGCTTGTTAAAAACTCATATGATGCGGATGCAAGTTACGTGAACGTATCACTTATGCTCGGTGATGACGATGATTCTGTTGAAATAACAGTATCAGATGATGGATGTGGAATGTCGAGAAGTGCAGTTATCAATAACTGGCTTGTTCCCTCTACGCGAAATAAAATTTCTAAAAGAGTGAGTCCAGACGGAAGGGTAATGCAGGGACGAAAAGGAATAGGGAGGTACGCCGCGTCGATCCTTGGGACCGACTTATTTCTGGAAACAATTACACCAGACGGTGAAAAAACAGACGTACATCTTGAGTGGGCAAAGTTCAGAAATGCAGAGTATCTGTCTGATGTAGAAATCGAAGTAACATCAGAACAAACAAGTATGAATAAAGGCACAACGATTAGAATAATAGGGGGTGGCAAGTACCGTACGGTCTGGACGCGCGACGAGATTAGTGATTTACGATTCGAAATGAGGAAACTCATATCGCCAGTCGAATCACTGCAAGGGAAAAAAGTCGGCAACGTCCCATTTAAAATAAATATGGTTATAGACGGATTCTTTTATGATACGACTCAACAAGTCGTCGACGAGATAAAGCCCCTGCCGCTATTCGACTTGTACGATTATAGGATCCATGGACGCATCGATAAAAAAGGAACCGGAGAGCTGACATTCGTAAATAATAAGGCAAGAAACACAGTTGATGAGATAATTAAGATCGAACTCGGTCGCGAAACAGGATGTGGTACGATCGAGTACGATATTCGTGTCTACGACCGAGAGCCAGACGCAATCGATCAGATAATTAAGCGAGGGCTAAAAGACAGCTCCGGGAATTTCGTCGGGAAGAATGAAGCAAAAAATCTGTTGAACAAAAACAACGGCATTGGTGTCTACAGAAATGGGTTCAGAATCCGCCCCTTGGGTGATCCGGATTTCGATTGGCTAAAGCTAAACGAACAAAGAATACAAATGCCGTCAATGAGAATTGGCAGCAATCAAGTTATCGGCTACGTCGAAATAGAATCAGAAGAACTCTCAAACCTCGAAGAAAAAAGTGCCAGAGATGGTCTTAGGGATAATGATGCATTCATAAGCCTCAAATTCATCACGACAACGGTAATTAATCGCTTGGAAGAAAGAAGATATGCGTATCGAAGTAAGGCTGGTTTGAGCAGAACAATCATCAAGGTCGAAAAAGAGTTAGAAAAGATTTTCAACTATGAAGAAATAATAGAAGAGCTAAAGTCGAAGCTAGACAGTACACACATAGATAAGAAGGTCAAAGATGAAATCTACGCCTTCATTGTAAAGAAGGAAGAAGAAAGTAACCGCATTGTCGATGACATAAGGACAGCTGTCGCTGTGTATCAGGGTCAGGCGACTCTCGGTAAAATAATTAATGTGATCCTGCACGACGGTAGAAAGCCCCTTAATTATTTCAAAAACCAAATTCCGAACCTGAACTTCTGGATCGATACTTTCGATGAAAATAACGCACGTAGTTACTTCGAGGAAATACTGCCGATAGTTGACGGAATTAAAAAAAACACGGAGCAGCTCGTTACCTTGTTTGGAAAGCTAGACCCTCTTGCCGCCGGCAAAAGGAAGCCACGTGAAAGCTTCAATATAGTAACCGCAATCGAAAAGTCATTTCACGTCTTCGAAGAAGAACTGCTGAGTAATAAAATTGTCTACAGCATAAACTGCAAGAACAAAAACATTCAATACATGGGATGGTCAGCAGACATCTATATTATCATGACGAATCTTATAGAAAATAGCATCTATTGGATTACGACGAAGAATGTAACAAACGGGGTAATAACGGTAGACATCGTCGATAGTGATGGCCGTTTGATATATTTTGATTATAAGGATAATGGTCCTGGTATTGAAAAACATCTGATAGAGGGCCAAGTTATTTTCGAACCCGAATTTTCCACAAAACCAGCAGGCACAGGCTTAGGCTTAGCAATTGCTGGGGAAGCTGCTCACAGAAACCTACTGCAAATACAGGCATTTGATTACGATGGTGGTGCATACTTCCGTCTTCAGCCGACGAACCAAGGGGGTTAAATGCTTAGTCTTAAAATTCTACTCGTAGAAGATTCGCAAAGCGATATTGAGGCCTGCGCAGGAACCATCAAGAGATATCAAATACAAAAGGGAACTAATATCGACTGTATATTCGTAAGGACACGCGAAGAAGCCATTTCTGTACTCGATCAATCATTCGATGGCGCCATCGTCGATATCAAGCTGGCCGATGATGGCACCGAAGGAAATGATGTAATAGGGGAAATTCACGCAAAGTGTAGAATCCCTGTTGCAGTGCTTACTGGTACACCTGAGAATACGTCCATTATATGTACTTATATAGGATGTTTCAAAAAAGGCCAAACAGGGTATGACGAAATCTTCGATAAGTTCTTAGAGGTGAAGAAAACGGGAATAACTAGAATACTGGGTGGGACTGGTCTCATAGAAGAGGCAATGACAAAAATATTCTGGGACCACTTCTTGCCTGATCTGGAAGCCTGGAAAAAATATTGTGCTAATGGGATTGGCACAGAAAAACCCATTCTGAGGATGGTGTTGAATCACCTTCACGAATTGTTAGAGGATGATGATAATGCTTCATGCCCCGAAGAAATGTACATCATTCCGCCAATAGCTAAGACAATAAAAACCGGAAGCATCATTGCACGGAAATCAGATCAGAAGAAATATGTCGTCATGAGCCCAGCCTGCGACTTAGTTGTGAGGGCAGGGGGAAGTTTTAAAACCGATAAAGTACAGATAGTTGAGATAATATCCTTCAATGACGTACGCGATGTTTTGCTAACAGGTATAGTGAATGCAGAAAAGAGAAAAAAGAGACTCGTCGAATTACTCAAAAATAATTATGCAGAGTATTACCACTGGCTGCCAGGGACAACACGATACAGTGGCGCACTTATAAACTTTAGATACACAGAATCTATATCAAGGGGCAATATCACAACAGATTACGACCCGCCAGAAGCCCAGTTGTCAGCACCCTTTGTGAAGGATGTGATAGCAAGATTCTCAGCATTCTATGCACGCCAAGGTCAGCCAGACTTCGCTTTCGAGGATTTGGCTGCTAACTTAGTGGGGCCTTAAAGCATAGCTTTGCACGAGAGGATCTAGCCCCTCCGGATACGAGCGGGAATTTCTCCCTCGCGTTTAGAAGTGGTCATTTGCATGTTAACTGCAGAAGGTTATAAATATACTGTAATAAATACTGACGGAGCATGACTATCTATACGGATGTGCGCAAATGAGCATCAATCCGGTAGATCAACATACATATATAGGCGGTTCTTGCTCTGTTGCCTGGCACTAACATTGCTGTCGTGTACGATTATGTCTGATTTATATCGAACTCCTTTCGACTGACGGCCTGCGAGAAACACGATGATGACATGCCCCTTCTGCTCTATCGACCAGTCAAAGATCATCTTAAGCAACGTACATGCACTGGCCATTTATGATGGCTTCCCCGTTTCTCCCGGCCACACCCTTGTTCTCCCAAAGTGCCATGTTGCCTCCTTCTTCGAACTCTCAAAAGAAGTGCAGGCTGCCATGCTTGACTTGCTGTCTGAGATGCGACAGATCCTTCTGTCAGAATGCAACCCTGATGGTTTCAATATCGGAGTCAACGACGGAGCATCTGCAGGTCAAACCGTCATGCATATGCACCTTCACTTGATTCCCCGTTACGCAGGCGACCAATCTGATCCGCGTGGTGGCGTCCGTTGGATTTTTCCAGACAAAGCTGATTACTGGACAAAATGAGCATTCCTACAGCTTCAGATCAACTGCGCTTCATCAGCGGGATTCAGAAAGTTCTCAATGAGGGTTCTTTCGTTGCAACCTACAAGTTTGCTCTTTTAATGGCTCTTTCCGATTTTGCCGTCCAGTCCGGTCAGGATGGTATCGATCCTGAGAAAATCAGCACAAGTGATTTGGCTGAAAGTTTTATCCATTCTTATTGGCGACAGGCCATTCCGTATGTGCCTGCCAAGGGGACCAGTCGTGGCCTGCTGAAGATGTCGACCGGTGACCAGCCAGTTGTTTACAACCAAATTGTCGATCTCCACCGGCGGTATAACGGGTCACTGCCTGCTTTACGTGGTAACGATAATGATTGGCGCAAATTGAAGTCACAAGTTTCTGAAACGATCGCGAGAATGCCTTTATGGAAATTGCAGGTGATCGGGAGCAAGCCGATCTGCTTCCTTTATCGGCAGCGTGGACAAGGCTTTCAAGGGCGGGTCATCGAATTGCTTCCTGGGGTACTTTACAACTTTCGGCGCCACTACGACCTTGTTCGAACTCTTGTTCAAGGTGCTTGGCTAAGGCACGTGCGCCGAATGAATTTGGCCTGTCTTGGAGAAGCCGATCTGGATGAGTTTCTTTTCGGCTCGGAGCGATCTTTTTGGCCTGGTTTGCGTGAGCTTCTCAGGGATGCGCAGAAGGATATCTGTCTCTACTGCAATCGAAGTATCGGGGAGAAGGGGGACATCGACCACTTCATCCCGTGGTCTAAGTATCCCATCGACTATGGTCACAATTTCGTACTAGCACATGCGACTTGCAACCGCAGCAAAAGTGATTTGCTCGCCGCACCAGTTCATCTAGAAAGCTGGTGCGAGCGGAACGAAATGCATTCAACTACCCTTGTTCAGGGGTTCAGTGAGCTAGGCATCTTACATGACTATCCAGTGACACAACGTATAGCTAATTGGGCTTATCGACAGGCCGAGACCAATGGTTGCCATCTTTGGCAATCGAAAAACACGCTACTTCAGGCAGATTCGAGTTGGCGAAGAATTTTGCCACCATAAAGCGCCTTTTTTTTGCACTCCGCTGATTCGCCCAAACAATATGCCATCGAACGAATCATGTTGTGGGGGTTGCTAGGGCGTATCGAAAAAGACTTCATCGGGGTATCTTTGGGGGTATTGAAGGTATCGCAAAAATACAATTTTCAATAATAACCTGATGTTAAAATAATGGTTATAGGGACACCCCCGCTTTATGGACGCAGCCCATGAAGTTGTTCGGATGGATCATTGCGCTACTCCTGCTGACGAGCACCGTTGCGAGTACAGCCATGGCCAGCGAAGAAGCCCCCTACACCGTGATAAAAGCCGACGGGATGTTCGAGCTGCGCGACTACGCCCCCCAGATTCTCGCCGAGATCATCGTCGACGGCGATCTGGAGGGGGCCGGCAGCAAGGCCTTCCGGCCGCTGTTCGACTATATCTCCGGCGCCAACGAGGCGCGCAGCAAGATGGCTATGACCGCCCCCGTCTCCCAGGAGCCGCAGGGGGAGAAGATCGCCATGACCGCGCCGGTCGGCCAGCAGCGCGTGCAGGGTCAGTGGGTCGTGAGCTTCATGATGCCGGCCGCCTACACCCTGGAGACGCTGCCGGCGCCGGTCGATCAACGGATCATCCTGCGCCAGGTCCCGGCCCGCCGGGTGGCCGCGGTGCGCTATTCCGGGTTCTGGAGCGAGGAAAAGTATCGGCTCCACAAGGAAAACTGGAAGCGTGGATCGCGGCCAACGGCCTCGCCGTGAGCGGCGAACCGGTCTGGGCCCGCTACAATGCGCCGTTTACCCCCTGGTTCCTGCGGCGCAACGAAGTCCTGATCCCGGTTGCGGTCGAGGCCCGCTGAGGCAGCTGGAAGGGCCACGGGGCCATGGGGATTTTTCTGGCCGTGCCCTCAAGAATGGAAAGGTCCTGCGATGCGACGTCTCTCCCCCGATAGCGAACGCCCCAGCCGCACCCAGCGCAAGCTGGCGGCCGAGGCGCTGGTCGAGCTGGCGCACCAGCTCGCGGCCCTCCCGGATGCCGCCTTCAAGGGGCTGCCGCTGCCGCCGGAGCTGCGCGACGAATTCGTCCAGGTGCGCAAGATGAAACCCTGCGCCGCGCGCGCCAGGCAGCTGCGGCATCTCGCCGGGGAACTGCGCGCCGACGATGAACTCGTGGTTGCCCTGAACACGGCCCTGGGCGGGCAGCGCCGCTTGAGCCGCGAGGAGGCGCTGCGCTTCCACCAGCGCGAGGAGCTGCGCGAGAGCCTGCTCGACCCGCACCACGGCGATGCGCTCCTCTTCGCCCTGCACCAGAGCGCCCCCGCCCTCGATCATGCGGCGCTCTACGAGCAGATTGCACGCTACCGGCAGACCGGCGACAAGAAGTACTACCGCGCCATCTTCCGCCTGCTGGAGCAGGGGGGCCTGCCCTAGACCCCCGGGGACCTTTCGACAACCGTTGGCACTTGACTAACTGCCCGGATTTGGGCAATTATACATTAAGATAAGGCCGAGGAGCTGACGCGTGAAGCTGGCGATCCTGACGTTGTTCTGCCTGTTGCTGAACGGATGCACGCTGTTGAAGATGAACGAGGAAGCGGAGCAGTCGCCCCGCAAGGTGAGCCCGCAGGCGGCCCATCTGCAGTAAGCGCCCCCCACGGAAAAGACAAAACCCGCTGAGAAATCAGCGGGTTTTTTTATGACCTTGGTGCCGAAGGCGAGACTCGAACTCGCATGGCCTTTCGACCGCCACCCCCTCAAGATGGTGTGTCTACCAATTCCACCACTTCGGCAAGGAGGTTTTTTATACTGCCTTGCAAAGTTCTTGTCAACAGCCTCCGTGCGTTTACAGCTCCCCGGCGTCCATGCGCAGAAAATCATGGGCCGAGGAGCTGTTGGGGCCGGTCCCAGGGGCGAAGGCCTCGATGTAGGCCCCCCCGCTCCGCTCGCCGGCGGCATAACCGCTCTCCGGATTGATGGCGTAAAACTCGATGCGGTCCGGGACGGGGAAGTCGGCCACCGGCAGCGGCGCGACCGCCTCCTTCATAAAGGCCAGCCAGGCCGGCAGGGCGGCATGGCCGCCGGTCTCCAGGTGGCCCAGGCTGCGCTCCTGGTCGAAGCCGACCCAGGCCAGGGCCAGAAGCTGCGGCACGGCGCCGACGAACCAGGCGTCGCGCAACTCGTTGGTGGTGCCGGTCTTGCCGGCCACCGGGCGGCCGAGCTCCTGAGCCTTGCCGCCGGTGCCGGAGCGGATGACGCTCTCCATCAGCGAGGTGGTGAGGTAGGCGGTCTCGGCGCTGATGGCCCGGCTGCGCGGGCGCTCGATAAGGCGCTGCCCCTCGCGCGGCCCGCCGGGGAAGTCGGTCGGGTCGATCGACTCGAGCAGTTTCCCCTCGCGGTCCTTGACCTTGGTGATATAGGTCGGAGTCACCCGGATGCCGCCGTTGACCAGGGTGGAATAGGCGGTGGCCAACTCCAGCGGGGTCACCGCCGAGGAGCCGAGAGCCAGCGTCAGATCTTCCTGCAGCGGCGAGGTGATGCCGAGCTGCCGCACATAGTCGGCGGCGTAGCGCACCCCGATATCCTGCAGGATGCGGATGGTGACGATGTTGTTCGACTTGGCCAGCGCCTTGCGCACCGTGGTCGGGCCGGAGAAGTCGCGCGAGTAGTTCTGCGGGGTCCACTCCTTGAGGGTGCCGTCGGGCTGGCGGAAGCGGAAGATCAGCGGGGCGTCGAGGACCACGGAGGCCGGGGTGAAGCCCTTGTCGAGGGCCGCGGCGTAGATCAGCGGCTTCATCGCCGAGCCCGGCTGGCGGCGGGCCTGCAGCACGCGGTTGAACTGGCTGCGGCGGAAATCGTAGCCGCCGACCATCGCTTTGACCAGGCCGCTCCCGGGTTCCAGTGCCAGCAGCGCCCCTTGAGCCTCGGGATCCTGCTCTAGCGTCAGCAGCCAGGGATCCTGCGGCGGGGTATCGAGGATGCGCACCAGGATGCGGCTGCCGGTCGGCAGCCGGCTGCTCCCGCCCCCCTTGGCATTGCCGAGCGGCTCGGCGCCGCGCGGCGGCACCTGCACCGTTCCGGCCCAGGCGGTCTCCTTGCGGGGGATGAAGCCGGTGTGGTTGGCCAGCCGCACCAGGAGGCCGCCGGCGTTGCTGCCGCTGACCACCGCCTCCACAAGGTCGCCGGCGGCCGGCGCACGCTTGACGAAATCGTCGGTCTGCTCGGCGAGGAACTTCTCCTCGGCGGCGGCGTCTAGCGTCCCCAGGGGGCCGCGGTAGCCGTGGCGCTTGTCGTATTCGCGCAGGTTGTTGCGCACCGCCTGCTGGGCGGCGACCTGCTGGGCCAAGTTCAGCGAAGTGTGCACCTCCAGGCCGCCGCGGTAGAGCAGTTCGCGGCCGTAGGCCGCCTCGAGGTCGCGGCGCACCTGCTCGGTGAAGAAGGCCGAGGCATCGGGATGCTGCAGGCGGCGCGGGCGGATGGTCAGCGGGGTTTTGAAGGCGGCTTCGGCTTCGGCCTGGGTGATGTACTGCTCCTCGACCATGCGCCCGAGCACGTAGTGCTGGCGCTCCTTGGCGAGCTTCAGGTTGTGGTAGGGGGAGTAGCGGCTCGGGGCGCGCGGCAGGCCGGCGAGGAGGCTGCACTCGGCCAGGGAGAGCTGCTCGACGTTCTTGTCGAAGTAGTTCTCGGCCGCGGCCTGCACCCCGTAGGCGCCGTGACCGAGGAAGATCTGGTTGAGATAGAGGAAGAGAATCTCGTCCTTGGAGAGGCGGTTCTCGATCCGGTAGGCGAGGATCGCCTCCTTGAATTTGCGCTCGAAACTGCGCTCCGGGGAGAGGAGCAGGCTCTTGGTGACCTGCTGGGTGATGGTGCTCCCCCCCTGGACGACCCCGCCGGCCAGCAGGTTCTTGACGGCGGCGCGGCCGATGGAGAGGAGGTCGATGCCGCGGTGCTTGTAGAAGTTGGAGTCCTCGGCGGCGATGAAGGCCTCGATCAGGCGGCGCGGAATGCGGGCCACCGGCACGACGATGCGGCGCTCCTCGTAAATCTCGGCGATGACCGAGCCGTTGTCGCTGAGCACGCGGGTGACCGTCGGCGGCCGGTAGTCGGCCAGGGTGTCGACCTTGGGGAGGCTGGAGGCCACGTAGAAGTAGCCGCCGAGCACGCCGGCAAAGGCCAAAAGGGCAAGGACCAGGCCGGCGAAGAGCAGGCGGCGGGCCCAACGGGGGAGGCGAGCAAGGTAATTCATGGCGTATCGACGGTTGGCAAAGTGCCTCTTCATAGCACAGGCGGCAAGCGCCGGCAACGATTTTACCGGTGTTTGCCGGGGGCAAAGAGTATGTTATCGTTTAGCGCGCGTCACCCCGCCGCAGGGGATGGGCGCAGGAAAGGAACGCGCCATGAATGGAAGCGACTTCCGCCGCACCAAGATCGTCGCCACCATCGGGCCGGCCTCAAGCGACCGTGCCATGCTGCTGGCCCTGATGGAGGCCGGCGCCGATGTGTTTCGCCTCAACTTCTCCCACGGCCAGCACGCCGACCTGGCCGTGATCGTCGCCACGATTCGCGAGCTGTCGCAGCAGCGCCGCCGCGCGGTGGCGATCCTCGGCGACCTGCAGGGGCCGAAGATCCGCACCGGGCGCATGGAGGGCGGGCAGATGCTGTTGACCGCCGGGGACGCGGTGACCATCACCACCGCCGAATGTCTCGGCGCCAACGGCGTCATCCCCACCATCTACCGGGCGCTGCCGCAGGATGTCCGCCCCGGCGACCGGATTTTGATGGACGACGGCCTGCTGGAGTTGGCGGTCGACGCGGTGACGGAGCAGGAGGTGCGCTGCACGGTGGTGGTCGGCGGCCTCCTCAAGGACCGCAAGGGGATCAATCTTCCCGGGGTGGCCGTCTCGGCCCCGGCGCTGACCGAGAAGGATCTCGAGGACCTGGCCTTCTGCATCGACCAGAAGCTCGATTTCGTCGCCCTCTCCTTTGTGCGGACCGCGGACGACGTGATCAGCCTCAAGGAGATTCTGACCCGCCGGCAATCGGCGCTGCGGGTGATCGCCAAGATCGAGAAGCCCGAGGCCGTCGACAACTTCGAAGCGATCCTCGCCGTGACCGACGGGGTGATGGTGGCGCGCGGCGATCTCGGCGTCGAGGTCAATCCCGAGCGCGTGCCGCTGATCCAGAAGCAGATTATCCGCCTGTGCAACCGGGCCGGCAAGCCGGTGATCACCGCCACCCAGATGCTGGAGAGCATGATCGGCAGCCCGCGTCCGACCCGCGCCGAGACCTCGGATGTGGCCAACGCCATCCTCGACGGCACCGATGCGGTGATGCTCTCGGCGGAGACCGCCAGCGGCCGCTACCCCTGCGAAGCGGTGGCGATGATGGTGCGCATCGCCCACGACGTCGAGGCCGACCCGCTCCTTAAGGAACAGGTCTTCCATCCCCTGCCGGTGGAGCGCGGCTATCCGAGTCTCCCCGAGGCGATCGGCCAGGCCGCCTGCCATGTGGCGACGGCGGTCGAGGCGGCGGCGATCCTGGCCTTTACCCAGACCGGCAGCACCGCCGCCCTGGTGGCCAAGTATCGGCCGCAGATGCCGGTCTATGCCGTGACCCCCGAGCAGGCGGTGCGGCGGCGCATGGCTCTGTACGCCGGGGTGCGCTCGCTCCGGGTCGATATCGAGGGGGACACCGAGACGCAGATCCGCTCGGTGGAGGCGGCGGTCCTTGCCTCCGGGGTGCTGAAGAAGGGGGACGTGGTGGTGATCACCATGGGGAGCCCGGTCTCCGACCCGGGGACGACCAATCTCCTCAAAATCCATCGGCTGGGGACGGGGCCGTATTTTGAAGTGCATTGAGCGGCAGGGAAAGAGCAAGGCGTTAATTCGTTGAGTCGTTGAGCAGGGAGACGACTTGACCACTTAACGACTTAAACCAATTAACCAATTAACCAATTGACAGGGTTCTCTCCATGCCCCACCTCCGCAAAGCCGTCATCCTCTACAGTGGCGGGCTCGACTCGACCACCTGTCTGGCGCTCGCACGTGCCGAGGGCTTTGCCCCCTACGCCCTGAGCTTCGCCTACGGCCAGCGCCATGCGGTGGAGCTGGCCAGGGCCCGGGAGTATGCGCCGCTCATCGGCGCCCTCGAGCACCTGGTGGTGGAGTTCGACTATCGCCAGGTCGGCGGCAGCGCCCTGACGGCAGAGATCGCTGTGCCGAAGAGCGGGGTGGGGAGCGATATCCCGGTGACCTACGTGCCGGCCCGCAATACCGTGTTTTTAAGTTTCGCCCTCGGCTGGGCCGAGGTCCTCGGCGCCTTCGATATCTTCATCGGCGTCAACGCCCTCGACTATTCGGGCTACCCGGACTGCCGGCCGGAATACATCGCCGCCTTCGAGGCCATGGCCAATCTGGCCACCCGGGCGGCGGTGGAGGGGGCCGGGCGCTACCGCATTCATGCTCCGCTGATCTCCTTGAGCAAGGCGCAGATCATCCGCAAGGGGCTGGAGCTGGGGGTCGACTACCGCCTGACCCACTCCTGCTACGACCCGACCCGGGA
Organism: uncultured Geobacteraceae bacterium; assembly: GCA_964603155.1. Lineage (GTDB taxonomy): Bacteria > Desulfobacterota > Desulfuromonadia > Desulfuromonadales > BM103 > VAUL01. The sequence continues at coordinate 9,167 of CAZRTZ010000029.1, read as the reverse complement.
GGGGCTGGCTTGCGGGCTGTGCGATTCCTGCCGGCTGCGGCTGAAAGGCTTCGCCGAGGCGGGGGTAAAGGATCCGGTGGGTTACGTGACCGGTGACCGGTGAGCGGTTAACAGATCTCATCTACAGCAAGAGAGTCGCCATACCATGAGCAAGGCAAAAAGAGGGTTGTCAGGTCACGGGTCACGCGTCACGGATCACGGCTTTTCTCAAGAGGGTTCCATGCCCGACCTGCAGAAATCCCGCGACGAGCGCAACATCGCCATCGACAAGGTCGGGGTCAAGGACATCCGCTACCCCGTCGTCGTCACCGACCGCAGCAAGAGCCGCCAGCAGACCGTGGCGCGCATCAACATGTACGTGGATCTCCCCCATCACTTCAAGGGGACCCACATGAGCCGCTTCATCGAGATTCTCAACCAGCACCACGGCGAGATCAGCGTCGACGGCATGGACCAGATGGTCGGCGCCATGAAGGAGCATCTTGAGGCCAGTTGCGCCCACCTGGAGCTGGAGTTTCCCTACTTCATCGAGAAAAGCGCGCCGGTCTCCGGGGCGCGCAGCCTGATGGAGTACCAGTGCCGCATGGCGGCCAGCCTCGGTGAGGCCTACGACTTCGTCCTCGGCGTCACCGTGCCGGTGACCTCCCTGTGCCCCTGCTCCAAGGAGATCAGCGCGCGCGGTGCCCACAATCAGCGCAGCGCGGTGACGGTGGAGATCCGCTACACCGGGCACGTCTGGCTCGAGGAGCTGATCAGCCTGGTCGAGTCCTGCGCCAGCGCCCCGGTTTACGCGCTGCTCAAGCGCGAGGACGAGAAGGCCCTCACCGAGCAGGCCTACGACAACCCGCGCTTCGTCGAGGATTTGGTGCGGGCGGTGACCGAGGCGCTGACGGCGATACCGGCCATCACCTGGCTGCGGGTCGAATGCGAGAATTTCGAGTCGATCCACAATCACTCCGCCTATGCCCTGGTCGAGCGCGACTTGCGCGGCGTTCGTGGAAAACCCTGTGGACAAGGTGGATAACCTGCGGAATCACGCGGGCCTTCGTCTCCACGGTCCGGTCCTCGGCATCTTCGCCAAGCAGCCGCGGGCCGGTCTGGTCAAAACCCGGCTCGTCCCGCCGCTCACCCCGGCCGAGGCCAGGGACCTGTACCGCGTGGCCCTTGCCGAGAGCGTGGCCGGCTTCGCCGCCGGCCCGGCCACCCTGGTGCTCTGCGGCTCGGGGCGAAGCCGCTGGTTCGCGCGGCATTTCCCGGCCCTCCCCTTCCAGCCGCAGGGGCGCGGCGATCTCGGCGCCCGGCTGCAGCGGGTGGTTGCGGCGCTGTTTGCCGCCGGCGGCGGCCCGGTGGCGGTGGCCGGCTCCGACAGCCCCGACCTGCCGCCGGCCCTGATCGCGGCGGCCTTCGCCGCCCTGGCCACGGCGGACGTGGCGGCCATCCCCTGTCGGGACGGCGGCTACGCCCTGCTCGCCCTGCGCCGGCCGGCGCCGCAGCTGTTTGCCGCCATGCCGTGGAGCACCGACCAGGTGCTGGCGCGGACGCGCGAGCGGGCCGAGGCCCTTGGCCTGCGCTTTGCGAGCGTCGGCGCCTGGGACGATCTCGACGACCTCCCTGCCCTCGGCCGGCTGCTGGCGCGCTCGCCGCAGTGTGCCACGGCACGTCATCTGCGTGTCCATCTGGGCAGCCGTCTGTGCGCCGGTTGCGGTTGACTCCCCTTAAGCGCTGGCCGATAATTGCCGGCGCACAAACGATTTCGCAGACTCTGAACCAAGGAGAGAGGGCGTGGAACTGATTGCCAATGCCGGGCTGGTGGTCAAGCTGGTCCTGCTGGTCCTGGTGTACTTTTCGGTCACCTCCTGGGCCATCATCATCTACAAGACCCTGGTGCTGCACCGGGCCACCCGCGACTCGGGGCGCTTCCTCGAGTTTTTCTGGGCCAAGCGCCGCTTCGACACCATCAGCCAGGGGTTGAGCGATTTCCGCAACTCGCCGCTGGCGGTGCTCTTTCGCGATGTCTACCAGGAACTGCTGCAGAGCCGGCGCAGCGGCGAGACCGGCGGCGAAGGGCTGGATGTCGACATGGGCGAGCAGGAGCGGGTCGCCCGCGTCCTGCGCCGGGCCACCACCTCGGAGACCCATCGCCTGGAGAAGTACCTGGCGTTCCTCGCCACCACCGGCTCGGCGGCCCCGTTCATCGGCCTGTTCGGCACGGTGTGGGGGATCATGGACGCCTTCCACGGCATCGGCAAGAGCGGCTCGGCCTCCCTGGCGGTAGTCGCGCCCGGCATCTCCGAAGCGCTGGTGGCCACCGCCATCGGCCTGATCGCGGCGATCCCGGCGGTCATCGCCTACAACCACTTCCTCAACAAGGTCAACGTGCTGATCGGCGAGATGGACAACTTCTCCCAAGAGATGCTCAACGTCGTGCAACGCATGCCGCGGAACCGCCAGGGCTAGCGCCATGGAGGTCGGTCAGCGCGAATCGCGCCGCCGCTCGATGCTGGCGCAGATCAACGTCACCCCCTTTGTCGACGTCATGCTGGTGCTGCTGATCATCTTCATGGTCACCGCACCGATGCTGGAGAAGGGGGTCGATGTCGCCCTGCCGGAGGTCGACAACGCCCCGAACCTCGCCGCCGCCAAGGAGCCGCTGGTGGTGACGGTGACCCGCGACGGGGCGATCCGGGTCGAGCGCCACCAGGTCGACACCCCGGAGCGGCTGGGGCCGGTGCTCAAGCAGATCCTGGCCGGCCGCCAGGAGCAGACCGTCTATCTCGAAGCCGATCGTGCCGTCCCCTACGGGCGGGTGGTGCAGGTGATGGCGGCCATGCGCCAGGCCGGCGTGGCCAAGCTGGGGATGGTGGCCCAGGATCCGGAGTTGCAGGCGGGACGATGACCGCGGCCCGACCGTTGCGCCAGGCCTCGGCGTTTCAGTCTGAGCAGCAGGGCCGCCGGCTGCTGGCGGCCTATCTGGTCTCTTTTCTGTTGCACGGCCTGCTCCTCTTCGCCGTAACCGGCGGCTGGCACAGCCTCCCCGTGCCCGATCAGCGGCCGGTCTACTATGTCGACCTGGTGCACAAGCCGGTTCTCAACCCCCAGGCCGGGCGGCCGGAGCCCCGCGCCATCACCCCGCCCGCGCCGGCCCCTCCCCGGCCGGCGGCCGCCGCCAGGGTTCCGGAGCAGGTCGCCGTCCCGGGCAAGGCCGCATCCGCGTCCCGGGCCCCGGCCAAGGCTGCCGAGCAGCACGTCGCCAGCGCCCTGCAGAAGCTGCGCGACGAGCAGTCGCTGCAGGCGCGGCTGGCGGCCATGCGCCAGAGCCAGGCGGTGCCGGCGCAAGTCCCGGTCGGGCTTCCAGACGCCAAGGGGAACGAGGCGGGGGTGACCTCGTTGGTCTACGTGCAGGCCTTCATCCAGGAGCAGTGGGCACTCTCTCCCTATCTGCTCAAGAACGCCGCCAGGATGGCCCAGCTCAATGTCTGGGTCGTGCTGACCTATGAAAAGAGCGGCCGGCTGGCCGGTTATCGCATCGAAAAAGAGTCCGGCGACCGGCAGTTCGACGAATCGGTGAAGCGGGCTCTCCTCAAAGCGCAGCAATTGCCGGTGACGTTGCCGGGTCGTCTGGAGGATGTGCGGGTGATCTTCAATCTCAAAGCCCTGGCCGAGGCCCGCCGATGACCCGGCGCCTGGGCTGGCTGGTCGTACTGCTCTGGCTGCTGGCGCTGCCGCTGGCGGCCCTGGCGGCCGAGATCGAGATCACCGCGCCGGGGCAGCAGGCGCTCCCCCTGGCCCTGACCCGCTTCCTCCCCCAGGAGGGGGCGGCGCAGCCGGCGGTGGCCGACGAACTGCAGGAGGTGCTCAGTGCCGATCTCGATCTGGCCGGGATTTTTCGCTTTCTCGACCCCAAGGCCTTCCTCGGCGACGCCGGCACGCTCGGCCTGTTCAGCACCCAGGTCGATTTCGACCAGTGGCGGCTGCTCGGCGCCGAGGTGCTGGTCAAGGGGGGGTACAGCGTCAAGGGCGACGAACTCACGGTCGAGGCCCGCCTCTTCGATGTCCCTGGGCGGCGCCTGCTTGCCGGCCGGCGTTTCCTCGGCCGGCTGCAGGACGTGCGCAAGATCGGCCACGCCTTCGCCGACGAGATCCTCAAGGTTCTGACCGGCGAGTCCGGACCGTTCGACGCCCGCATCGCCTTCATCTCCAAGCGCAGCGGCCACAAGGAACTGTGGCTGATGGATGTCGACGGCCGCAACCCGCTGCGCCTGACCGACCACCGCTCGCTGGTGCTCAATCCCGACTTCTCCCCGAGCGGCAAGGAACTGCTCTTCACCTCCTACCGGGCCGGCAACCCCGATCTCTACCGCAAGGAAGTCTTCACCGGCCGGGAGGCCAGGTTCTCCGCCCAGGGCGGGCTGAATATCGCCGGGCGCTATGCCCCGGACGGGCGGACGGTGGCGCTGACGATGTCGCGGGACGGCGATCCGGAGCTCTACCTGCTGGGCGCCGACGGGGCGATCCGCAGCCGCCTGACCAGCAGCTTCGGCGTCGACGTCGACCCCAGCTGGAGCCCCGACGGGCGGCAGCTCGCCTTCGTCTCCAGCCGCCTCGGCGCGCCGCAGATCTTCATCGTCGATGTGGCCAGCGGCGCCACCCGCCGGCTGACCGCCAACGGCAAGTACGACGCCACCCCGGCCTGGAGCCCGAAAGGCGACCGCATCGTCTTTGCCCGCCAGGACGGAGGGCGCTTCGACCTGTACAGCATCCGCCCCGACGGCAGCGACGAGCGGCGGCTGACCTTCGGGCCGGGGAGCGCCGAACACCCGCGCTGGAGCCCGGACGGCCGCTTCATCGTCTATTCCATCGAGAGCGGCGGCAAGAAGGGGCTCTGGCTGATGCGCGCCGACGGGAGCGGCTGGCGGCAGATCAGCAACGACGGCAGCCATCCGGCCTGGTCGGCGGTCTGGTGAGGCCGAAGCGCAACCATGGCGCGCGGCCGGGCGGCTGCGCTCTGGAAAATCGCCGGAGAATCCGGTAATCTCTGGTCAGGGAACGGATTGCTGGACAAGTTTCGCGCCAAGAGCGAGAGGAGGCTCATATCATGAAGCGACTGTTTGTGCCGATGCTGCTGGGGTTGCTGGCCCTGTCTTTTGCCGGTTGCGCCAAGAAGGCGACCGAGCAGGAATTCCCGCCGCGGGTCGACAGCGCCGCGCCGCCCGCCGCCACGACCACGGACGTGTCCCGGCAGCCCGCCCCGCTGGGGGTTGGCAGCCAGGGGGTGCAGAGCGGCCCGGTCGCCGACCTGAAAAGCGTGGCCGGCCTGTCCCGGGTGTACTTCGCCTACAATCAGTTCACGCTCGACGAAGAGGCCCGCGCGGTCCTGGAGAAGAATGCCGCCTATCTCAAGGCCAAACCGGCGGAAAAGATCGTCATCGAGGGGCATTGCGACGACCGCGGCTCCGACGAGTACAACCTGGCGCTCGGTGAGCGCCGGGCCATGGCGGCCAAGAGCTACCTGGTCTCCTTGGGGATTGCCGCCGAGCGGCTGGCAACCATCTCGTATGGTGAGGAGCAGCCGCTGGTGACCGGTGCCGGTGAAGAGAGCTGGGCGCAGAACCGGCGCGCCGAATTCAAGGTCGCCCGTTAGTCAGGAGGGTCCGTGGTGATGAAACGATGGCCGTGGTTGGCATTGGCGGGGCTGGCGCTGCTCGGCGGCGGCTGCGTCAGTGAAGAGCAGCTGCGCCTGCAGCGCGAAGTGCTGGAATTGACCCGCCGGGTGGACGGCATGGAGCGCAACCTCAGGTTCGTGCAGGACGAGACGGCCGGCGGGGTCAAGGACCGGCTCGACGGCCTGGTCCGCCAGCAGGCCGAACTGCAGGCCGGGGTCGACGGCCTGCGGGTGGACGTGCAGGGCGCTCAGGGCCGCTTCGACGACCTCGGTCGCGCCGATGCGCGCCTGCGCCAGGACCTGACCCTTTTGCGCGACGAACTCGGGCTGCAGGTGACGGATCTCGGCAAGCGTATGACCAGGCTGGAAGAGGCTGCGGCCGCCGCCGCGACCGCGGCGGCCACCCCTGCGGAGGAGAGCGCCGATACCCTCTACGAGCGCGCTCTGCAGAGCATTCGCGACCGCCAGGAGCAGGCGGCCGGCCGCGAACTGATGAGCACCTTCCTCAAGCGTTACCCGGCCGACCCGCGCGCCGTCAACGCCGCCTACTGGATCGGCGAGACCTGGTATGCGGAGCAGGCCTTCGACAAGGCGGCCCTGCAGTTCGAGGAGGTCGTGCAGAAGTACGGCGACGATCCCAAGGTCGCCGCCGCCCTCTACAAGCAGGGGCTGGCGTTCGATGCTCTCAAGGATCGGGCCAGTGCCCGGTTGGTTATGAAAAAGCTCACCGACCGCTTCCCGGCCAGCGAAGAGGCGAAGAAGGCCAGGGAAAAGCTCAAGGAGTGGAAGTGAGGCTCTGTTGTGCGGGGCCTATCCTGAAGGACGGCCGCGCGGCCGTCCTTTTTGGTTGCCGAGGTTCGGCCGAAGGACCCTGTTTCGGGGCGGGTGAAGCGGCGCCATGAGCTCGCTCAGCCATTCTGAAATCACCGCCATGTTCCTGGCCCTCGGCGTGCTGCTGGCCAGCGCCCGAGTCCTCGGCGAGGCGGCCCGGCGTTTCAACCAGCCGGCGGTGCTCGGCGAGATCCTGGCCGGAATCCTCCTCGGCCCGACGGTGTTCGGTGCCCTGGCTCCGGAGTGGAGCACCTTCCTCTTCCCGCAAACCGGCGGCGGGGCGCTGGCCCTCGACGGGCTGATGACGCTGGCGATCACCCTCTTTTTGCTGGTGGCCGGCCTGGAGGTGGATCTCTCCTCCATCTGGCGGCAGGGGAAGCTGGCCATCAACGTCGGTGTCGCCGGCGTGCTGATCCCGTTTGCCGTCGGCTTCGGCGCCGCCTGGCTGGCCCCGCAGCTGATGGGGCGGGAGGCCGGCGCCGACCCCTTGCTCTTCGCCCTGTTCATGGCCACCGCCCTGTCGATCTCGGCGCTGCCGGTCATCGCCAAGACGCTGATGGATCTCAACCTCTACCGCAGCGACCTGGGGATGCTGGTCGTGGCGGCGGCCGTCTTCAACGACCTGGTCGGCTGGATCGTCTTCGCCATCATCCTCGGCCTGCTCGGCACCGGCCCGGACCCGGCCATGAGCATCGGCCAGACCATCTTCCTGACCCTGTTCTTCGCCCTGTTCATGCTGACCGTGGCGCGCTGGCTGATCAACCGCGCCCTCCCCTGGATTCATGCCCATGCCAGCTGGCCCGGCGGGGTGCTCGGTTTCGCTCTGGCGCTGGCGCTGATTTCGGCCGCCTTCACCGAGTGGATCGGCATCCACGCCATCTTCGGGGCCTTCCTGGCCGGGGTGGCGCTTGGTGACTCGAGGCATCTGCGCGAGCGCACCCGCGCCACCATCGAGCAGTTCGTCTCCTTCATCTTCGCCCCGCTGTTCTTCGCCGGAATCGGCCTGAAGGTCGACTTCGTCGCCCAGTTCGACCTGCTGCTGGTCGTCGCCGTGCTGGTCATCGCCACCCTCGGCAAGGTGCTCGGCTGCGGCCTGGCCGGACGCTTCAGCGGCCTGGGGCGGCGCGAGGCCTGGGCGCTGGGCTTCAGTCTGAACGCCCGCGGGGCCATGGAGATCATCCTCGGCCTGCTGGCGCTCAAGTACGGGCTGATCGGCGAACGGCTGTTCGTCGCCCTGGTGGTGATGGCGCTGGTGACGTCGCTGATGAGCGGGCCGCTGCTGCAGAAGGTGCTGCGCCTGAAAAAGCCGCGCCGTTTTACCGATTTTCTCTCGGCACGCACCTTCGTGAACCACCTGCAGGCCCGCTCGCGACAGGAATCGATCGCGGAACTGGCCAAGGCCGCCGCCGAGGTGGCGGGGCTGGATGCCAGCGAGGTGGTCGACGGCGTGATGATCCGCGAAGAGATGATGGCCACCGGCATCGGTCACGGCCTGGCGGTGCCGCACGCGCGCATGCGCGGACTGGAGCGGCCGGTGGTGGCGATCGGTCTGTCGGCAGCCGGCATCGATTTCGATGCCCCCGACGGGCTCCCGGCCCGGCTGATTTTCCTCCTCCTCACCCCGGTGCATGATGATGGCGCGCATCTCGAACTGCTGGCCGACATCGCCACGGTCTTCAAGGGGGAGGAAGTGCGCGGGCGGATCGGGCAGGTAACCACCTTTACGGAGTTTCTGGCGCTGGTCAGGAGCGGCTAGGGTTTTCGTTCCGAAAGGGTGCTTTTCCGCCCTGGCGGCGTCAACCTTCGGCATTGCTTGCCAGACGAAAAGCCCCGCTTGCGGAAGCGACCCCCCCCCGGTTATTTCAGTCCGTTTTGACGTCTACGGCATCCTCCGGTCCAGGCTGCGGTACTGGATCGCCTCTGCCAGGTGGGCGGTTTCGACCCTTTCGCTGCCGGCCAAATCGGCGATGGTGCGCGCCACCTTGAGAATGCGCGTGTAGCTGCGCGCCGACAGCCCGAGCCGGTCGGTGACCTTTTCCAGCAGCGCCTGCCCGGCGGTGTCCGGCTTGCAGAACTTCTGCAGGTGGCGCGGCCGCATGCGGGCGTTGCAATGCACCCCTTCCTTGTGGAAACGTTCGCGTTGCAGCTGCCGGGCCGCCTCGACCCGGGCGCGCACTTCGGCGCTCGCCTCGGCGGGGGCCGGCTCGGCCAGTTCGCGGTGGGCCAGGCGCGGCACTTCGACCTGCAGATCCAGGCGGTCGAGCAGCGGCCCGGAAAGCCTGGTGCGGTAGCGCTGGATCGCCAGCGGCGTGCAGCTGCAGGCGTGCTGCGGATCGCCGAGGAAGCCGCATGGGCAGGGATTCATCGCCGCCACCAGCATGAACGAGGCCGGGTAGGTCAGGCTCTGCGCTGCCCGGCTGATGCAGACCTGCCCGTCCTCCAGCGGCTGGCGCAGCATCTCCAGCACATTTTTCTTGAACTCCGGCATTTCATCCAGGAACAGAACGCCGTGGTGGGCCAGCGACACCTCCCCCGGGCGCGGGTGGGCACCGCCGCCGATCAGCCCGGCGTCGGAGATGGTGTGGTGCGGGCTGCGGAAGATGCGCCGGGCGATCAGCGCCTGATCTCCGGGGAGGAGCCCGGCGATGGAGTGCACCTTGGTCGTCTCCAGGGC
>CAZRTZ010000028.1:0-34239 GCA_964603155.1 uncultured Geobacteraceae bacterium | reverse complement strand
CCATCGACCCCCTCACCGGGCTGCGCTCCTACCAGGCGCGCAAGATCGCCCTGGCCCTGGGGCTGTCCGGCAGTCTGTGCGAAGACTGTGTGGAGCTGATCCTCAACCTCTACCGCGCCTGCCTGGAGAAGGACTGCGCCCTGGTCGAGATCAACCCGCTGGTGGTCACCAAGGCCGGCTGGCTGATGGCCATGGACGCCAAGATGTCCTTCGACGACAACGCCATCTTCCGCCACCGCGAATACCCGGACATGGTCGACTACTCGCAGCTCGATCCCTTAGAGATCACCGCCGGCAAGTACGACCTGGCCTACATCAAGCTCGACGGCAGCATCGGCTGCCTGGTCAACGGCGCCGGGCTGGCGATGGCCACCCTCGACGTCCTCAATGAAAACGGCGGCAAACCGGCCAACTTCCTCGACGTCGGCGGCGGCGCCAGCCGCGAGAAGGTCGCCGAAGCCTTCAAGATCATCCTCCAGGACCCCGACGTGAAGGGGATCTTCGTCAACATCTTCGGCGGCATCATGCGCTGCGACGTCATCGCGCAAGGGGTGATCGAGGCGGCCAGCGAGGTGCACTGCCCGTTGCCGATCGTGGTGCGCATGGACGGCAGCCAGGTCGAAGAGGGGAAGAAGCTGCTGATGGCCTCGGGACTCAACGTGCAATGCGCCGACAATCTCGGCGACGGCGCGCAGCGGATTGTGAAGATGCTGGGATAAAACCTGCACGCTATGGGGGTGACGTAGGGGCGTGATTTATCACGCCCTGGGCGCAATAAATTGCGCCCCTACACACAAACGTTCACGACAGAGAGGTTTCCATGTCCATTCTGCTCAATAAAGACTCGAAAGTCCTGGTCCAGGGGATCACCGGCCGCAGCGGCCTGTTTCACGCGCGCATGTGCCGCGAATACGGCACCCAGATCGTCGCCGGCGTCACCCCCGGCAAGGGGGGGGTGCATGTCGAGGGGATTCCGGTCTTCAATACCGTCGAGGAGGCGGTACGCTACACCAGGGCCAACGTGTCGATGATCTTCGTGCCGCCCCCCTCGGCCGCCGACGCCATTCTGGAAGCGGCCGACGCCGGGCTGGAGCTGGCGGTGTGCATCACCGAGGGGATTCCGGTCCGCGACATGGTGCCGGTCAAGCGCATCCTTGCCGACCACCGCATGAAACTGATCGGGCCGAACTGCCCGGGGCTGATCACCCCCGAGGAGAGCAAAGTCGGCATCATGCCCGGCTATATCCATAAAAAGGGGAAGATCGGTGTGGTTTCGCGCAGCGGCACGCTCACCTACGAGGCGGTCAAGCAACTGACCGACGCGGGGCTGGGGCAGTCGACCTGCGTAGGGATCGGCGGCGACCCGATCATCGGCCTGAACTTCATCGACTGTCTCAAGCTCTTCAATGAGGATCCGAAAACCGAAGCGGTCTTCATGATCGGCGAGATCGGCGGCAGTGCCGAGGAGGAGGCGGCCGAGTGGGTCAAGGCGCACATGACCAAGCCGGTGGCGGCGTTCATCGCCGGGGTCACCGCCCCGCCGGGGCGGCGCATGGGCCATGCCGGGGCAATCGTCACCGGCGGCAAGGGGAAGGCGACCGACAAGATCGCCACCCTGCGTGCCTGCGGGGTGACCGTGGCAGAGAGCCCGACACGCATGGGCGAAGCGATGAAACTGGCCCTGGGGGGAAAACCATAGGGTTGCTTGGCAACGGGAACCTCCAGGGGGCAGGCCGGCGGGTCTGCCCCCTGCCCTTTTTTGGGCTACATCGAGACTTCGCCGGCGTGGGTGTCGCCGTCGCGGCCGGCCTGCAATTCGGCGATGACCTGGGCGCCCAGCAGGATGATAATGGCCGCGACCTCGACGCAGAGCAGGGCCCCGACGGCAATGCCGATCGGTCCGTAGATCAGGTTGACCATGGAGAGGGCTTCAAAGTACCAGATCAGCACCCGGCGGGTCAGTTCCCACAGCACCGTGGCCGTCAGCCCCCCGATCAGCGCGTAGTGTACGGAAACCCGGACCGACGGCATGACCAGATAGATCGAACTGAGGATCAGGAACTCGCCGGCCAGCCCGGTCAGATAGAGAAGAAGACCGGAAATCCCTTCCAGCGAGAAGTCCCAGCCGAAATGGACGATCTGCCGGTAGACGAAGGTCTCGATCACGCCGGTCGCGGCGGAGACCATGATGACGCCGAGGGCGATCAGGGTCAGGTACAGGTAAGGGATGATGGCGGAGACCAGCAGGTGGCGACGCTTGCTCCTGGCCTTGAAACGATGGAAGAAGATCAGGGTCATGGCGTTTTCCAGCATGGAAAAGGCCATCGAGCTGAAGAACAGCATGGCGAAGAAGCCGACCACCCCGACCACCGCCCGGTGCTCGAAAAACGACTTCATCTGCTCGGTCAGGGCCCCGGTGTAGCCGGGGATGACCATGTCCATGTAGACCGAAAGAACCTGGAACAGCTGCTGCTCGGGGAGCACGTGGGAGAGAACGATGACCGCCAGCAGCGCCATCGGCACGATGGAGAGGAAGGTGTAGTAGGCGATCGCCCCGGAGAGAAGCAGCCCCTGGTTGCGCCGGAAATCGCGCAACACGCAGGACATGAAGCGGAGGGCCTGCTGGAAATTTCCGAACACGGCTGCGGCGTTTTTCATCCGGCTCCGTTTCTCTTGTCAGTCACACCCGGGCGCTGCCGTTTGCCGCCCTATTTGAGCAGCAGCCTCAGGACCTTGAGGAGCTGTTCCGCCTGGAACGGCTTGACGATCCAGCCGGACGCCCCGGCCGCCTTGCCGCGCTTTTTCAATTCCTCGCTCGATTCGGTGGTCAGGACGACGATCGGCGTGAAGCGCGACGTTGGCAGCTGCCGGGCCTGCCGGATCAGCTCGAAGCCATCGAGGTTGGGCATGTTGATATCGGTGATGATCAGGTCGAAACTCTCGGTTTTCAACTGGTTCAGGCCATCGATCCCGTCCACCGCCTCGACGCAGAGGTAGTCGTCCTTTTGCAGCGGCATGCGCACCGCCTGGCGGACGGTGGCGGAATCGTCGATGATCAGAATTTTTTTCGCCATGTTCATGCAACCTCTGTGCAAGGAGGGTCGTCAGCCGGGCGGAAACGAAGATATCACAAATCTCCGGACGATCAAGAAGTGTTCCCTCCGCCGCCCGCGACGACCTGCTCGGCCAGCAACATGACCGCCAGCGCGAAGTAGGTCGAGCGGTTCCACTCCTTGAGCCGGTCGAAGCCCGGAGCGACCAGAAAATACCCGGAACGGCCTTCATCGACGGCAACCAGCTTGAGCCGCTGCGTCGCGTTTGCCTCCCCCGTTGGCAAAAGGCCGTTCTGCACCCAGTGACTCGCCGGATGGAACACCGGCTTGCTCTGCGGCTTGGAGAATCTCCGCGCCTTGTCCGGATCGAGCGCATAAATCCGCACATCCCCGACCTGCCAGCCGAGACCGTGCAGGTAGTTGCCGGCCGAGGCCGCGGCATCGGCGTAGGAACCGCACAGATCGCGGCGGTTGTCACCGTCGCCGTCGACGGCGAAACGCTCGAAGGTCGTCGGGATGAACTGGTAATGCCCCATCGCCCCGGCCCAGGAACCGGTCATCCTGTCGACCGGCATGTCGCCGCGGGCGGCGATCCGCACCGCCGCCACCAGCTGCTGTTCGAAAAACTCCCGGCGCTTCCCCGCGTAGGCAAGCGAGGCCAGCGAGGCGATGATCGGATGCTTCCCCATGATGCGCCCGTAGGAGCTCTCGACCCCCCACAGGGCCACCAGCAACTGCGGTTCCAGGCCGAAGCGCTCGCCGGTTTCGCTGTAGAACTGGCGATAGTCGCGCAGCAGCTTCTGCCCGTCGGCAATCCGCTCGGGGGTGAGCAGCAGGCGGCGATAGTCCGCGAAGCGGGTGATCTTTTCGGGCTGGCGCTTTTGCGCCTGGATCGGCTTGTCCACGAAATAGGCGCTGGCCAGAAACAGCTCGACGGCCGGCTGAGCGAAGCCCTGTTTCTTCAGCTTGGCGGCGAACTTCTCTTTCCACGCGGCAAAACCCGCGGTTCCGGCCAGGGCCGGCTCCCCTCCGGCCAGGATTGCGAGCAGCAGCAGGACAGCCGCGCGGCACAGCAAGCTGTTGGTCCTGGCGCGGATCAGGGGAGCGTTCCGTAGACGTCCGGACGGCGATCGGCAAAGCAGGTGATCTGCGCGCGGTAGTCGGTGAGTTCGTTAAAGTCGCAGGTGGCCACCAGCTCGGTGGCGAAGTCGTCGCCCTCGGCCAGCAGTTCGCCACGCGGGGCGATGATCAGGCTCATGCCGAAGAAATCCAGCCTCCCCTGACGGCCGCAGCAGTTGGCGGCAATGACGAAGCACTGGTTTTCGATGGCGCGGGCACGCAGCAGGGTCCGCCAGTGCAGCTGGCGGGGGGCCGGCCACTCGCCGGGGAGGCAGAGGATCTCGGCGCCGTCCAGGGCCAGCTTGCGGAACAGCTCGGGAAAGCGCAGGTCATAGCAGACCGCCAGGCCGAGCTTGCCGACCGAGGTCTCGACCACGACGGACTGTTCCCCGGCGGCGATGTGCTCGTTCTCGCTCATCAGCGAGAAGAGATGCAGCTTGCGGTAGCAGCCGGCCTGGCGGCCGCGGTCGGTGACGTAGGAGGTGTTGCACACCTTGCCTCCGGCAAGTTCGGGCAGACTGCCGACCACGGTCAGACCGAGTTCGGCGCTCAAGGCGGCGACCTTCTCCAGAACCCGCGGCGTTTCGGCCGCCAGCTCGGGGAGTTTCTTGTAGGCAAAACCGGCACTCCACATCTCCGGGAGGACCGCCAGTTGCGCGCCTTGGGAGGCGACCCGGCGCAGGGCGGCTTCGGCCTTGGCCAAGTTGCGGTCAATCTCGCCGAGGGTGATGTTGAACTGGATGGCGGCGGCGGTGACTTGGCGTTCCATGCCGGCTCCTTTGCAGACGGATAGATGCGGCGATTATATGCCGCGGCGGGGAGGGGAGCAATCGTCTTGTCGCGGGGTGCGGCTTGACACCCTCCCCCGGCGGCGCTACACAGGGGGATGCCCGGCCTCTACCTGCACATCCCCTTCTGCAAGCGCAAGTGCCCCTACTGCGACTTCTTCTCGGTCGAAACCCTCGCGGATGGCCGCCTCACGGCCTACCCGGAGCTGCTGCGCCAGCATCTGCGCCGGGTCGCCGACTGCGGCGGGCAGGGGCCCTTCGATACCATCTACTTCGGCGGCGGCACGCCCTCGCTCCTTGCCCCTGAGACGGTCGGCAGCCTGCTCCAAGCCGCGGCTCGCGACTTCGGCGTTACCGGCGATGCCGAAATCACCCTGGAGGCCAACCCCGGCACGGTGACCCTGGCCCGCCTGTCCGGCTACCGCGGCGCCGGGGTCAACCGCCTCTCTTTGGGGCTGCAAAGCCTCGACCCGCGGCAACTGGTCACCCTCGGCCGGCTGCATACAGCCGCGCACGGGAGAGAGGCGGTGGCGCAGGCGCGCCGGGCCGGGTATGCCAACCTGTCCGTCGACCTGATCTTCGCCCTGCCGGGGCAAACCCTCGCCGCTCTCGCCGGAGAAGTCGACCGCTATCTCGATCTCGCCCCCGAGCACCTCTCCTGCTACGGCCTGACCGCCGAACCGGACACCCCGTTTCATCACCGGGTGCAGCGCGGCGAGCTGACCCTCCCCGACGGCGACTTCTATGCCGAGGCGTTTCTGCTCGTGCACGAGCGCCTGACCGCCGCCGGTTACCTGCACTACGAGATCGCCAACTACGCGCGCCCGGGGCAGGAGTGCCGGCACAATCTCGGCTACTGGCAGCGCCGGCCGTACCTGGGAATCGGTGCCGGCGCCCATTCCTTTCGCGACATCGGCTGGGGGGAACGCTGGGCCGTACCGGCGGACCTCGCCGGCTATGCGGCAGCGCTGCGGGAAGGGCGTGAGCCCTGCGAATGCCTGGAGCGTTTCGATCGGGCGGCCGCCATGGGCGAGAGCCTTTACCTGGGGCTGCGCACCGCCGCCGGGGTCAGCGATGCGGCCTTCCGGGAGCGCTTCGGCTGCACCGTGGCGGAAGCCCATCCGGCCGCGGTGCAAAAGCTGGCGCCCTGGCTGCGGCGGGAGAACGGCGGCTGGCGACTGAGTGTCGACGGTTGGCTGCTCTTCGACCGACTGGTGCAGGAGTTCCTGTAACCGGGCTTATTTCTTGGCCTTGGCCCAGTCGCTGAGGAACTTGTCGATGCCGATGTCGGTGAGCGGGTGCTTCATCAGCTGCAGCATGACCGCATAGGGGATGGTGCAGATGTCGGCTCCCATCAGTCCGGCTTGCAGCACGTGCAGCGGGCTGCGCACCGAGGCGACGATGATCTCGGTCTGGTAGCCGTAGTTGTCGAAGATCGTCTTGATCTGCTCGACGCCGTCCATGCCGATGTGGCCGATGTCGTCCAACCGGCCGACGAAGGGAGAGACGTAGGTCGCGCCGGCCTTGGCGGCCAGCAGCGCCTGCAGCGGCGAGAAGACCAGGGTGACGTTGGTACGGATCCCCTCGGCGCTGAGGATGCGCGTGGCCTTGAGGCCGTCGGCGGTCAGGGGAAGCTTGATGACGATGCGCTGTGGATCGATGGCCTGCAGCACCGTGGCTTCGGCCACCATGGCGCCACACTCGGTGGCGACCACCTCGGCGGAGATCGGCCCGTCGACCAGGGCCGCGATCTCGCGCAGCACGGCATGGAACTCGCGGCCGGTCTTGGCCACCAGCGAGGGGTTGGTGGTCACGCCATCGACCAGCCCCAGCTCCAGGGCGGCGCGGATTTCCGCGGTGTCGGCCGTGTCAATGAAGAATTTCATGGTGGTCTCCTGAATGATGGGCGTTGGTCTCGATGGCAGGGGCGCGGTCGCCGCGCCCGTGGGCGGGGAAACCCCGCCCCTACCGTTGTTTCAAATACTCATCCCGGCAGCGGGCCGAGCAGAACCAATGCTGCTGGCCGCGCACCGTGGCGGTCACGGCGTCGCCGCGCGGCACATAGGTGCCGCAGTGCGGATCACGCTCCATCGTCTCGCCGCCCCGGCTTTTTTCGGGCGGCGGGGTCTGCCGCGGCCGATGAAAGGCTTGCCAGGCCGCCTGAACCACGGTGTAGATCAGGAAACCGAAAATCGCCCAGAGGAGCAAACGGATCAGCATGCCGTCACCAGGCGCCGCACAGCGGGGTCAGGGCCGCCGTTGCAGGGAGGCTCGCAGCCAGCTCCGCCAGCGGCCGGTGCAACTGCGGATGCTGCAAAGTGGCGGCGAGTTCCGCCAGTGGGACCAGTACGAAGACCCGCTCGGTCAGGCGCGGGTGCGGGACTTCAAGCCCCGGCTCGTCGATGACGGCCTCCCCGTAGAGCAGCAGGTCGATATCCAGGGTGCGCGGCGCATTGGGCTCCGCGCGGGTGCGGCCCAGATCGGCTTCGATAGCCAGGCAGCGCTCCAGCAGCTGCCGAGGCGCGAGCGTGGTCCGCACCTTGAGAACGGCGTTGAGGAAAGCGGGGCTGCCGGGAGGGGCTCCCTCGGCGGCGGTTTCGTAGAGCGCCGAGCACCCTTCGATCACGATTCCCGGTGTCGCCGCCAGGCGGTCGCGGCCACTTTGCAGCCAGGCGAGCCGATCGCCGAGATTGCTCCCCAGGCCAAGAAAGGCGGTGACCATCGATAAGGACATCTCCTTT
The DNA here is from genome assembly GCA_964603155.1 of uncultured Geobacteraceae bacterium. GTDB lineage: Bacteria > Desulfobacterota > Desulfuromonadia > Desulfuromonadales > BM103 > VAUL01. The sequence goes on along the minus strand of CAZRTZ010000028.1, from coordinate 26,538 downwards.
GAAATCGGGTAGAATTTAACCACAGCGGCCCTTAAGGGTCAACCGACTCCCCTTGTCCTGCCGCGAAGGAGACACATGCACAGCCATCCCCGCGAACCGGTCCTGCAGGCCATCGACACCCTAGCCGAGCGCTATCTCAAAGGAAAGATCCAGGCGGTCAAGCTGGCGATGACCAGTCTGCTTGCCGGCGGCCACCTGCTGATCGAGGATATCCCCGGCGTCGGCAAGACCACCCTGGCCCTGGCCCTGACCAAAACCCTCGGCCTCTCCTTCGGCCGCATCCAGTGTACCAGCGACCTGCTGCCGTCGGACATCACCGGCCTGTCGATTTTCGACCGCAACCGCGATGAATTCCGCTTCCTCCCCGGGCCGATCTTCAACAACCTGGTGCTGGCCGACGAAATCAACCGGGCCACCCCGAAAACGCAGAGCGCCCTTCTGGAAGCCATGGAGGAACGGCGGGTGACGGTCGACGGCACCACCTACCACCTCCCCGAGCCGTTCATGGTCATCGCCACCCAGAATCCGGTCGAGCAGATCGGCACCTATCCGCTGCCGGAGTCGCAACTCGACCGGTTTCTGCTGACCACCGGCATCGGCTATCCGCCGGAAGCCATGGAGAAGGCCATCATTCTCAGCGGCAGCATTCGCGACGAGATCCTGGAGATCACCCCGCTGCTCGACGCCGGGCAGTTGCAGGCGGCCCGCCGGGCCGTGCGCAGCGAGGTGCACGTCGCCACCAGGATCGCCGAGTACGTCTACCGTCTGGCCAGCGCCACCCGCAGCCACCCCATGGTGCTGGCCGGAGTGTCCACCCGCGGCGCCATCGGCGTGGCCGACGCCGCCCGCGCCAGCGCCTTTCTCGCCGGGCGCGACCATGTCCTCCCCGAAGACGTCAAGGCGCTGTTCGTGCCGGTGTGCGCTCACCGCCTGATCCTGCGCCCCGAGCACGAGGCGCTCGACCGCAAGGAGATCCTGCTATCGCTTCTCGACAGCACCCCGGTGCCTTTGGCCTGACCCTGACCCGGGCCGGGGGGCTGTACATCGCCATGACCCTCCTGCTCGGCTTCGCCGCCGTCAACACCGGCAACAACCTCCTCTACCTTTTGGTTTCGGCGCTGCTCGGCTTCATGGCGGTTTCGGGAATTCTCGGCCGCTGGAACCTGGCCCGCCTCAGCCTGCGCTGTCTCCCCCCCGAGGAGGTTTTCGACGGCGTGCCGACCCTGCTCGGCATCGAACTGGTCAACGGGCGCCGTTCCCTGCCGGTTTGTCTTCTGGAGATCAGCGTCGGCGAGGAGCGGGCGCTCTTCCCGCTGGTCGAGCCAGGGAAGAGCCAGCGCCGCAGCCTGACCTTCACGCTCGCCGGGCGCGGCTGGCAGTCGCTGCCGCCGCTGCAGGTCCGCTCCCGCTTCCCGATCAACTTCTTCATCCGCTCCCTCACCCTCCCGGTCGCCGAGCCGGTGCTGGTCTTCCCGGCGCCGCGCCCCTGCGCGCTGCCGTGGCAGCCCGATGCCGGCGGGGCGCGCGGCGCCGCCGCGGCGGCCCGCAAGGGGACGGAAGGAGAGATCAGCCGCATCGGCGACTATCGCGGCGGCGAGCCGCTGCGCCTGATCCACTGGAAGCTGAGCGCCCGCCACAACCAGCTCAAGGTCAAGGAGCTGAGCGCCACCAGCCGCATGCCGGTGACCCTCGACCTGAACGCCATCCCCGGGCCTGACCTGGAGGAGCGTCTGCGCTGCGCCACGTATCTGGTCCAGCAGCTGCTGCGCTCCGGGCGCCCCGTCGGCCTGCGGGCCGGCACCACGCGGCTGCCGCCGCGGCTCGGCCCGCCCCATAAACTACAGCTGCTGCGCACGCTGGCCCTGTATGATCGCGATCAAGGCGCTGCTTGACGGGCTGGCCGGGGCCGTGGCGCTCCTTGCCCTGCTCCCGGTCCTGCCGTTCCTCGACCTGCCGCTACGCGTCGCCGCCCTTGCGGCCGTCCCTCTCGGCTGGTGGTGCGACCGGCGCGGCCGGCCGCTGCTCAGCGCCCTGCCGGGCACGCTGCTGGCGGCAGGCGGCCTCATCTGGTATGCCCTGCAGGTCAGGCGCGCGGCGGAGATCGGCGAGCCGCTGGTCAACGCCCTGGCGGTTCTGCTGGTGGTGCGCCTGTTGAGCGCCAAGCTGGGGCGCGATTACCTGCAGATCTTCGTCCTCGCCCTCTTCATTTTGGCCGGCTCCTCGCTGCTGACCCTGGAGATCGGCTTCATCGTCTACCTGGTGCTGCTGGTGGTGGCCGTCACCGTCAGCCTGCTGCTGCTGACGGTCTTCGTCACCGCGCCGAACCTGATCCTCTCCGCAGGCGAGCTGGGACGGCTGCTGCGGGTGGCCCTGCTCATGCCGGCCGCCTCCCTGGTGCTGATGCTCGGTTTTTTCGTGATTCTGCCGCGGACGGCCAGCCCCTTGTGGAATTTCCTCAACCCCGCCCCGCAGGCCGTAACCGGCCTCGCTGAAAGTGTCAACCCCGGGGCCTTCGCCCGGCTGGGGGAGAGCAAAACCCTGGCCTTCCGTGCCGAAGGGCCGGAGATCCCCCCGGAGGAGCGCTACTGGCGGGCTCTGGTCCTCAACCAGCCGGACGGTGCGCGCTGGGTGCGCGCCCTGCCGCCGCCCGAGAGCGGAGTGCGCGTAGCCGGCGGCAGCCCGATCATGCTGGCCATCTACCCGGAACCGCACCGGGACCGCTACCTGGTCACTCTCGACCGGCCGCTGCAGGTCGACGGCATCCGCCACCAGAGCGGCTTCGACCGGGTCTTTGAGCTGTCTGCCGCCCAGAACCGGCGCTACCGCTATACAGTCACGGCCATCCCCGGCGGGGAGCTGCGCACCGGCCGCGACCTCGACCGGGATTTCTATCTGGCCGTGTCTACGCCGGTTTCGCCCCGTGTCGCGGCGGCCGCGGCACGCATCGCCGCCAGCGGCCCCGGGAGCGCCGCGCGGCTCGCCGCCCTGGCGGAGTTCTTCCGGCAAAACCGGCTCAGCTATGCCCAAAGCGGCGTGGCGGGGGGCCCCGACCCCATCGACGACTTTCTCTTCGGCACCCGCCGCGGCTACTGCGAATTCTTCGCCTCGGCCTACGTCACCCTGGCCCGTCTGGCCGGTCTCCCGGCCCGCCTGGTCGGCGGCTACTACGGCGGCGACTACAACGCCCTCGGCGGTTATTACCTGGTCCATGACGACACGGCCCACGTCTGGGTCGAGGTGCTGGACGATGACGGCCTGTGGCAGCGGGTCGATCCCAGCCAGTGGGCCGCCAACGCCGGCGAGACGCTGCGTGCTGCGCGCAGCGCCGGCCTGAGTCGCTGGCAGCAGCTCAGCGATGCCCTCAACTACCAGTGGCTGCAGCTGGTGGTCATCTTCGACCTCTCCAGGCAGTTGGAACTGCTCGGCGCAGGGCAGCGCCTGTGGCAGGGGTTTTCAACCGAGGAGCTGCGCGGGCAGGCCGGTACGCTGGGGGTGGTGCTGTTCTGTGCCGGAGCCGGCGGGGCCGCAGTCTGGTGGCTGCGCCGGCGGCGCGGCAGCCGCGAGGCCCGCCTGCTTGCCGCCCTGCGCGCCCGCCTGCGGCGGCGCTACGGTCCGCAAGCCGCTGCCGAGCACCTGACGCTTAGCGAAATGACGGCGCGCACAGAGAGTGCGGCCTGCCGGGAATTCGCCGCCATCTACCAAGGAGCGGTCTTCCGCGACCGGCCTTTGACCGACGCCGAAGCAAAGCGCCTGCGGGAGTTGCTGCGGGAAATTTAGGGGGTTTCCTGGCGAGGGTGCTTTGGCTTGCGCCGCCTTGACCGCCGGCAGCGGCGGCCGCCGGCCGGGGGCGGTGCGGGGGAGGGTGCGTCAGGCTGGCGCAGCGCCTCACGCCAGGCGGAGGCCAGGGCCGGGTCGCCGCCGCCGGCCTGCAGCCACAGCTCAAACAGGTCGAGGGCCGCGGGGGTGGACGGGTGGCTGAGGAAGCGGCGCTCGCCGCGATGGCCACGACCCCGCCCCAGGCGGTGGCAGCCGACCAGCAGTTCCCGGGCCTGATGGCGGATGCCGTGGGCGATGCGGAAATAACCGCAGTGCAGGTCGAGTTCCAGGTTGGCCAGTTCCAGGATCTCGCCGACCGGCCGCTCGGTGCCCGGCGGGCACTGGCGCCAGAAGCGCGAGAGGAAGAGCGCCGCCAGCACCACGGCTTCGTCGATGCGTCCGCCGGCGGCGGTCCGGGCATCGAGCCGGTCGAGCAGGGCGAAGGTCGACGCGTCTCCCTCGTAGCCGGCCAGCAGCGGCTCGAGCAGGCCGGTCGCCTGGGCCTGGCGCAGCACCTTGCCGGCGACGGCGTGGCGAAAGAGCTCCAGCAACTCCTCGCGCAGGCGGGCCGGCGCCGCCTCGGCAATCAGCGGCGCACGGACATAAATCCCTTCGCGGGTCGCCTCGTCCAGGGTGAAGCCGAGCCGCGCGGCAAACTCCAGGGCCCGCAGCATGCGCACCGGGTCCTCGGTGAAGCGCACAAGGGGGTCGCCGATAACCCGCAGCCGGCGCGCGGCCAGGTCAGCCAGCCCGCCGACATGGTCGATGATGCTGAAGCTGGCGATATCGTAGAAGAGCGCGTTGATGGTGAAATCGCGGCGGAAGGCATCCTCACGCGGCGTGCCGAAGACGTTCTCCGCCACCATCCGGTGATCGCCGGGATCCTCGGGGAGATCGTCGCTGGTGGCCTGGCGCCGGAAGGTCGCCACCTCCACGACCTCGTCCTTGCCGAAGCGCACGTGGGCCAGCCGGAAACGCCGCCCGACCAGGAAACAGTTGCGGAACAGACGCTTGACCTGCTGTGGCGTGGCATTGGTGCCGACATCGAAATCCTTGGGGGTCCGCTCCAGCAGCAGGTCGCGCACGCCGCCCCCGACCAGATAGGCGGTGAAGCCGGCCCGGTGTAGGCGGTAGAGGACACTCAGCGTCTGGGGATCGATGCGGCTGCGCGACAGGCCATGCTCGGCACGCGGCACCACCACCGGCTCGGCTGGCGACTCGAAAGTTTCGGCTGGGATCACAGGCATTGATTGTGGATGGGCGGCATCGGGGCCGCCGTCTCCCCTTATAGCAGAAACCCGGCGGGGAAGGAAGTGCACCGGGGGCACGGTTGACTTCGGCGCGCCAGATACCGCATGATGGACTATCCCATGCCCCGGCTGCCATGCCGGCTTGTCGAGGTTGTCCTTGCCCCAGCTGTTTCCTGATTTTCCGATCGGTGTCCAACTCTGGCCTCAGGCGCGCCGGCGGCCGAAGGTGCTGCGCGAAGGCTATACCTTCTCCCTGCTGGAAAATTCCACCGACACCTATCACTTCGCGGTCCTGGCCGGGATGCAGCGCATTCGTCGGGTTTTTACCGAGTTTGCCCGCGCCCTCCCCGGCGAAGCCTTCTTCATCCTCGAGTTCTATACCAGCGAGCCAGGTGGCGCGGAAGAGGCGCCCCCGGCGCCGACCATCCATTATTCCCCCTACTTGCCGGTCGGCGAGATCCTGAACGCCATTGAGCCCTACTGGGAGCGCCTGCTCAACGACGGCTTCGTCGGTTTCGGCCTGGCCAACAACCGGGCCAGCCAGGAGCTGTTCTACTCCGAGGAAAAGCTGCTGACCTGTTTTACCGATCACCACATCCGCTTCATGGATCAACTGGCAAAAGCCGGTGTGCCGCATCGCCGCGACCTCTTGCTGCACACCGACCTGGGGCACGACCATCTTTCCCTGCTCTGCCTGGAGCGCCCGAGTCTTCCGGTGAGCCTGCACCGCTTCAGCGACCGCGAGCTCGACTACGCCAGCTTCTGCCGCGAACTGGTTGAAAACCTCGACATGTACCCGGTGGAGGAGAGCCTGTCGTTCTTCTTCTCGCGTCGCGAACAGGACCTCATCGAGGAGCTGTTAAGCACCGATGCCGAATTTGCCGAGTTTGCCGAAGAGGACTTCGGCACCCTGCTGCTCGACTGGAACGACTTCGTCAGCGAGTGCAGCGCCCGCTTCGAAGGCGACCTGTGGGAGTACCGCCAGGGGCTGCGCCTGCGCGACATGATCCAGCACGTCATCGCCAACACCCCGGAACCGCTCTGCTCGCGGATTCGCGACACTCTGCAGGAGCCGGACGAGAAGTTTCGCCAGAGCCTCACCGACCGGCGCAAGCGCCTCGACCCCCCGGAAACGGCCGTTCCCGAAGAACATTTCTGGTACAATGGTGTCATTCGCCATGCCGGGGTTGACCTGCGCCGGGATCTGATCAGGCACGGCTGGTACAAACCCTAGCCCGGTTCGCGGTTCAGGGAACGTGGTTTTCCCCGCACTTCGCACCCCGCACCCGACTTATGATCCTCCTCATCGCCGCCGTCCCTGCCGAAAGCGAGCTGCTGCGCCGCGAACTGACGCCGTGCGAGGTAAGGCGCTGCGGCAATCGCAGCCTCTACCTGGGAAAACTGGCCGGTCAGGCGGTGGCGCTGCAGGCGAGCGGCGTCGGCAAGGCCAACGCCGCAGCCTGTGCCATGCTGTTGCTGGAAACCCTGCGGCCCGAAGCGGTGATCTGCTTCGGCAGCGCCGGCGTCTATCCCGGACACGGTCTGCAGACCGGCGACCTGTTACTGGCCAGCGCGGAGATCTACGGCGACGAGGGGACCCTCACCCCGGGCGGTTTTCTCGACATGCAGGGGCTGGGCCTGCCGCTGGCCGAGCGCGCCGGAGAGCAGTGGTACAATCATTACCCGGCGGACCCCGAACTGCTCTCCCTGGCCCACCGCACCGCGGTCCGCGAATTGGGCCGGCAGCGGCGCATCGCCGTCGGCCCGCTGGTCACCGTCTCCACCTGCTCGGGAACGGCTCTCGCGGGAGACGCGCTGGCGACCCGCACCGGCGGGCTGGGCGAAAACATGGAAGGGGCGGCCATCGCCCAGGTCTGTGCCCGCCTCGGCGTCCCCTGGCTGGAGATCCGCGGCATCTCCAACCTGGTCGAGGACCGCGATCCGGCGCGCTGGGATCTGCCGACCGCCGCCGCCGTCGCCCAGCAGGCGGTGCGCGCGGTGCTGGCCGGCTGGGAGGAGCGCCAGGAACCGGCATGACCCGCCCCCTGACCCTCGGCTACTCTCCCTGCCCGAACGACACCTTCATCTTTAACGCCCTGGTGCACGGCCTGGTGCCGACCCCCGGCTTCACGGTGCGCGAGTGCCTGGAGGATGTGGAAACCCTCAATCGCCTGGCCCTTGCCGGAGAGCTCGACCTGACCAAGGTCTCGTATCACGCCCTCGGCCACCTGCGTGACCAGTATGGGCTGCTGCACAGCGGCGGGGCCCTGGGGCGAGGCTGCGGGCCGCTGGTCATCGCCCGGCAGCCGACCAGCATGGCCGCCCTGCGCGGCCGGCGCATCGCCATCCCCGGCACCCTGACCACCGCCAACCTGCTGCTGCAGCTCTGCGGTGAGGGCTTCGAAAACACGCTGCCGATGCCGTTCGACCGCATCATGCCGAGCCTTAAGCAGGGCGAAGTCGAGGCCGGGGTCATCATCCACGAATCGCGCTTCACCTACCGGGCTGCCGGCTTCCACCCCGTGCTCGACCTGGGCGCCTGGTGGGAGACGGAGACCGGCCTGCCGCTCCCCCTGGGGGGGATCCTCGCCCGGCGGTCCCTGGGCAGGGAACTGATCGCCGCCATCGATGGGGCGATCCGGGCCAGCCTCGAATACGCCTGGGGCCGGCCGCAGGCAGCCCGTAACTACATCCGCGCCCATGCCCAGGAACTCGACGACACGGTGACGGATGCGCACATCCGCCTGTACGTCAACGAATTCTCACGCGATCTCGGCAGCGAGGGGCTAAGGGCGGTGGAGACGCTGCTGGCCCGCGCCGAAGCGCGCGGCCTGATCCCCGCCTGTCCCCTGCCGCTCCTCGCCGGGGCGCCAGAATGACCAGCGCAAGGAGTGCCGCATGAACCAGATCGCGTCCAAGCCCGCGACCGTCGACCGCCTGCAGCCGAAGAACCCGCAGGGGCTGGTGGTGGTGATCACCGGCAACGGCAAGGGGAAGACTACCAGCGCCATGGGGATCGTGCTGCGCGCCTGCGGCCACGGCAAGCGCAGCTGCATCGTCCAGTTCATGACGGGGGATCTCTACTCGGGGGAGTGGGACGGGGTGAAGCTGCTCGGCGAGCTGGTCGAACTGCACGCCACCGGCAAGGGCTTCTGCGGGATTCGCGGCAATCCCTACAGTCGCGACGAGCATCGCGCCAACGCCCAAGGAGCCATGGCCCTGGCGCGGGAGAAGATGCTCTCTGGGAACTTCGACCTGGTGGTGCTCGACGAGATCAACAACGCCCTCAAGCACCGCCTCGTCGACCTGGAGCAGCTGCTGGCCCTGCTCGACGAGCGCCCGCCGGCCATGCACCTGGTGCTGACCGGCCGTCATGCCGCGCCGGAAGTCATCGACCGCGCCGACACCGTCAGCGAGGTCAACGAGATCAAGCACGCCTACCGCAAACAGATCGAACCGCAGCCGGGGATCGACTACTAAGCCTCCCCCTCCTCCGGCGGGACCGCCGCGCCGACCCGGCCTTTTCAGCGGGTGGGCGTTTGCTCCAGCAGCTCGACAATCTCGCGGCTCCCCTGCCGCCTGGCGATATCCAGGGCGGTCTGGTTCTGGTAGCCGGAATGATGACTGCTCAAACGCGCCGAGCGATCAGCCCCGGCCGCCAGAAGCAGGCGCACCATCTCGACGTTCTTGTTGTGGGCGGCAATCAGCAGGGGCGAATGCGTTGTCGCGCCGGTTTTGGTGTTCACCGTGGCCCCATGCTCAAGGAGGAATTTGGCGACGTCCAGGAAATTGCCCGCGGCCGCGGCGTAAAGAGGCGGCCAGCCCTTTTTGGCCGGCTTGTTGACATCGGCCCCTTTTTCCACCAACAGCCGGACCAGGTCGAGGTGGCCGCGCTCGGCGGCGAAATAGAGCGGCGTCTGGCCCAACTCGTCCTGGACGTCGACCTGAGCCCCCTTCTCCAGCAAGAACTTCGCCACCTCCAGCCGGTTCCCGGCGGCCGCCGCGTGGAGCGCGGAGAAGCCGTACTTGTTCCTGTGGTTGACGTTGCCCCCCTTGGCGGCAAGCCGCTTCACGATCTCGGGGAAACCCCGCTCAGCGGCGAACATCAACGCGGTCGAGCCCTTCTTCTCTTCCGGAAGATCGACCGCGGTTCCTTTTTGCAGCTCCTCCTCGACTTTGCCGAGGTCGCCGATATTGGCGGCAAAGTGCAGCGGGAAAGGGACCAGCTCCGCCAGGCGCTCGGCATACTTGCCGTCCATCCGGCGCAAAGACGTGCCGCGCAGCGTATCGATCGCGCCATCCGCGGCATAGGTCAGTTCCACGTCCCCCTCGATCCCCGTCCTGGCCTTGGCATCGATGGCCCGCAGTGCCGCACGCACCACGGTCTTACCGCCGGACGCCCGCTGCTCCCTGATCTCCGCGTAAGTCTCCCTGCCGAGACGGAACTCGCCGACCGCGCTGTCCGCAACCGTCTTTTCCACCAGGTCCCGGCTGACCCGGGCATTGGTGAGCGCCTGGGGCGCACGGCCGGAATCCTTTTCGCAGGCAGCGAGGACCCAGGTGGCCGCCATAAGGGCCAGGCTGAACGTAAGGAGTTTGCTGCGCTTGCTCATGGCCTCTCCGCTGCTGAATAAATCGTTAAGCTTTTCCCCGGCTTCGCATCAGGAGAGCTTTGTCCTAGCCCATCCGCTTGTACTTCAAAACCTCGCCGTTCGGATATGTCCAGGTCATCTCGTCCCGGGTGATGGCCACGGTAATGACGGGTGGCCCGCCGACGTGCTCATAGCCATCCAGTTCGACCTTAATGCGGTCCTTGTCCAGAAACGCGTACTTGCCGTGCACCAGGACGTGCCGTTCGGTGATCAAGATTTTTCCGCCTTCGAGCAATTCGACCTGGGCGGTGCCGTCATCGGTGCGCCATTTTCCCAGGCACAGATCTTCCGGCTTGGAGGTGCAGGAAACCAGAAGGGACAGCATGGCCGCCATCAGGATCAACCGGCAGATCCCAAGGCGCCTCGGTTTTTCGCTTTTCATGATGGAATTCCTTGCGTTTTTGTCCGTGGGCAGGGATTCCCCTGCCGGGCAAAATTAACCCATATTTATCCTGGACATCAAGACCGTATTTACCCGGCGCCGCCTTGAAACAGCAACCCGAACGCTCTCACGACCTCCCCGGCCGGTACACAGGAAAAATATTTCTGGCGATCGTCTTGAAAATTACCCCTCGGGAGAGAATCTTAACGTAGGATTAAATCTGCAGAAAGGAAAAGGCCGGGGATTTCTCCCCGGCCCTTTGTGTCCCCACGATGTCGCCCTGCTTACTTTTTCTTGGCAGCTTTTGCCTTCGGAGCCGCCTTGGCCTTGGGCGCCGCGGCTTTCTTTCCCCTGGCGGCACGGGCCTCGGCCAGCTTGGCAGGGAGGCCACGGTCAAGTGCCATTTGCCGACGCGTCTCGGAATAGCTCTTGGCGGCAAGGGACTGGCTGCTGGGGATGCCGAATTGCTTTTTGTACTGGCCGGGCTTCAGGCCATGGGCCGTCTTGAGGTGGCGCGTCAGGGTTTTCATCCCCTGGCCACAGATCATGCAGAAGACCTTATCTTTGCCAAAAGCTTTCTTCTTCGATACGACAGGGCCAGCTTCGGCAGATGCGGCTTCAACAGCAACAGTCTCGCCCTTCTCGAGAGCGGCCAGAGCTTGATACACGCTGGCGATCTCTGCAACAAGTTCTTCCTTGGTCATCGTGGTGCTTGAAGCATGTGCTGCCACGATCTCGGCGGCCATTTCCAGTAAGGTTGCCATTTTGATCTCCTTGAGTTTTTATGTGGTGGTGACAAAAGAATTTAAACGCAACATATGAAATATGCAAGGGGCCGCTTTAATTTTTTCAGTTTAACTTGCGTTGCGTTCAGAATTTTCTAGAAAACTCTCCGGAACAACTCATGCGGAAACTTAAGTGCAGGATGACAAACCCATTGCGAACGGCATCTTGACTGCACTGCGGCCATTTCAAAATCTTCCGCACGAAAACATCCTCAAGAGATCGGCTGGTGCGACCGTCCCGACAGGTGAATAACATTTGGTCTTCGCTCCGGATCAGGCCAAAAGAGGAAAGTTTACGAAGCGCCCGTTCTTCTGAAAGGAACTATTCCCACACGATGATTTTCTTTTTAAAATCAACGCGATACTTCAATCCACGCAAAACATCCATCCCCAGCAAGCCATCATATTCGACCGCGGGGCCCTTATGGGGAACGACAAAAACATCCATGTCACGCCTCACATGCGGCCCTACATGCAAACTATTAATTTTCACCAGGTGTGCATCGATCATCGCTCCACCAATGACCTGAACCTTAAACTTCTTTCCCTGGGCGAGATCGATCGACAGTTTGTCTGCAATGTCGGCATTTATCATGGTTTTGCTGGCCCCCGTATCCAACAAGAGCCGTATTTCAACATCATTGCCGCGATACTGAAGTTTAGCCGGGACCAAAACGGAATTTCTGGCTATGGTAACTTTTGTCGGTTCATTGTCGCTGACAACAACGGCAGGCTCTCCCATGCGAAATTCCGTATAGCCGGCCTGCGCAGAGAACGGCAGGGCCGCTACATAGAGACAGAAGAAAAGCATGCGCCACGCAATGCCTTCGATTTGCCGTTTCATCCGACGCACCTTTTCCTTGCCCCTGTAACATCTCCTCGCTATTCGACTCCCGTTTTCAAGTTATCTTCGATTTTGAGGGTGTCAAGCTCTCCTCGCCACTCCAGTTCCAGATGGCCGCTCTGGAGAGACCCTCGCCTGCAAAGGCGCTGACTGCCCTCTTCGGGACGACTCCTGCCGTCGAACAAAAGGGGTCATCCGGCCGGAAGGTGCAAAACCCGCAGAGCGCTCTATACTGTGAGTATGTTGCCGGAAAGGAGAGAGGAAATGAAACGATTCTTCTTGTTTATCAGCACCTTCATGCTGCTGGGGGTCAGCAGTTCCTGGTCGGGTGACGTCAGGATCGGGGCGGACATTCACCTTCGTCTTGGCGATCCTGCACCGACACCCTACCTGATCTCACAACCACCGCTGTTCCTTTACCCACAGGATCTGGGCTTTTATGTGGCCGTGGGGGTTCCCTTTGGCCTCTTCTATATCGACAACTATTATTACGCGCCCAGGGGAGGCGTGTGGTACGGCGCTCCCCACTACAATGGGCCCTGGTATTATGTCAAACCTGGCCATCTCCCTCCGGGATTGGTCAAGCATCGTTATCGGGACGTCATCTACATGCGTGACATCGAATACCGCAATTACACAAGGAACAGGGATCACTACCCTGGGCAGCTGCACCATCCCGACGATCGCTACACGCGCGGCAAAGGCAAGGGGCACGGCAAAGACCATGGCCGTGGTCACAAAGACTAGCCTGCTGGCTGCTTCCGGACGCGGCTCGCCTCCGTCCCGGTGACGTCCTGGTGACTCCAGGGATAACCCGGGGTTGGCAAATGCAAAGGCCGTCTCAGTCGAGACGGCCTTTGCATTTGCTGGTGCACCGTTAAGACCCTATTTGACCTTGCCCCCCTTGGCCTTGGGCAGACCCTGTCCCCCTCCGGCACCGCTGTCCTTATTTGTCTTGCCTTTTCCCTTTTCCGGATCAAGCCCCACGCTCTCTTTATTCCCCTTGCCATCCTTGCCCTTCGCATCTTGCTCTTTTGCCGCCTTGTCCTTCTCTTCTTTCCCCTTCTCCTTCACCGCCTGCGTATCATCCCCTTTGGAAGACTTCTTTTCCTTTTCCTTTTCCTTTTCATTGTCCTGACCATCACCTTCTGATTTACCGTGATCATTTCCTTGGCGCTCCTGCCCCTTGTGCTTGCCCATATCATGGGTGTCGCGCTGGAACTTTGCATTCTCATCGGCATGCTCCGTTGCCGAAGGATTCGGTGTCGGGGCTTTGGCCTCTGTCCCATGGCTGCCGCCAGACCCTTTCCCCTGAGATTTGGCCATGCTGAAGGCAGGGGCCATGATCAAAATGAAAATCCCGAGCGTCGCGACGAGCAACCTGTTCATAGTAGCCTCCTGAGAGAGTTTTTCTTCAGTTAAGCAGGTAAGTGAAGGAATGCAACGGGACTTTCCAGTTTTCACTTTAGGGGGAATCCGCAAGAAGGCAGTTAGGGATATTCTGCTGCCGGTCACTGCAGACGCAGCACCGGCATGGCTTTGCGGGAAATGCTGTCAGGGTTCCGTTCCAGGTCCGGTCCAGAGGGAAAGTTTCAGGGATGAGTCAGGGGGGTACTAGGGAGAGGAGCTACAAAGAGAAAGGCCCAACCCCATTACTGGCTGAGCCTTTGGCCTGTTGCAAATTCTACTTTTTATCTAGCTATTGGTAGAAACTCTATTTGTTGGGCAGGAATGACATGGTCTTTTTTACAATGAGGACAAGTGACTACCAAAGCGTCTGAATGCCCATGCTTAGGGAAACAGGCATAACGACTTGATAGACTATAAGTCTTCCCACAGCTTTCACATGCAATATAAATGTTATCTGATTCTGACATTTATATTTATCCACTGTCAAATAAGAAAGAATACTACTTAGCTAACTCCTTCTTCCAGTTTCTGTTGGGATCGTTTTGCACACTCTTCCACCCATTTTCTGACTTCTGTCAGTCGGAATGGCTTGGTGATGTGATGACAACCGAAGCTTTCCATAGCTTTCACAAGAGCCAGATTGACACTACAACTCATGACGGCTTTGTTGGCATCCAATGCTTTACACCCTCGCTCGCGTTGCAATCTGAAAAAGTCAAATGCACTGATAGTTGGCAACTCCATGTCTGCAATGACAACATCGGCGCAGGGAGTCTCTCGCGGACAACAGCATTTATTGTCGAGAAGGTTATGAAATATAGGGCAGGCTGAAGGATCCTTGAAGGCCATTGTGTCGTGACCAGAACCGTGAAGAAAGATTCTCAAGAGTTCACGCATGCTGGTATCTGAATCCAGAATCAAGACTTTCAATTTCATAGAGAGACCTCCTTCACTACAAATCACCTCAACAAAAAACGCTCATCTCCAAATACCGAAGACGAGCGTAATGACATTTATAGTGCTCTCTTCGGTAACCCGGCTATCTGCTTGAGACCCGTGGCTTTGCGTCCTCAGGTCGCCCTGAGTTTGCCCGTATCGGAAAAGCTGCCATTTTCAAGTGCATAATTCGCGCCTTAATCATTGGCTGCTTTTCTAACAATTTTGGTTCTGTTTTGGCTTGCGTTTGTTGCATTATATATCAAGGCGATTTTATTCAAGAAAATACCCTTTCTGTTTTTATACTATTTAGGTCATTGTTAAAAATCGTCTTTATCAGAAAGGTTGTAAAACAGGCTATTTGGCTGTCATGGGCATCAAATGACTGTTCTAGCTTTTTGACAGTGATCACCAGAAAGGGATGCCCATCTGAGTAATGATGGAGGGGAGCTACAAAGGAAAAGGCCGAGGAGGGAACCCCGGCCTTGGATGTCAGGTTGATATTGTCTCTTTAGAAATTAAAGTTTTTTTCCGCTTGCTTCTATGATAATGCATGAGCCACTACCAACATTTGCATCGTTAACATCATTTAAATATCTGACTATTCCTAAAGTTTTCCTGTTAATCTCATAGATGTAATTTAAAGAATGTAAGCTTGCCTTAAATATGACCTTTTCATCATACAAGACTGCGTCGCTTGAGATTTTATAGTCTATTGTAACACTTTTATCATGGCTTGAAGCCGCATGGTATGTGCTATTCACCATGTTTTTTTCTTCATCTATTTCGATTGTGTATAGATCGTCGAAATTACCGAATTTAATATTACATTCCAACAGTTGTGATTCAGCGCTCACCACTGCTGGCAAAGACAGTATTATCAACACCATTAAGCCTCTAATGTTTTTCATATACGTTCTTTCACCTATAACATGCTCACAGCCTTCGGCTTTTACGTGAGTATATCAAGGTCTTGACGGTTATCAAGGTGTTAGGATCCTTCCCATTCAGGGAAGTTTACGCCCCCACCCCTCCGCCCCGGACCTGCCCCGGAGTCCATCCCTCGGACCGGAGTCAAGCTATAGCTGGAAGGAGACTGCGGGGGGAGATAGCAGCAGTGGCATGGCTTTCTGGGAATTGCTGCAAGGATTCCGGACCAGGTCCGGTACGGACGGGGAAGCTTCGAGGATATCAGCTGGGAGTACTATGGAGGGGTGCTACAAAGAGAAAGGCCGAGGAGGGAGCCCCGGCCTTTGAAATAGATATTGGTTGCAAACTACTTCTTTGCAACCAATTGACGGTCCATAAGGCATGTGCCTTTTACTCGATATTTGGCATAACCGAACACAAAACTGAAAAATTCACTCTCAAGAACACCATCCAGCAAACCCACACATCCCGGGACCTTTTCGATAGCGTCGTCCATGGCCTCTTTTGCATTCGGGACACCAAGAGGAAACACTACAATCGCTACGGTATCTTCCCCCACAACTCTTTCACCCCGAGAGAAGTCCGCCCCCCTCGATAAATCTATGTTTTTCGAGGAAATGATCGTAAAGTCCGTCAACCTTTGCGCGCAACCCGTCAAGCCACTTAAAGCAACGGCAATACAACAACATAGCACAATTTTTCTCACAACAACCCCCTTAATTGAATTTCTTCTGTGATTACTAGTGTTTATGTTGCCTGTCAACTTATATTTAAGCACTACTAAAAAATCACTTATAAATCATTGACATATCTCCATGAGCTAATTGACACTCCCGAACAAATCCTCCACCGCCCCGGACCTGCCCCGGAGCCCACAGGGATGGACCGGAGGAGGTATAGCCTGCAACGACACTGGGGTAGATCTTCAGGAAGGGACTGCAAAGAGAACTCTCCGGACCGGACCTGGACCGGAGGGCAAAAACACAAAGGCCGCCTCTTTTGAGACGGCCTTGCTATTGATGGTCGGGGCGAGAGGATTCGAACCTCCGGCCCCCTGCTCCCGAAGCAGGTGCGCTACCAGGCTGCGCTACGCCCCGACATACGTTCCGCGGAAACAACGGAGGGGATAGATAGCACGAACCGCAGCGAAACGCAAGGGGTTTACGGCGGCGGCGCCCCAATCTGGTAAACTGGTGGCAAGGACTGAACGTCGGGAGGCCCACTATGATCAGAGTGCTGTGGATGGCCCTGCTTGTCGGGCTGTGGTACGCTGTTGCGGCATCGGCCATGGAGATCACCTCGGTGGTGCCAAGTCGCGCCGCCCCCGGAACACGCGTGGTCGTGACCGGCGGAATCTTCTCGCCGCAGAGCCGGGTTTATCTTGGCGAGCAGGCCGTCGTCCCGCTGCAGCTGCTCGCACGCCAAATCGAGTTTGCCGTACCATCGGTGGCGCCGGGAGACTACTCGCTGACCGTCCAGGACGAAGCCACCAGCTCCCTCCAGCCGTTTCGCTTCGAAGTGGTCGCCCCACACCCGCAGATCACTTCTATTACGCCGGGTGAGCTCGATATCTGCAGCGATGAAGCCGGGCGCCTGGTCCGGGTCACGGGGCTGAACTTCCGCCCGGGGGCGCAGTTGCTGCTCAACGGCAATGCTTTCGTCAGCCGGGCCATCGACCCCGGCACCCTGGAGTTTCGCCTCCCCGAGCTGCAGGCCGGGGCCTACGGCGTCGAAGTGCGCAACCCTGAGGGGATCTCGTCGCTGCCGCACTCCCTGTGGATCAACAACACCCCGGAGATCACCTCGATCGAGCGCGGCGAGGACGCCGTCAACCATTACGAGATGATTATCCGCGGCAAGAATTTCTTCTTCAACTCGATCCTGTTGGTCAGGGAGCCCGACGCCACGGCCGGCAGCACCGGCACCCGGCAGCTGACCTACTACGCCCATCGGCAGGCGCCCCTCGCCCCCGGCGGCCTGTCGGCGAAGGGTGAGGGCTTAAGTTACAGCGACTGCCGGACGCTGGTCTATGTGCGCTACCCGAGCAACTTCCAGGACAAGGAGCTGAGCGTGCAGGTGATCAATCCCGATGGCAAAAAAACCGCGCCCTATGCCGTATCGCTGCCATGATCGCCGCCCCGCCAAGCCCATCGACCCAATCGCACCCGGCCGTCTTCGACGCCCACGTCGACATGCTCTACGCCCTGCAGCAGCCGGGCGCACCGGCCTATGCCTCCAGCTCCTACACCCCGGACAGGTTGGCCGGCGGCGGCGTCAGGGTCGCCACCAGCGTCCTGTATTGCGCGGATGAGCACAACGGGCCGGGCGCCTCGGCGCACCTCGCCAGCCTGCTGGCCGAGGAACAGCACCTGTTCGCCGCGCTCCCCCTGCTGCAAACCGGCACCGACCTGCAGAGCGCCTGGCAGGGCGACGGAGCCCCGGGGCGGCTGCGCCTGCTGGAAAATGCCGATGCCCTCCTGGAGTTCGGCGTGGCGGCGGCCGTCGCCGCGGGGATCGTCACGGTCGGCCTGACCCATGTCGGCAGCAACCGCCTGGCTGACGGCAACGCGGTTGCCGCCCCGCACGGGCTGACCGCCGCCGGGCGCCGGCTGCTCGCCGAGCTCGCGGCGGCCGGGCGCGTGGTCGATGTCGCCCACCTCGCCCCGCCGGGTTTCTGGCAGGTGCTGGCCGACTATCCCGGCCCGCTGCTCTGCTCGCACACCGGGTTGCGCCACTTCTGCGACAAGCCGCGCAATCTCGATGCCGCTCAGCTTGCCGCCCTGGGTCGGCGCGGCGGCGTGGTCGGGCTGGCCTTTGCCCCCGGCCTGCTGACGGGGGACGAGGAGATCGCGCTTGATGAGGTGGTGCGCCAGCTCGACTGGCTGGTGAACTGCTGCGGCTGGGAGCGGGTCGGGATCGGCAGCGATTTCGGCGGCTTTGCCGGGGTGTGCCGGGGGCTGGAGGATCATGGCCGGCTGCCGGCCCTCGCCGCGCGGCTGGGACAGGCCGGTTACCCGGCCGAGGCCGTCGCCGGGATCATGGGCGAAAACTGGCGGCGCTTCTACACCGCGGTACTCCCCGCTTAGCGGTCGCTCTCCGCCGGGACCGGCGCGGGGCTCAGCGCAGGGCGACCCAGCGTGCCGTCGTGCTGATCCCGCCCAGAGCATCCCAGCGTGCGCCGATCAGCTGTTCCAGGGCATCGAGCCGGCTGGCCGGATGGGGATGGGTCTGGTAGAGCAGGGCCAGCTGATCGGCATCGGTGTCGGCGCCAATGCGGTCGAGCACCGCCAGGTAGGCAAAGGGGTCGTAGCCGGCGCGCGCCGCGGCCTGGATGCCGAGGCGGTCGCAGGCGTACTCGGCCTCCTTGTCCAGCGACCGGGCATAAAGTTCCAGGCCATTGCCGGCCAGCTGCTGGACCGTGGCGCTCCTGACCTTGCCGAGCAGGTACTCCTGGCCGAGCGCCAGGGCCCGCTGCTGCTGGAGGAGCCTGACGTAGTGGCGCTCGTTGACGTGCACCATCTCGTGGGCCAGCACCCCGGCCAGTTCGGCCTCGCTCTCCAGGCGGCGGTAGAGGCCGCTGGTGACGAACAGATAGCCCCCCGGAGTGGCGAAGGCATTGACCGCATCGTTCTGGATGACGCCGAAGGTCCAGGCGAGCCCGGGACGCGGCCCCTGGCTGGCCAGGTAGCGTCCGACCCGGTTGACGTACTGCTGCAGCGGCGAATTGTCGAGCAGAGGATAGGCGGCCAAAAGCCGCCCGGCGATCTCGCGCCCCAGCGCCATTTCGTCGGCATCGCTGACCGTGCCGACCAACGGCACCTGCCCGCTTCCCGCCGCCGGCGCCGCAATCCCCAGCGAGCGCTGCAGCTCGCTCTCCAGCAGACTCCCCAGAGGCGAGGTCCCCGCCGTCTCGACGCAGGCACTTGCCAGGCAGGCGACCAACAGCAGGCCGAACCAGCGCGCGCGCCTCACAGGACACCTCCCGGAGCGGGCAGCGGCGGCACCTGCCGTGGCCCCAGGCCGGCCTGCCGCGCGCTGCGCTCGGCCTCGGCCGGGCTGCTCCGGAAACGCTCGGCGGCCAACACCGCCGCCTCGCTGAACGGCGCCTCGCGCAATTGCTCTTCACCGAGGCCGCGGACCCCGGTGGTGGCGACGATCTGCCCGCTCCCGGCCCGCCCCGTGGCCACCCGGGAGAGGCTGCCGCTGCTCGCCACGGCCGCCGCCGCAGTGCGCCGCACGCTGAGCATCTTCACCCACCCGGACTTGCCGGCGGCCCTGACCTGGTACCACCCCCCCTCGCGCTTCTGCACCTCGACGGCCAGGCCGGCGGTGAGTTTGCCGACCACCCGGGCATCGACGAACGGCTTCTCGTAGAGATTGTCGGCCCGGCTCATCGTCGCCGGTTCGGCGAGACAGCTCCACGGCCAGAGCAGCCCTCCCAGCAAAAGCAACGTCCAGCGTTTCATCGCTCACCTCCCGGTTCGGCTTGCAGGGCGGCCCCCAGCAAGCTGCGCCACCCTTGTTGATCGTGATCGATCGGCCCCTCGGCCTGGCTGACCTTCAGGCTGCTCGCCGGCAGCAGCGTGGCAAACGGCGGCTCCCCCAACAATTCGGGCAGTTCCCCGGCGAGCCGGCGCATCTCGGCACGCTGCGCCGCCCACTCGGCTTCTTCGCCTCCTTCGCAGCGCCAGCACAGCGCCAGGCTGTTGTCGAGCAGGCGCCACAGCCCCTGCTGCCGCCCGCTCAGCCACTCGGCGCTCGGGGCCTGGCGGCAGCGCCGCTGCAGGACCGCCGCCAGCTTCCTAAGCGCCGCCTCTTCCGAGGTCGGCAGTTCGAAGCGCAGCAGCAGCAGGCAGCCCCGCGCCTGCCCGCTCCCCGCGGTGGTGCGCGTCACCACGCTGTTGTCCAGAACCCTGGCGGTCGCAAAGGCATAGTAGCGGGCCAGCGAATAGTAGGCGAAGCCGAACAGCACCGGCCCGGTCAGGTTGATATAGAGGTTGGCCAGGTTGATGGCCGCATAGGCGATGACGATCAGGCCGACCTGGGAGAAGCCGTAGAAGCGGTCGAGTTTGCCGCTGGCGCCGTAGCGGTAAAAGGCCCAGGCCGTCCCCCACAGGATCGCCAGGGTAAGCGCCAGGTAGAGCAGCGGAAAGTCGGGGACGCGCAGCCAATCGCCCCGGCGCAGGTTGTCGATGGCGGTGGCGAGGATCTCGACCCCCGGGAACTGGTTGGCGACGGCGGTGGCCTTGATGTCGAACAGGCTCGGCGCGGTCGAGCCGATGATGATGGTTTTGCCGGTGAACTCGTCGCCTGGCCGCTGGCGCCGCTCTTTGCGCAGATTGGTAAAGAGTTCGGCGAAACTTATGTAGCGGTAGCTGAACGGCGGGCCGCGCCAGTTGAGCAGGATATTCTGCGGGGGAGCCAGCGCCGGCACCCCGGCCCGCGCCACCTGCAGGGCTAGCGACGGCAGCTCGAACCCCGACTCGGTGCGGTAGACCGTGTAGTTGCGGGCGATCCCGTCGCCATCCGGCCAGATATTGTTGTAGCCGATCCGGCCGGATTCCTGCACGGCGCTGAAGTGCGGCAGCACAACCGCGACCGGCGCCCCGGGACCGACCACATCGGCAGCCACCCCCGGCACGCGGTCGACCGGCAGCTGGCTCAGCCGGTCCTGCGCCGGATCGAGGCGCACCAGCGGAAACCAGGTGTTCCCGGTTGCCGCGAGCACGTCGTTGAAGTAGGCATCCGAATCGGGATTGAACAGGTCGGCATCGCTGAACAGGATGTCGAAGACGATGGCCCGGGGGTGTTGCGCCTCCAGCTTTTCCACCAGCTCCCCCAGGACCTGGCGGGGCCACGGCCAGCGGCCGTAGTCGCCGGCCAGCGCCGCCAGCGATGGCTCGTCGATATCGACGATGACGATATCGACGGCCGGGGGGGCCACCACCAGACGGTGGCGCACCATGGCATCGAACGCGCTCTGGCGCACCCCGACGATGCGGTTGCCGGTCACCGCGTCGGCCAGGACGGCGACGGTGAAGAGGAGCGCCAGATAAAGGTAAAAACTGCGGCGTAGGCGCAGGCCAAGACGGTCGCCCGCCCCGGCCAGCCGCCGCCGCAGTCTGGTCCACAAGGTCATCATGCCATCAATCCTAGCAAAAAATCCGGCGCTTTGTTACGCCGCAGGCCTGTGCACCGATAGCCCGGAGCTTTTTTCGCCGGCAGTTGCACGAACGTTAAAACATGATAATAAATGTGATGGGTGATACACGGAGACGGAGCGACCTGCGAGCCGGTGGCGGCTTGAGGGGACAAAACGCGAGAGGAGACGGACATGTTCAGATTCACGGCGACCATTGTGGCGGCCCTGCTGTTCGGCAGCAGTTGGCTGTCCGGCTTCACCTTTCCCCGCCTGACCGGCTCGGCGGCGGACTATCTGCTGATGCCGCTGCTAGGCTACCTGATCCTGATCAGCGTGGCCAATCTGGTGGCCCGGCTGCTGCCGGAGACCGATCAGGGTTGAGCGCTGTCATCTTCATGCCAACAGGACGGGCAGCTGCCCGTCCTGTTTTTTTTTGGGGGGGGGTGCGCGTATTTTTCGAGGAGACCGGAGGGACGGGTCAGACATCCACCGCCAGGTGGACGGTGGGGAGGCGCTGGCTCTGCTCGTGCGTCAGGTTCTGAATCAGCACTTCGGCGCCGATGGAGGCGTTGCGGCGCACCAGGTTGTCGGCCAGTTCGCCGTCGTGGTTGCGGAACGCCTCGATGATCTTGCGGTGCTCCTGCACGGAGATGGCCATGCGTCCTGGCTGGGCGAGGGAGGCCAGGCGCAGCCGGTTGAACTTGAGAACCAGCTGGTTGATCAGTTCGCCCAGCTTGTCGTTCCCGGAAGCCTTGATGAACAGCTCGTGGAATTCGTTGTGCACCCGGAAAAAGGTTTTGATGTCGCCCGCGGCGGCAATCTGCTCGAGCTTGGCGTTGATCGCCTCGAGGCGCTCGATGTCGCGCGGAGCCATGCGCTCCGCCGCCATGCGTGCCGCATAGCCTTCGAGAATGCTCTTGATCGAGTAAAACTCCTCGACATCGCGCTCGGAAAGCGATGCGACCACCGCCCCCTTGCGCGGGATGACCACCAGATAGCCTTCCGATTCGAGCTGGCGGAACGCCTCGCGGATCGGTGTGCGGCTGATCCCGAAGCGCTCGGCCAGTTCCGGCTCGGAGACCCGCTCCCCGGGCTTGAGGGAACCCTTGAGAATGGCGTCACGGATCGACTCGAGGATCTTTTCGCGCAATGTCTGGTGGCGTTCGATCGGTTTGCGGCGCACGATTAAGGCTCCTTTCCAGGATCGCAAAATTGTATACAGTATACAATAAATGTCAAGCGGCTTCTCCTTAATCCGGCGCGCTAACCAATCCAACTCCTTGCTTTTTCACCTCTTCGCCGCTATCATTTGCGCACGCATCCTCTGGGTCGGCAGGGGCTGTTCCGCCAGCATTTCTGTCAAGAACGTCAAACCCGCCCCGGCAAGGAGTCTATGCTTCCCACGTTGCTGCACGCCCATCTCCCCTGGCAGCGCGGCGCCGAGTTCCTCCCGCGCATTTTGGCGCTGGGACTCGCTCCGGAAATCGCCTTCAAGGGTCCGGAACTGGACGAGCTTTCGGCCGCCCGGCTCAACGCCATGGCCAGCCAGCTGGCCGGCCTCGGCCGGCGGCCGACGGTACATGCGCCGTTCTTCGACCTGAGCCCCGGGGCCATGGAACCGCTGGTGCGACGCGTCTCCCTGCAGCGCCTGACCCAGGCTCTGGAAGCGGCCGGCCTGCTCGGCGCACAGCTGATGGTGGTGCATCCCGGCTATGACCGCTGGCGCTATCCCAACCTGGCCGAGACCTGGGCCGCCCAGGCCGCCGAAACCCTGGCGCAGCTGCTGCCGCTGGCCGAGCGTCTCGACTGCCGCCTGGCCCTCGAGAACATCTACGAAGAGACACCGGACACCCTGGTCAACCTGGTCACGACCCTCGCCTCCCCCTGGTTCGGGCACTGTTTCGACATCGGCCACTGGCGGCTGTTCGGCAAGGTTCCCCAGGACGCATGGCTTGCGGCCATCGCTCCGCGGCTGCTGCACCTGCACCTGCACGACAATCACGGCAGCGGCGACGATCACCTGGCGGTCGGCGAAGGGAGCATCGACTTCTCGCCGCTCCTTGCGCTTCTGCCGACCTTGCCGCACCCCCCCTCCATCACCCTGGAAGCCCATGACCCTGACGAATTGCAGCGGTCTTTGGCCAACCTGACAACCCTCGGCAAAGGAGCCTGCCCATGACTTTCGACCACGATAAATTCTGGCTCAACCCCACCCAGGCGGTGCTGGTCGTCATCGACGTCCAGGCCAAGCTGACCCCGGCGATGCCGCACAAGGTCTACGAGCGGATGCGCGCCACCACCGCCATGCTGGTGGAGGCCGCCGGCTTGCTGGGCCTCCCGGTGGTCACCACCGAACAGTACCCGCAGGGGATCGGCCACACCGTCCCCGAACTGGCGGCGGCCTGCGCCGGCGGCGTCATCGAGAAGACCAGCTTCGGCTGCTGCGGCGAGCCGGCGTTTTTGGCCAAGCTGGGACAGCTTGGCCGGCGCCAGGTGCTCGTCACCGGCATGGAAGCTCATGTCTGCGTCTATCAGACCGTGCTCGGGCTGCTGCATGCGGACTATCACGTGCACCTGGTGCGCGATGCCGTCTGCTCGCGGCACAAGGAGGATTTCCTCGCCGGGCTCAGCAACGCCGCCCGCGCCGGGGCGCTGGTGATCACCGCCGAGATGGCCCTGTTCCAGCTGCTCGGGGATTCGCGCCATGCGCACTTCCGGGCGATCTCCAAACTGGTCAAGGAACGCGACCGGTAACCTGGCTGCGGAAGGAGCTGTTATGCATGAGCGTGACCTGACCTGGTGGCTGGCGCGCGGCGAGAGCGATATCGACCTGCTGCCGGGGGTGGCCAACCGCCACGGCCTGATCGCCGGGGCGACCGGCACCGGCAAAACCGTGTCCCTGCGGGTTCTGGCCGAGGCCTTCAGCGACGGCGGGGTGCCGGTCTTCCTGGCCGACGTCAAGGGCGACCTGACCGGGCTGGCGCAGGGGGGCGGCGACCACCCCAAGGTGCGCGAGCGGGCCGCGCAGCTCGGTCTCGGCGAGGCGTTCTACCGGGGCTACCCGGTGACCTTCTGGGACCTGTTCGGCGCCGCCGGCCACCCGGTGCGCACCACCGTCTCCGAGATGGGGCCGCAGCTCTTGGCCCGCATCCTCGGCCTCAACGAGACCCAGGAAGGGGTGCTCAACGTCATCTTCAAGGTGGCCGACGACCAGGGGCTGCTCCTGCTCGACCTCAAGGACCTGCGCGCCATGGCGACCTTCGTCGCCGACAACGCCGCGCAGCTGCGCACCGCGTACGGCAACGTCTCGGCGGCCAGCGTCGGCGCCATCCAGCGCGGCCTGCTGGTGCTGGAAGAGCAGGGGGGAGACCGCTTCTTCGGCGAGCCGGCCCTCGATCTCGACGATCTGATGCAGGCCGACGGCGGGCGCGGCATGATCAACATCCTCGCCGCCGACCGACTGATGCGCTCGCCGCGCCTTTACGCCACGTTCCTGTTGTGGCTCCTGGCCGAGCTGTTCGAGCGTCTCCCCGAGGTCGGCGATCCGCCCAAGCCGAAACTGGTCTTCTTCTTCGACGAGGCGCACCTGCTCTTCGACGACGCCCCCAAGGCGCTGGTCGACCAGATTGAGCAGGTGGTGAGGCTGATCCGCTCCAAGGGGGTCGGCGTCTACTTCATCACCCAGAACCCCATCGACCTCCCCGACACCGTCCTCGGCCAGCTGGGGCTGAAGGTCCAGCACGCCCTGCGCGCCTTCACCCCGCGCGACCAGAAGGCGGTCAAGACCGCCGCCGAAACCTTCCGCGCCAATCCGCAGCTCGACGTCGAGACGGCCATCATGGACCTGGGGGTCGGCGAGGCGCTGGTCTCGGTCCTCGATGCCAGGGGGGTGCCGTCGATCGTGCAAAGGGCCTGGATGCGGCCACCGCGCAGCCGCCTGCAGCCCCTGTCGGAAAGCGAGCGCGCCGCGGTGATCGGCAAATCGTTCCTCGCCGGCCACTACGAAAAGGCCATCGACCGCGAATCGGCCTGCGAAATCCTGGCGAAGCGCACGCAGCGGGCACAGCAGCAGGCCGAGCAGGTGCGCATGGAGCAGGAGGCCGCCCGCCCGGAGCCGCGCGGCGGCGGCGAGGAGATCTGGGAGGCGGCGGCCAAGAGCGCCGCCCGCGCCATCGGCAGCAGCCTCGGCCGCCAGTTGATCCGCGGCGCCCTGGGGGCTCTGTTCGGCGGCGGCCGGCGGCGGTAACCTAGGGAACACAGCCTTCAGAAGGCTTCGGGCAGCAGCAGAATTCAGCCGACGAATTGGTTCTCTTCTGAATTCTGACCCCTGACTTCTGAATTCGCCCTTCAGCCCTACCTTTGACAGGAGCCATTTGATGGACAAGAGCACCCGCGTCTCCACCGGCATCCCCGGTCTCGACAGCATCCTCGACGGCCTGCGCATCGGCGACAACGTGGTCTGGCGGGTCGACAACATCGCCGACTACAAGGCCTTCGTCACCCCCTACGTGCGTCAGGCTCTCCGTGATGGACGGCGGGTGGTGTACATGCGCTTCGGCCGCCACGAACCGCTGGTGATCTCGGCGCCGAACGTGGTCACCTACCAGCTCGACGCCTTCCAGGGGTTCGAATCGTTCGCCTCCAAGGTCCACGCCATCGCCACCGAGGAGGGGCGCTACGCCTTCTACGTCTTCGACTGCCTCTCCGACCTGCTCTCGGCCTGGGCCACCGACCAGGTGATCGGCAACTTCTTCCAGGTGACCTGCCCCTACCTGTTCGAACTCGACACGGTGGCCTACTTCGCCCTGATGCGCGGCAGCCACTCGTTCAAGACCACCGCCCGGATCCGCGAGACCACCCAGGTGATGATCGGCGTGCACAGCTGGCGCGAGGCGATGCACGTCCACCCGATCAAGGTCTGGCAGCGCCACTCGCCGACCATGTTCCTCCCCCATGCCCAGGCCGGGGAGAACTTCCAGCCGGTGGCCGGCAGCTTCGAGGCCACCGAACTCCTCTCCAGCATCAGCCGGCGCGGCGCCGAAAGCGGCCGCCGCCAGCTCGACTACTGGGACCGCCTCTTCCTGCAGGCCGAAGATCTTCTCGCCAAGGGGGCCGACCCCGAAGAGACCGCCTCGATGGTCGACCAGTTGTGCCGGCTGATGATCGGCCGCGAGGACCGCATCCTCTCCCTGGCCCGCGCCTACCTGACGCTGGAGGACCTGCTCGGCATCAAGGCGCGCATGATCGGCACCGGCTTCGTCGGCGGCAAGGCGGCCGGCATGCTGCTGGCCCGCCGCATCCTGCTGGCAAGCAAAGAGTTCGACTGGCGCCGGCACCTCGAGCCTGTCTCTTATACACATCTGACGCTGCCGACGAATAGAGAGGTGTAGA
>CAZRTZ010000027.1:0-34660 GCA_964603155.1 uncultured Geobacteraceae bacterium | reverse complement strand
ACATCGGCCACTTCCGCGCTGCCGCCGAGATCTGGCGCGGCCAGAAGTTCAACCCGAATGTGCGCACCTGGATCTGCCCGCCGACCCGCATGGACCAGGACAAGCTCAAGGAAGAGGCCTATTTCTCGGTGTTCAGCGCCATGGGCGCGCGTCTCGAGATCGCCGGCTGCTCGCTGTGTATGGGGAACCAGGCGCGCGTTCCCGACGGCGTCAACATGTTCTCGACCTCGACCCGCAACTTCGACGACCGCATCGGTGACGGCGCCAAGGTCTTCCTCGGCTCCGCCGAACTCGGCGCGGTGACCGTCAATCTCGGCAAGCTGCCGACGCCGAAGGAGTACCTGGCGGTCTACAAGGAGAAGGTCGAGCCGAAGGCCGACAAGATTTATCAGTACCTGCAGTTCGACGAGATGGAAGGGTACGGGAAGTAGAGCGGCTTCGCCAAAGGTCCATCTGCGTTGTTGCTCCTCGCCCCTGACGCTCAACGTACCTTAGGGTACGTTGAGCGTCAGGGGCTGTGGTGCGCCTAGCAGTTGGAGCCGTTTGCTGTGCCTTAATAATAACCCTCGTCCGAAGAATCCGGGCGGGGGTTATTGTTTTTGATGGAGTTAGCGCTGCAATCGATTCTAAAACTTTTTACTTGGTAACAACTCGTCCTAAAAGATCCTTGCCTTCTCCGTACGTTTCGCTGTTATTGATCCAAGCAAGGAAAATCTTTCCGGTTCCTGATGCAGTCGCAGGATATACATATTTGGCTGTAGAGATCGGCAATCCGCTAATCGAAAGGCCGTCAGACTCGATAGAAGCACCATTGACCTCCCCCGCTATAGACACCCAGTTGGCAAATATCCCAGCAGGGGGATAAATCGGAAAACTTCCTGTTTGCCAGCTTATAAAATAATTTGTGCCATCGAATGCAACTGCTGGATAAGCCTTTTGAAGTCCCTCAATGTATCGCTTGGTATTAATCGGGATTCCGGTTGGATCAAGAACGTTACCCTCAGGAGTGATTCTGGCCCCATAGATATCGGAATTGTAAGAGTCTGATGCGTATGCCCGCTTATCTTGCCATGCTAAAAAAAAGTTTCCCCCTCCATAAACCAAGGTTGGATTATACTGGCTGCCCAGCGCGGTGCTGACCGGTATGCCGCCGGGATCCAAAGGGATGCCAGCGGGAGACACGCGGGTAGCATAGATATCCCCTTCATTATTCGAAAAAACGACCAGGTAATTGTTGCCATCAAAGGCGATTGATGGAGTCCCCTGACTTCCCGTTTCCGAGGAGAAGATTACAAAGTCGCCGAGTACTGTACCGTCCGGCGAAATCCTGGCACCATGTATGTGGTAGGCCTGTTGCCAGGCAATCAGGAAGTTGGTGCCATCAAAAGCGACTGTCGGGTTTACCCCCATGCCATTGATAGTGAATCCTTCAAACCCATCGAGAACTACACCTTCCGGGGTTACCCGCTGGCCAATAATTTGGCCATTACGGGCGAAGACTACGAAGTAGTTGTGACCATCAAACGCAATGGATGGACGATTGGAAGATAGGGACCAATCGGTATCCCCGGGGGCTATGTCAATCCTTTTAAGAACTTCGCCATTCCCGTTTAAAAAGACTCCGATCATCATGGAATTCGTAAACCCAGCCACCTGACGTGATATGACCAAGTAATTTGTACCATCATAGCCGACACATGGTCTGCCGGGGGACTCCGTGTCCGAGCCAGGGGGGGCAATGTTGGCGGCAAGCACTGTGAAATTGTTGGCCAGCACTTCGGCGTCATATGCGCTGAAACTCTCTCCGTTGCTGGCTGTCACCAACTTGTTGGTTTCTATCTTAACCGGCCCCGCCCCGGGGGCATACCAGGTGGTTGCCGTGGTGGTGCCGGTAAAGGTCAGGCTCGGCGTACTGGAGAGACTGCCGGAGATGCTGATCGTGTTGACGGCTTTGGCGCAATTAGTGAAATACCCGGCGGGGACTCTTACGCTCTCAAAGCCGGCAACCGTGACCAGTGAAGACATGTTCACGCGTTCGTTGATCCAGTCGCCGTCCAGATCTTCACCCAGGTCGACTCCACCCAACTCGAATTGTTTGAATGATTGTCCTGCCCAAAGAGGGAAAATGAATTCCTGATAGGCGGCAACCAGCGGGGTGATGGTGTCGGCCGGGTCGTTGTTCCCCCAGTTGGTGATACCGCGCCCGTCCTTGAGCAAATACTCCTCGAACGGGCCTTCACCGCCAGGGTTGCTGATCGAAACGACGGTGGTCGTCACACCGTCGATGACCCGGGTGCCGGATACCGTCGCAGTGTTCTGGTAGGTGAAGTAGAAGCCGTCGCTATCGCTGTAACTCCCCTGGTAGATCCAGGTGCTCCCCTGGGTAAGCGGAAAGTAGTTCAGCGGGTCACCGGGGCCGGCATACCGATCCCAGGCGCCCACCACAGGCAGGTCGCCGGAGCCACCGAAACCGCCAAAACAACCGTCTGCGCCGCAGCCGCTCCAGGTACCGTTGTGGTCGAGGTCGAAGTACCATTGACCTGTCGTTGGACGAAAGACTCCGCGCTCTAACCGCCCATTACCATCGATATCCGTCAAGACTGGTCGGTCTTCAGGAGCGCCGAAAGGTCCCAAGCAGCCGTCAGGCCCGCAACCGCTCCACGAACCGTTATGATCGAAATCGAAATACCACATGCCGGTGCTGGGCCGATAGACGCCGAATTCGGTGACTGTGTCACCGTCCATGTCGCCCGCCACCGGCCAGTCTTCAGACGCGCCGAAGGGTCCCTGACAACGGTCCGTTTCGCAGCCATCCCATTTGCCATTGCCGTTGAGATCGAAATACCACTGTCCTGTCGTGGGGCGAAAAACACCAAAGCGAAGTGAGCCGGTGCCGTCCCAGTCGCCAATGACTGGTCTGTCGACAGGCGCGCCAAAAGGCCCGAAACAACCGTCTGTGCCACAACCGTCCCAGGAACTGTTGCCGTTGAGATCCAGATACCAGCGGCCGTCCGCGGGACGGAAGACACCCATCTTGGGCACGCCGTTGCCTGACCAGTCACCGGAAATCGGCAAGTCAATGGGAGCGCCAAATTGTCCCAGGCAACCATCCGGACCACAGCGGTTCCATGCCCGGTTACCACTGTAATCGACGAACCATTGTCCAGTCTGTGGTCGAAACACGCCGAGTTGCGCAGGTGTGGCGGCTTGCGCCGGGGCAAAGGAAGAGAGGAGAAATGAGGATATTGCAGCAGCGATCATCCAGGGGGTTGTTTTCATGGCCAGTCTCCGTTGTAAGACAACTGGTTAGCCACTGTCATCGGTTACGTTTTACTCCACGCTTTTACGGTCTGGGTGTCGGAAACATTTCTGGTCCTGCCCTAAAGCTATAGCCCGTTTGGTCGCGTCAATGCCAACAGCGAAACCGCCCGGTCTTTTCTCCTTTCCCCCGTCCTGGCAAGTAAAATACGCCCGGATGTGATCTGTTTGCCCACCCGGATATCGGTTCACTGGTAACCTGTATGAGCGAATAATAAGTCCAGGTTAATGGTTGTCAAGCCGGTATACCTGCCTTCTTGCCGTTTGCGCGCCTGCCTGTGTGCGTCAGGCGTCGAACCGGGTTTTTTCGCTTTGCAGAATCCGAGCGGATGGTAATATCAACGGGACTTTTCGTCATACGGGAGGAGTTTGTTCATGGAAATCGAAAAAGGTGCCGGCAAGCTGGCCAAGACCCTTCGCCTGCTGATCCCCGACAAGCCCGGTTATCTCGGCCGGGTGACCACCGCCATCGGCATGGGCGGGAGCAACATCGGCGACATCCGCATCGTCCGCATCGGTCTGACCCACAACACGCGGGAGATGACGATATACGTCGACTCCGAGGAGCACCTTGCCCAGATCCTGCGGGATATCGGGGCGATCGACGGGGTGGTCGTGGAAGATGTCATCGATCTGGTCCGCCAGCTGCACGAGGGGGGGAAGATCGCCATGAAGGGGACCCGCCCGATTCGGACGATCAACGACGTGCGCAAGCTCTATACCCCCGGCGTCGCCGCCATTTGCCGCGACATCCAGAAGAACCCGGAGCTGGCCCGCTGCTACACGGCGATCGGCAACCAGGTGGCCATCGTCACCAACGGCACCGCCATTCTCGGCCTCGGCGACATCGGCGCGGTGGCCGGCATGCCGGTGATGGAAGGGAAGGCCGCGCTGTTCGATCACTTCGTTGGTATCAGCGGCATCCCCATCCTTATCCAGAATCGCGATCCAAAGGTGATCATCGACACCGTGAAGCACATCGCGCCGACCTTCGGGGCGATCAAGCTCGAGGATATCGCCGCCCCCGAGTGCTTCGAGATCGAGGCCGAACTCGATGCCAGCCTGGATATCCCGGTGCTGCACGACGACCAGCATGGCACCGCGGTGGTGGTCCTCGCCGCGCTCTTGAACGCCAGTCGCCTGTCCGGTGTCTCCCTGGAGGATTCCACGGTCGGCGTCATCGGCCTGGGCGCGGCCGGCATGGGGATTTCCAAGCTGCTGCTGGCCTTTGGTGTGAAGACCGTGATCGGCACCGATCTGAAAGAGAGCGCCAAAGCGATGCTGGTCGCTGCCGGCGGTGCGGGCGGCAGCCTCGACGAGGTGATGGGCGGGGCGCAGGTGGTGATCGCCACGACCGGGGTTCCCGGCCTGATCAAGCCGCAGATGATCCGTCCCGGCCAGATCATCCTGGCCCTTTCCAACCCCAACCCGGAGATCTCTCCCGAAGCGGCCCTGGAGGCCGGGGCCGCCTTTGCCGCCGATGGCAAGAGCGTCAACAATGCCCTCGGCTTCCCCGGGATTTTCCGCGGAGCCCTCGACGTCAGGGCCGGCCGCATCGACAACGCCATGCTGATTGCCGCCTCGAAGGCGATTGCCGGCTGCGCCGAGGAAAACGAGATCGTCCCCTCGATCCTCCACCCCGAGGTACACCGCCAGGTGGCGGTGGCGGTGGCCAAGGCGGCGATGGCCTCCGGTCTGGCCCGGCAATGAAGATCTATCGCAAGGAGCTGTGGTTCGAGACTGCGCGGCGTCGCGAACTGATCAATATCACCCCGCAGGTGGCTACATGCCTGCGCGAGAGCGGCATCCGCGAGGGGCTGCTGTTGTGCAACGCCATGCACATCACCGCCAGCGTCTTCATCAACGACGATGAATCCGGGTTGCACCACGACTTCGAGGTGTGGCTGGAGGGGCTGGCCCCGGAGAAGCCGTACTCGCGTTATCATCACAACGGCGCCGAGGACAACGCCGACGCCCATCTCAAGCGCACCGTCATGGGGCGGGAGGTGGTGGTGGCGGTCACCGGGGGCGAGCTCGATCTCGGGCCGTGGGAGCAGCTTTTCTATGGCGAGTTTGACGGCAAAAGGCGCAAGCGGGTGCTGGTCAAGATCATCGGGGAGTAGGCGGGGTGCGTGAGCCAACCTCTTGTTTGTTCGCAACTATTTTTGGTGAGGGGGTTGTGGATTTTGTTGGCGTGGGTGGTATAGTGTAATTGCCGTTCAGGCCAAACCCGGTGCGAGCCGGGGACGGAAAGCCACGGATCTCGTTTCAGGAGACAGCCGGGTTGTCGGTTCTTAAAAGACCGCAACCCGGCTTGTTTTTTTCAAGGAGACAGAGCCATGAAAACCTCGGTTCATCTGCTCGTTGCCTTGCTGATCCTCCTGCCGGCCGCTGTCGCGGCGGCACCCCTTCTCCCCGGTGGAACCGGCAAGATCGTCGGGCGCTACATCGTGGTGCTCAAGGACGGGCAGGAGCCGGCTGCTGTCGCCTTAAGTCACGGCGCTGCTGCCGAGCATCTGTACCGGCACGTCCTCCGGGGATTTTCGGCGGCCCTTCCGGAAGCCCGCCTCAGGCATCTTCTCGATGATCCGCGTGTCGACTATGTCGAGCCGGACGGCCTGGTCTGGGCCATCGGCTTGGAAGCCGCCAAGCCGGGGCGTGGCGGTTCAGGAGGCGGCGGCAGTGCGCCCCAGGTGATTCCCTGGGGGATTGCCCGCGTCGGCGGTCCGGTGAATGCCTCCGGGTCAGGAAAAACCGCCTGGGTCATTGACACCGGCGTTGATCCCACGCACCCCGATCTGCATGTCGATACGACCCGCGCGGCAAGCTTCGTCACCCGCGGGCGCTATTCGACGGCCGACGGCGATGGCCACGGCACCCATGTGGCCGGGACGATTGCCGCCATCGACAATGAGATCGACGTGGTCGGGGTGGCGGCCGGCGCCACGGTCGTCGGGGTAAGGGTTCTCGACAACAACGGCAGCGGTCTGTACTCCTGGGTGATCGCCGGCGTCGATTACGTGGCCGCCAACGGGGCTCCGGGCGATGTGGCCAACATGAGTCTGACCGGCGGCGGCAACCATACCCTCGATACGGCTGTGGCCAAGGCGGCCGACAAAGGGGTGCTGTTTGCCCTGGCGGCCGGCAACGACAGTGCCGATGCCAAGGACTTTTCCCCGGCTAGGGTCAACGGTGCGAATATCTTCACGGTCTCTGCGATAGACGATGCCGACTCTTTCGCCTGGTTCTCCAACTACGGTAACCCGCCGATCGACTATGCCGCGCCGGGGGTCAATGTCCTGTCCACGGCCAAAGGGGGCGGAACGACGACGATGAGCGGCACTTCGATGGCTGCCCCGCACGTCGCCGGACTGCTGCTGCTGGCGCCTTTGAAGAGTTCCGGGACGGCACTCGGCGACCCTGACGGGAATCCTGACCCGATCGCCCACTACTAAGTCGTCATTCGAATCGTACGCAAACGGGGCTCGGCAATGAGCCCCGTTTTTTTGTGGACGACGTCAGGTGGGCTCGTTCCAGTCTTCGATATTTCATGCCAAGTATCCAAGATTGTTCTATGATATGACCTTGACCAAATTACGACCGGTTTGAGGCTGGATGATCCACTGAACGGAACAGGTGTCTGTGCAGAATCCTCAAGAAAAACCGTTTTCTGAAACGAATCAGAGCCCGCGGCATTCGCATATGACTCCCCGCTGTTGCGTCAGGCGCGATCTGCCCCTGTTCCTTTGGGCGGGCGCGTTGGCCTACCTGTCGCTGGTGCCCGAGGTGAAGGTTCCCGGCGGCATCCAGCCGTGGGACAAGTTCAGCCACTTTGCCGCCTATGCCGTCCTGGCGGTACTTCTGGCCCGCGCGCTGGCCTGCCGGAGGAAGCTTTCCATACGTTTGCTGACGCTGGTCCTGCTCGCCTGCTGCGGCTATGGTCTGCTGCTCGAGGGGTTGCAGTGGGCCATGGCAGTCGGCAGGATGTTCGAGACCGGCGATCTGCTGGCCAACGGCCTCGGTGCCCTGGGCGGCTGTGCCGTATTCTGTCGCAGGCCGGGGCGAGAGTCCTCTTCATGAACCGGGAGGGAGAATTGCTGTTGACGGAGAACGCCCTGCTGCAGATCGCGACTGCCGGTGGCACGGTGCTGACGGCCAACAAGCGGCTGGCGCGCGAACTGGTCCGTCGCTTCGACCGGACCCGGCTCGAGGCCGGGGAGCAGCTCTGGGTCAGTCCGGCGATCCTCAGCCTGCAGGCCTGGCTCCAACGCCAGCTTGTAGAGCTGCGCCGCGAGGCCGACCTGCTCAACGACGTGCAACTGCAACGCAGCTGGGAGCAGGTGGTCGCCGCCGATGCCGCGTCGCTGCGCCGCGATCTGCTGCAACTGCCGCAGACCGCCGCCCGCGCCCGGGAGGCACACCGGCTGCTCGCCGAGTACCAGGTCGACTTCACGGCGGATCAGGGTGATGAGGAACAGGCGGCCTTTCAGCGTTGGCGGGGCGCGTGGCAAGTGCTGGCGACCCGGCAGGGGTGGCTTGACCGCGGCGACGTCCTGCGCCTGGTGTCGACTGCCATCGTCGCCGGTGCCCTCGACGTCCCTGCTCAGCTGGTCATGGCCGGGTTCGATGACGTACCGCCGGCTATCGAGACGCTGCTCGACCAGATGCGCGCGCGCGGCTGCAGGGTCTCTTTCTGGTCCGGGGATGAGTTTGCCGCATCTGCTCCTGAGGTATGGTCGGCGGCAGGGATGGCGGAAGAGGTGCGCGCCTGTGCCTGCTGGGCGCGTTTGCTGCTGACGGAACGCCCGCAGATGACCATCGGCGTGGTCGTGCCGCAGCTTGCCGAGTACCAGGGGCTGATCGAGCAGTTCTTCCGGGCCGAGTTCGATCCGCTCAGCTGCCTGACGGGGGAGGACGGCCCGGAACCGTTTGCCCTGTCCCTAGGTACCCCGCTGGCACGCGAGGGGGTCGTGAGTGCGGCCCTGCAGCTGCTGGCGCTCGCCGATCCGCTGCGCCTCGAGGATCTCGGCCGGCTGCTGCGCTCCCCCTACCTCGCCGGTGCCGGCAGCGAAATGCATGATCGCGCCAGGGCTGACCGGGAACTGCGGCGGCGCGGGCGCCTGAGCTGGCCACTGGGCACACTGTCCCGGACGTTGCGCCGGCTCCCCGCGGTGCCGCGGATGGCCGGCGTGATCGAGGCCGTTGCAAAGTTCCGGCAGGAAAGCCGGCGTGCTCTCCCCGGTACCTGGAGCGCCCGCTTCGCCGAACTGCTCGAGGGCTGCGGCTGGCCGGGCGAGCGCAGCCTGCATAGCCGCGAATTTCAGGCCGTACGCCACCTCAAGGAGGCCCTCGGCCAGTTGGCGGCTCTCGACCGGGTTGCCTCGCCGCTGACGCGCGGCGAGGCCGTTGCCCTGCTGCAGCGCCTCACGGCGGAGACGGTTTTCCAGCCGGAAGGGCCGGAGGCCCGGGTGAAAATTCTCGGCATGCTCGAGGCCACGGGGTTCCGCTTCGATGCGCTCTGGGTTCTGGGGCTGCACGAGGGGGCGCTGCCGGCCGCACCGCGGCCCAACCCGTTTCTCCCGCTTGCCCTGCAGAGCCGGCTGCGCATGCCGCATGCCGACGCCCTGCGCGAAGGGGAGTTCGCCCGGGCCGTCTGTCGCCGTCTGTTTGCCGCGGCGCCGACGGTGATCCTGAGCTGGCCGGGGCAGGTCGACGGCGCTCCCCAGCGCCCCAGCCCGCTGCTGCGGGGCTGGCCGGCGGCAACCCTTGCGGAGCCCGTTTCAGTCGCGCCGGCAGTGGTGCTGGCGGCCGGCGGCCCGCTGCGGGAGATGCTGACTGACGAGACGGCGCCGGCATTGACGACCCGCCGGCCGTTTGCCGGGGGGACCGGCATCCTCAAGGATCAGGCGCTCTGCCCGTTCCGCGCCTTTGCCCATCACCGTCTGCGGGCCCGTGCGCTCGATGTCCCGGATGTCGGGCTCGACGACATGGCCCGCGGCAGCCTGATTCACACCGTCCTGGAAAAATTCTGGCGGGAGACGCACAGCCAGGAGCAACTGCTGGCACTGGCCCCTGAAGAGTTGAGTGCCCGCCTTGAGGAGTGTGCCGAGCAGGCCATCGCCCGCTTCGAGCGCGAGCGGCGCTGTGACTTCTCCGTGCGCCAGCGCCAGATCGAGCGGGCACGGCTGGTCGGGCTGGCCAAGGAATGGCTGGGCGAGGAGGCGCGCCGGACTCCTTTCGTCGTGGTCGAAATCGAAAAGCAGCACCAGGAGCAGGTCGGCCGTCTGATGCTGACGACCAGGGTCGACCGCATCGACCGCCTGGCCGACGGGCAGCTGGCGATCATCGACTACAAGACCGGCAGGGTGGATGTGGCGCAGTGGAGCGACGAACGGCTGACCGAGCCGCAGCTGCCGCTTTACTGCGTCGGGGCCGGTGGCGAAACGGTCGGGGCGGTGCTTTTCGCCGCCGTGCGTCCGCGCCGCCGCGAGCGCGGGTTCCGTGGCCTGGCCGCCTCCAGAGGCTTGTGGCCGGCCCAGGAGCAGGCCCTGCAGAAGCTGCTCGACGAGCGCGGCTGGGCGGGATTTGCCGACCTGTGCAGCTACTGGCACACCAGCCTGGGGAAACTCGGCGACGCCTTTGCCGGCGGGGAGGCGGCGGTCGATCCGGTTGATCGCGCCAAGACCTGCCGCTACTGCGATCTGGTGCCGCTCTGTCGTATCCTGGAGCGCGGGGCGCTCACCGACAGCGAGGAGGGTGGCGATGAAGCCTGAACTCGCAAGCCTGCCGGCCGACAGTGCCGCCCGTCGGCAGGCCCTGGCTGTCGACCGCTCGCTCATCGTGCAGGCACCCGCCGGCTCCGGCAAGACC
Organism: uncultured Geobacteraceae bacterium; assembly: GCA_964603155.1. GTDB lineage: Bacteria > Desulfobacterota > Desulfuromonadia > Desulfuromonadales > BM103 > VAUL01. The sequence continues at coordinate 24,472 of CAZRTZ010000027.1, read as the reverse complement.
GAGCTCCTGATTCAGCGCATCCTGGCGCTGCTGGCTGTAGTTGACGCCCCCGAAGAGATTCTGGCCATCACCTTTACCCGCAAGGCGGCGGCGGAGATGCGCAAGCGCCTGCTCGAGGCCCTGGCGCGAGCGGCCGACGAGGCTGCGCCAACGGCTGCCCATGCCCTGGAGACCTGGCAGCGGGCACGCCAGGCTCTGGAGCGCGATCGTGAGCGCGGCTGGAATCTCCCCGAGCACCCGGCCAGGCTGCAGGTGCTGACCATCGACAGCCTGTGCGCCGCGCTGGTGCGCCGCATGCCTTACCTGTCACGGTTCGGCGAGATGCCGGCCATCGCCGAGGACCCCGCGGAGCTCTATCGCGAGGCGGCCGAGCGGTTGTGCGCCCGCCTTGAAGGTGACGGCCAGGAAGCGTCCGCCCTGCAACAGCTGCTCGGCCACCTCGATAACCGTCTCCCGCTTCTGCGCGACTTACTGGTCGGCATGCTGGGACGCCGCGACCAGTGGCTGCGCCATCTGCGCTCGGGATCACGGGCCACGGCCCGTGGCGCTCTGGAACAGGCGTTGTCCGGTTACGTTACACAGCGCCTTGACGAGGCGGCGCAGGCCCTGGGTCCGAGCCGACTCGCCGAACTGGCGGTGATCGGCCGTTGGGCGGCGGCCAATCTGGCCGGGACGGCGGAAGAGGACAATCCTCTGGCCGCCCTGCTGGACGGAGCGTTGCCGCCAGGTTCAGGAACCCAGGCTCTTCCGGTCTGGCAGGGCCTGCTCCATCTGCTGCTGACGTCGCAGGATCAGCTGCGCAGCCCCCGCGGCCTCACGGTCAAGGTCGGCTTCCCTCCCGGTAAAACCGCCCCGGGGCCGGAGATGAAAGAGCGCATGGCGACGCTTCTCGACTCGGTGGCGCACGATCCGGTCTGCCTGGAGCGGCTGCTGGCGTTGCGCAAGCTGCCGGAATGTGTCTACGCCGATGCGCAATGGGCGACGCTGGCGGCGCTCATCGAACTGCTGCCGCTGGCGGTCGCGGAGCTGCGCGGCATATTCCGGCAGCGTGGCCGGGTCGATTTCGCCGAGATCGCCGGCGGGGCCCTGGCGGCGCTGGGCGACGAAATGGCGCCGACTGAGCTGCTGCTGCAGCTCGACGGCCGGCTGCGGCACATCCTGGTCGACGAGTTCCAGGACACCTCCCGGGCCCAGTACGACCTGCTGGCCACTCTCACCGCCGGCTGGGAGCGTGGCGACGGTCGCACCCTGTTTCTGGTCGGCGACCCCATGCAGTCGATCTACCGCTTCCGCGAGGCGGAGGTCGGCCTCTACCTGCATGCCCGCTCCCACGGTATCGGCGCCATCCCCCTCGAACCGCTCCTTCTCACGGCCAATTTTCGCTCCCGGGCCAACCTGGTGGCGTGGTGCAACCGACTCTTCGCCCGGCTCTTCCCCGCCGCGGAGGATGCGGTACGCGGTGCCGTGCCGTTCGCGCCGGCCCAGGCGATTCACCCGGCGTTGCCGGAGGCGACCGTGACCGGCACCTGCTTTGTCCCGCGCGATGACGCCGCCGAAGCCGCGCAGGTGGTGGAGCTGGTGCTCAGAGCCCAGGCAGAGCAGGCGGACGGGACGATTGCCGTTCTGGTGCGGGCACGCAGTCACCTGACGGCGATCGTGCCGGCACTCAAGGCGGCCGGGCTGCGTTTCCAGGCACAGGAGATCGATGCGCTGAGCGACCGGCCGGCGACTCAGGACCTGTTGTCCCTCTGTCGCGCCCTGCTGCATCCGGCCGACCGGGTTGCCTGGCTCGCCGTGCTGCGGGCCCCCTGGTGCGGACTCACCCTCGCCGATCTTATGGCCCTGGTCGACGATCGCCCCGACGCGACCGTGCCGGAGTGTCTGCTCGCTGCCGTTGCGCCGCGGGAGCTGTTCACGGGGCTGTCCGACGATGGACTGCAGCGTCTGGCCCGGGTCACACCGGTCCTATTGGATGCCCTCTTCCGCAAGGGGCGTCTGCCGCTGCGCCGCCTGGTCGAATCGACCTGGCTCTCCCTGGGCGGGCCCGCGGGGTTGAGCGAGAGCGATCTGCTCGATGCCGGACAGTTCCTGGCGCTGCTCGACGAGCTCGACGCCGGTGGCGATCTGCCGCGCCTGGAAATCCTGGAGGAGCGGCTGGCCCGGCTGTTTGCCGCCCCGGATGCGCTGGCGGGACCGCAGCTGCAGCTGATGACCATCCACAAGGCCAAGGGGCTGGAGTTCGACACGGTGATTCTGCCGGGGCTGGGGCGTGGCGTCGGCGCGAGCGGCCAGTCGCTGCTGCTCTGGCAGGAGGACCCGGAGCACGGCCTGCTCCTGGCCCCGATCCCGCCAAGCGGCAGCGACCAGCCGGAACCGACCTTCCGGGCGCTTGCGGCAATTCACTGCGACAAGGATCGCCTGGAGACGCTGCGCCTTTTCTACGTGGCGGCGACCCGGGCCAAGCGGGCGCTGCACCTGTTGGGGCAGACGAATGCCGATCCGGACGGCCGACCGCAATCTCCCGCCGTCGGTTCCCTGCTCCAGGCGGCCTGGGAGGTTTTGGCCGAGGAGATGGAGTTCCCGCCCGCCGCCAACGCCGTTGCGAAGGTTGCGGCGCCGCGACCGGGTCTGTGGAGGCTGCCGGCCGGCTGGGTGCCGCCGTCGCTTGCCGAAGCACTGCCGGTCGCGCTCCCTGTCGCCCGCCGGGCGTCTGTGTCGGCTGCGCAGCCGCTGGCGCGCCTCAGCCTCGGTCTGCGCAGCGAGGAGGGGCGGATCGTCGGGACCCTCGTGCATTTATGGCTGGAACGGATGGCTGCAGATGGCCCGGCGGGGTGGGACCGCGAACGGGTCGAGGCCTTGCGCCCGATTCTGACGGCGTCTCTCGGGCGGGAAGGGGTCCCCGGCGAGCGCCTGGAGGCGTGTAGACAGCGGGTCCTGGCCGCCCTGCACACCACTCTCGCCAGTGCGCGGGGACGCTGGATTCTCGCCGCTCACCCCGGGGCCGCCAGTGAGCTGGCCTTGACCGGAGTTTTCGACGCGCAGCCGCTTCATGCCGTTATCGACCGGACCTTCGTTGCCGACGGCGTGCGCTGGGTGATCGACTACAAGACCAGCGAACCGTTTCCCGAAGAGCCGCTTGCCGCATTCCTTGCCCGGGAAACGGAACATTACCGCCCGCAGCTGCAAGTCTACCTGGAGTTGCTCGCCCGGGCGTTCCCCGACGAGCGGCTGATGCGGGGCGCCCTGTATTTCCCGCTGCTGGATGCCTGGCAGGAAGTGGAGTGACTAGTGTCCTGTGCGGCTAATTCTGCCCTCCCAAATTGTGGCGCTTTCGGCCCCTGGCTACGTTGCGGCTCCTCGGCAGAGCCCCACTCTCCCCGCGTCACCGCGCCTTGCCAGAAACCGAAATCCCTCACAATTTGTGACGGGAACTAACCGCACAGGACACTAGTTGATGGTCGGGCGGTCGATGGCCAGCAGTTCGATCTGGAACGTCAGGGAATGTCCGGCCAGGGGATGGTTGGCATCAAGGGTGACCCGGTTGTCATCGCGATTGACGACCATCAGCCGGTATTGGGTGCCGTTTTCGGCGGTCACTTCCAGCTGGTTGCCGACCTCGATCGGCAGCCCCTCGGGGAGCGCCGAGAGGGAGACTTCGTCGATGAGACGCTGCTCGCGCAGACCGTAGCCATCTTCTGGGGGGACCTGGACGATCTTGCGCTCCCCCACTTCCATGCCGAGCACGGCTTGTTCGAAGCCGGGGAGAACTTCGTCCTCGCCGAGAACGAAAACCAGAGGATCGTCTTCTTCGGCGGCATCGAAGACACTGCCATCCTCCAGGCTGGCCTGGTAGATGACGGTGACGGTATCACCTTCCTGGGCTTTGGGCATCGATAACGGTCCGGAGTGGGGTGCCCTTAGATAGCCTTTCCTCCGAACGCTGTCAAGCGGATGCGGGCAGGGGGCGGGCTACCCTTTTCTGTGCACCGCCAGGTGACTCCATGACTGGTCGACGCACATGACTTCCAGGGCGTTGATGTTGACATGTCCCGGCAGGCCGGTGACGAAAAAGACGATCTCGGCGATATCTTCAGCGCGCAGCGGTTCGGCGCCGGCGTACACCCGGTCGGCCCGGGCCTGATCCCCCTTGAAGCGCACCGCGGAGAATTCGGTTTCCGCCATCCCCGGCGCGATGCAGGTCGCGCGCACCTTTGTCCCGAGCAGGTCGGCGCGCAGGTTGCGGGTGAACTGTTCGACGAAGGCCTTGGTGGCCCCGTAGACGTTGCCGCCGGGGTAGGGCCAGCGGGCCGCGGTGGAGCTGATGTTGACCACGTGGCCGCGGTTGCGCGCCACCATCTGCGGCAGCACCGCGCGGGTGCAGTACATCACCCCCTTGACGTTGGTGTCGACCATCGTCTCCCAGTCGTCGAGATCCGTCTCCCAGGCCGGCTCGAGGCCCAGGGCCAGGCCGGCGTTGTTGATCAGCACGTCGATTTCAAGGCCGCTGAGTTCCCTGATCACGGCTTCCTTGTCACGGACATCGAACGTCAGCACGCGACTGACGGAGGGACCGAGTTCCGCCTGCAACTGCTCAAGGCGCTCGGTACGCCGCCCGGTCAGGATCAGCTGCCAGCCGGCTGCGGCAAAACGCCTGGCGCAGGCCGCGCCGAAGCCGGCAGTCGCTCCGGTGATCAGGATGGTATTGGCCATAGCTGCCTCCAGGTTTGACGAAGTGTGCTGGACAAGGTCCCGGGCGATCAGGATGCAAAATCAGCTGGTGAGGGTAACCGTCAGGCCGGTTCGGACTCTTTGCCTGCGGACGAGCGCATCCGCCCCGCCGAGCAGCCGATGCCGACCAGGCACAGGGCGCAGAAAACAATCAGGGAGGTGCGCATGCTGAGCAGAAACTGCGGCAGGGTGGCGGCATTCACCGTCTGCCCGGCCATGAAGATGGCGAAGATCACGGTGATGATGCTCATGCTGGTCATCATCCCCAGCGTGCGCATGCTGGAGTTGAGGCCGGAGGCGACGCCGAGATAGCGGGGGGCGACGCTCCCCATGATGACGCTGACGTTGGGGGAGGAGAAGAGGGCGAAACCGGTGCCGAGCAGGACGAGCATCATCATCACGAGCTGGATCGGGGTGGGCCCGTCCAGGGTGGCGGCGATGGCCAGTCCCGCGGCGCACAGGGCCATGCCGATGGTGGCGACGCGGGCAGCCGGGTAACGATCCGCCAGCCGGCCGCAGAAAGGGGAGAGCACGGTCTGCACGACCGGCTGGATGATCAGGATCAGCCCGGCCTCGCGGGCCGTCATCCCCTTGACGAACTGCAGGTAAAGGCTGAGAAAGAAGGTGACGCCGAAGGTTGCGGCGTAATTGAACAGCGCCGCCAGGTTGGAGAGGGCGAAAACCCGGTTGTCACGCAGCAGGGCGACATTGAGGATCGGATACCGAGTGCGGGCCTCGAGGGCCAGGAACAGGGCGATGCCGCAGAGGCCGCCGCCGGCTGTCGCCCAGGCGGCCGGCCCGGAGGCGAGGTTGGAGGCGCCGCCGATCAGCAGCAGCAGGGCCAGGGCGTAGAGCAGGCTGCCGCGCCAGTCGAACGGTTCCCCCCTGGCGTCCGCCCAGTCACCGCGCAGCCTAGCCCAGGAGATCAGGAAGGTGAGGATTCCCATCGGCACGCACAGGTAAAAGATCCAGCGCCAGCCCAGTGCGGTGACGATCAGCCCGCCCAGAAACGGCCCGCAGGAGATGCCGGCATAGACGCTGGCAACGCTGATCCCCAGGGCTTTCCCCCGCTCGGCAGGGGGGAAGACCGAAACCACCATGGCGAGGGTGGTGGCCATGACCATGGCCCCTCCCGCCCCCTGCAGAAAGCGCAGCGTCAGCAGCGATTCGATCGACCAGGCCTGGGAGATGGCCCCCCCGGCCACGGTAAAGATGACGATGCCGTGCTGGAAAATGCGGCGTCGGCCGTAGATGTCGCCGAGGCGGCCCATCGAGAGGAGGAAGATGGAGGCAGAGAGGACATAGATCGTTTCGACCAGCCCGAGCTGCAGCGCCGTAGCGGAGAACTCCTTGCCGATGGCGGGGAGGGCCACGCCAACCGCCGACATCATGAACGGCATCAGGAAGTGGGCGGCGCAGACGACCAGCAACGTTGCGGCGCGAGGGGAAGACGTGGGCATCGCAGGGTGACCGGGGGTGTCGGTGACGGCTACGGTTTGCGGGAACCTTTGCCGGTGGGGCGCCCTGGGCTGGAACTCTTGCCGGATGGCTTGGCCGAGCGGGGGGGCCGGTCGCTTGGCCGTGTCGGGCGAGCCCCGCGACTCGGTGGTGAACCTTTGGCTTTTTGCGGGCGGGCGGCGCTAACCAGAATGGTGCGGTTGATCAGCAGGGCCTCGTCGAGCATGGCAATGGCGTCCTTGGCCTCCGCTTCAGTCGCCATCTTGACGAAGGCGCAACCGACAAATTCCCCGGATTTGGCATCCTTGACCATGTGAATATAGGTGACCTTGCCGCACACGCTGAAAAGTTTGCGCAGATCTTCCTCGGTGGCCTCGGCAGGGATGTGGCGAACGTAAAGATCCTTGCTCATACCTGATCCTGCTCCGCATCGGTTTCCGGTTGGTCTTCGTCGCCGTCGGTGTGTCCGGCCAGCTTGCGCTGTCGCTTCTCTTCCTTTTTGGCCTGACGGGCCAGCTCCTTCTGTCGCTTCTCAAATGAATAATTCGGTTTTTTGGCCATGGCCGGCTCTTTTCATGGAAGATGGGTGTCGATTCTTAACAGTACAGCTTTCGCTTGCCGCGGCCAAGCAAAAGCGTGGGAAGGATGCGGTTTACTTGGCGGCGCAACTGTGTGAAATTATCGTGCATGCGCTATGTGAGTGGTTTTGCCATCGGATTACTGTGCGTCGCCACCGGCCTTCTGGCCGGCTGCAGCGATGGCAACCGGGTGATGAAGAACCTGGCCAAGAGCGATATCGACTTCGTGGCCGACACCCATCTGCGCGAAATGCACCAGTTGATGGAAAACCTTTTGGTCAAGCTTTACAAGCGCAACTCGCGCGAGTTGCACAAAAGTCCGGGGAAGACCATCGAGCAGCGCAGCCGGGAGATCTTCGCCACCCCCGGTCGGCTGCTGTTCGAGGAACTGGACAAGCGCCAGGGGACCGATGCCCTGGAACTGGCCTTTGCCCCTGACTATGCCGGCGACCGGGTCTTCGCCTTGATGACCGGTCTGGTCGGTGTGGTGCGCAGCAGCTACAACTGGCAGGAAGAGCAATATCTCTTTGACTCCCTCGACCCGACCCTGCTCTACCAGAGTGCCCGCAACATCGAGATACTCGCCTGGCGCCTGAGTAACCGTCGCGATGCGCACGGGGCGCCGCTGCTCCTGAGCAACAGCCTTGACGGGGAGGAAGAGAACCTGAGCTTCGAGCGGCTCATCGGCAAGATGATCGCCGTGCAGGACATGATGGCATTCATCGTCGCCGGCAAGGTGGACCGGGGGATTGCCCGCGTCACCCAGGGGGTGCTGTCGCGGGCGATCTTCTTTCCCATGGGGCTCTAGGCGCCGGTCAAAAGGGGGCGCGGAGCCGACCTGCCTTTTCGCTCATGCCGTCAGCTCTTCGGCGACGGTGGTGGTCATCGCCGTCAGTAAAGCCTCCAGTTCCGCTGCGCCGATGACGAACGGCGGCATCAGGTAGACCAGCCGGCCGAAGGGCCTCAGCCATACCCCCCGGTCGACGAAGCGTCGGGTGATCGAACGCATGTCGACCGGTTTCTCCACTTCCAGCACGCCGATCGCCCCCTTCACGCGCACCTCCTTTACCCCCGGCCAACTCCGGCACGGTTCCAGGTGACGGCGGCAGGCCGCTTCGATGGCCATGACCCGCTCCTGCCAGGGGCTGTCGAGCAACAGGTCGATGCTGGCGCAGGCAACGGCGCAGGCCAGCGGGTTGGCCATGAAGGTCGGGCCGTGCATGAAGGCGCCGGGGGGGCGGGTGGAGATGGTGTCGCTGATGTCAAGGGTGGTCAGCACTGCGGCCAGCGTCAGATAGCCTCCGGTCAAGGCCTTCCCCAGGCAGAGGATGTCCGGGGCGATGCCGGCCTGCTCGCAGGCGAAGAGAGTGCCGGTGCGGCCGAAGCCGGTGGCGATTTCGTCGAGGATCAGCAACACCCCGTAGCGGTCGCACAGGGCGCGCACCCGTCTGAGGTACTCCGGGGCGTAGACGCGCATGCCGCCGGCCCCCTGCACGATCGGTTCGAGGATGACGGCGGCCAGCTCGGCGTGGTGCGCTTCGATCAGGGCGGCGAACGGGGCGATATCGGCTTCGTCCCAGTCGGCGTCAGTGCGGCTGAAGGGGGCCGGGGCAAAGAGATGCTGCGGCAGGATGCCGGTGAAGAGGTGATGCATACCGGTCTCGGGGTCGCAGACCGCCATGGCGCCGCTGGTGTCGCCGTGGTAGCCGCGGCGAACGGTCAGCATGCGATGCTTTCGGGATTGGCCGCGGACATGCCAGTACTGCACCGCCAGTTTGAGGGCGACCTCGACGCTGACCGAGCCGGAATCGCACAGGAACACGCTTTGCAGCGGTTCCGGGGTGATGCGCACCAGGCGTGCCGCCAGCTCGGCCGCCGGGCGGTGGGTCAGCCCGCCGAACATGACGTGGGCCATGGTGTCCAGCTGAGCATGCGCGGCGGCGTTGAGGACCGGGTGGTTATAGCCGTGAATCGCCGACCACCACGACGACATGCCGTCAATCAGCTCGCGACCGTCTTCGAGTACCAGGCGCACACCGTGGGCGGAGCGGACCGCATAGGGTGTGCCGGCTCCCTTGAGCGGGGCGTAGGGATGCCAGACGTGGGCGTGCTCGAAGTCGAGCCACTGATGATCGGGGAGCAGGTGCATGTCGCTCACTATACAACGTCGCGGTGCGCGACGACAGGGCTTTCGCTGTCATGCAGCGCTCTGAGGAAGAGCCAGCACAGCGGCAGGAGCAGAAGTGCCAGGCCGAACAGCAGGGACGCGAAGGTGACAGAGAGGCCGGATTGGTCGGCCAGGGCGCCGACCAGCGGCGCCGCGGCGATGAAGCCGAGGCGAAAGAGGAGAGACTTGACGGAAAAGATGCTGGCCCGCTCCTGCCGGTCGCTGTGTTTCTGCAGTTGCAGGCGCAGCAGCGGGCCCTGCAGGCCGCGCATCAGGGTGAGCAGAAAGTACCAGGCGACCCCCCAGACCGCTCCGGTCAGCGCCAGCCCCAGATAGCCCGAGGCGATCAGCAGCAGGCAGACGCCGATGGTGCCGGCTGTCCCGCACTGGAACAGGACCCGTTCGCTCAGGAGCGAGCCGAGGGAGACACTCAGGTTGGCAACGGCCCAGACCGGGCCGAACCAGGCCAGCGGCACTCCGCACTGCTGCATGTAGGGCTGCACCAGCCAGACCGGGAAGAACGAGGCCAGGCCGAGCACGGCGCCGAAAAGCACGGTCCAGCGCAGCGGCGGTGCATCGAACAGCGCCTTGCGGGCGATGCGCCACGCCTCGCCCAGATGCGAGGGTACCGGTTTCAGGGTGTGCGCGGGGGCCTCGTGCAGGCGTCGGCAAAGGAGCCAGGCGGCGACCCAGACCAGCACCTGCAGCAGGAACGGCAGCAGCGGGAACCAGGCGTAGAGCACTCCGGCGCCGACTGCCCCGGCGGCTTCGCCACCCTGTGCCCAGGCGGTCATCCGGCCGTCGTGGCGGAGGTACTCCTCTTCGCGTCCGGCAGCGCGCAGCGTCTCGAAGAGCAGGGCGCTGTCGGCGCCGCTGATGAAGGCGTAGGAAATGCCGAGCTGGAACTCGGCCAGCAGCACGGTCAGGAAACTGTCGGCCATAGTGTAGGTCAGCCAGCCGCTTATCCCCAGCAGCGACGCGAAGTGCAGGGAGCAGCGGTAGCCGAGCCGGTCGCTGATGTAGCCGGACGGGTATTCCATCACCACCGTGGCCACCGAGAAGCCGGCCTGCAGCAGGAGGATGTCCGCCAGGCTCAGGCCGATCTGATCCTTCCAAAAGAGGGTGATGATGGCCATCGGCAGGAGGGCCATCTTGAGGAAGGCGAAGGCGTTGAGGAGGGGGAGGTTGGAGGCGGTTGCGTCGTTGAGTCGCGCTGCGTGCGTTGAATGGTTGAGTGGGTTCACCTCTGCAGCAGAATGCATCGACTCAACCACTCAACAAGTTACTTCCAATAGATGCAAGCACTCGGGCAGCTGTCCATGGCCTTTTCGATCTTTTCCACCGGCGCGCCGGTCGGGTTGTAGACTTCCGATTTGTGATCGTGACCGTGCGCATGGCTATGCTGCTCTTCGCCGCACATGCGAAAGACCTCCGGACAGAGCTGGACGCAGACTTCGCAGCCGATGCAGCATTCCTGATCGACCGCCGGAATTTTCGTCATGGTGACCTCCTGCAAACAGATGAGTAATCATAGCAAGGCCGGCGGCGGAACTCCAGCGATTCTTGGGGTTTGCAAAGCGATCGTGCGGCCTTATACTGGCGGCATGTCGACCCGGACCGGATTGCGTACCGAAATCGTCGTCAGCACCGTGCTGCTGCTCGGGGCCGCCCTGCTCTTTGCCGGTTTTCTGCTGGTCAAGCTCACCGAGGGGGAGCTGCTCGCCGAACGCCAGCTATCGCTGCAACGCGCTGTTCGCCTGCTGGCGGCCGGGGAGCCGTCACCTGAGATTCTGTCGAGCCGGCTGTTGGCACTCACCCGCGAGGGGGAACTGCGGGCCTGGCGCCTGCTGGCAGACGATCTCAGCCCGAGGCTGAGCTTTTCCCAGGCCGGGGAGAGCTTCCCTGCGGAATGGCCCGCCATCGGTCCGGAGCCGGGCGATCTCGCCGCATCGATCAGCTACTCCTCCTCCTGGGCGTTCCGGGGGCCGGCGCCCGACAATGTCCTCGATCTGGCGATCCGCATCGGCGGTACCGGCGGTGGCATCCTGCAGCTGCGCTTCGGCCTAGATACGCTCTCCGAACAGGTACATCGTTCCCAGCGGCTGATCCTGCTCTACGTGATCGCTTACGGGGCGATTCTGAGCCTGTTCGGCATTTACCTGCTCGGCCGCAACGTGGTCGTACCGGTGCGCAAGTTGCGCGCCGCCACCGCCGGCGTGGCCAGCGGCGACCTGACGCCGATTGCCGTGCCGCGTGGACCGGGAGAAATCGTCGAACTCGCCGAAGACTTCAATGTCATGATCTCCGCCTTGAGTGAAAGCCGGCAGGAGACAGCCGCCTACATCCGTTCCCTGGAGGAAGCCAATGCCGCGCTGCAAAAGGCCCGCGATGAGGTGGTGCGCGCCGAAAAGCTTGCTTCCGTCGGTCACCTGGCAGCCGGGATGGCCCACGAGATCGGCAACCCCCTGGCGGCCGTGGTCGGCTATCTCAACCTGCTCAAACTCGACCTTGCCGATGCGGCGGCGCGCGACCTGGTGGAGCGCTCACTTGCCGAGGCCGGTCGTATCGATCAACTTGTGCGCGACCTGCTCGACTATGCTGCGCCGACCCGCTACGAGATGGAGCCGTTCGATCCGGTGACGGTTTTGCGCGAGGCTGTCGCCCTGTTGCAGGGACAGGGGGCGTTCGAGGGGAAGCAGCTTGACGACCGGCTTGCTGCGGGTCTGGGACAGGTGCGCATGGAGCGTGGCCGCTTTTTGCAGATCTGTGTCAACCTGCTGCTCAATGCCCGCGATGCGCTGCCGGCTGGTGGGACGATCACCCTTGAAGCGATCGCCGACCAGCGGAGCCTGCAGGTGACGGTCGCAGACAACGGTGCCGGTATGGATGAGGCGACCCTGCGCCGGGCTTTCGAGCCGTTCTTCACCACCAAGGCGCCGGGGCAGGGGCGCGGGTTGGGGCTGGCGGTCTGTCAACGCCTGGTCGAAGAGGCGGGTGGCTGCATCTCGCTGACCTCGACGCTCGGTTCAGGTACGCGTTTTACGCTGCACTTGCCTTTGTCCAGGGAGCCCGAACATGGCTAAAGTGCGCCGGCCGATCCTGGTCATCGACGATGAAGCGGCGCTGCGCCACATGCTGCGCCTGGTCCTGGAACGCGACGGCTATGCGGTGAGCGAGGCGGCCAGCGGGCGCGAAGGTCTCGAACGGCTGCAGTCGACCGGTTTTGAGCTGATTCTCTGCGATATCCGCATGCCGGAACTCGATGGTGAGGCCTTCCTCAGGGAGAAGGCGGCTCGCCAGCTCGGCGGCACGGTCATCATGATGAGCGCTTACGGCACCATCGACACGGCCGTCGAGTGCATGAAGCTCGGGGCCTACGACTACATCTCCAAGCCGTTCCGTCCCGACGAGATCGTGCTGACGGTGCGCAAGGCCGAAGAGCGCCTGCAACTGCAGCGCGAGAATCTGCAGTTGCAGGAAGATCTGCGTCGCAGCGGGCGCCCCCAGGGTGTAGCCGCCATCGTCCATCGCGGGGCGAAGATGGCCAGGCTGCTGGAGATGGTGCGCAAGGCGGCCGCCGCCCCGGTCTCGGTTCTTTTGACCGGCGAGACCGGTACCGGCAAGGAACTGGCTGCCCGCGCCTTGCACGCCGAGAGTTCGCGCCGCGACCGGCCGTTCCTGGCGGTCAACTGCAGCGCCATTCCGGCGACCCTGTTGGAAAGCGAGCTGTTCGGCCACGCCCGGGGGGCTTTTACCGGGGCGGACCGGGCTCGCCCCGGACTGTTCGGTGCGGCCGATGGCGGCACCTTGTTTCTCGACGAGATCGGCGATCTGCCGCTGGAGCTGCAGCCCAAGCTGCTGCGTGTCCTGCAGGATGGCGAAGTGCGGCGTCTCGGTGAGAATCAGTCCCACACGGTCGATGTGCGCGTGGTTGCGGCCACGGCCGTCGATCTGCGCCAGGCGGTAAAGGACGGACGCTTTCGGGAGGATCTTTATTACCGGCTGGCGGTGGTGACGATCGAACTCCCGCCGTTGCGGGAGCGCCCGGAGGACATCGCCCCCTTGGTGGACAGCGCCCTGCCGCTGCTGGCCGCCCGGCTCGGCCGGCCGGTGCCGCACATGGAGGCGGACGCCATGGCTCTTCTCGAGCGCCACTTATGGCCCGGCAATGTCCGTGAACTGCTCAACGTCCTGGAGACGACCTTGGTGCTCTGTCGCGACGAGAGCATCACGGCCGCCGACCTGGCCCTGCCGGTCATTTCTCCGGCGGGCGGAGAGGCGGACGGCTTGTCGCTGAAAAAAGCTGTCGCACAGCTGGAGCGCGACTACATTCAGCGAGCCCTGGCAGCGACCGGGGGGAATCGGACCCAGGCGGCGAAACTGCTGGAGATCAGCCTGCGCAACCTCTTGTACAAACTCAAGGAATACGGGGAATAGGGCAGTTTTGCTTGTCACGGGCTTTGGGTCCGGCTAATAATAATCGGTTGAGGGTGAATTGCAGTTCCTGCAAAGGCATTATCACCCTTCGACAAGCTCAGGGTGAACGGCCTTTTGGGTAACAGCCTCATTTAAATACCGTCCATGCTGAGCTTGCCGCACCATGCATGGGGAATTCTTGTCAACATAGCGGGGGAGAAATGCGCCATTACGACAGCATCAAGCGGGTTCTGGTGACCGGCGGGGCCGGTTTCCTCGGCTCGCACCTTTGCGAGCGGCTGATCCGCGACGGCCATGATGTGCTGTGCGTCGACAATTTTTACACCGGCCGCCGCGCCAACGTCGCCCAACTGCTTGATCATCCCAACTTCGAGATTCTGCGCCACGACATCACCTTCCCCCTCTATGTCGAGGTGGATGAGATCTACAACCTGGCCTGCCCGGCCGCGCCGATCCACTACCAGTTCGACCCGGTGGCGACCACCAAGGTCAGCGTACACGGCTCGATCAACATGCTTGGCCTGGCCAAGCGCACCAAGGCCAGGATCCTGCAGGCCTCGACCAGCGAGGTCTACGGCGACCCGCAGGTGCATCCGCAGCCGGAGGAGTACTGGGGGCACGTCAACCCGATCGGCCTGCGCTCGTGCTACGACGAGGGGAAGCGCTGCGCGGAGACACTTTTTTTCGATTACCACCGCCAGCATCGGGTCAGCATCAAGGTGGCGCGGATCTTCAACACCTACGGGCCGCGCATGCATGTCAACGATGGCCGGGTCGTCTCCAACTTCATTGTCCAGGCGCTGAAAGGGGAGGAGATCACCATCTACGGCGACGGCAGCCAGACCCGCTCGTTCTGCTACTGCGACGACCTGATCGAGGCGTTCGTGCGGCTGATGGCGACGCCCGACGAGGTGACCGGCCCTGTCAATCTCGGCAATCCGGTGGAGTTCACCATCCGTGAACTGGCCGAACTGGTGATTGACCTGACCGGGTCGGGGTCGCAACTGGTGTGGAAGGCGCTGCCGAGCGACGATCCGAAGCAGCGTCAGCCGAATATCGGCAAGGCACGCGAACTCTTGGGGTGGGAACCCTCGATCCCGCTTCGCGAAGGGCTGCTCAAGACCATCCGTTACTTCGAAAGCGCGCTTTCCCAATGACCGGCGCCGCTCCCAAACGCATCCTGGTGACCGGCGTCGCCGGCTTCATCGGCTTCCATCTGTGCCGCCGCCTTCTGGCGCGCGGCGACGTCGTCGTCGGCCTCGACAACCTCAACGATTACTATGAGGTTTCACTCAAAGAGGCGCGTCTCAATAGTCTGACAAATCATGAGAAATTCACATTTGTCAGGCTCGATCTTGCCGACCGCGAGGGGATGGCCAAACTCTTTGCCGGCGAGCGTTTCGACGTGGTCGTCAACCTGGCCGCCCAGGCCGGAGTGCGCTACTCGCTGGTCAACCCCCATGCCTACATCGACGCCAACCTGGTCGGCTTCACCAATATTCTCGAGGGCTGCCGGCATCGTGGCGTCAAGCACCTGGTCTATGCCTCATCCTCGTCGGTCTATGGTGCCAACACGGCGATGCCCTTTTCGGTGCACGACAACGTCGATCACCCGGTTTCGCTCTACGCCGCGAGCAAGAAGGCCAACGAGCTGATGGCTCACACCTACAGCCATCTCTACCGCCTGCCGACCACCGGTCTGCGCTTTTTCACCGTCTACGGCCCGTGGGGGCGTCCGGACATGGCCCTGTTCCTCTTCACCCGGGCCATCCTGGCCGGGAAGCCGATCGACGTCTTCAACCACGGCCGGATGCGCCGCGACTTCACCTACATCGATGATATCGTCGAAGGGGTGATCCGGGTGGCCGACCGCCCGGCACAGCCTGACCCGGCCTGGAGCGGCGATGCCCCCGACCCCGGCACCAGTGCCGCACCCTACCGGATTTACAATATCGGCAACCACAGCCCGGTGGAGCTGATGCACCTCATCGAGGTACTGGAAGCGGCACTCGGCAAAAAGGCGGAGAAGAACTTCCTGCCCATCCAGCTCGGCGACGTGCCGGCCACCTATGCCGATGTCGACGACCTGGCACAGGATGTCGGTTTCAAGCCGGCGACGACGATCGAAGAAGGGGTGGGGAAATTCGTGGAATGGTATCGGGGGTATTACCAGTGCTGAAAGTTTTGGTCACCGGCGGCGCCGGATATATCGGAAGTCACGTTGTTCTCGCACTGGGGGAGGCCGGGCATGACGTACTGGTCTACGACAACCTCTCGACCGGCAATCCCGATGCCGTGCTGCATGGCGACCTGGTGGTCGGCGACCTGGCGGACCGGATTCTGCTGCACGATACCCTGGAGCGCTTTCGTCCCGATGCGGTCATGCATTTCGCCGCCTCCATCGAGGTCGGCGAAAGCGTGCGCGATCCGCTCAAGTACTACCGCAACAACAGCGCCAATGCTCTGAATCTGCTTGAAGCCGTGCGCGCAACTGGCGTTGGCCGCTTCATTTTTTCCTCGACGGCGGCGGTCTATGGCAATCCCCCGCAGGTCCCGGTCACCGAGCAGATGCCGCTCAGCCCGATCAACCCCTACGGGTCCTCGAAGCTGGTTACCGAGCGGATGCTGGCCGATCTGGCTGCCGCCGATCCGGGCTTTCGCTATGTGTCGCTGCGCTATTTCAACGTGGCCGGAGCCGATCCCCAGGCAAGGCTCGGACAGGACTATGCCAACCCGACCCACCTGATCACCCGGGCCCTGAAAACCGCGCTGGGGATCTATCCGAAACTGCAGGTCTTCGGCACCGACTATCCGACCCAGGACGGCACCTGCATCCGCGACTACATCCACGTTGCCGACCTGGCGCAGGCGCATCTCGACGCACTGAACTACCTGTGTGACGACGGTGCGAGCCTGATCTGCAACTGTGGTTACGGGCGCGGCTTTTCGGTGAGCGAGGTGGTGTCGATGGCGAAACGCGTTACCGGGGTCGACTTCCCGGTTGAGACCGTCGGCCGCCGCGAAGGCGATCCGGCCGAACTGGTGGCGGCCAGCGAACGGGCCAGGCAGAAGCTCGGCTGGCAGCCCAGGCACGACGATCTGGAATTCATTCTGCAGACGGCGTGGGCGTGGGAGCTGAAACTGGCGGCACGGGGAACGGGGAACGAGGATCGGGGAAAGCCCTGAATCCCGCATCCCGAACCTTGCCCTTTTGACCTCAACCTCAACCTTAATCTGATTCAGAGGAGTCATTAAATGAATCTCGCCGTTATCGGCACCGGTTACGTCGGCCTGGTGACCGGAGCCTGTTTTGCCGAGATGGGGCACCGCGTCACCTGTGTGGATATCGACAGTAGCAAAGTCGAAAGCCTGCGCCGGGGGGAGATCCCCATCTACGAACCGGGACTCAAGCCGATCGTTTTGCGCAGTGCCGAAGAAGGGCGCCTGCTCTTCACCACCAGTCTCCCCGAGGCCATGGCCGGAGCCCAGGTGATCTTCATCGCCGTCGGCACTCCGCCGGGCGAAGACGGCTCCGCCGACCTGTCGCACGTGCTGGCCGTGGCCCGGGCGATCGGTCAGCACCTGGATGACTACAAGGTGGTCGTCACCAAGTCGACGGTTCCGGTCGGCACGGCCGACCAGGTCCGCGCCGCCATCGCCGTGGAACTGGCGAAACGCGGGGTGTCGGGCGAGTTCGACGTAGCCAGCAATCCCGAGTTCCTCAAGGAGGGGGCGGCGGTCGAAGACTTCATGAAGCCGGACCGGATCGTGGTCGGCACCGATTCGGTCCGGGCACGGGAACTGCTGCGCGAGCTGTACAAGGACTTTTCACGCAACCATGACCGCATCCTCTTTATGGGGGTGCGCGACGCCGAAATGACCAAGTATGTCAGCAACGCCATGCTGGCGACCAAGATCTCGTTCATGAACGAGGTGGCCAACCTGTGCGACCGGGTGGGCGTCGATGTCGAAAACGTGCGCCTGGGAATCGGCTCGGACAGCCGCATCGGTTATGCCTTCATCTATCCTGGGTGCGGCTACGGCGGGTCGTGCTTCCCCAAGGACGTGCGCGCCCTGATTCATACGGCCAACCTGCACGACTATCAGCCGCTGGTGCTGCAGGCCGTGCACCAGCGCAACGAGACGCAAAAGCACGTGCTGTTCGGCAAGATCGTCGGGCACTTCGGCGCCGACCTCTCCGGGTTGACCTTCGCCTTGTGGGGCCTGTCGTTCAAGCCGGGGACCGACGACCTGCGCGAGGCTCCGGCGGTGGTATTGTTGCACCAGTTGATCGGCGCCGGCGCGCGGGTGCGGGCCTACGATCCGGAGGCGATGGAGGCGGCGCGCAAAGAGCTGCCGCAGGCCTGGTTCGACAGCGGCCAGCTGCTTCTGGCCCGTCACCAGTACGAAGCTCTCGATGGCGTGGATGCCCTGGCGCTGGTCACGGAATGGAAGCCGTTCCGCCACCCCGACTTCCGGGCCATGAAGGAGTTGATGAAGCAGCCGGTAATCTTCGACGGGCGCAACCAGTACGATCCCAAGGCGGTGCAGCGGGAAGGATTCAGCTACACCGGGATCGGCCGCCGTTCCGGCTGACAGCGATGATCCTGCCGTTCTTCCGTGAAATCCTCTGGCACAGGCTGCGTCGCAACCGCATGGCGATGGCCGGTGCCGCCATCGTCCTGTTCATGTTCCTCCTCGCCGCCGCGGCCCCGATGACCGTCTACGACCCGGGGGCGATCGACATCAGCCAGCGGCTGCAGGCGCCGGGGTGGAAGCACTGGCTCGGCACTGATGACCTCGGTCGCGATGTGCTGGTCCGGATTCTCTACGGGGCGAGGATATCTCTGCTGGTCGGTTTTGTCGCCGTCGGCATCGCCACCCTGATCGGTATCGTCCTCGGTGCCCTGGCCGGCTTTTACGGCCGCTGGGTCGATACGGTGCTGATGCGTTTCGTCGATATCATGCTCTGCTTCCCGACCTTCTTCCTAATCCTGGCGGTCATCGCCTTTCTCGACCCGTCGATCTGGAATATCATGATCATCATCGGGCTGACCGGCTGGATGGGGGTGGCGCGGCTGGTGCGCGCGGAATTCCTCTCCTTGCGCGAGCGCGACTTCGTCCTGGCCGCCCGCGCGATCGGCGCCTCCGATGCCCGGATCATCTTCCGTCATATCCTCCCCAACGCCCTGTCGCCGGTGCTGGTGTCGGCGACGCTGGGGGTGGCCGGAGCGATCCTCACCGAGAGCGCCCTGTCTTTCCTCGGTATCGGCGTACAGCCGCCGACGCCGTCGTGGGGGAACATGCTGATCGTCGGCAAGCAGACTCTCGGCACCGCCTGGTGGCTCTCGGTCTTCCCGGGGGTGGCGATCCTGATCACCGTCCTCGGCTACAATCTGCTCGGAGAGGGGATCCGGGATGCCCTGGATCCGAGGATCAGGGACTGAAAGCCATCATTGGTCAATGGTCCCTGCTCATGGGGTTTTGACAAATGACTAAATGACGCTGAAATCAAATGCCAAACACTTCCCCGTCACAATTAATCCTCGCCCGCGTCGATGCCTTTAAACGCTGCGATTTCGGTTTCATCTTCGATTCCTATCACCCCGAGTCGAACTTCCGCCGCCAGTTTGCCGATCGCGAGGAATACATCCGCTACGGTTGGGCCAATCTGGGCAAGGAGTTCCGCATCCTGAAGTGCCTTGTCGTCAGGGAAGAGGGCGGGGATGTCAGTGCCCGGGTCATCTTTGTCATGGAATTCGAACTGCATGGTGCACGCCAGAGCTACGCCGAACTGGCGTGGCTGGAAAATGCCGGCAGCGGGTGGCTGTACCGCTGCGGGCAGAAATTGACGGCCGATGAACTGCCGGTCGCTCCCCCCCGGCTCGAGTTCCGTCATTTTGACGAAGCGCCCAACAAGGTGATCTACTAACATGGCCGTGCGTATCATCACCCCGGAGGCTCTCGACGCCCTCAGCGCCTCGGCTGCGGCCGTGCCGCGGCGGCGCCTGAATCTCAACCTGCATGCCGACTATGCCGATCCCTGCCAGCGGCTGCTCAACGCCGTCGAACCGGACAGCTACCTGCGCCCGCACCGGCATACCGAACCGGCCAAGCCGGAGTGTTTCGTGGCGGTCCGGGGGCGCTTTCATCTGCTGATCTTCGACGATGCCGGGACGGTGACGGAGCGGATCGAACTCTCTCCGCAGGGGCCGGTCATGGTCGCCGACGTGCCGCCCGGAGTCTGGCACGCCATCGTTGCCCTTGAACCCGGCAGCATCTTCTTCGAGACCAAGCCCGGGCCGTACACGCCGCTGACCGACAAGGATTTCGCCCCGTTCGCTCCGGAGGAAGGAAGTGCGGAGGCTTCCGGCTACCTGCAGAAGGTAATGGCACCCCGTGCCTGAACTCCCCGAGGTCGAAACCGTCCGGCGCGGCCTGGAACCGCTGGTCGTCGGGCGCAGAGTGAGGCTGGTGCGTGTGCACAATCGCTCGCTGCGCTGGCCGGTGCCGCACGGTCTCGGCAGGATTCTGGTTGGGCAGCCTTTGCTGGCGATAAGCCGACGTTCCAAGTACCTGCTGCTTACCCTCCCCAACGGCACGCTCGTCATTCATCTCGGCATGACCGGTCATCTGCGCGTGGTGCCGGCTGACGAGCCGCGGCGCAAGCACGATCACGTGGAATTTCTGCTGGATGACGGCCGGGCGCTGCGCTTCAACGATGCGCGCCGATTCGGGGCCATTCTCTGGACGCAGGACGATCCACTGCATCATCCGCTGCTGAAAGAACTCGGCCCTGAGCCGTTCGACGAGGCCTTCACGGCGGCCTATCTCGCCAGGCGGGGGGAGGGGCGCAGGGTGGCGGTCAAGCCGTTTCTGATGGATGCGCACACGCTGGTCGGGGTCGGCAACATCTACGCCAGCGAAGCGCTGTTCCGGGCCCGGATCGACCCGCGCAAACCCGCGGGGGCGGTCAGCCGGGCGGCCTGGAACCGCCTGGTCAGCGCGGTTCGCGAGGTCCTGGCCGAGGCGATCACGGCCGGCGGAACCACCATCCGCGACTTCATGAGCAGCGACGGCGAGCCCGGCTACTTCCGCATCAGCCTGCAGGTCTACGGGCGGGGCGGCGAGCCGTGCCTGGCCTGCGGCGCTCCGGTCCGGGTGGTGCGCCTCGGGCAGCGCTCGACGTTTTTTTGTGCGAAGTGCCAGAGGTGAAGAGAAAAACCGTTGAGTGGTTAAGTAGTCAAGTCGTCGACGGGAAAATGGCTTGACCGAGAGGGTGATGGGCCATTCTCGACTCAACGATTCAAACATTCAACGACTCAACGAGATTGGAATTCCCCATGACCAACTTCCCCTTCACCATCCCCTACACCGTGCGCGTCGCCGACGTCAATTACGGCGGTCACGTGGCCAATTCGGCGGTGCTCAACTTCTTCCAGGATGCGCGCCTGGCCTATTTGAAGAAGCTCGGCGGCTACTCGGAGATGCATGTCGGCGGCGGCTGCGGACTGATCCTTCCCGAGGCGCATGTCCGCTATCTGGCCGAGATGTTCATGGGCGACGAACTGGAAATCGGCGTCAAGGTCATCGAGATCGGCCGCTCGTCGCTGCGCATGGCCTACCGGATCGAGCGGGACGGCAAAGTCACGGCGGAAGGGGAGACGGCGCTGGTCTGCTTCGACTACGCGGCGCGCAAGCCGAGACGCCTGGATGAGGAATTTGTTCTTAAAATCCGGGACTTCGAGGCGCTTGGCTGAGCGCCGCAGTCGCTAGGCGACTGGCGAAAGAGATTTTTCGTGGTAGAGTAGCACCATGGGGGATTGATTTTACAAGTTGTTTGTTCATCTTCGGTGGCTCGGAGGTGATCCCATGGACAGCAAGGATATCGACCGCATCATTCAGCGCTATGCCGAGGAAAGACAGCACGAGACACGCCAGGTCGCGCAGGCGCACTTTCTGACATACGCCTACCTTGTCTGCGGCGCCGGTGAAGTCGAGCAGTTTCTCAGGCACACCCGCAACCTGCTGATCTACCACATCGACAGCATGTCGCTGTTCGACAACCCCTTCCGCAATGCCCAGGTCTGCTGGCTGCTGTTCATGCTGATCTGGTTCGCCTTCAGCCTCTGCCTGCTGACGGTCGACGGTTTTTGCCTGATCGGCTCGATCAACGTCGCCGGCACGGTGATTTTCGGGACGTCACTGTGGAAGATCGTCTGGACGAAGTGGCTCGACACCAGTCTGCTGATCGCCTACTACCGGGAGATCATCGATCTCATCGACAGTCAGCAACCGCTTCAGCATCAGTGCTGATCAGAAACAGCCGGATCGAGCCGAAGAATTAAGACCCCCGGCATTCAGAGCCTGCTTCTGACCCACGCCTGCACTTTATCCATGTAGTAATAGATCACCGGGGTGATGTAGAGCGTCAGCACCTGCGACGTGAGCAGGCCGCCGACGATGGCGAGGCCTAAAGTGCGCCGCGATTCGCCGCTGGCGCCGATGCCGAGAGCGATCGGCAGACAGCCCATGAAGGCGGCCATGGTGGTCATCATGATCGGCCGGAAGCGCACCAGGGCCCCCTGGTGGATCGCCTCCAGCGGGGCTTTCCCTTCCTTGCGCTGGGCTTCCAGGGCGAAGTCGATCATCATGATCGCATTCTTCTTGACGATCCCGATCAAAAGGACCAAGCCGACGAAGCCGTAGAGGTTGAGCTCCTTGCCGAAGATCAGCAGGGTGATCAGGGCGCCGAAGCCGGCCGAGGGGAGGCCGGAGAGGATCGTGAGCGGGTGGATGTAGCTCTCGTAGAGGATCCCCAGCACCAGATAGATGACGACGATGGCCATGATGATCAGCACCATCAGCCCGGTGGTCGACTGCTTGTAGACCTGGGCGACCCCCTGGAAGCCGGTGGTGAAGCCGGCGGGGAGGGTTTCTTTGGCCGCCTGTTCGATGACCTTGACCGCGTCGCTCAAGGGGGTTTCCGGCTTGAGGTTGAAGGAGAGGGTGACCGCCGGAATCTGGCCGAGATGGTTGACCGACAGCGGGCCGAGGGTGCGGCGCAGCGTCGCCACGGTGGAGAGCGGAACCAGCGCCCCGGTCTTGGCCGAGCGCACGTAGAGCAGGGTCAGGGCCTGCGCATCCTTCTGGTATTCGGGGAGCAGTTCCAGGACGACCTTGTACTGGTTGTTGGGAGCGTAGATGGTCGAGATCTGCCGCGAACCGTAGGCGTAGTAGAGGGCGTCCTCGATCTGCTGGGCGGTCAGCCCGAGGGCGGCAGCCTTGTCGCGGTCGATGTCGACCTGGATCTGGGGGTTCTTCAGCTGCAAATCGCTGGTCACATCCAGCAGCAACGGCTGCTGCTTGAGCTTCGCCTCGAGCTGCTCAGCGCGTGCGTAGAGCTCGGTCGTATCCGGGCTCTGGATGGTGTACTGGTACTGGGCCTTGGACACCTGGGCCTCGAGGCGGATCGGCGGCGGGTTCTGCAGGAACATGACGATCCCCGGCACCTGCATGACCTTCGGGCGCAGTTGCTGGATCACCTGGTCGGCGTTGAGCTTGCGCTCCTTGCGCGGCTTTAAGCGCAGGAACATGAAGCCGGAATTGCCGCCGCCGCGATTGCCGCCGGCGCCGGCGAAGGACATGAACGACTCGACGTTGGGGTCTTGGGCGACAATCTCGGCCAGTTGCTGCTGGTGGCGCTTCATCTCCTCGAAGGAGATTCCCTGGGCGGCTTCGGTGAAAGCGAAGATCCCGCCGATGTCGTCGTTGGGCAGCAGCCCGCTCGGCACCACGGTGAAGAGCCAGGCGGTGACCAGGGTCATGATGACGGTGCCGATCAAAATGGTACGCCGCAGGCGCAGGACCGAGGCCAGGCTCCGCTCGTAGAAGCGGTACATCCCCTCGAAGACCGCCTCCATGGCCAGGTAGAAGCGGCCATGTCGTTCGCCCTCGCGGTGTGGACGCAGAAAGCGGCTGCACAGCATCGGCGTCAGCGACAGGGAGACGAATCCGGAGATGAGAATCGCCACCGAGATGGTGATGGCGAACTCGTTGAGGAGCCGCCCCAGCATCCCCTTCATGAAGACCACCGGGATGAAGACCGCGACCAGGGAGATGGTCATCGACACGATGGTGAAGCCGATCTCCTTCGAGCCCTTGAGGGCCGCCTCCATCACCCCTTCGCCGTGCTCGATGTGACGCACGATGTTCTCGAGCATGACGATGGCGTCATCGACCACGAAACCGACCGCCAGGGTCAGGGCCAGCAGCGAGATGTTGTTGACCGAGAAGCCGAGCAGGTACATGGCGGCGAAGGTGCCGACGATGGATAGCGGCAGGGCCAGCGAGGGGATGATTGTCGCCGGGGCGTTGCGCAAAAAGAGGAAGATCACCAGCACGACCAGCGCGATCGTCAGCATCATGGTGAACTTGACGTCGGTCACTGACTCCTGGATCGAGACGGTACGGTCGAAGAGAATGTTGATATCGACTGATTCGGGGAGCTGTTCGCGGAAGGTGGGGAGCAGCTGTTTGATACGCTCGACGACCTCGATGGTGTTGGTACCGGGCTGACGCTGCACGGCGAGGACGATGGCGCGGGTGTTCTTGTACCAGCCGGCGACCTTGTCGTTCTCGACGCTGTCGAAGACCCGGCCGATCTCGCCCAGCCGCACCGGTGCCCCGTCGCGGTAAGCCACTACCAGCGGCTCATACTCTTTCGCCGTGTACAACTGGCCGCTGGCCTGGATGGTCAGCGCCTCGGTCGGGCCGTAAAGGATGCCGGTCGGCAGGTTGACGTTGCCGCGCCGGATCGAGTCGGCGACCTCGTCGATGCCGAGCCCCCGGCTGATCAGCGCTTTGGGGTCGAGCTGGGCGCGCACCGCGTACTTCTGGGTGCCGAAGATCTGTACCTGGGCGACGCCGTTGATCATGGAGATGCGCTGCGCCACCATGGTGTCGCCATTCCCACCGCCGCCGTGCAGGTCTCCATGGTGGTGCCGGTCTCTCTCGCTCCGCTTCTCTGGCACGAGCGACTGAGGCCCGCGCAGGCCTTGGGGGTGGCTGTCTCAGTGCTAGCTATCGCGTTGCTCGTGCCTCC
>CAZRTZ010000026.1:0-34721 GCA_964603155.1 uncultured Geobacteraceae bacterium | reverse complement strand
CTCCAGAATCGCGCTGATCGCGGCCTTGAGACGAGCAAGGCCGACGCTTTCGGATTCCATGCTCACCTCGATGCGGCGCGCCGGGAAAGTGTGGCGATAGAGGGGGTCGTAGTAACGCAACATCAGTTCTCGCACCAGATCCTCCCACGCGCCGCGCTCCAGAAGAGCGAGCATCTCCTCGACGACCTGCCGCCCGCAACGCTCCTTAAGCCCGCGCAAAGGGACGGCGAACTGCGCGCGCAGACTGTCGCGGGCAGGGTAGTCGGCCAGAATGTTGCGGATCCGGGCATCCAGCGGCGCTTCGATCCAGATCGACACTTCCTCCTGCAGCGCCCGGTGCAGGCGCAAAGGCAGCGCCACCCGGCCGATGTGCCGGCTCTCGCCTTCCGTCAGCGCATATCCGTCCGGGGAGATGCGGCGCAGGGCATCCCACAGCAACGCCTCGAACATCCGCTGGGTCGGCTGCGGCGGCAGGCCGAGATAACCGAAGGCACTGCCGCGATGGTTGGCCAGCCCCTCAAGGTCGAGAACCGGCGAGCCTTCGGCGGCCAGCCGCCTGAGCAGAGCCGTCTTGCCGACCCCGGTCAGCCCGCGCAGCACCAGCAGCCGTCCCCACTCCCCGCGCTCGAAAAAGTCGCAGACCAGGGAGCGAAAGACCTTGTGCCCGCCCTGCAGCTGGCGGGCCGGGATTCCGGCCAGCTCGAGAAACTGGGTCAGGGCCCGACTGCGCATCCCCCCGCGCCAGCAAAAGACCACCACCGGCAACCCGGGCGGACGCTGAGCATCGACTGCGGCCAAAAGCGCCGGAATCTTCGGCGCCACGATCTCGACACCGCGCAGGCGTGCGACCTGCCGTCCCACCTGCTTGTACAGGGTGCCGATTTCGGCACGCTCGGCATCGTCGAGGACCGGGACATTGATCGCCCCGGGGATGGTCGCCTCGGCATATTCCGCCGGGCTGCGCGCATCAACCAGCAGGGCGCCGCGGTCACGCAGCGCCAGGGCACGCTCGAGTGAAATCAACAGTTCGGTCATCGGCTCCTCGGCAAGGCATCGCAGCGGTTATACACGTGAAGCGATTGGCGAGGCAACTGCCGGCACGGCAAAAGCAACGGGCCGGCAAAAGCCGGCCCGAAAAACTCGCGAACACGCAGGCGCGCCGTCAATAGGCGCAGGGTCTTGTCCCCGCCTCCGCGGCGAGGGTGGCGCAGAAGCCTTCTGAAAGGAGGGTCTGCTGCTGGTCGAGAACCCGGCTCAAGTCCGTCTGGGTCAGCATCCCGGCAGGCTGCCCCTGGTCATTGACCACGACCAGGCGCCGGATCGCATGATCGCGCATCTGGTCAAACGCCTTGCGGGGCGCCAGGGCCCTTGTGGTGGTCAGTACCGGGGATGACATCACGTCCCTCAGCGGCAGGTTGGCCAGGTCCGCTCCGGAGGCGATCAGGCGCACGGCATCACGCTCGGTGAAGATTCCGACCGGCAGCAGATCCTCGACCACCACCACGCCGCTGATGGCATGCGCCGCCATCAGCGCCAGCGCCTGCCGGACCGGAGCCTGCGGCGGCAACTGCCAGACCTTGCTCGACATCAGCTCCGAGATATCCGCCGTCTGGGCGAACAGCTCCGCGGCCAGGGCGCGGACCAGATCGGTCTGGGTGAAGATTCCATCCATCTCCAGGTCGGCGCCGAGCACCACCAGGTGGCGAATCTTCTCGTCACGGAAGATCCGGTAGGCCTCCCTGAGGGTGGTGCCGCCGCTGACGGCCAGCACCGGTTTGCTCATGACCTCGCGCAGGCGCAGATTCGGGTCGCTGATCACCCAGTTCGCGGCAAAGACCACGTCACGTTCGGTGAGGATCCCGACCGGCTCGTCCTTGAAGAGCACGACGATACAGCTGATGCGCCGGGCGCTCATCAGCCGGAACGCATCCATCACCAGCGCATCGATATCGATGGAGATCACCGGCCGTGAGGCCAACATGCCGATCGTGGTGAGCATAAGTCCCCGCAGGGCGAAGGCCACGCCGCGTAATTACGTAGCGCTCCCCGCAAAAAACCGCCAATTCGCCTGAAGTCCGCAGAAAAAACCTCAACTGCGGGAATTTATGCAAGTTTAATTCCTGAACGGGGCCCTTCAGGGGAGAGGGGCTTTTGCACCTCCCGTCAGCCAGCGCGCCAGGTTGTCGGCCAGCTGCCGGTTGCTCCCCGCCAGGAAGCGGTTCTGGAAAACGGCGTCGTCACCGAACACCGCGTAACGCCCCTGACCGCTGGCACCGGCGACCAGCACGGCGAAGGGCTGCATGGCGTCGCCCTGGCCATAGGTGCGGTCACGGTTGAGATCGACCCAGGAGTGGGCCGACGTCTTGGCCAGCACTTCGGTCACCGGCGCCGTCGGCTGCAGGGCCCAGGCGCCGTAGAGGGAAAAGTCGTCGAGCCCGGCCGTCAGTGGGTGCTTGGCCAGGTCGGTCACCTTGAAATCAAGCGGGTTGTCACCGATGACGTTGGCCTTCTCGCTGATCACCCCGTTGGAGAAAGCCACTTCCAGCGCCTGCAGCAGGCCGTCGAGCGGCGGGGCGATATGCAGCATGACCGCAAGTCCGCCGCCGCGGGCGAGAAACGCCTGGATCGTGGTGATCTCTTCGGGGCGGATCGGCTGGAAGGGGCCGGAAACCACCAGGGCGTCCACCCCGTTGAGGGCGTTGGCATCCAGGGGCTCCCGGGTCGTCCGCAGTTCATAGCCGGCCGCCGTGAAGGCCGCCCCCAGGCCGGAGAGATCGAGGGGCTCGTTGCCGCCCACCTTGAACTGCTGGGCATGGCCTTCGTCGAAAAGCACGACCGGCCCGGCAAGCGCCAGTTGCGGAACCATCAGGAGGAAGCCAAGGATCAGGACCGCTGTCATTCTGCCCATAATTAACTCCATTTCCGGTAAGAATTATGTTGTTTGTCGGCCAATACTACCCAAGTCCCGCGCGAAAAGCAATGGCCACCGGCGCCGCGCATGGCCCCCAGGCAGCCCTGTCGCCCTCTTCCCGGACAAATACGCGCAGGGAGGGAATCTTCCTCCCTGGTTCTGATGGCGAAAAAAGCAAGACGCATTCCGAAAAATGTGCTATGAATGGCGCGCTTGAGCTAGCAGCGAATTATTTATCGGTGGAGGTGGCGGAAGATGGACCAGAGCGAACTGCAGCAGGCGATCAAGGCAGCCATCCAGACGGAAAAGGATGCCATGGATTACTACAAATACGGCGCCGAGCGCATGGCCGACGACAAGGCCCGCGCCACCTTCGAACTGCTGGCCCGGGAAGAATACCAGCATGCCGAGTCGTTTTACCGCATCTACCCGGGGGGCGACATCCCCTCCTTCGAGACGTTCATGGCCGCGCCGCCCGACACCGCCTCGTCTTGGTGGAAACTGCTGCAAAATCTGCTGGGGCAGGATTTTGACGAGCGCAAGGCCCTGGAGCAGGCCATCGAGCAGGAAGAAGCGCTGGAAAAGGAGCTGCGCGCCATGGCCGCCAGGATCAGCGACCCCGAAGTGGCGCGCGTCTATCTGGCCAACGCCAGTTCCACCCACCATCACCTCGAGGTGATCGAGGAAGAGTATCGCGCCATGTTCGGCATGGGCGGCTAGGCCAAAGGATTAAAAAACCACTTGCATCTCCCGGCAAGGAACGCTAGGATCCCTTCCATAGTGTTCCTGTCAAGTTAACCCACAAGATCTTGTGGGTTCCGGAGGTCACCATGCAAAGATGCAAGCAGTGCGGCAAATCGTATACAGCAGCCTGCCGGCAGTGCCATGCGCCGCGCCAGCGCAGCCGCTAGCTGCACCGGCAGCCTCTGCCCCTCGCCAAGAAAAAGGGCGGCTCGTTTGAGCCGCCCTTTTTCTCATTCCTCCCCCGGCCAACGTTTCCTGATCAAGCGATGGTTTCGGCCAGCAGCGAGATGGTATGGGCCGCGCGCACCCGTTTCTCCTGCTTGTCGAGACCGCCGCTGATCTGCAGCAGACAGCCCGGGCAATCCATCGCCACGCAGGAGGCCCCGCAGCGGTCGATATCCATCACCTTGTCATCGAGGATGCGCCGGGCGATGTCGGGGTGGCTGGTGAAGGAGTAGGAACCGCCGAAGCCGCAGCAGCGATCGCTGTGGGGCATCTCCACCAGCTCGCGGCCGGAAGCGGAGAGCAGCTGGCGCGGTTCTTGCCAGACCCCGGCGCCGCGCTTGAGATGGCAGGAATCATGGTAGGCGACCGTCCCGGGGAAAGCACGCCCGGCCAGCGCCTTGCCACCGTCACACTTCTCGACGATGAAGCGCGAGATGTCGAGAGTGATGGCGGAGAGCCGCTCGGCTTTCTCCGCCCAGCGTGGCTGGTCGCGCAGCAGCTCCACAAAGTCGCGCTGCAGCGCCATGGTGCAGGTCGGGCAGGTGGTCACCACGAAATCAGGGGTCTCGGCCAGCAGGGCGGCGACATTCTGCGCGGCGAGGGCGGTGGCGGTCTCGCGGTCGCCGGAATAGAGCGCCGGCACGCCGCAGCAGTTCTGCTCCGTCGGCAAGCTCACGGTCACGCCGAGGTGATTGAGCACCTTGACCAGGTCGCGTCCCAGCTCCGGGTAGACGAAGTCGTTGAGGCAACCGGCAAAGAACGCCACCTTGTAGCGGGGCGCCGCGACCTTCTGGGCGAGAGCGGGCCACTGGTCGCGCAGCGGCCGGTCGGCGATCGCCGGCAGGGAGCGCCACTCGGTGAGCCCGGCAAAGAACAGCGGCAGGTGGCGGATGGTGCGCTCGCCGCGGGTGACCGGCTTCTGCAGCAGGCTGGCGGCGCGGATCATGGTGTGGAACAGGGCGCGGTTGCGCATGATGCGCTTGAAGACCAGCGCCTTGCCGGCGCCGACCCCCTCCTCTTCGCCGAGCACTTCGCGCAGATGGAGGATGATGCTTTCCAGGTCGATCTTGCTCGGGCACACGGCCACGCAGGCACGGCAGCCGATGCAGGCGCGCACCAGTTCGGCGGCATTCTCCAGGCCGTGAAAGAAGGCGGTGAGGATGATGCCGATGGCGCTGATGTAGATGTGGCCGAAGACGTGGCCGCCCACCGTCTGGTAGACCGGGCAGACGTTGGCGCAGGCGCCGCACTTGATGCAGCGCAGCGCCTCCTTGCAGTGCGGTGATTCGGCCAGGGCGCTGCGGCCGTTGTCGAGCAGGACGATGTGCAACTCCTTCTGCGCATCGCCGCACGGCACCGCGCCGCGGATCCAGGTGACGTAGGAGGTGATCAGCTGGCCGGTGGCGTTCTTCGGCAGGACGTCGATGACCTTGTGAGCGTCCTCCAGCGTCGGCACCAGCTTCTCGATCCCCACCAGGGCCACGTGAATCTTCGGCAGGGTGGTGACCAGGCGGGCGTTCCCCTCGTTGGTCACCAGGGCGATGCCGCCGGTCTCGGCCACGGCCACGTTGGCCCCGGAAATCCCCATGTCGGCATCGAGATACCCCTGGCGCAGCTGCTCGCGGGCCAACTGCACCAGATGGGGGATGTCGGCCGGCTCGACCCGGCCGGTGACCTTGCCGAACAGCTCGGAGACTTCTTCCTTGGTCATGTGGATCGCCGGCATGACCATGTGGCTCGGCCGCTGCCCGGCCAACTGGATGATCCACTCGCCGAGATCGGTCTCCAGCGCCCTGACCCCCGCCTCCTCCAGGGCCCGGTTGAGGTGGATCTCCTCGCTGGCCATGCTCTTGCTCTTGGCCACCAGCTTCACGTTGCGCTGCCGCGCCAGGCTGACGATATAGGCGTTGGCCTCCTGCGCGGTCCGCGCCAGATGGACCGTGGCCCCGGCGGCCCGCGCGTTGCGGGAGAACTGGTTAATGTAGGCCTCGCGCCGTTCGCGGACCTCGTCCTTCATCGCCGCGATGGCCGTGCGCAGCGTCTCGAAATCCATGCCGGCAAAGGCCGCCTCGCGCGACAGCAGATAGGCGTCGGCAAAGCGGTGCAGCGTCTCCTGCAGGCGCGGGGTGGCCAGGGCCGCGTTGACACGCTGCAGGTATTGGCGGGAACGGGCTTTGGACATCGGAACCTCGGCAAACCAGAATTCAGAAGTCAGCAATCAGGGAGAAAGCACTGCACACTTTGGCCGCAGGATTCTGGATGCTGAATCCTGTCTCGCTTTGTCTTCCTGTCGCTTCAGCTCTCCATGACATCATCCGACAGCCCCTCGCACAGCAGGACGTGCAGTTCCTTCGGTCCGTGCACGCCGATGGTCAGGACCCGCTCGATGTCGGCGGTGCGGCTCGGCCCGGTGATGTAGGCAAGATATGCCTGCGGCAGCCGCTCGTGGAAGCGGCGCAACAGCGGCACCGCGGCGGTCGAGTCGGCCACGATCTTGCGCGGGTCGAGAAGAACGAAGTGCAGCGGGGGGAGAGTGGTGGCCAGGCGGAGTTCTTCGGCCGTGCTCTCCAGGACCACGGTGCCGGTGGCGGCGATGGCGAAATTGGCGCCGGTCAGCCCGGCTGCCGCCGTCGGGGCGTGGCTCCGAAAACCGGCCGCAACCACTTCGACCCCCGCGCCCCGCAGTCGCTCGACAAGCCCGGCCCGCATTAGGCTCGGGCAGGCGGGGAGGAGCAGGGGGCCGGCAAGGCGCGCGACCACGTAACCGACGGCCTGCTCCAGGGTAGCGCAGGGAACGGCGGCACCGCCGACTTTCTCCAAGGCACGGCAAAAGATCTCTGTCACCGGATCGCTCCCCATTCAGAATAGCCCGCTTCACTCACCGGCAGCCGCCCGCTCAGTACCCGTTCGCCGCCAGCCGCACTCCGGCCTTCCCCGCAGCCTTCACCTGGTACATGGCGGCATCGGCAGCGGTGAACAGTTCCTTGTAGCTCTCTCCGTGCTGCGGGTAGACGCTGATGCCGATGCTGGCGCTCACCTGCACCTGGCCGTCGGCGAGCGCAATCGGGTTTTCCACGGCGGCCAAAATCTTCTCGGCGACCACGACGGCGTCCTCCGGCCTGTCGATCTCCGGCAACAGTGCGGTGAACTCGTCGCCGCCGAAACGCGCCACGGTATCCTCGGCCCGCAGCACCCCCTGCAGGCGGCCGGCGATCTCGATCAGCAGCTGATCCCCGGCGGCATGACCGTGTTTGTCGTTGACCTCCTTGAATCCGTCCAGATCGAGGACGATCAGGGCCAGGGGATAGCCTTCGCGCTTGGCGCGCTGCAAACCGGTTTTGGTGCGGTCGGAAAACAGCACCCGGTTGGCCAGTCCGGTCAGGGGGTCATGAAACGCCAGATAGCGGATGCGCTCTTCGTTGCTTTTGTTCAGACTGATGTCTTCGAGCGTGCCGATGTAATGGGAGATCTCGCCGTCGTCCCTGCGCAGGGAGGTAATGGAGAGCATGGCCGGAAAGACTTCACCGTTCTTGCGCCGGTTCCAGATCTCACCCCGCCAGCACCCGGCTGTGCTCAGCTGCCGCCACATCTCCGCATAAAACTCAGGGGGGTGGCGGTCCGACTTCATCAGATTGGCTTTGCGGCCGAGCGCTTCGCTCACAGGAAAGCCCGTGAGCATCTCGAACGCCGGGTTGGCCTGCAGGATGACCCCTTCCCGGTCGGTGATGATGATCGATTCGAGCGCGTTGTCAAAAACCGTGGCGGCGAGGAGCAAGGCCTCGTTGGCCTTGTAGAGCTGATCCGATTTGCTGTCGACCATCTGCTCAAGCGCATGGGTTATCTGCCGGTTCTTACCCAGAAGCAGATTGAATTTTTCCGCGAGCACCCCGATCTCGTCGTCCCCCAGGACCGGCAGCAGCGTAACGCCGTCGTCCCTGTCAGCAAGACCGATCACGGCACGGGCCATCCTGGTGATCCGGCGGGTGACATTGCGGTGGATGAACCAGACGAACAGGGCCAGACCGGCGACAAGGCAGGCGGCCAGCAGGAAAACCCCTTGCGAGGTCTTCTGCAGGCCGCCGAGGTGCAAAAGTCGGGTCAGTAAGCCAAAGAGGAGGGCAAGGAGCACACCGAGCAGGATAACCTTGCTATCTAGGGAGCGTTTAGCCATAAGTCCGTTCCGCAGCCGCCCGGCCTGTATCTTCAGCGCCGCTCTTCAGACAAGCGGCATCCCGGTTGATAGCTTACCACAGCAGTAACTTACGGCAATCTCCGCAGGCTTCAGCAACGGCCCGGCTAAGGCAGGGTAATCCCGGCGAGCACGAACTTGTCGGTGACGTTGTTCTTGATCCAGCTCGGATCCCACCACTCGATGGGGTTGACCTGCTGCCCGGAAACCAGCACGTCGAAGTGCAGGTGGTCGCCGCCGGCCATCCCGGTTATGCCGGTCTTGCCGATGATCTGCCCCTTGCTCACCGTATCGCCGACCTTGACGTCGATCTGGCTGAGGTGGCCGTAGAGGCTTTGCAGGCCGAGGCCATGATCGATGATCACGCACTGGCCGTAGATGCCGAGGTCCGCGGCGTACACCACGCTGCCGGCGTTGGCGGCCGGCACCGGCGCCCGGGCCGTGGAAGCGAGATCGATGCCGAGGTGGGTCTGATGGTCGATAATCAGCCCGTTATGAAAATAGGTGCGCGGCTGGGCGAAGTAGCCTGGAACCGCCGCATTCGGCTGGCGCAGGAAGACCCCCGACCACAACGGCGCCGGCGCGCTCTTTTGACCGATCTCGAGCACCTTGGCGATATTCTCCTTGCGCAGGTCGCGATTGACCTTGAGAAACAATTCCAGCGGGTCGTCGATTTCGGGGAAGAACTGCTGGAAGTCGGGGACGATCTTGCTGGCCAGAAACTGCGGGGTGATATTGATCTTGTCGCTGGGGAACTTCACCGGCTTGAGGTGAAAGTAAAACCCGGTGCTGCGCTCGTTGCCGGCGCGGTCGATGGCCACGACTTTCGGGGCAAAGGCCGCCGCCTCCATGTTCCAGGGGAAGGCGAACAGCCCCACATAGCTTCCGGATTTCTGCCGGAAAGCCGGAAAGAGTTGATTGCCGACCTTGACCCCGGTGGTCACCGCCTCTTCGGAGAGGTTGTAGACCACCACGCCGACCCCGCCCTGGTTGAGATTGTGCTGAGCGGTCAGCAGGCTGATCTGCGGCGGCTGGTTATCAACCGCGAAACGTGCGCTCAGGGCAACGGCGTTCCCCTTGCCGAAGCGGATGCTGGCGTGATCGATGGCATACACCTGCAACTCCAGGTCCCCTTCCGTAAGCCCCTTGCCGAGAGACACGCTCTCGGTGACCGTCGCCGTGCCGGCGGGATAGTCGCGGCTGAACAGCTCGTTCGCCTGCCCCCCCTGAACGGCGACCACCCGCAGGGTGCAAAGGCCGGTGCCGCCGTCGGAGACGGTGATCGTCACCGGCTTGCGCGCGGAAACAAAGCCCTCGCCGGGGACAACCTGCACCTGCGGGGGAGAAAGGTCCCGCAGAAACCAATAGCCGCCCGACAGCAGGGCGGCCACCACCAGCAGCAGAAACAGACATCTTAACTTGTTCACGAGCAGATCATCCTTGGAGAGAATTAGCGAAAACGGTCGGCACTATAAAACAGCCCGGCAAAGGACGTAAAGACGCCAAGCCGTCATAAGTGCCGATTCGATGCATCGGCCCTGTACGGCCTGGCAGGTGAGAGTTCTTGGCGCTGGCTTCGTTGCTAGCGGTGGCTGGCGCGATAGCGCTTCAGCCAGACCTGCAAATCCTCCTCCTCGCGCTCCAGTTCAAAGGCATTGATCAGGCCGCGGCGCACGGCGACGGCCACCGCGCGGTTGCGCAGGTTGAAGGCATCGCCCACCTTGTCGGACTGGAACTGCTCGAGATCGAGTCCGAGCTTGCCGTAGAGGGAGTTGAGACGACTCTGCACGCCGCGCCGGGACAGGTAGCGGCGCTGGGCGATGAGGTTGTCGGTCAGTCCCAGGGAGATGTCGACCAGCGCCTCGTACTCGATGTCGGAGAGTGCCGTCTGGTGGCCGCCGGCTCGCCCCTGCACCTTGCGCACCTCGGGGTCAATCCAGCACTGGTCATCGAAAAGCACGGTGGTCAAGGCGTTTTCGATCCGCTCGCGGGCGTTCGACTTGAGGACGTAGCCGTAGACCGTCTCCGGCGGCACGATCTTGGCCAGCGCCCGCACGTACATCTCGTCCTTGTGCTGGCTCCAGAAGACGATGCGCGCCTCGGGCTTGCGCGCCCACAGGGCCTTGGCGAAGTCGATCCCGTTCATTTGCGGCATCTGGATATCGCTGATGACCAGCGGCGCCTCCTGAGCCAGCGCCAGTTCCAGGGCAACGATGCCGTTGGTCGCCCGCTCGACACGGCAGGGAGTCGGCCAGCTGTCGATGATTTGCTGCAGGAACTCGAAATCCTTGGGGTTGTCTTCAGCGACCACCAGGGGGATGACGGACATCTAAGACTCCTTGTTCAGAAACTGGGGAGGGAGAGCAGCAGTTCGAAGCGGGTGCCGGAAGAAAAGCGGGCCGGCCCCCAGCTGACCGTGGCCCCGATGGCCCGCGCCCGTTCGCGGATATTGTACAGCCCGCGCCCGCCGTTCACCCCGGGAAGGCGCGGCATGAAATCGAAACCGCGGCCGTTGTCTTCGACCGCCAGCAGCAGTTCGTTCCCCCGCCTCTCCAGCCCGACTTCGAGCTGGGTGGCCGCGGCATGACGCTGGACATTATGCACCGCTTCGACGGCGATCCGGTAGAGCGTGACCAGGGTGAGGCGGGGGAGACGCAGGTCACCGACCCCGACACCGGCCAGGAAGTGGAATTCCGGCAGATCACCGCGTTCGGTCAGCCGCTCCAGGTGAGCCTCGATGGCCGCCGGCAGGCCGAGAATGTCGAGGGTCTGCGGATGGAGGTCGTCCATGACCGCGCGCAGGTTGGTGGTGGCCCGCCGCAGATCCGACTCGATCGTCTGCACGGCTGCGGCGCAATAACCCTGGCAGGCCACATTGTCACCGAGCCGCTCGACCCCCCGCCGGACAGCCGCCAGATCGGCCAGCGTCTGGTCGTGGATATCCATGGCGATGCGCCGCCGTTCCTCTTCGGCGCCCTCCAGAAGTTTTTCGGCGGCCACGACGCGGATCAGCTGCTCGGTCATGCGGTTGATCGATACGGCCAGCCCGTCGAGCTCGTCGCGCACCACCGCCGGGGCCGGCGGCGGCACGAAATCGCCGCGGGTGATGCGCTCGGCGCTGTCGGAAAGGATATGGATACGGCGCAGGATGCGGCGGGCAAAGGCCAGAGACAACAGCACCCCGATCAGGATCGCGCTCCCCAGGACTAGGATGCCGACGAAGGTGGTGCGCTCCACCATGTCATCCATATCCTCGCCGTGCAGGTTGAGAATCGCCTGGCGCTGGGTGCTCAGCTCCTGGTTCAGGACTTTCAGCCGGGGCTGCAGCCGCTCCAGTTCCTTGTCGAAGACCTCCGGCTTCATCCCCAGTTGCGGGTTGAGGTCATCGACGATCTCGCGAAACTCGCTCACCCGCTGGCTGTCGACTAGGGCGCTGCCGGACAAACGCACGGCGGCACTGTCGAGGTAGCGATACAGCTCGCTGAGCTGCTTGATATGGTCGGGCTCGAACTCCGGAGCCCAGATCATCAGCTTGGAGAGGGCATGCATGCGCTGGGCGGCCAGATCCGCCTCGGCCATGACGATGAAGGTGTCGCGCAGGTCGCGGACCTTCTGGCGCTGCTGCGAAAGCTGCCAGTAGTTGAGCTGCAGGAAACCCAGCAGCAGCGTCATGATGAAGAGGACGACCGCCGGGGCCATGAGAATCTGGTGTTTGAGGGCGAGGCGCATAAGGGCGATCTTAGCACAGGTGCCGCGACCGGTCACCGTGCAAGCGCACAGTAATTCGTCAAGGGGACACTTCCATAGAAGGAAGTGTCCCCTTCATTCGTGGCTATTCGACCCGCAGCGTGGTGTAAAAGAGGGTGTCGCGGCGCTGGATCAAAAGGCGCAGCACCTTGCCCTTGCCCGTCTTGGCGGTCGCGACCTCGAAATCGCGCACCGCATCGATCGGCCGGCCGTTGACTTCGACCACCACATCGCCCTGGCGCAGGTTGGCACCGGCCGCCAGTTTCTCCGGGTCGATGGCGGTAATCACCACGCCGCGCGCCTTCTCATCGAGTTCATAGCGCCGGGCCAGCTCCGGCGTCAGCGGCGCCACGGTCAGTCCCAAATCGCCGCTGGCCGTACCCGCTGAGGCCCCTTCAGCATCGTCGTCGGCGAGCTTGCCGACCTCGACGGTCAGCTCCTTCTCCTTGCCCTCGCGGAAGACCACGACCTTGACGCTCTTGCCGACACGGGCGTTGGCCACCACCTTGGGCAGGTCGTTGCGCTCGTCGATCGCCTGGCCGTCGAAACTCAGGATCACGTCGCCGCGCTTGAGGCCGGCGCGCTCCGCCGGGGAGTCCTTGACCACTTCGCTGACCAGGACCCCGCGTGGACGGTCGAGTTCGAACGATTGCGCCAGCTCCTCGGACATCGGCTGCACCACGACGCCGAGCCAGCCGCGGGTCACCTTGCCGGCATCGCGCAATTGCGGAACGATCTGCTTGGCCATGTTGACCGGGATGGCGAAGCCGATCCCCTGGCCGTTGGGGACGATGGCCGTGTTGATGCCGATCACCTCCCCCCTGAGATTGAAAAGCGGTCCGCCGGAGTTGCCGGGATTGATCGAGGCGTCGGTCTGAATGAAGTCGTCGTAGGGACCGGCGCCGATGACCCGCCCCTTGGCGGAGACGATGCCGACGGTCACGGTCTGCTCCAGACCAAAGGGGTTGCCGATCGCCATCACCCACTCGCCGATCCTCACGGCGTCGC
This sequence comes from uncultured Geobacteraceae bacterium, assembly GCA_964603155.1. GTDB lineage: Bacteria > Desulfobacterota > Desulfuromonadia > Desulfuromonadales > BM103 > VAUL01. Next base: position 21,897 of record CAZRTZ010000026.1, on the reverse strand, counting down.
TGTTGCCGAGCTTGGCCACCGGCAAATCCTTGCCGGCCTCGATCTTGATCAGCGCCAGGTCGAGCTTGGGATCGAGGCCGCGCACCACCCCCTTGAACTGGCGGCCATCGGCCAGCTTGACCTGGATTTCGTCGGCGCCGTCGACGACGTGGTCATTGGTCAGGATATAGCCGTCGGCACTGATGATGAATCCCGTCCCCAGCGAACGCTCCTTGCGTGCGCGTTGCGGGATTTCGTTGAAGAAGCGCTCGAAGAACTCTTCGAACAGGTCGCCGCCGGGCTGGCGGGGACCGCGATGCATCGGCGAGCGCGGCTTGATGGTCTTGGCGGTACTGATGTTGACCACAGCCGGCCGGAGCTGTTCGGCCAGGGTGGCGAAGTCAGGGGGCTGGGCGGCAAGCAGCAGCCCGGGGAACAGCAGCATCAGCAAAAGCGACAAAAAAGGGCGCACGATCATGGCAAACCTCCCGAACAAAGTCCGGCACAATGTAGTAACGGTCAGCGCCACTGTCAATCGCCAGCGCCACAGGTGCCGACTGTGGAAAAGTGCAGCTTTTCCGGCGGAGGGCGATCAGGCCAGGAAGGCGGAGCGGGGCTTGTCTGCGGGCGGTCCCTCGATCGGCAGCAGGACGCTGAAGGTACTCCCCTTGTCGGGGATGGAGCTGACGCTGATCCGGCCGTCGTGGGCCTCGGCGATCACCTTGCAGATCGACAGGCCGAGCCCGGAGCCGCCGTCCATGCGGTTGCGCGCCTTGTCGACGCGGTAGAAGCGGTCAAAGATGAAGGGTTGGGCTTCGATCGGGATGCCGATCCCGCTGTCATGGACGTCGACCCGGGCCAGCGGCCCTTCGCGGTCAAGCACCAGATCGAGAGTGCCGCCGGCCGGGGTGTACTTGATGCCGTTGGCAATGAGGTTGAGGAAGAGCTGGCGCAGCCGCAGCTCGTCACCGACGATCTGCAGCTCCTCGTCGACCTCGATGCACAGGTTGACGGTGATCTGCTTGTTCTCGGCAAGAGTCTTCGCCTGCATGTAGAGGGCCAGGATCATGTCGCTCAGGCTGAAGCGCTTGACATCGAGGATCATCTCCCCGGACTCGCTCTTGGCCAGGGTCAACAGGTTTTCGATAATCCGCTCCATGCGATCGATCTCCTCGAGATTCGAGCGCAGCATGTCGCGAAACTCCTCGGGATTTTTGGCCCAACGCAGCGTCACCTCGGTCTCGCCGCGCAGGATGGTCAGGGGGGTGCGCAGCTCGTGGGAGGCGTCGCCGGAGAACTGGCGCATCTTGCGGAACGCATTGTCCAGACGCTCGAGCATCTGGTTGAAGGCCACCACCATCTGGTTGAGTTCATCGCGGTGGCGTGTCCCCGGCAGGCGCCGCCCGAGATTGTCGGCATTGATCGAGCGGGCGGCGTTGGTCATGTCGACGATCGGCGCCACCAGGCGATCGGCGAGGAACCAGCAGCCGAGACAGAGCCAGAAGATACTGAACGGGCCGATCAGTGAATAGACCAGGCGCAACTCCCCCAGGGTCTTGTGGATCGGCGTGAGGTCCTGCCCGACCTGCACGACGCCTTCGAGGACCCCGTTGTATTTGACCGGGTAGGAGATCAGCCGCAGTTTGGTTTTATCGTGCAGGGTCAGCGTTTCGAGGTGGGGGTTGAGCCAGCGTACCTGCTGCATGGCCACCGCGCTGAACTCCATTTCGCCGATCAACAGGTTGTCGGTGGAGCAAAGCGGCTGCATGTTCCCCCCCCGGACCAGGATGAACGCATCCCAGTTGTTCTGGTGGGCGCGATCGTTGAGCTCGTTGCAATCGTGATCCACATGCGGATTCTGCAGATGCTTGACATGCAGATCACTGACCTGCTGGGCGATAGCCCGCAGGTCGTGATCCACCTTGTCGCGCAGGGTGCGCTCATAGTAGTGGTAGGCGAACAGGGCGCTGGCCGCCAGGATGACGCTCAGGGTAAGGATATACCAGAACGTCAGGCGGAAGCGGATCGAGTGCAGCAGGTGCATCGCCGGGCTGCTATTCGGCTTTCAGCATGTAGCCGACACCGCGCACCGTGTGCACCAGCTTGTTGGGGAAGTCCCGATCGACCTTCTTGCGCAGGTAGTTGACGTAGACGTCGATGATGTTGGTGAAGGAATCGAAGGTGTAGTCCCAGACATGCTCGGCGATCATGTTGCGCGTCAGGGTCTTCTCGGCGTTGCGCATGAAGTACTCGAGCAGCGCGTACTCCTTGGCGGTGAGATCGATCTCCTGGCCGGAGCGCCAGACGCGATGCGCGACCGGATCGAGGCGCAGGTCGGCATAGGTGATCTCGGCGCCGCGCTCCTGGGAACCGCGCCGCATCAGCGCCCGCACCCTGGCGAGCAGTTCGGCGAAGGCAAACGGTTTGGTCAGGTAGTCGTCGCTCCCCGAATCGAGGCCGGCAACGATATCCTCCACCGTGTCCTTGGCGGTCAGGCACAGGACCGGAGTGGCGATGTTGGCCGCCCGCAATTCGCGGATGGCGCCAAGGCCGTCCAGCTTCGGCAGCATGACGTCCATGAGGATCAGGTCGTAGCTGCTGGCCTTGGCCATCGCCACCCCTTCCTCACCGTCTCCGGCGAGATCGACCTGGAACCCTTCCCCCTCGAGCCCGCGCTGAATGAAACTGGCAACTTTTTTTTCATCTTCGACGACGAGAATGCGCATCTTTCTGACTCCTTTTCATGAGATCTTCAGCCCGGCGAACGCACTCCCGATCCGGGCTATTTGAGACGAAGTTTGACCAGCACCTCGTTGGCGGTTTCCTCGACCGCCTTGCCGGTCACGTTGATCACCACCCAGTGGTGGCGGCGGAAAATTTCCCGGGTGTGCTTGATCTCGGCCTCGATCTCCTCGAGATCGGAGTAGGCCGCCCGCGGATCCTGGCCGAGATTGCGCAACCGGGCCGCACGGATTTCAGCCAGGCGCTGCGGATCGATGACCAGGCCAGCGACCCGCTTCGGATCGATCTCGAACAGCTGCGGCGGCGGATCGATCCCCTTGACCAGCGGCACGTTGGCGACCTTCCAGCCGCGGTGGGCCAGGTAGATCGACAGCGGCGTCTTGCTGGTGCGCGATACGCCGGCCAGGACGATGTCGGCTTCGTGCAGGTTGCGCGGCTCCTGGCCGTCATCGTGCTTGATGCTGAATTCGATCGCCTCGACCCGGCGGAAATACGCGTCATCGACGCCGTGCAAAAGCCCCGGAATCTCCCCCGGCGAACGGCCGACATGCTGGGCGACCTTGAGCAGCAGCGGGGTCAGCAGATCGAAGCTCGACAGCCCCAGCCCGTCGCACTCTTCGTGAACCAGTTTCGCCAGTTCACGGTTGACGATGGTGTAAACCACCAGGGCCCGCTGCGCGAGCGCCTCGTCGAGCGCCTCGTACACCTGGGTTTTGGTGCGAACGTTGCTGATCCGGTGCAAGCGTACCGGTTTGTCGCGAAACTGGGTGAGAGCGGCCATGACCATCTTCTCCGCAGTTTCGCCGGTCGCGTCGGAAAGCAGGTAGATCGGCGGAAACGTGGTCATTGCCAACCCTCATGAAAATTCTTTTCGATTGTAGCATGCGTTAATGAAAATACAAGCAAAAATGACAAAAGACTCGCATTTGCACCGGATTGGCCCGGAAACTGCGACGATTCAGCGCTGGCATTCCCTTGACAGCAGGCTATGATCATCAGGCAAACTATTGTATTCATCCTTGCAAGGGAGCATCGACTTGATTCCGCTTCGCCGGCACATCCTGGCACTGGCCGTCGTCCTCTGCCTGCGGCTCGCCCTCCCCCCGGGGGCCGGCGCCGACGATGCGTACATCGCCTACCCGCCCCTCCCCGCCGATGCCAGCGCCATCACGGTCTACGACCGGCATGGCCGCTTCGCCGGCCGCATTCTCCCTGAAGAGCGCTACTGGGTCCCCCTTGAACGCATTCCGCGCATGCTGCAGAACGCGGTGATCGCCGTAGAGGACGCGCGTTTTTACGAACACGGCGGCATCGACCTGCGCGGCATTGCCCGGGCGGTCGTCAAGAACGTCGCCAAGGGGCGGCTGGCCGAAGGCGGCTCGACCATCACCCAGCAACTGGTCAAGAACAAGCATCTCTCCGCGGAAAAGACCCTCGATCGCAAGGTCCAGGAAGGGCTGCTGGCGCTAGAGTACGAGAAGAAATACACCAAGGCCCAGATTCTGGAGATGTACTTCAACGAGATCTATTTCGGCAACGGCGCCTGGGGAATCGCCCAGGCGGCCAGGCTCTATTTCGACAAGACCCCGGAGACGCTGACCGAGGCCGAGTGCGCCACCCTGGCCGGGGTGCCGAAAAACCCGGGCCGCTACCATCCGCTGGGAGAAGCCGGCGAGGTTGCGGCCCGCCGCCGCCTGGTGCTGAAGCGCATGGCGGAGTTGCAGATGATCACCCCGGCCGAGGAGCAGCGCCTGCTGCGGCAGCCGGTCAAGGCGGTCCCTCCCGGTGAAGCGCCGCAGTATCTCGCCCACCTGCGCCGCAAGCTGATCGACTGGTACGGCCAGCAGGCCATCGAGCGGGGGGGGCTGGAGATCACCGCCGCCCTCGATCTCGACCTGCAGAAGCTGGCGGAGCAGGCCTTGGGCGCGCGCGGGGCAAAACTCCCTGATGGCCTGCAGGGGGCGCTTCTCTGCCTCGACCCGCACAGCGGCGACGTACTGGCCTTTGCCGGCAGCATCGACTTTGCCAAGAGCAGTTACAATCGCGCCTTTTTCGCCCAGCGCCAGCCGGGCTCGGCTATCAAGCCGTTGATCTATGCGGCGGCCATCGAACAGGGGGCGACCGCCAGCGACCGCTGGGATGACGCGCCGGTGGCCTATCCCCGCGGCGACGGACGCAGCTGGACGCCGCACAACTACCGCAACGAACTGCTTGGCACCCTCTCCCTGCGCGAGGCCCTGGCCCATTCCAACAACGTCATCACCGTCAAACTCCTGGATGCCATCGGTGTCGGCGACTTCGTTGCCTTTGCCAAACGGCTGGGGTTGCCGCTGCGCACGCCCAACGACCTGTCGCTGGCCCTGGGAACCGATGAAGTCACCCTTCACGATCTAACCCTGGCCTACGCACCGCTGGCCAACGGCGGTCTGCTGCCTGCGGCGCGAACCATCCTGCGCCTGCGCGACCGCCACCGCAACGTCGGGGCCGACCTGCCTGTCGAAGCGATCCCGGTCCTGTCGCCAGATGCGGCCTACATCACCACCCGCATGCTGCAGGACGTATTGACCGCCGGAACCGCCAAGGGGCTGTTCCGCTTTGCCGCGGAACGACCGATGGCCGGCAAGACCGGCACCACCGACGATTATCGCGACGCCTGGTTCATCGGCTATACCCCGCAGCTGGTCACCGGCGTCTGGCTGGGCCATGACACGCCCCAGCCCGAAGGGCGGGGGTTCACCGGCGGCGCGGCGGCCGCCCCGGTCTGGGAGCGCTTCATGCGCCAGGCTTTGGCCAAGCTGCCGCCTGTCGATTTTTCACAACCGGAAACGGTCGTCACGGCAACGATCGATCCCCTGACCGGCTTCCTCGCCACGGTCAGCTGCCCGGCGCCGCGAACCGAGTTCTATGTCCAGGGGACCGCGCCGCTGACCGCCTGCCCTGAGCACCCCGGCGCCCCCCTCGAAGGGTTGACAACCGTTCCTTTATCAGGGAAAGAAGAATAGCCGTCATATCTCTATGGAGGAAATCCCATGCCCAGTTTTGATGTTGTCTCCAAGGTCGACATGCAGGAGGTCGACAATGCCGTCAACCAGGCGCGCAAGGAGATCGAGCAGCGCTACGATTTCAAGGGAACGCACAACGAGATCAACCAGGAGAAGGACGCCCTGGTGATCCTCGCCGCCGACGACTACAAGCTCGCCGCTGTCGTCGACGTCCTCAAGGGGAAGCTGGTGCGTCGCGGCATCTCCCCCAAGTGCCTCGACTTCGGCAAGAAGGAGCCCGCCTCCCACGGCGCCGTCCGTCAGCGTGTAACCATTGTCCAGGGGATCGACAAGGAGCGCGGCAAAGAGATCGTCAAGGTCATCAAGGAGAGCAAGCTCAAGGTGCAGGCGCAGATCATGGAAGACCAGGTGCGGGTCAGCGGCAAGCAGATCGACGACCTGCAGGAGGTCATCCAGCTGCTCAAGGGGGGCGATTACGGTATCGAGCTGCAGTTCGTGAACATGAGGTCGTGAGTTTGACCGTACTTGCCACCCTGCTGCGCATCGCTGCCCTGCTGTTGTGCGGCTACGTGGCGATCTGCCTGTTCCTCTGGTGGCGGCAGGAGGCGATGCTCTTCCTCCCCGAGCAGGCCCCCCTCGAGACGGTCCGCCGTGAGGCGCAGGCGAGCGGCTTTCGCCTCTGGCCGCAAGCGGATGGCTATCGGGCCCTTTTGGCCGAACCTCCCGGCGAGGCGGTGGGAACCTGCCTGGTCTGGCACGGCAATGCCGGCTCGGCCCGCCAGCGCGACTACCTGGCGGCACCGTTGCTGAAAGCGGGCTGGCGGGTGATGGTGGCCGAATACCCCGGTTACGGAGCGCGGAGTGCGGGGAGCCTGCGCGAAGCGGCGTTGCTGGCCGAGGCCAGGGAACTGGCCAGAGAGGTCCGGCAGCGCTTCGCCGGACCGCTGGTCGTTATCGGTGAATCGCTCGGCGCGGCAGTGGCGGCCGGAGTCGCCGGCAACCCGGCGCTGGCGGTGGATGGGGTGCTGCTCCTCACCCCGTGGCGCGAACTGGCCGGCCCAGCCCGTCATCACTACCCCTGGCTACCGGTCACCCTGCTCCTGCGCGACCGCTTCGACAACGCTGCCGCGCTCGCCACTTTCCGCGGCCCCGTCCTAATCGTGACCGCCGGAGCCGACGAAATCATCCCCTCCAGCGACGGGCGGCGCCTCTATCGGGCGCTGCCGACTCCGAGCAGGCGCCTGCACGAGATCCCCGGCGCCCGGCACAACGACTGGCTCGAGCGGACCACGCAAGAAAGCTGGCGGGAATGGCTGGCATTCGTCAGCCAGGGACGCTGACCGTCATTCCTTCTGGCAGTCGCTGCGCCAGCAGCAGAACATCTCGGCGCACTGCTGGCGCCAGTCGGCCCCGTAGCAGGGGTTGTTCCCTTCCGCTTGCTGAATCCTTTGAATCAGTTCCATCTTGCGCAGCCGGCTGACATTCCCCACCCCGACAGCGGCCGCCCTTTCGCGAATTTCCTGCATGTTCATTGCCCGCACCTCCTTTGTACCTTTATCGTCTGCGTCATGGACAACGCCCGTTCAAGTGAAGCAGCCGCTTGGGATTTGTCAAGGACAGCGGACTCCGCTACCGCCTGGAAATCTCGCCTTCCGGCAGGGATAAGCTTTGGCGGTGATTGCATTACGCGCGCGGGCTGTTAATCTGTTGACGGACTTCTCCCTCTCCAGGGAATATTCCTATCCTACTGACGGAGGCTCGACGATGAAAGGGAACGACAAGCTGATTGCGGAGTTGAATGCCCGCCTGAGCGAGGAACTGGGGGCGATCAGCCAGTACTTCGTCCATGCGGAGATGTGCGAGAACTGGGGCTACGACACCCTGGCCACGGCCATCAAGAAACGCTCGATCCAGGAGATGAAGCACGCCGAGAAACTGATCGAGCGCATTCTCTTTCTCGAAGGCAAGCCGGTCCTGACCAAACTCGGGCCCGTCACCATCGGCAAGAAGGTCGAAGAGATGCACAAAAAAGACTGGAACGCCGAGGCCGACGCCATCAAAAAATACAATGATACCATCAAACTGGCAGCCGAGGTCGGCGACAACAACACCAAGGCGCTCCTGGAAGCGATCCTCAAGGAAGAGGAAGAACATATCGATTGGCTGGAAGAGCAGCAGGACCAGATCGAACAGATCGGCATCCAGATCTATCTGGCCGAAAAGATCGGCTGAACAGATCGGTAACCGGAAGAAGCCGCCCCCGGCAGAGGAACGTCTGCCGGGGGCGGCTTTTGCTCCGCACGCTCCACGGGAAACACCGACCCTCTCCCCGGTGACAAGCGTCACGTTCAGTCCCTGCCAATTGCGGCGGTCAAACCTAATACATGACTAAATTAGTTATCTATGTTATTATGATCTTGTCCGGAACATGGGCGGGTTGGTGGAGGGGTTTGCCAACCGGAGCAGCATCTGATGAGGGACAGAAAGGAGTAAAGCCATGAAGGACAGGTTTTCCGAAGCCAGCTGGGAGCTTGAGGGGAAAAGCGCCTTTGTGTGTACCAGCTGTGAAACGATCTATGGCCACCCGACCATCGTGCATCTCGACACCACCAGCGGCGAGGGGCGCGATTTCGATCTGGGCGGAAAGGGCACCGATTGTATTCTGAACTGCGATCCGGCGCCGTTTGGCGATTGAAGGCGGCAGGACGCAGCGAGGTGGGGAGGTGGATGGCAAGTTAGCGAAAAGAGAGTGAAGAGTCTTTTTGCATGTAACGAGAGGAGTGGTGTATGGTGCCCGAAGGGTGGAGTTTATCCACCCTTCTTCATGTCCGGGAGTTCAAACCTGCATGCTCAACTTTGACGAACTGGAAAAAGGCTTTACCGAAGAGGAAGCGCTGGCCGAGGCCCGGCGCTGCCTGAAATGCAAGACCCCCTTGTGTGTCAAGGGGTGCCCGATCGACAACCGCATCCCCGAGATCATCGCCGCCATCGAGCAGAAGGACTATCGCACGGCGATCGACATCATCAACGAGAACAGCAACCTCGCCATCATCTGCGCCCGGGTCTGCCCGCACAACGATCAGTGCGAAGGGTCCTGCGTCCTCAGCAAAAAGGGGGAGGGGATCCGCATCAGCAAGCTGGAGCGCTTCCTGGCCGAGAAGGAGATGGAGCTGGCGCTGAACCGCCTGCGCGGCAAGGTGGCGGTGATCGGCTCCGGCCCGGCGGGGCTCTCCGTCGCCTCGATCCTCGCCAAGCAGAACTACCGGGTCACCGTGTTCGAGGCGCAAGGGAAGGCCGGCGGCGTCCTGCGCTACGGCATCCCCGAGTACCGCCTCCCCAAAGCGGTGGTCGACAAGCAGATCGAGATCGTGCGCAACCTCGGCGTGCGCATGGAGACCGGGGTGGTGATCGGTGAAGACCTGACCCTCGACCAGCTCTTTGCCATGGGCTACCAGGCGATCTTCATCGGCACCGGCACCGGCCTGGCCAAGAAGCTCGGCGTCGAGGGGGAACAGCTCTCCGGGGCGATGCAGGCGATCTACTTTCTGGAGACCGTCAGCCTGATTCGCGACGGCAGCCTGGCCAACCGCCCCTTCCCGGTCCTCCCCGGCGACCGCGTGGTGGTGGTCGGCGCCGGCAACGTCGCCGTCGATGCGACGCGCACCGCCCTGCGTCTGAAGGCCGCCTCGGTGCTGGCGGTCGACATCGTCCCGGAGAAGGAGCGCCGGGCCAGCGACAAGGAGTATGCCGAAGCTCTCCACGAGGGGGTGACGTTCCGCTTCGAGACCAGCGTGACACGCATCCACGGCGAAGAGACGGTCACCGGCGTCACCCTGCAGCACTTCGCCCGCCAGGTCACCGGGCGCGAAAGCGTCATCGTGCCCCTGCCCGGCACCGAGGAGTTCGTCCCCTGCGACAAGGTGATCATCGCCGTCGGCCAGAAGCCGTTCGCGCGCATCGTCTCGACCACCACCGGGATCAAGACCAACGACAAGGGGTACGTGATCACCGAGAACGAGCCGTACTATGGCATGACCACCCGCGCCGGGGTCTTCGCCGCCGGCGACGTGGTCCACGAGCCGCAGACGGTGATCCTGGCCATGCGCGAGGGTCGCCGCGTCGCCGAGGCGATCGACGCCTATCTGCAGGGCGGGTGATCCGGTGACGATGCCGTCCCTGCGCGCCTACCGCTTCGCCGTGCTGCTGATCGCCGCGATCGTCGCGGGTTCGGTCCTCGGCTGGGTTTCCCCGCAGCTTGCGTTTGCCCTCAAGCCGCTGGGCGACTTGTTTCTCAACCTGATCTTCATGGTGATCGTGCCATTGGTCTTCTTCTCGGTCGCGGCCAGCATCACCGCGACGCGGACCGCCAAGGTTTCCAGAATCACCTGGGTGATGCTCGCGGTCTTCCTTGCCACCAGCCTGGTTGCCGCCCTCGGCTCTCTTCTCTTCTTCCTGGTCGTCGCCCCCGACCCGGTGGGCAGTTTCCCCTTACCGGCGGCCGCGGCCGGTGCCGCAGCCCCGTCGCTGCTCGCCCAATTGGTGAGAACCGTCTCCGTGCCGAGTTTTGCCGAACTCCTTTCCCACAAGGCGATGCTGCCGCTGATGCTCTTCGCCGCCGCGTTCGGCCTGGCCACCCGCCAACTGGGCGAGCGGGGCGAACCGCTGGCCAGCGTCCTGCAAAGCGGCGCCGACGTTACCATTCGCCTGATCGACTACATCATGCTCTCCGCCCCGGTCGGCCTGTTCGCCTATTTCGCTGCCACCGTGGCCGAGACCGGGGCCGCCCTGGCCGATGCCTACCTGCGGCTCTTCACCGCCTACTACCTGTTCGGGACGGCCTATTTCGTCCTCGCCTTCTCGGCTTACGCCTGGCTTGCCGGCGGAAGTTCCGGAACCAGGCGTTTCTGGACACACATGCTCACCCCGTCGCTGACGGCGCTGGGCACCTGCTCGAGCATGGCAACCATGCCGGCCAATCTCGAAGCCGCCCCGAAGATGGGTGTCTCCCGCGAGGTCGGCAGCCTGGTGATCCCGGTCGGCGCGGTGCTTCACAAGGACGGCTCGGTGATCGGCGCGGTGGTCAAGTGCCTGTTCGCCATCAGCCTGTTCCGCCTCGAGCCGACCCCGACCGTGCTGATGGCGACCGTGGCCGTTTCCATCCTCGCCGCCATGGTGGTCAGCGCCATCCCCACCGGGGGGATGACCGCCGAGATGGTGATTCTTTCGGCCTTCGGCTTCGGCCCCGAGGCCCTGCCGCTCTTGGCCGTGATCAGCGTGATCATCGACCCGCTGGCGACCCTGCTCAACGCCACCGGAGACAACGCCGCCGCCCTGCTGGTCGACCGGGTGGTCGGCGGAGGCACCGCACCGGCGGATCCGGCGGGATGACGTGGCAGCCGTCCTCCTCATCCACCCGCCGGTCGCCAAGGGCTGCGAACCCCCGGCCGGCATCGCCCGCCTGGCCGGCACCCTGCGCACCGCAGGGGTGCCGTGCCAAACGCTCGACGCCAATCTCGAAGGACAGCTCTGGCTGCTGGGTCAAACCCCGGCGGCGAGCGACACCTGGACCCGCCGGTCCCTGAAGGGGCGCGACGACCACCTGGCCGCCCTGCGCGACCCGGCAACCTACCGCACCCCTGACCGTTACCGGCGTGCGGTCAGCGACCTGAACCGGCTGCTGGGCAAAGCGGGCGAACGCTCTGCTGCGAGCATTGGCCTGGCCGATTACCGGCAGACCGCCCTCTCCCCGCTGCGCAGCGCCGACCTGCTGGCTGCAGCCGCGCAGCCGGAGCGCAATCCGTTCTCCCCCTGGTTCGCTCCCCGCCTGCCCGAACTGCTCGACGGGGTGACGGTCGTCGGCCTCTCCCTCAACTATCTGAGCCAGGCGCTGACGACTTTCGCCATGGCCGGCTGCATCCGCCGCGTCGCACCAGGGATCACCATCGTCCTCGGCGGCGGGCTGGTCACCTCGTGGCTGCGCCGCCCCGACTGGCGCAATCCCTTTGCCGGCCTGATCGACCACCTGGTCGCCGGCCCCGGAGAGGAGTTCCTGCTCGATTTGTGCGGGGCCACTCCGCCGCAGGCGCCGGCTCTCCCCGACTACACCGGGCTCCCCCTCGACGGCTACCTGTCCCCGGGTTTGATCCTCCCCTACAGCACCGCCGCGGGCTGCTGGTGGAACCGCTGCTCCTTCTGCCCGGAGCGTGCCGAGGGGAACGCTTATCAGCCGCTCCCCACCACGGTGGCACTCGACCAGCTGCATGCCCTGTGCGCCGGCTACCGTCCGACCCTGCTGCACCTGCTCGACAACGCCATCAGTCCGGCGCTGCTGCGCGCCCTGGCCGAGCGCCCGCTCCCTGTCCCCTGGTACGGTTTCGCCCGCATCGACGCCCAGCTGGCCGACCCCGACTTTTGCCGGGCGCTGCGCCGGGCGGGGTGCGTGATGCTCAAGCTCGGGCTGGAATCGGGGGACCAGGAAGTGCTCGACCGCCTGCACAAGGGAATTTCCCTTGAAACAGCGGCACAGGCTCTGCACAGCCTGAAATCGGCGGGGATTGCGGTCTACGGCTACCTCCTGTTCGGCACGCCGGCGGAAGACGAGGCGGCGGCGCGGCGCACGCTGGGGTTCGTTGCTGCACAGGCCGACACCATCGATTTTCTCAACGTCGCCCTCTTCAACCTGCCGGCATTCGGCAACGAGGCCGAAGAGCTGGCCACCATCCCCTTTTACGAGGGGGATCTGTCGCTTTATCACGACTTCCGCCACCCGCAGGGGTGGGGACGCGGCCAGGTGCGACGCTTCGTCAGCGGCGACTTCTCCCGGCACCCGGCGGTGGCGGCGATTTTGCGCCGCGACCCGCCGCATTTCACCTCCAATCACGCCCCGCTCTTCGCCCTGGCCGCGGCCGGGCAGAAGGAGTCCGCCTGATGAGCACCCCGGCCCATCCGTTCCAGACGCTGACCCCGGCCTTTGTCATGGACGCTGTCGAGAGCCAGGGCTTTCGCTGCGACTGCCGCATCATCAGCCTGAACAGCTACGAAAACCGGGTCTGCCAGGTGGGGATCGAGGATGACGCGCCGCTGATCGCCAAGTTCTACCGACCCGGGCGCTGGGAAGACGCGCAGATTCTGGAGGAGCACGCCTTCTGCTTCGAACTGGTCGAGCATGAACTGCCGGTGGTGGCCCCCTTAAGCAACCACCTCGGCCAGAGCCTGTTCGCCTACGAGGGATTCCGCTTCGCCCTCTACCCGCGCCAGGGGGGGCATGCCCCGGAGTTCGACGACCTCGACAACCTGCTGATCCTCGGCCGCACCCTGGGGAGGCTGCACGCCGTCGGCGCGGTCCGCCCGTTTGCCCACCGGCCGACCCTCGACAGCACCGAGTTCGGCCGGGACAGCGTTGCACTGCTGGGGGAGAATTTCGTCCCCGCCGACTTCCGGGCCAGCTATGCGGCGGTGACCGACCGCCTGCTGGAACGGATCGAAGCCGAGCTGGCCGCGGCCGGCCCCATCCGGCACCTGCGCACCCACGGCGACTGCCACCCGGGGAACATCCTCTGGCGCGACGGCGCTCCGCACTTCGTCGATTTCGACGACGCCCGCACCGCCCCGGCGGTGCAGGACCTGTGGATGATGCTCTCCGGCGACCGGCCGCGCCGCCTGCAGCAACTGCATGAGCTGGTGGAGGGGTACAACGAGTTCGCCGACTTCGACCCCCGCGAACTGCGCCTGATCGAGCCGCTGCGCGCCCTGCGCATCCTCCACCACAGCGCCTGGCTGGCCCGGCGCTGGGCCGACCCGCTCTTCCCCGTGGCCTTCCCCTGGTTCAACACGCCGCGTTACTGGAACGAGCACATCGTTGAACTGCGCGAGCAGCTCGCCGCCCTCGACGAAGCGCCGCTGGAGCTCCCCTAAGCGTTCAAACGCTGCGCCAATCGACCTTGGCGTAATCGGCCAGCAGCGCCAGCGGGATGAAGGTGTCTGCCTCGCAGGTCGGCGTCCCGGTGAGCTGCCGGGTCAGTGTGTGCATCAGCTCGAACTCGCCGGTAAAGATCTCCTTGAAAGGGCCATGCAGAATAGCGGGAGGAAGGTCGAGGGGGTCGCCGTGGTGAAGGGTGCACGGGTCGGTGCTGAAGTCTTCTCCGCAATGGTCGATGTTGGGGAGGCCGTGTAGGCGGCAGGTCATCGGCCGGAACGGGTAGACTAGGCAGAGGCCCTCGGCGCCGAGCAGGGGGCAGGGGATCTCGTCATCCTCAGGCATCTCCTGCCAGCTATCGTCGGGGAGAGAGTTGAGCAGATAGGGGGGCTGAAGCTGCGGCCAGCGCTGTTGCAGCTCGGCCAGGCGCGGGTGGCAGCGGGCCAGCACCTGCTCGCGGGTGTTCCCGGGGAGCTGCTCGACGCCTTCCTTGAGCAGGAAGGCGTCGAGCAGGGTGATGTCGAACAGCCCCCGGCAGCAGGCGCTGCACCCCTGGCGACAGGCCAGCGTCCCCTGCGGCGCGGCGGCCAGGCAGGCCGCGAACCAGGTGTCGATCTCGGTGAGAAGGGTTTGGTAGGCGGCGATGGTGGAATTCATACGTGCGGGAGTTGGGCCTTAAGGGCAAAGCGATTGAATGGTCAACAAAGACATATTTCCTGTTCGCCCTTCGACAGGCTCAGGACGAACGGACCCAAAGCATCCGCTCCCCGCTCGTGGTGAGCCTGTCGAACCATGAGCACCCTCTCTCTCCCCTCATTTCCCCTGCCCTAACTCTTTTGACCTTCTGGTCGCTCTCGAAACCGCCTCGATCAGCGCCCCCTTGAGGTCGCGCTCCTCCAGGGCGGTCAAACCAGCCAAAGTGGTGCCGCCGGGGGAACAGACCTTGCGGCGCAATTCGGCCGGCTCTTCACCGCTCTCGGCCACCAGCCTGGCGGCGCCGAGCACCGTGCGCGTCGCCAGTTCCAGGGCCACGTCGCGCGGCAGACCCTCCTGCACCCCCCCTTCGGCCAACGCCTCGATCACCGAGAAAACGTAGGCCGGCCCGGAGCCGGAGAGGCCGGTCACCGCATCCATCTGCGGCTCCGTAACCGTATTTACCGCACCGACCGCGCGGAACAGCACCGCGGCCGTTTCCAGATCGGCGGGGGTGGCAAAATTCCCGGCACAGATCGCCGTGGCCCCGCTGCCGACCAGCGCCGGGGTGTTGGGCATGGCCCGCACCACCCGCACACTGCCGCCGAGCAGCTTTTCCAGCGTGGCTGTGGCCGTACCGGCGAGGATCGACACCACGAGGTGTTCCGCCGTCACCATTCCCGCCAACTCCGGCACCACGACCGGCACCATCTGCGGCTTGATGGCCAGCACCAGCAGGCGGCAGCCGGCGGCAACGGCCAGATTGTCGGGGAGAACCGTGACCTTGTGGCTGTCGCGCAGCAGCGCCTGCCGCTCCGGGCTCGGATCGGACACCAGGATCTTGTCGGGCGGATGCCTCTGGGCGAACAGCCCCTTGATCAGGGCCTCGGCCATGTTGCCGCCGCCGATGAAGCCGATGGTTTGACAGGTGGTCATGAAGTGCTCCCTTGGATGGCAATGACTGATGCATTCAAGCGGAAAGCGGGCGGGGTGTCAATCGCTGTTGGCCAAAGAAGAGGGGCGGAATCGCTTCCGCCCCTCCTTACAACAGACGATGGCTGACCTTATCTAGAACTGGTACGACATGGTCAGGTACGTGGTGCTCGCCTTGTAGTCTCGATCGGAATAGGCCCCTGTCAGATAATTACTACCCAGAATATATTGGTAACCATCCCACTGCACATCGTCGTACTTGTAGGTCTCATAGAGATAGCCCAGGGCCACGGAAAGCGCTTTGCTGATGGCATAGTCGGCTTTCAGGTTGAGGGTTTTCTTCACATAATCGTCGTAGTTGTTGATGTCTACAAAGGCCGCATCGACGGAAGACACGTTGGCAGAGAACTCCGACTCGCCGTCAGACTTCTGGTAGTCGTAAGCCAGCGAGACGACGAACTCTTCGACGAACAGGGGAACCTCCAGCTTGGCCCCGTAGTAGTAAGACTTGTCGGTCCGCTCATCGGTCCAGTTGTAGTTGGCACTGTCTTGAAAAGACCCCTTTGGATCTGCTGTACCGTCAGCCCCTGAATAGACTCGATGATTTGCATCGATCTCGGCTTTTTCATAAGCCGCATATCCGTAGAGGTTCGCTTTACCGGGAAGTCTGAGGTTGGCATCGACCATGACTTCATGGCTGCGCTCATCGGTGCGTCCCAGATCTGTCTTGTCGTAATCGGCCTTTTTGTAGTTGTACTCGAGCCCAAGATCAGCAAAGTCACAGGGAGCAATCTCCAAGGTCACCGCGACCTTGTCCTGTTCCTTGTTGGCGGCGTCAAATGGGCGGAAATAGGCGAAAATCTGCGTTTCATCAGCAGCAGGGTCGACAGCGGCCACCCCGTTGAAATCGGAATTACGGTTCAGGTATTCGTAGCGCACTTTAGCCGTCATAAAGTCCAGGGAGGTATTCTTCCATTCCACCGAGAACAGTTGATCTTCGGTTTTTTCGGCATCAAAGCGAATCTCTTCGGCACGCTCAATCTTGGTGTAATCGTAACCAAGGCTAACCCGGTTATCGTTCGTCAGGCGATAGGCTACGTCGAGTGCGGCATTATGTTTCTTGTAATAAAATAATTTGTTTTCGCGAGGAGGATTCGCAGGCGTGTATCTGTCTGCATAAGATATTTTATCCGAATCGTTATCCTTCTCGACATAGCGGTACGAAAGCTCGGTTTCCAGTCGATCCAGCGGGCGGGAGCGCAGCGATGCCGAGGCCGTTGTGTAGGTCACATCGCCATCGAAATTCCCGGGGGAGCTTTCGAGGGTTATATCACTTTCCAGCTGGCTGTAACTGCCGCGCAACGCCAGGGTCGAGTTAAGCGGTAGTTGTTTGAAGACCAACTGGCCACCGATTTGCCACATGTCGTTGTCGGGTGCCAACGAGACATCTTGTCCAGCAGTTCCACTGCTCGGATTCTGAAATTTCAAATATTCATATCGATTGTCGAAACTATTGACCGTCCAGTCCAGCGAGGCCATCAGGGTGTTAGTAGCATAGCCGACGCGTGTCGTGAAATCCGTGGTTGTGTAATCAACCGGCAGGGGCAGTTCCACAAAATTACGTGTTGCGAAGGGGATGACTCCCTCTTTCTCGATCTGGTTGGCTTCGAAGGAGAGGAAAAATGGGCTGCCAAGGGAAATGGTCGCCTTGCCACCGTAAACTTCACGCTCGACACTGTAGTCGAGCGGAAGCCAGGTGGCTAGATTTGCCGGGGTCGTCGTCGACCGGACGAGATTGTCCGTGCCAACACCGGTAAAAACTGAAATGTTGTCGAAGCTGTAGTTGTGCTCCATCTTGTCGTAGAACGCTGAAAGGCTGAAACTGTCGTAACGCCCCGCCTTGGCCGAATAGCTCTGGTCGTCGCGGCCGACCATCTCCGCATCAAGGGTGAGATAATATCCGTTTTTTGTCGTGAACAGCTCGAGTCCGGAGATCACCCCATCATCGACATCGCGATATTCCTGGAACTTGGCATTATCCTGATCGTCTCCGCCAAGAATGTTGACCCCAATCGTTATCTTGCCGCTGGTCACGCCTTCGGCCGCCACCACGGGGGTCGCCGCCAGAAGAACCGCCAGAAAAATTGAGCAGTATCTGAGCATCATGTCGACCTCCTATCGAATAAAGCGTTCGCTTCTGCTGCCGGACGCGCTACTGCCATGAATGTTGTTGTGGCAGTTCAGGCATCCCCTGGCAACAAAGCGATTGCTGGGATTAGAACCTTCAAAACCCCGGCGCGCATCGTAAGGCGTAGCCGGATGCCCGCTCCAGTCGTGGCAATTCATGCAGAGATTTGGCTCTTTCTCGGCGAGCAGTTTGTCATGCCGGCTGCCGTGCGGTTCGTGGCAGTTGCCGCAGTTCTCCTCGACCGGCGGATGCTCCCAGACAAACGGCCCACGCTTCTCGGCATGGCACTTGAAGCAGAGTAGGTTATTGGTGTCAGCACGGAGCATGCTGTGGGTCAGACTGCCGTGCGGGTTATGGCAATCGGAGCAGGAAACCTTACCTTCGACGATTGGGTGGTGCGACTGCTTGTTGGCCTCCAGACGGATGTCCTTGTGACAGTCGAAGCAAACGTCCGGCTGGTTGACCTTGGGCACCGCACTGTCGTGGGTGTCGTGACAGTCGGCACAGGCAACGCCGTTGGCAGCATGCTTGCCGTTGTCCCAGAAGGCCAGCTCGTTGTTGGTCGCATGGCACCCCTGGCAGGTCGCACTCTTGGCTTCGGCAGTATGCGGTGCTTTTTTGCCGAAGGAGACGATGGTCGCCGGCGATGGATCGTCGGCATGTTTGCCGCCCGGCCCGTGGCAGGCTTCGCAGCCGCTAGTCTGGTACTTCTGCGCGCTCGCCCACGCCTGGGCGTGGAACGACTTGGCAAAGCCCTCCGTCACCTTCTCATGACACCCTTTGCAGGTGTCCGTCCCGACGTAGGCCGCATCGGCGGCACTGGCCGGAGAGGTTCCCAGGCAGAGCAGCAACCCTGCCAGGGCACTCAACCACACACGACGACTGACTGGTTTCATGTGGCCTCCCAAATAAGAATTTATACTTCCCGTCCCGCAGAGAGCCTGCTGAACATTAAGATTTACATAAACAGGCTATATCTTGCCATAAAATTTCCTGCTGTCAACTTACCCCCCCCATTTTTTCATTAATTCACTTATTAAATCCGTGGTTAGAAGCCAATTGATTGCCAATAATAATGGCTCTTGGGTGACCATTTTGGGTTGTCTGTCGGCAAGAAAACAAAGGGGGGAACGCCATTTGCCGTTCCCCCCTTTGTAGAGACTGCCGAACTCTGAACACCGCTATCAGGTGCCGCCGCTCCCGGCCCGTGCCCGGGCGGCCTCCTCGCGAGTCAAACCGCCGACGGCCAGCGCCTGGCGATAGGCCCGACGGGCTTCTTCGCCCTGACCGCTTCTCTCCAGCACCGTCGCCAGCCCGACCCACAGCGAGCCGTCGTGCGGAGCGTTGACCAGCAGGTTGCGGTAGGTCTGCGCCGCGAGGAACGGCTCGCCGAGCTGTTCGTAGGCATTGGCCAGCAGTTTGTGCAGTTCGGGATCGGCGGTAACCCGCGGCAGCCCCGGGCCTATCAGGATTTTGGCGGCCCCGGCGGGATCGCCGCCGGCCAGGAGGAGGCGGGCTCCCTCCTTGCGCAGCGGCGTGTAGTCGGGAACGATCCGCAACCCCTCCTCGAGGACCGCCAGTGCCTCGTCGCGCCGCCCGGCTTCAGCGAGCTGCCCGGCGAGCAGTTCACGAGCCGGCATGTGGCCGGGATAAGCCAGCAGGGCACGCTGCAGGGCCGCCAGCTTCACCTCCGGACGCTCGGCGGCCTGGGCCTCGCGGTAGGCCAGGTCGGCCTGCCGGTAGGGGTGTTCGAAGCGCGGCGGGGTGGTGCTGGGGACGGCACCGGGGAGCTGGTCGGGGTGCAGAGGCGTTGCCTCACCGGGAGACATGAACTCAGGCTGACGATCCGTTTCCGGCGCCGTTTTGCTGCGGCGGGCAACATCCACACCCATTGATCCGGAGCGGACCGCTGCCGGGGACGGAGGCACTTCGGCCGGTGCGGGCGCCGGGGCGGTCATGGGGCTGGCTGTGACCTGCGACGGAGCTGGGACGCTGGCGATCTGACCCGGCACCGGAGCCCCGGCGGGGGTGGCAGGGGTAAAGCGGTCGGCCAGCCAGCCGGCCAGCGCCCACAGCAGGGCCAAAGCGGCGAGCCCCGCCAAACACCTGCCGAGGAGAACCCGCCCGCCGGCCACCGGCCGCCTGGCGGAAACCGTGCCGGCCGGGAACACCGGCGGCGCATCGGCATCCGGACGCCGGTCGTGCTGCTGCAGGTCGCGCAGCATCTGGTTGATCAGGCTCATGACAAAACACTCCAGGTCAGCCAGGCCAACACCACGCACTCCACCGCCGTGGCCACACCGAGCCAGCGGTAGAGCGGCTCGTCGCGCAGCGGCCCGAAGACGGTGCGCCGCGGCAGGATCTCGGCGGTGTCACGCACCGCCGCCTTGATCTGGGGGACATCGATGCTGTGCAGTCCGGCACCATAGCCAGCCAGCAGGGCCTTGTGACAGAGGATGTTGACCAGCCGCGGGACGCCGTGACTGGCACGGCTGAGGGCTTCAAGGGCCTTCCCGGTGAACAGCGGCAGGCCGCGATAGCCGGCGATGCGCAGCCGGTGGTTGACATAACCGGCCACCCCGTCGTGATCGAGGGGGGGGAGCGTGTAGTTGAAGGTGATGCGCTGGCGCAGCTGGCGCAACCCCTCGCTATCGAGCAGCGTATTGAATTCCGGCTGGGCGAAGACCGCGATCTGCAGCAGCTTGAACTTTTCGGTCTCCAGATTGCTGAGCAGGCGCAGCGCTTCGAGGCTCTCCACCGGCATCACCTGAGCCTCGTCGATACAGAGCACCGCCCGCCGCCCCTCCCGGTAGAGAGCGGCCAGCTTGTCGGTCAGCTGTTTGAGCAGGTCGTGCAGCGTGGCGGCCGCCGGGACCTGCAGGCCGAATTCCTGCGCCAGCGCCTGATAGAGTTCGAAAGGGGCCAGCAGCGGATTGGGCAGGTAGGCGGTGCAGAAACCGGCGTCCAGCGAGTTGAGCAGCTTGCGGCAGAGCAGCGTCTTGCCAGTGCCGACCTCGCCGGTGATCTTGATGAATCCTTCCCCACCCTGCAGGGCCACCAAAAGGACGTTGAGCGCCTCCTGATGACCGGGGTGCCCGTAAAAGAATTCGGGGTCGGGGGTCAGGGAGAAGGGGAGCTCATGCAGCCCGAAATGGTGTCGATACATGGAGTACTTGGCGTCCTGTTGGTTGTGGTTGGTGTGTCTTCGTGTAAAATATGCGCCATCATAATCGATATCCCCTCTGGAGTCACCGGGGTCTCATAACACTGTTTGCGGAGAACGGCTCGTGACCAAAAGCGAACTTGCCAAGTTTGACGGCCGCGATGGCCGCCCCGCCTATGTGGCGGTGAACGGGACGCTCTACGATGTCACGGCCAGCCCGTTATGGAAGGGCGGGGATCATCAGGGGGCGCATCAGGCCGGGGCCGACCTGACCGAAGAGCTGAAAGGGGCGCCGCACGTGCGCATGGTGGTCGAGCGCTTCCCGGTAGTCGGCAAACTCGAGGAGGAGCCTGCACCCAAGGCCGGGGGGGCCGGCAAGGGGGTCGTCATCGCCGTGATCGTGGCGGCGCTCCTGCTGCTGGCGGCGTTGATGTTTCGGTAATTTCGTGAGGGGTGAGGCGTAGCCCTCGGCAAAAGCGGGCCAATCCTGTTTAGGCGCGCTTCTGCTCCTCACTCCTCACTCCTCACTCCTCACTCCTCACTCCTCACGCAACCAGACACCCCTGCACGCTGCCGCGCCGATTCATCTCGGCATCGATGGCGTTGAGCACCTCCCACTTGTTGAGCGACCACAAGGGGGCGAGCAGCGTGGCGCGCGGGCCGTCGCCGGTGAGGCGGTGAATCAGCGTCTGCGCCGGCAGCCGCTCCAGCACGTCGGCCACCAGGCCGACATACTCCTCCTGCCCCAGAATATTGATCTCCCCCTGGCGGTACAGCTCCCCCAGCGGCGTGCCGTCGAGCACGTGCAACAGGTGCAGCTTGACGCCGTCCACTTGCAGCCGCGCCATCTCCGCCACCGTCGCCAGCAGCTCCTCCCGGCCCTCGCCGGGGAGGCCGATGATCAGGTGCACGCAGACCCGCAGGCCTTTGGCCTTGGCCCCCTGGTAGGCACGCAGGAAGCAGGCGTAGTCGTGGCCGCGCCGGAGCCGGGCGAGAGTCTGGTCGTGGCTGCTCTGCAGGCCGATTTCCAGCCAGAAGTAGGTGCGCCGGTGGTACTCCGCCAGCAGATCGAGGACCCCGTCCTCGAGACAGTCGGGGCGGGTGCCGACGGCCAGACCGACCACGTCCGGCACTGCCAGGGCCTGGTCATAAAGGTCGCGCAGTTCGTCCAGCGGCGCGAAGGTATTGGAAAAGGGCTGGAAGTAGGCCATGAACTTCCCGGCGCGGTACTTGCGGGTCATGACCTCCTTCCCCTGCGCAAGTTGCTCGCCCACCCCCAGAC
>CAZRTZ010000025.1:34380-35685 GCA_964603155.1 uncultured Geobacteraceae bacterium | reverse complement strand
GCGGCCAGTACTGGCCGCCGGCATGGAGCAGCAGATAGCCGTCCGGATTGAGCAGGGGACGCAGCCCCTGACCGGCCAGAGCACCCTGAACAACCATCAGGCTGAATAGCGCCAGGTTGATGGCCAGAATCACCCAGGCGGCCGGGGTGGCGCCGTTGGCGTGCCCGCCGCGGAGCAGGTCGCGCCAGGCCCGTTCCCAGCGCATCAGTCGCCAGTGCCACTTGGGGGTGCGCAACCCGAGTTTTGCACCGATGGTCGGCCAGTCCATAGAGGTCCACTCCAGCAGAAGTTTGATGCCGAAGGCTAACATAAAAGTGGGGAGCAGGGGAACCGTGAGCCGTATGCAATCAGTGTGGATTTAGGTGCCGTATCCTGATAAATTACTACGATTACAATCGCTGCCGGGAGGAGAGCCATGGCGCTGGAATCGATCAACCCCGCGACCGGAGAGTTGCTGGAGCAGTTCACCGAATGGACCGATGACGAAGTCGCCGCGATGGTCGGGCGGACACAGCAGGCCTGGCTTGCCTGGCGTGGCACCAGTTTCGCGGAGCGCGCCGCATTGATGAAGAAGGCCGCGCAGGTGCTGCGCGACAACGTCGACGTCTATGCCCGCACCATGGCCCTGGAGATGGGCAAGCCGATATCCGAGGGGCGCGCCGAGGTCAACAAGTGCGCCTTCTGCTGCGAGCATTACGCCGACCATGCCGAAGGCTACCTGGCCGACGAGGTCATTGCCAGCGACGCCTCGAAATCATACGTGGCCCATCGCCCCCTGGGGGTCATCCTGGCGGTGATGCCGTGGAACTTCCCGTTCTGGCAGGTCTTTCGCTTCGCCGCTCCGGCACTGATGGCCGGCAACGCCGGCCTGCTCAAGCACTCGTCGAACGTCCCCCGCTGTGCCCTGCAGATCGAGGAGGTCTTCGTCAAGGCTGGTTTCCCGGCTGATCTCTTCCGCACCCTGATGATCGGCTCGGGCAAGGTCGACCGGGTGATCGAGAATCCCTTCGTCAAGGCGGTGACCCTGACCGGCAGCGACATCGCCGGCCGCAAGGTGGCGGCCAAGGCCGGGCAGATGCTGAAGAAGACCGTCATGGAGCTGGGCGGCAGCGATCCGTTCGTGGTGCTGGCCGACGCCGATCTTGACGAAGCCGCGGCTGTGGCCGCCAAGGCGCGCTGCATCAATTCCGGGCAAAGCTGCATCGCCGCCAAGCGCTTCATCGTCGAGGCGCCGGTCTACGACGCCTTCCTGGAAAAATTTACCGCCGCGACGGCCGCCCTGGTCATGGGCGACCCCCTCGACGA
>CAZRTZ010000025.1:0-34370 GCA_964603155.1 uncultured Geobacteraceae bacterium | reverse complement strand
GCCAGGTGGGCGCACAGGCCCGCGAGGACCTGATGCTGGAACTCCATGCCCAGGTCGAGGCCTCGGTGGCGAAAGGGGCGAAGATCATCCTCGGCGGCAAGCCGCTGGCAGGGAAGGGGAGCTTCTACCCGCCGACGATCCTGGTCGATGTCGTTCCCGGCATGCCCGCCTACGACGAGGAGCTGTTCGGCCCGGTGGCCTCGGTCATCCGCGCCAGAGACGAGGCCGATGCCCTACGCATTGCCAACGACACCCCCTTCGGGCTTGGCGCCTCGGTGTGGACCCGCGATACGGCAAGGGGGGAGACTTTTGCCGGCCAGGTCGAGTCCGGGGCGACATTTGTCAACGGCATGGTCAAGAGCGATCCGCGCCTGCCGTTCGGCGGGGTGAAGATCTCCGGCTTCGGCCGCGAACTGTCCCACCATGGCATCAAGGAGTTCGTCAACATTCAAACGGTGTGGATTCGCTGACCGTGCTGAAGATGATGAAGTGGATACGGCCGGTGGCAGCCGGCCTGCAACGGGGTGGCGGGTGTCTGGGGGGCTGCCTGCTCCTGCTGGCATTGGCCGCTGCTCCGCAACCGGCGCCTGCCGCCGAACTGCCGATCGAGCAGATGACCGGCCAGATTGCCGATCTGCTCGCAGGACGGCAGGCCATGCCGCCCGAACTGCGGGGAGAAGAGGGAGCCAGGGTCAGCCAGGAAGTCGACGAGCTCTACCGTAGCCGTGATTACCGGCCGTTGTGGCAGGCGCGCAGCGGTCTGCGCATTTCCGCCTTTGCCCTGGTGGAAAAGTTACGCTCTGCAGCCGATCACGGTTTGTGTGGCGAGGATTACCTGCTTGTCCCGATCGAGCGGCTGATGGCCATGCGCAGCGAGACGATGCGTAGCGGCAAGCAGCTTTCGGTCCAAATGCTGGCTCTTCTCGATCTTTACCTGTCCCAGGCCTTTTTCAGTTATGGCACCGATCTGGTGGAGGGGCGCATCGATCCGGCTCTTGCCCACAGCGACTGGCGGGTGCGTCGGCGCAAGCTCGACCTGGTCAAACTGCTCCCCCCGGCGGTCGACGGCGACAGCCTCAACGCCCTGCTGGCCGAACTGGCCCCGCCCCACCAGGGCTATCGCCAGCTGATGGCGGCGCTGGCCGACCTGCGTGTGCTGTCGGCGCGGGGCGGCTGGCCGCAGGTGCCGGTCGGGGAGAAACTCAAGCCAGGAGCCATCGATCCGCGTCTGCCGGCGATTCGGGCGCGCCTGCTCGCTACCGGGGAAATGCCGGCGCCCGCCCCGTTCGAGGGGAACGCCTATGGGCCGGCGACGCTGGAGGCGATGAAGCGTTTCCAGCGTCGACACGGGCTCGATCCTGATGGCGTCATCGGCAAGCGTACTTACCAGGCGATGAACGTGACGGTCGAACAGCGCATCCAGCAGGTCGAGATCAATCTCGAGCGCTGGCGCTGGATGCCCCGGGAGCTCGGCCGCCGTCACATCAGCGTCAATACCGCCGACTTCACGCTCAAGGTGGTTGAGGACGGGGCGGTCGTCATGGAGATGCCGGTGATCGTCGGGCGGCCATTCCGGCGGACCCCCGGCTTCACCTCGCAAATGAGCTACCTGGAGTTCGCCCCGACCTGGACCGTGCCGGCCACGGTGCTGCGCGAGGACAAGCTTCCCGCCATCCAGAAGGATCCGGGCTTTCTGGCCAAGAACCATTTCCGGGTGTTCCGCCACGGCGGGAAGGAGATGGCGGCGAGTGAGCTGGCAGCGATCAACTGGCGCAAGATCGAGGCCGAGCGCTTCCCCGGTGAACTGCGCATGGACCCCGGTCCGTGGAACCCGCTGGGGAAGGTCAAGTTTATGTTCCCCAACGCCTTCAACGTCTATCTGCACGATACCAACGAGCGGAGTCTTTTCGACCGCCACAACCGGACCTACAGTTCCGGCTGCATCCGCATCGGCGATCCGGTCGGCCTGGCCCGCTACCTGCTGAGCGATCAGCCGAAATGGACCGAGGAGCGCCTTCAGGAGGCGCTGGCCCGCACCTCGCCGCTTCAGGTCAGCATCAACAACCCCGTCCCCACGCACCTGCAATACTGGACGGTCTGGGTTGATGCCGACGGCACCATCCAGTTCCGCAGCGACCTTTATTACCGCGATCTGGACATGGAAGTGGCGCTTGGCGAGGTGAGAGAGCGGGCGGGGCAGGTGGTCGCCAGGCCGGAGGGGCAAAAACCCCTGCGGGTCAGCCGGTTGAAGTAAGTTTGCCGGTCTTGGTCCGTTGTCGCCCCGACAGTTTCCGCGTGCGAGCTCCAGGCTTGTTATGACCAGGACCCGCCGCAAATCCCTCCTTGCCGAGCTCTCCCCCGCCAGCACCCTGACGCTGTTTTTCGCGGTGTCGATCCTGATCGGTGCGCTTCTGCTGACGACGCCGCTGGCCAGCACCGGCGATTCGGTCGGTTTTGTCAACGCCCTGTTCACGGCGACCTCGGCCCAGTGCGTCACCGGGCTGGCAGTGGTCGATACCGGTACGGCGTTTTCGCTGTTCGGCCAGCTGGTCATCCTTGTCCTGATTCAGCTCGGCGGGCTCGGGATCACGACCTTCTCCGTTTACCTGTTTTTTTACCTGCGCACCGGCGTCGGGTTGCGTGATCGCTGGATCCTCAATGAAACCCTGGTGCATACGCCGGTCCGCTCGATCAACGATCTGGTCCGTGCCGTCATCCACCTGACCATTCTTATCGAGGCTCTTGGTGCCGCCTGTCTGGCCGTGGTGTTCGTGCCGCAGTTCGGGTGGGTCAAGGGTTGCTACTATGCAATTTTCCATGCAGTGTCGGCCTTCTGTAACGCCGGCTTCGCGTTGTTCAGCGACAATCTCATCGGCTACCGCAACAGCCCGATCGTCAACCTGACGATCATGATGCTGATCGTGCTCGGCGGCCTGGGCTTTCTGGTGATCAAGGAGTTGCTCGATATCCGCCACACCATGCGCAGCGGGCGGCGCTGGCGCCTGTCGCTGCACAGCAAGCTGGTGCTGCTGACGACGTCCATCCTGATTTTCGCCGGTTGGGCGGCACTCTTTGTCCTCGAAACCAACAGCGGGACTTTCCGGGAGGCGACGCTCGGCGAGGCCCTGTGGGTCACCCTGTTTCAGTCGGTGACCACCCGCACCGCCGGCTTCAATACCGTTGATCTTGCGGCGTTCAGCGTGCCGAGCATCTTTTTGATGATCGTTCTGATGTTCATCGGCGCCTCGCCTGGCTCGACAGGGGGCGGCGTCAAGACCACCAGCCTGGCGGTTTTTCTGGCGGCCCTTTACAGCCGCCTCAAGGGCTATCGGGTGACCAGCATTTTCAAGCGGACCATCCCCGAGGAAACCGTCTCGAAGACGCTCACCCTGTTTCTGCTTGCCGCCCTGTGGATCGGGGTGATGACCTTTTTCGTGCTGCTCGCCGAGGTGACCGGCTCCGCGGGATCGCAGACTCACGGGGTGCTGCTCGATTATCTCTTCGAGGTGGTCTCGGCCTTCGGTACGGTCGGGCTCTCTCTCGGCATCACGCCGAAACTGACGGTGGCCGGCAAGTTGCTGATTACCCTGCTGATGTTTGTCGGCAGGATCGGGCTGCTGACCTTTGCCTTTGTCGTCGTCAAGCAGGCCGGGCGTGATGAAACCGTCTATGCTGAAGAAAACATCATGATCGGCTGAAAGGAGTTGCCATGGCGCGCTTCGGTGTCATCGGGTTGGGAAACTTCGGGCATCACGTGGCCCGGACTCTGTACGAAGAAGGACATGACATCATCGCCGTCGACACGGACCGCGATCACGTCCAGGCGGTCAAGGATTACGCCACGGTGGCTCTGGTCGGCGATGCCGCCAACAAGGAGTTCCTGGTCAACCACGGCTTCTCCGACCTGGCCGCGGTGGTGGTCTCGACCGGGGACCGCTCGCACATCGCCACCCTGATCACGCTTTATCTCAAGGAACTCAGGGTGCCGCGCATCGTAGTCAAGGCGATCAGCGAGGATCACGGCCGCATCCTGGAAAAGCTCGGCGCCACCGATATCATCTTCCCCGAAAAGGATATGGCGATCCGCACCGCCAAAACCCTCGCGGCGCCCAATATCATCGAGCACATCCCCCTCGGCGAAGACTTCGCCATCACCGAGGTCTCCCCGCCGCGCAAGTTCATCGGCAAGAGCCTGGTCGAACTGGACATGCGCAATCGCTACAGGATCACCGTTCTCGGCATCCGCGACGTACTGACCGATGAATTCATTGCCCTGCCGCCGGCGCAGCGCCTGATCCGCGACAGCGACATCCTCATCCTGGCCGGCCGGCCCGAAGATGTCGAGGAGGCGTGCAAGTAAGCTGAAGGGGCTCCTTATCCTCCGGGGCTTGAAAAGCCTGCAGAGTCTGATAAACAGACTGTTACCGGCGTTAGCGGAGGTGGGGGATGCTCGAATACGCAACGGTTTTGGGTGCCAATTCCGGAGGATGGTTCGGAGACCTTTCCTACCTGCTTGCAACACTGCGCAACTCCCCCTATTTCTGGCCGGGGATCGCCGCGGCGATCGTCTTCATCTGGCTCGGGGCCAAGCTGCTTTCAAAGTAGAGAAATAAACCTCCCTTGACAGATTGATGTCCACTAATGTTATTGTGTCCTCAGTAGGTCCTGCCCACTTCCCCTTACAGGGAACCTCCGGTCTCACTTGCGCAAGGGACGTTGATCGTGAGCAAAAAGGAAATATTGATTGTAGAAGATCAGGACGAGTTGCGAAAACTCGAATGCCTTCTATTATCCTCCCGGGGTTATCTGGTGGAAGGGGTCGCCGATGGCCGGGCTGCTTTGGATTACCTGGAAAATCGACAGCCGGACCTGGTGCTACTGGATGTCATGCTCCCCGAGGTCGATGGCTTTGAAGTCTGCCGCCAGATTAAGAGCAATCACGAAACCAGGCATATCCCGGTGATCATGGTGACGGCAAAAGCCAGCCATGAAGACATGCTGCGGGGCGAAGAGGTCGGGGCCAACGCCTACCTGACCAAACCGTTCAAGTCCGCAATGATCATCGAGAACATCAAGGCCTTCCTGGGCTAAGCCGAACTCCCGTCTCCATCGTGATGGATCACAATCAGAATCTCGCCGCCATTCGTCTTGGCCTGTCAACGATTCGTAAGCGCCGCCTCCTGCTCTGGGGGACAATCTTCCTTTACCTGCCGGGACTGCTGCTCGTTCTGGAATTGGGCTTGTCCAGCGCGGTCATGGCCAAGCTATTTGCACTGTGGGTCGTCCTGCTGTGCGTCGCCGTCGGTCTGGCCACCGTCGTCAAATGTCCGCAGTGCTACAAGCCTTACCACACCAACGGCCCGACCTTCCTGCCCTTAGGCAAGTGCCTGCACTGTGGCTTGCCCCTGCGTGTCGATAAAAACGCTGCGCAGCCTGAGCGGAAAAACGCTCTTTCCTAGCCTCTCCCTCCTGCAAGAGCATCCCCCCGCTGCCTATGGGTGCCAACGGCTTGACAAAGCCGGGTTCCAGGTAGATATTTGTTTAAAATAATTAAAAAATATTATTTTGTCTGAGAGAGGGAGAAACCCGACGTCTGGCCGATTGTGGCTATCGTGGCGTCGTCGGTGTCGCCGTTAGCTGTCTGCTCTAGGCTGGAGGTGAAAGTGAAGGTGTCGCGTGTCGGCTTGGCCGGAAAGTTTACCGCGATAACCGGCCTGGTTCTGGTCTGCACGATCGCACTGTTTGCCTTTATCTCCATCGAGGCCCTGACAGGGATTTTTCATAGAGAGGCCCAGGGCGATGCCGAAACCCTAAGCGAAATCATTCTGCATACTGCGCATACGCAAATGCTGCAGGGGCATCTCGAAAATGTTTACCGGATAATGGACGATGTCAGTACCCATGAAAAAATCACGCGCATTCGCTTGTTCAACAAGGATGGAACCGTACGCTATTCGACGCATCGCAATGAAATCGGCAAGTTATTAAATTCCGCGGTCAATGAGGCAGAGTGCCGGCAATGTCATTGCACGGCCTTAGGGGAAACTTTCCCGCCGATGACTGCCAGTACCCGGGTCGTCAGGGACTGTCGCGGCGAAGAGTCTCTCAGCGTGACGACGCCGATCTCCAATCAGCCGGTCTGCTCCGCAGCAAGCTGCCACGTCCACACCCCAGAAACCCCGACCCTTGGTTTTCTGGAAATCGAAGCCTCCCTGCGCGGCGTCGGCTTACAGACAAGCGCCTACCGCAAAAACATCCTGGCTTTTGCCATGGCGCTGCTGCTGATTCTTGTCGCCTGTCTGGTCTGGCTTACTCAGCAGCTGGTGGTGCAACCGGTCAACAGCCTCCTGCTGCATATCACTGACGTTGCCAGCATGCAGTTTGATGGCCGGGTGGAACTGAAATCCAAAGATGAAATGGGTGAGCTCTCCAACGCATTCAACCTGCTGACTGTGCGTCTGCGCAAGGTTCAGCAGGAGTACTCGCAGCTGACCGAAACCCTTGAAAGGCGCATCGAGGAACGCACCAGCGAGATCGCCCGGATGCATGCCCAGCTGCTGCACGCGGAGAAGTTGGCCTCCCTCGGGGAACTCGTTGCGGGGATCGCCCACGAAATCAACAACCCGCTGTCCGGCATCCTGATGTTTGCCACGCTGCTGGCCAACAACCGGCTTCTGCCGGCGGACGTGCGCAGTGATGCCCAGACGATTGTTTTCGAGGCGAGGCGCTGTGCGGGGATTGTCAAGCGATTGCTGGAATTCTCAAAAAAATCAATCCCCAATAAGGAACTGGTCTCACCGGCCGAAATCATGAACAACTCACTGGCGATGGTCGAGCATCAGGCGGCATTGGTCAATATCGAGATCGTCCGCAACTATCAGGAGGGTCTGCCCGAAATTCTGGTCGATCCCAACCAGGTCGAGCAGGTTTTCGTCAACATGTTTGTCAACTCTTGTCAGGCAATGCCGCAGGGTGGCCGTCTGACCATTTCCATGCAGTCAGACTGTCGAGACAATCTGCTCAGAGCCACCATTGCCGACACAGGCCACGGCATCAGCCCGCAGAATCTCCCCAAGATCTTCGACCCATTCTTCACGACCAAGGATCAACCCGTCAACGGTCTCTCCGGGACCGGGCTGGGACTTTCGGTCTCCTACGGGATAATCGAGAACCACGGGGGGCGGATAACGGTCGAAAGTGAACTTGATCGTGGTACGACCTTTACTGTGGATTTGCCGTTGTTGTGCTCTGAACCGCGCTTCGGCAGCAACCAGCTGCCAACCACTCATGCCGTCGGATGACGTATTGAAGAGGTGCTCAATGGAGAAGGTGGAATCTATTCTGGTGGTTGATGATGATGCGGTCATCCGCGAAGGGCTGCGCCGTATCCTTGGCTTGGAAGGCTATGAGGTCGAGACGCAGTCGAACGGCCAGGGATCACTGGGTCTGCTGCAGACGAAAAATTTCGACCTGCTCATCACCGATTTGAAAATGCCGGGGATGAACGGAATTGAATTGCTGCAGGCGGTGCGGGTACTTCAGCCCGGAATGCCGATTATCCTGATCACCGGCTATGCGGCGATCGAAAGTGCCGTGGAGGCCATGCAAAAAGGCGCTGCCGACTATCTGGCCAAGCCGTTCGGCAACGATGAGATCATCGCCAAGGTTCGCAAGGCCCTTGACTCCCGGGCGTTGCTGGTGGACGAACTCTACCTGCGCCATGAACTGCAGGACCTGCACGGGTTTGAACGCCTGGTCGGCGAAAGCCTGAAGATGCAGAAGATTTACCAGCGTATCCTGCAGGTCGCCCCGACGGACAGCACGGTGCTGATTGCCGGGGAAAGTGGTACGGGCAAGGAACTGGTGGCCCGTGCCATCCATAATCATAGCCAGCGGCGCGAGCAGGCGTTTGTCGCGGTCGACTGCAACTCGCTGGCGGAAAGTCTCCTAGAAAGCGAACTGTTCGGGCACGTCAAGGGCTCGTTCACCGGGGCGATTCAGACCAAGCGCGGTCTCTTCGAAGTGGCTGATGGCGGCACGCTGCTGCTCGATGAAATCGGCAACCTGAGT
The DNA here is from genome assembly GCA_964603155.1 of uncultured Geobacteraceae bacterium. GTDB lineage: Bacteria > Desulfobacterota > Desulfuromonadia > Desulfuromonadales > BM103 > VAUL01. The sequence continues at coordinate 26,300 of CAZRTZ010000025.1, read as the reverse complement.
CTGGCCATCCAGGCCAAGCTGCTGCGCGTGCTGCAGGAGCGGGTGGTCACGCCGATCGGCGGCACACGGCCTGTTCCGATCAATATCCGGCTGATTGCGGCGACCAACAGCAACCTGCGCAACATGGTGGTGCGCGGCGAGTTCCGCTCCGATCTCTTCTTCCGTCTCAATATCATCCCGATAGATTTGCCGCCGCTGCGCGAGCGCAGAGGGGACCTGATGCTTCTGGCCGGAAATTTCCTGAAGCGATTTGCGGAAGAAAACCTCAGGGACATCCACGGCTTCGCCCCTGAAGCCGTGCGTGCTCTGGAAGCCTATGATTTTCCCGGCAATGTCCGCGAGCTGGAAAACCTGATCGAACGTGCGGTCGTTCTGACGCAGGGCACGCTGATCCAGTGCCAGGATCTGGAGTTGCCCGAAGTTGCCGGAGAGGTTGTCGATGTGCCGACGGAGGACATCCCGAGGACGGCTGAGGAACTCAAGGAACGCAAGCGCCAACTGCGCGAACAGGCGGTTGAACCGTTGGAGCGGGCCTTTCTGCTCAGCGCCCTGGAGCGCAACGGTTGGAACGTCACCCGCGCCGCCGACGAAGTCGGCATCCTTCGCCCCAACTTTCAGGCCATGCTGAAGAAGCAGGGGATTACCGGCCGGAGTCAGCCCGCCGAGTCCTCATGACCTGACCGCTCAGTCCGGCAACTCCGGCAGACTGCCGGATGGCATCGCTTCCCCTCTTTGCCGGCCGGTGTTTCCCGCCACCATGCACCGCATAGTTTTTTTATGCACTGCGGTGTATCCGATGAAATCCATTTAAAATCAGTATGTTGAACGTCTGTTCCCGGGGCGGTTCGCTCTTTTGCTGGGCCTGTCCTGTATGTGTTGTCTATACAGTCCTCTTTTTTTCCCAGAGGTTTCCCGTCGTCGCGCGACAACAGAAAACTCAATGAAATCGATGGCTTGTGGAAAAATATGAAAATTTCCTAAGACTGGTATGCCCGATGCACTAACCGTGTAGCAAGAACGGCCATCAATTCAATAAAGGAGACCGGCCATGAAAAAGACGATGAAAGGCTTGGGTTGGATGTTGTTGTGGGGCGTTTCTGCAGCCTATGCCGCCCCGGGAGGCGAGGGCGAAGGTGTCGGGTTGCTGGGCTACCTGTTTGCGGGGTTCTTTGCCGTGATCATCGTTTCGCAACTGGTGCCGGCAGTGATCCTGTTCATCGGCATGCTCAAAGGGGTGTTCGCCTCGTCGGATAAGGCCGATGTTGCCGAGCAGAAGGTCAAATAGACGCTTCTAAAGGAAGCGCCTACCGAGTTGAGTGGAGGAGATCATGGCCCCCCAAGGACTGCTCATCGCCGATGAAGATGTCGCGACCAGGAAACAGATGGCGGAGTTGTTCATCGAGGCTGGCTACGAGGTTACGGTGCCAACGACAGTTGCCGGCGTGCTGTCGGGAATCCTCAAGCGAACCGCTCAGGTCGTACTGCTCAGCACCCGTTTCGACGAACTGCTTGCCAGCGAACTGATTCCGATCCTCAAGCAATGTAATCGCAACCTGGCCATCATCCTGGTGGCCAGTGAGCTGCCGCTATCGTTGCTGCGCCGGACGCGCAGCCAGGGGATTTTCTACCATGCCCTCAAGCCGGGCCGCCCTGGCGACGCAGAGGAGTTGCGACAAGCGGTCAAGTGTGCATTCGAAAAACAACATTCCGACGGGGCGGCTGAATAGGCCGAAACTCCCCCGCAAATACGCAGCAACATCGCAAAGGAGATCGCCATGAAAAACGTACGCATCCTGACAATGACGATGGCCCTGGCCGTGGCATCAACGGTCCCCGCATTTGCGGTCGACACCACGAAGACCTATTCAAGCGGTCTGCTGATCGGCTTGTTCCTGGCCTTCTGCGCCCTGATCGTGGTGGTTCAGCTGATGCCGTCGCTCATGCTGCTGATCGGCTTCCTCAAGGGGCTGGCCAATCGCACGGAATCCAAGGCCGAGGCTCGGAATGCCGAGACCCCGAGCGCCTGAACGCAAGGAGAGACGCCATGTCACAGTTTCTGGACCAGATTGGCGAATGGCATCAGGTTTATACCCTGGTCGATTTCTACCAGTATATCAAAGGGGTCGAATACCTGATCTGTCTGGCGTTTTTCATCAGCTTCCCGATGTTCTACCGCTACCTGCACCGGAGCTCGGGCGATTCCGGCAAATGATGGCCGGCTCTGCATCGGCAAAGGAGAGGATCCTTATGAAACCACTGCTGTCCCTGCATATTCTCGGAATCGTCCTCACCGCTCTGCTGGGTGTGGCTGGGCAAGCCGTAGCCGCCACGACCGAGGCTCCCGGGGAGGTAACCCTCGATCGGCTGCAGAATCTGTACGCCGCCGTGACCTTTGATCATGCGGCGCATGTCGAGATCGCCGGAGATTGCGCGACCTGCCATCACCATACGACCGGTGACGGCGCTGGTGGCGAGCGCTGCAACCGCTGCCACGCCGCCAGCCCGAAAAGTGCCAATGTCGCCTGCGGGAGCTGCCACGAGGTCGACCCGTTCTCGGCGGTGCAACTGGAGCGCCAGGCCGACGACCGCCACCAGTACCATGTCGACAAACCCGGGCTGAAGGCCGCCTATCACTGGAACTGCCTCGGCTGTCACCAGGACTCCGGCGGCCCGACCGGGTGCAACGACTGCCATGCGCGGAATGCTCAGGGCGACAAGCTCTTCTATTCCGGAGCCTATGCCCCGCAAGCGGCGCAGACAAAAGCCCATTGAAAGGCGCGGCCAGCGCCATCAACCAAGGAGAGTGGTCATGAGTGGAATCAGTCGACGCAGATTTCTTGCCGCCAGCCTGGCTGGATGCGCCGCGACGACGCTTTGTGGGGCCGGCAAGTCCCTGGCGGCCGGTTCGTTTGCCGGCTACCCGGAAGGGATGGGGGTGCTGGTGGACCTGACTCGCTGCATCGGTTGCCGCAGTTGCGAGGCGGCCTGCAACAAGGAGCAGGCCTTGCCGGCGCCAGACAAGCCGTTTGATGACATGTCGGTTTTTGACGAAACCTTCCACGGCGGGACCCAGAAACGGCGTCCGGACGAAAAGGCCTACACTGTGGTCAATCGTTATACCCCGGAGGGTGGCGGGCCACCGGTTTATCGCAAAATCCAGTGCAACCACTGCAACGAACCGGCCTGTCTGAGCTCCTGCTTCGTCAATGCCTATACCAAAACCCAGGAAGGTGCGGTGATCTACAACTCCAAAGTCTGCGTTGGCTGCCGCAACTGCATGATCGCCTGTCCCTTCAATATCCCCGGCTACAGTTATTCGAGCGCCTTCGATCCGGTCGTCAAGAAGTGCATCTTCTGTTACGAGACCCGCCTGCAAAACGGGCGCCCGCCTGCCTGTGTGGAGATCTGCCCGCAGCAGGCCCTGACCTTCGGCAAGCGCAAGGATCTGATCAAGATCGCCCACCAGCGCATCCAGAACGAACCCAAACGCTACGTCGATCATCTCTATGGTGAGAAGGAACTCGGAGGGACCAGCTGGATGTATCTTTCCGGGGTGTCCTTCGAGCAGGTCGGATTCGACGTGACGGTGGCAAACGAGCCGATCATCTCCAACGTCAAGGATTTCCTGAGTACGGTACCGATGGTCCTGGCAATCTGGCCGGCCCTCTTTTCCGGGTTCCATCTGCTGGCCAAGCACAAGCAAGAGCATGGCCACGAGGATGACCATGGCGAGGAAAACAGGAAGGAGGGCGAGGAATCATGAAAAGCGCAATCATTCGAGGCATACACCCGGTTGACACTCCCAGCGAAGAGCAGATGAAAAACCGGAAATTCTGGAACCTGCTGGACAAGCTTCTGCTCGGGCTGACTCCGCGCCAGTATCTGGCTCAGGCCATCATGAACCCGTTCAACTGGATTCTCGGCATCATCTTTGCCGTCGGCCTGCCCCTGATAGCCTACCGCTTCCTCTTCGGGCTGAGCGTGGTTACCCACAGTTCGTACGACTATCCGTGGGGACTCTTCCTGGGGTTTGGCCTGTTTGCCATGGTCCCGTTATCGGCCTCCGGCTTTATGCTCGGTACCACGGTCGAGATTTTCGGGCGGCATGACTTCGAGCCGATCGAGCGCCTGGCCCTTTTGAACGGCCTGCTCGGGTATTTCTTCGCCGTCATTTACCTGCTGGTCGACCTGGGGCAGCCGTGGCGGCTTCCCTACCCGATGGCCGTGGCTTTCGGCCCCGCCGCCGTGCTCTTTCTGGTGGCCTGGCACGTCGCCACCTACCTGTCCGTCCAGATTGCCGAAGTGTCGGTTTCGTTCTTCGAGTGGATCGGCTGGCTGGGCGGCAAGCGCTTCATCCGCCGGATCGCCGTGGGGCTGACCGTTGCCGGGATCATCCTGTCGACCCTGCACCAGGGAGCCCTCGGAGCCCTGTTCACCTATGCGCCGGGGAAGGTCCACCCCTTGTGGTATTCTGCGGCCTTCCAGTGGATCCACTTCTTCTGCTCGGCGATCCCGGGCGGTCTGTGCATGGTGATCGCGGTCAGCACCGTGGTCAAGAAGACCATGGCCTGGCGCTGCGACAGCAATTTCCTCGATAATCTCGACCGTTGTACCTTCGGCCTGGCCAAGGGGGCCAGCATGGGTTTGATCACCTATCTGACGATCAAGCTGATCGGTGTCGCCCACGACAACGAGTGGGGCTACCTGGCGACCGGTTGGGGCGCCTGGTTCCTCTTTGAAATAACCGTCGGCGTGATCCTGCCATTGGTCCTGTTCTCCTGGGCCATTCATCACCGGAAGGTCGGGGTCGTGCGCCTGGCGGCCTTCATCACGATCTTTGGTGTCGTCCTCAACCGGATCAACACCGCGTTGATCGCGTTCAACTGGAAGTTGTACCAGGAAGTCCCGCATATTTTCGAAGTGATCATCTGCCTGACGATCTTTGCCATCTATGTGGTGGTTTACCGCTTCATCCTCTACCGGCTGCCAATCCTTTTCACCTGGAAATCTCTGCCGGTCGAGGTCCGTGTCGAAGAAGCCGAAACGGTTGGTGCCCTGCCGATGAAAGGGGCGATGCCGGCGACCAACGCCGTCTTTCGCTCGATAGACTGAATCACCGGGTGGCGGGGCCGCTTTGGCGGTTCCGCCACCTGCCGGGCGCGCAAGGAGGTTTGCCATGTGGGACAGCATCAACTATCGCGCCATTCTGCCGGTTGCCTGTGCCGTCACCGGTTTCGTCATTGCCTGCTGCCTGCTGCTTTACTCCTTCATCAAAAGCGATCTGGTTCAGATGGAGGTCCGGCATGCCACGGACCTTGCCGACACCGTGGTGAAGTCGACCCGTTACGCCATGCTGCACGACGATCGCGAGACCCTGCGCAACATCATCGCCAACATCGGCGAACAGCAGCAGGTCGAACACGTGAGGATCTTCAACAAGAAGGGGCTGATCATGTTCTCCCGGGAGGAGGGCGAAGTCAGCCGCTTTATCGACAAGAATGCCGCCGGCTGCAACGGCTGCCATGCCGGCAGCCAACCCAAGAGTCAACTTGGCAAGATGGATCAGGCCCGGCAATTCACCAACCCGGCCGGCAAGGATGTGCTTGCCATCACCTCCCCGATCTACAACGAACCGGCGTGCTTCTCGGCCGCCTGTCACGTCCACGATGCCAGTCAGAAACTGCTCGGCACTCTTGACATCGGCCTGTCCCAGGAACCGCTGCAGAGTACCATGGGGATGCTGCAGCACCGCATGATCGCCTTTGCCGGCATGATCCTGGTGTTGACCGTCGGCGCCGCCTGTGCGCTGCTCTACCGGCAGATTCTGGTTCCCATCAAAAAATTAGCGGACTTTACCGATCGGCAAGGGGATGCTAATCTTGAGTGCGAAATTCCCGAGGTCAGCGGCGAGATGGCTCGTCTTGCCCGGGCGTTTCAAGGGATGGCCCGGCGTTTGCGGGAGGCGGAAAAAAGCGGCGTCGACAGCTTGTGACGCAACCTGCCCCGCGAAGTCAAAAGGTCTGCGCCAATCCAGATGTGTGGACTCAACGGCCGGGCAGGGGAGTGCATGAAAGAAACGGAGTCTTTGGCCCGGGAGTCGGCAACGAGCGATCTGCAAGCGCGCATCGAAGCGCGCATTCGCAGTCTTGAACGCTCGGCCGGCAACGGTCTGTGGGGGATGTTTCTGTTTCTTCTGGTCAGCTTTGCGGCTTTCGACGGTTTTTCCATTCTTCCCGATCTGTCGCCCGAATTTCGCCGACAGCTGGGTACCCCGCCCCCGGTCAACCTGATCAGCCTGGCTCTGGTACTGTACGCATTTTCCGGCATCGTCCTGACTCTGGCCCGGATGACCAGCAATACCGGAGCTTACCGGGGTTTCATGCACGCCGCCTTTTTCACCGGCTTTTATGCCTTCTACCATCTCTCCGGGGCTCTTCCCGACAACTTTTGGGCGGTTTTTCTGGCCGGGACCAGTGTGATGGGGTTGGAGAGCTATCATCTGTGGACCCGGCACGGTGCCTCGGTCCGCAAACAGCAGGCCCTGTTGGCTAACGTGCGTGCCGGTCGCCCGGTTGTCCTCGGAGAGGATGACGAAGAGGATGCTTGATCGTTCAGCCATGGCTGAACGACAACCGCCAGCCAGATTTATGCGGGATGTCAATGCATAAGGTCAGCCGCTATCTCCTCAAGAATACTGTTTACATCTTTCTGCTGGCCAACATCGTGGCTCTGCTGTGGCCTGGTCGCCCATTTGTCTGGCTGAATGGGTTGGCGCTCGGTCTCTGTCTATTGGTGCATTTCCTCATCAGGCTTACCGTGCGCCGCTATGCCATGATTTTTGGCAGGAGCCGGGAGGAAATCGTCGATCTGCTGGGCAGGTATATCGAGGACGAACGGCGGGGGCGGAAATCGTTTCACGATTATCTGCTGATCCAGAGCATGCAGGGGCCGTCGGGACGCTAGGTTCTGGTCGGTTTGACAAACCTTGAAAAATACCTAGTATTGGATGAAATTAAAAAGCCGGGGTTTCCCGGTTTTTTTACTTGAGCATGATGCGTTTGCCGGTGCCGGTCGTCTATCTGTTTGGAAATTTCTTCGGGAGGCAGGCTATGTGGAGAATCCTTGGGGCGGGAATTCTATTGGTGTTGGTGTGGCCGCTTGCCTGTGTCGCCGCCGATGGCAAAAAGACCAAAAAACCGCGCCCCTATGAATATGGGCAGGTCATCATCGACAATTTTTCCAGCAAGGCGGGGGTCACGCCGGTAACCTTTGAGCACTGGTCGCACCGGGCCAAGTATACCTGCCGGCTCTGTCACGTCGATCTTGGCTTCGCCATGAAGGCGGGTGGAAGCGAAATGAATGCCGCGGACAATCAGCGCGGCTACTTTTGCGGCAGTTGCCATGACGGCAAGCGCGAATATCAGGGTCGCCAGATCTTTGCCGCATGCTCCACGGCGAAGCGCCCCGAGGAGACTCCTCGCTGCCAGCTCTGCCACGTGACCGGACGCAATCCGGCGCGCGAGCAGGCCTTTGTCGAATTCGCCGCCAAGATGCCCAAGGAGCGTTTCGGCAACGGGATCGATTGGGAACGTGCCGAAGACGGCGGTCTGATCAAGCCGCAGCAATATCTGGACGGGGTTTCGGTCAAGCGGCCGCCGCTGGCCGTGCAGAAGGATTTTTCCGTAGAGGGGAAGGTTGAGGGGATGCCCGAGATCGTCTTTTCCCACAGGAAGCATACCGTTTGGAACGGTTGCGAGCTATGTCATCCCGATATTTTTATTGGCATCAAGCGGGGGACGACTAAATTCAGCATGGCGGATATTTTCGCCGGCAAATATTGCGGTGTTTGCCATGAGTCCGTGGCCTTTCCGATGACGGATTGCCAGCGATGCCATACCCAGCCCGTCAACTGACCTCGTTACTGGTCGTACTCTTTTCCCTCGCATGGCCGGATTTCGCGGCGGCCTCGCGCTATGCCCTGCCGCCGCTGCCTGAACCTCATCTTTACGGAACGCAGGTCATGGACCGCGTGGCCAGCCGCAAGGGGGCCAAGTCGGTCGTCTTCAGGCACTGGGTTCACAGGGCCCACGCCAATTGTGCAATTTGTCACAGCGAGCTGGAGTTTGCGCTGAAAGCCGGCGAGACCGAAATCACCGAGGCCGACAACCAGACCGGGCGTTACTGCGGGGCCTGCCATGACGGCACGATCGCTTTCGGTCTTGTCGACAACTGCCAGCGTTGTCACAGCGAAGACCGCGGCGACGAAAAGGAAAAATTCGTGGCTTTCACCAGAAGCAAATATTTCGAAGAGACGCCGTTCGGCAACCGGATCGACTGGGTGCAGGCACAGCGTCGGGGGCAGATCACGCCGGCCCGCTTTTATGAAAATGAATACGAGGATATGCCTTTCGACAAAGAGTTGACCTTGAAAGCGGAGATGAGCGGCATTCCCCCCGCAATCTTTCCGCACAAGGCCCACACCGAATGGATGGACTGCAATCTCTGCCACCCGGGAATTTTCAATATCAAGGCCAAGACCACCGAGCATTTCCGGATGGATTTCATTCGCAAAGGTGAATTTTGCGGGGTTTGCCATCTGAAAGTCGCTTTTCCGCTCGATGATTGTGTCCGCTGCCATCCGGGGATGAAAAAATGACTGCTACGAAAACGTGGAAGAGGCTGCTGATCCTGGTTCTTCTGTGCGGAGAGCTTGTCTTTCTGGGTGTCGAAGGTGTCGGCGCGGAAGAACAGTGGCTGGAGAACTTCGAGGTTTTCTGCGCGCGATCCGGCGACGTCATGAACCTGACGCCCGCCGAGTTGCAGGGGCTTTTGACAGAGTGTGAAAGCTATCGAGTCAGGATCGAGGCGCTGCCGGAAAGCCCGCGCAAGGTCTATCGCAAGCGTTTGTCCTTGACATGCAACATGGTGCAATTCGCTCTCCAGCAGAAAACCGCGTCCCCGGCCAAAGAATAGCGGCAAAAAAATGCCCCACGTCAGGAGGTCGTCCGTGGGGCCAAGGCAAGGAGGTTGTTCGTGAAGAAGCTGTTTGGTTTGCTCGGATTGTCTGCCACAACAAGCCGTTGATGATTTGACTCTACGCCTGTGCCTGGCCCGTGTGTACGTGGCTGCCCGTAATTGTTTGCGGCAGAACCCGCAAGCCACGACCGGCTAAAAGCACAGTTCGGCAAGGCCCGCCGGGACGAAAGCCCCTTAATCACTGCTCGTTACGACTCTTTTCACGGCCCGCTTCGCTGCTCCCCCATCTTTAATCCCCCTTTGATTGTTTTTATTGAGCGTGTATATTGAATTAATCCTGCGACGGGCAAAAGTTAACAAGAAAGGTTAGTGTTTGGGATGATCAAGTCGTTTTTCTCGCCTAAGCAGAAGACCTTCAAGGACAGGTTCGTCGAGGCTGCCGCTATTTCCAGTGGCGACAAACAAGTCGCTCTCGACATGACATACAGTGCCATGAGTATATTGTCGAGAATGCTTCACAGACTTTATCGGGACTTTGCCAAGGGCGATGTCAGTGAAAAAGCGGCTAGAACGGTTGCGACTGTAGCCAGTGTGATCGTTCTCTCGATGCAAAGGGAACTTGAGCCGTTCGACATCATCATTGACGAGGATAAAATCGTGGCCGCCTCTGTCGCCCTGATATTGACGTCTTTATTCAACAAGGAGGGGGATGAAGTTGACCGGTATTTCCAATATGGGCTCAATGCCTACAAGGTGATTCTCTCCAACTATGGCCGTAACGACAATGTTAAAACGTATTTCAACAACATCTATCACATGACGATCAACTACATCGATACCCACGATGATCAATACCTGGACAGCAACCGGCATATCGTGATCCGCTGACCCCCTTCTCACCGTAACGGCGGCTGTCCAAATCCTGCCGCTGCAGTTTGTTCTCCTGCCTTCAAGTTTTCGCCGGATTACCTGTTAGAATTGAACCTGAAATATTTCCCGCATGGAGGTCGACGAGCCTGGTGCTGCGCGCTCATGCTCCCCGAAAATGGCTGCTGCGCCTATGCATGCTTCTTCTCGTGCTGGGAGGTTGGACAAGTGCACGCGCAGAGGGCTCGCCCGCTGCGCGTGACGCCACGGAGGCGGGGCTAGTCGTCTATGTACAGACCGGTTGTCCGCACTGCGCCGCGGCCAAGCGCTATCTCGCCGAACTGGCTAAGCAGCGCCCCGATCTGCGCATCATCTTCAAGCCGGTCGACCAGGATCCCCAGGCTGACCGGGAGCTTGTCGAACACTTCCGCCGGCGCGGGATGTGGCCACCGGGAGTGCCGACCTTTGTCTTCGGCGAGCGAATCTTGTTTGGTTTCAATACTCCGGAAACGACCGGTCCGGAACTTCTGGCGCTCATCGGGGCGCCGGAACCGCCCCCCCCGCCTGATCGGGTCGAAACCCGCCTGTTCGGCAGTTTGAGTTCTGAACGTCTGGGTCTGCCGCTCTTCACCCTCGCCCTGGGCCTGCTCGACGGTTTCAACCCCTGTGCCACCTGGGTCCTGCTGTTTCTGCTCTCCCTCCTGGTCCATTTGCACGACCGGGTGCGCATGGCGCTGGTCTCCGGGACGTTCGTCCTGGTCAGCGGGGCGGTCTATTACGCCTTCATGGCCGCCTGGCTCAACGTGTTCCTGTTCGTGGGCTTTTCCGATGCCCTGCGCTGGTTTCTGGCAGGATTGGCCCTGGTGATCGGCGCGATCAATGTGAAGGATTTCGTTGCCTTCGGCAAAGGGGTTTCCGTGTCCATCCCGGCCTCCGCCAAGCCCGGGCTCTATGCCAGGGCACGCGCCGTGCTGGGCGCCGAATCGCTGCCGGCCGCGCTACTGGCGGTTTCGGTGCTGGCGGTGGTGGTGAACTTCATCGAGTTGCTTTGCACCGCAGGCTTCCCGGCCATCTACACGGCGGTGCTGACCCAGCAGCAACTCGGCGCAGCCGCGCACTACGCTTATCTGGGACTCTACATCATCGGCTATATCGCCGATGACTCCCTGATGGTTGCCGCAGCCGTCATTGCGCTGAGCAGTCACAAGCTGACCGAACGTGGCGGCGCCTGGCTCAAGCTGATCAGTGGTGCAGTGATGCTGGCTCTTGGGGTGGTGATGCTGGGCAAGCCGGAGTGGCTGATCTGAAAGCGGCTTCGGCTGGTGCGGGGATCGTCGGGAGGGGGGGTCAGAACAGATTCTTGAGCCAGCGGAAAGCCAGCAGGACGCCGAGAGCGGCGCCGAAGTTGGAGAGGAAGAAGACCAGCAGGACGCGGGTCATGCGGTTGCTCCACCAGCCGCGCACCGTGGTGATGTCGTCGCCGGCCCGCTCCATGTCGCTGACCTTGGGGGCGGCGAAGTAGGCCTGCACCAGGCCGGTGACGAAGCCGACGCCGATGGCCGGGTGCAAGGTGGTAATCGGCGCCGCCAGAAACGCCGACAGCACCGTGAGCGGGTGGGCCAGGGCCATGGCGGTGGCCAGGGCCGAGAGGCCGCCGGTGGCGAGAACCCAGCCGATTGCGGCGCTGGTGAGCTTGCTCAGGTCGCTGGTGAAGAATCCGGCGATGAAAATGCCGATGACGATGGCCGGAATCAGCCATTGCATCGATTTTGCAAACTTCCCCTGCTCGGGGATGACGCTGAGTTCGGCGATCTCGTCCGGATCCGGGGGGGGCGCGGCCAGCCGGGCGGTAATCCCGGGAAGATGGGCGGCGCCGACCACGGCGACGATCCGGTCGCCGGGGGCGTAGCGGATTTCGGTAGCCATGAACAGGTCGCGCTCGTCGACCAGGATCGTCTTGACCGTCGGCAGCACCTCGGCCAGTTCGTCGAGCAGGGCGGTCAGGGTGTCGGTCTCACGCAGGCGTGCCAGTTCCTCCTCGTCGATCGTCTGCTTTTCGAATACCCCGGCCAGCAGGGTGGCGAGCAGGCTCATCTTCTTCCAGAAGCCGGCCCGTCGCCAGGCCCTCAGCAACGTGGTGCGGATTTCCCGGTCGATCAGGCGCACGGTCAAGTTGCGCTCTTCGGCTTCTTCGGCGGCGGCGGCCAGTTCGGCCCCGGGCCGGACGCCGGTGTGCAGGCCCATGCGCTTCTGGTAGGCGGAGAGGATCAGGCTGGCGCAGAGAAACGGCGCCTGCCCCTGGCGGATCACCTCGATGAGGTTGAGGTTTTCCCAGTGCCGCGGATTGCGCAGGGCCTTGTGACGCTGATGGTCGAGTTCGACGCAGACGGTGTCCGGCTGCTCGTCGGCGATCGCCTGGCGCACCATTTCCACCGAAGCCTGGGAAACGTGGGCGGTGCCGACCAGGATGATTTCCCGGCCGTCGAGGGTAAGGCGACGGATGCTGTTGTTGGAATTGCTGGCGGTCTCTGTCATGTCCGATAAAGAACAGCAAAAGGCGTCGGATTAACCGGCGCCTTTCCTGCCTGAACTCTCCACGCCTGCCGTGGGTCCGTGGCCTCACGTCGACGGCCAACAAGGTGGGCGGGCTTATGAGCGCTTTAGGCGTCCCACTCGGCGGTGGGCAGGCTCACCACGCTCGCTGAAGCCCTCCCTGGATGAATGATATTCCGCGTGGGCGTTGCAACCTCACATGCAGGGTAGAGAGTTTAACTGTCTGCGTAACGTGATGCCAGTATAGAACAAGCAGCGCCTCGACTCAAGGACGTTCTGCATGGTGCAGAGCCGGTCGCCTGGCATGGCCCGGCATTGCAGGTACCGGGCGGCGCTTTGGCACTGTTGATGCTTTGACACTCTTCAGCACAATCCAAAATGGATGCAGGAGGGAATCATGCCTCAGGTTCTAGTGGTCGATGACGAGCCCTTGCTTCGTCGTCAAGTTTCCGAAATTCTTGGGCATTACGGATTCGGCGCGATTCTGGAGGCAGATGATGGCCTGCGGGCGCTGGAGATCGTTCGCCACCAGGAGGTCATGCTGGTCATCATGGATCTGGTCATGCCCGGCCTCGATGGCATAACGGTTGCTGAAAAAATAAGCACGATCAGGAAGATCCCGGTCATCCTGTTGACCGCAACGGCCGATGCGACCACGATCGAGCGGGCCCGTCTGGCCGGTATCATGAATTTCATCATCAAGCCGGTGCAGGCCGAGCAGTTGCTGGTCGCGGTCGATCTCGCCATCCACCAGTTCGTCGAACTCGCCAGCCTGCGTGAGGAAGTCGAGAAACTGCGCGGAACGTTGGAAACGCGCAAACTGGTGGACCGGGCCAAGGGGATATTGATGAAGCGCGGCATGGATGAGGCCAGCGCCTTCCGGCGTCTGCAAAAGCTGGCCATGGACAAGCGCAAGTCGCTGCGCGAGGTGGCTGAGGCGATCCTTTTGGCCGAAGAGTGAGCGTTGAGGGGAGCAGGGGCGCTGCCGGCAGCCTGTCAGGGGAGGGCAGGTCGACGCCAGCCCCGCTCTCAATCGGCGAAGCAACTTGCGTAGTCGCTGCACACCCCGCAATTCGGGCTCCTGCACAGCGAGCCGCCTTCCCGTTCGCAGAGTTGTTTGAAGAGGAAGCGTTTCCAGCGCATCCCCTGCTCGTTGGCAGCGGCCAGGGCGGGCAGATGGCGGCGGATGGCGGCGGTCAGCTCCGGTCGGGAAAAAAGCCCCATGGCCTGCCAGAGATGGCCGGCGAGAGGCACCCTCGCCGCGATGATGCGGGCCAGCCACAGGGACGGAGCCGGTGACCACCCATCCTGGTCCAGGGGAAGATAGTCGTGCAGCAGGGCGAACAACTCGGGATCCGGGGCAGGTGTTTTGTGGACACTTCCTTCAAGGAAGTGTCCACAAGGCGCATTTGGGAAGTAAAGGTGCAGCAGGTCGGCGAGTTCGTCCGTGTCCAGGCCGATGACCGCCTCGCTGCCGGTCGCGTCGTTGGTCACCGCCAACAGGCAGGCAAAGAGGTGGCGGTCTTCCGGCGGGGCACCGGTGGGGGGCGGACTATCGACGAGTTGCCGGTAAAGGGGGTGCCCGGCACTGATGCGGGGGTTATGGTCAGCGTCTGCCGCAAGGCTCGTTGTCACCGGCCGATGCGTGGTCACGGCACTTTTAACGGCAGACTGCAGCGCCTCGACAGCCAGCTTCACGCAGTAGTCGCGTTCCGGGGGGAGACCGTCGAGCACAGCTTCGATCGCGGCCTGTGAAATCGAGGTGATTTCGTCGAGTGTCCGCCCCTCGGCGAGGTGCGCCGCAGCGGCGCAGGCGGCGATGGTGAAGCCGCAACCGAAGACCTGGTAGCGCACCGCCGTGGCGCGGCCAGCGTCAAGCCGCAGGGTGAAGCGTACCGCCAGGCGCCGGCCGGCTTCGCTTTCACCCAGGCCAACTTCGCCGGTGCCGTCGGCATCGGTCAGTGTTCCGGCCCGACGGGCATCGGCGGCCCAGTGGCGGATGGTGTCGGTGTATTCGGCGTTCATCCCTCCCTCCGCATTCGTTCCGCGGCATTGGCCACTTCGAAGAGAAAATTCGCTCCCCCCTCGTAGAGCACATCGCTTTTCAGCTGGTTGCCGAGGGTTTCCCAGTCGGGGAAGCCGCGCACCACGACCCCCTTGTGATAACGATGGGCGAGGGCCTCGACGTGGCCGTTGCCGATGATCAGCTCATAGTCGTCACGCAGATCCTCGGCATCCTCGAGGTCGCCGACGAGAATGCGTGCCGCCGGTAGGCCGGTGAGCTGTGGGGAGTCGACCGTACTGATCACCACCGTCACCTGCGCCCCCGCCTCATGCAGCAGGGGGCAGGCCCCGGCCAGAAAATCCGGCTCGCCGACGACCAGGATACGGGTTTGGCCGAGGGCGAAATGGCAGTCGAGCATGGCATCCTGCAGGCGCTTGCGCCAGCGTTCGATGTCCGGGGCCGGCTGTCTGCGGCCGGCTTCGATCAGCAGGCGCTCAGCGAGCAGGTCGGTTGCCTCCAGGCCGCTTATGTGCGGGAAATGCAGGTGGCGGATCGCCGGGTGCTTGCGCTGCAGGGACCCGACGCAAGGGAGCATCGAGTCGCCGATGCTGATCGTTACGGCGGCATCCGCCAGGGTGCGGATCTCCTCCACGGTGATGCCGCCACTGGAGAGGGCGCTTTGCTTTTCGCCCAGGTGTCCGTCAAGGGAGGTCGACAGGTCGGGGAGGGAGAGGACCTCGAAACCGAAGGCGGCGATGAACGTCTTGATCCTCTCCACCTCGAGCGGGGTCAGGGAAACGTGGGGGAGCAGCACGACCTTGCGGGGATCAACGCCGACCGCCGGCTCAGTCAGCTGCTCGATCATGGCCCTGGCCGCCAGTGCCCAGCCGCTCTCCAGCCCCCCTTCGTAGTCCGGTGTGCTGACCCACACCAGCGGGTGGTCGACCTTGCAGGCGACGCCGCGGAGGTCATCGCCCTTGGTTTCGGTCAGCCCGGTCGAGTACAGGCCGATCAGGGCCGGGGCACTCTTGCCGGCGATGTTTTTCACCGATTCGGCAATATTGTAATCGCCGCCGTCGAGGATGGCGGTGATGTCGGTGACCGCGGTGGTCTGGATGGCGATCGGCTCGCAGAAGTGGCGGGTGAAGTAGACCTTGGCGAAGGAGGTGCATCCCTGGGCGCCGTGCATCAGCGGCATGCAACGGTCGACGCCAAGGAAGGCCAGTGTCGCCCCCAGCGGCTGGGTCAGCTGGACCGGGTTGCTCTGCAGCGGCTTGACCGGTTTACGCTTCATCGTTCCCATGGTGCCCTCCGGGCCACGTTGCGAAAGACCGGGGTCTCCAGGGCGTGCTTCAAATCCTCGGCCAGATTGAGCAGGCCATGGTAGCCGCCGTAGCTCTTTTTCTTCTCCTGGTTGACGTCGGCAAAGGCGATCCCCTTCTTCAGCGCCGTATAGAGGCTGCGCCCGCCGGCGAGCAGCAGGTGCGCTCCGGTCTCGTCGATGATCCTGGCCTGCTCCTGCCCCGGCTTGGTCATTAGTTTGCCGTTGGGGCCGAGGTATTCACGGGCCTTCTCGCGGTCAGCCTCGGTGGACTTGCCGACAGCGGTGGCCACCACTTCGATCCCCAGGTCCTGCAGCGCCGAGGCGATCGACCAGGCCTTGTTGCCGCCGGTGTTGAGCACCGCCTTCTTGCCCTGGAAGAGCGCACGGTAGGGGGCGAGCCTCGTCTCCAGAACCGCCTCTTCACGGGCGATCAGCGCCTCGGTTCTGACGGCCAGGTCGGCATCGCCGAAGGCTGCAGCGATGGCGCGCAGGCCGCTGGAGGTGTCGCGCCTGCCGTAGAAGGAGACCGAAATCGACGGGATGCCGTAGCGCTCCTCCATCTTGCGCGTCAGCGAGACCAGCGACTTGGCGCAGACCAGCACGTTCAGCTTTGCCCGGTGGGCGGTGCGGATCCTGGCCACGCGCCCGTCGCCGCTCAAGGTGGCGAGGACGCGGATGCCGAGTTCCTCCAGAAGCGGGGTGTATTGCCACATGTCGCCGGTGACGTTGTACTCACCGATCAGGTTGATATCGAAGGGGGTGGTGTCCTCCGGCTCCAGGGTGCCGATCAGATGCCTGAGAACGGCCTCGCCGCCAAGGCGGCTGCCGAGATTTTTGCTGCCGACGAAGCCGGGGGCATGGACGGGGATGACCGGCAGGGCATGGCGCTCCGCAGCTGCCTTGCAGACGGCGTCGAGGTCATCGCCGATCAGGGCGGTGACGCAGGTGGCGTAGACGAAGACCGCCTGCGGAGCGTAGCGGGCGACGACATAATCTATCGCTTGAGCGAGCTTCTCCTCGCCGCCGAAGATCACGTCGTTGTTGGTGATGGCGGTGGTGAACCCCATCTGCGTCAGGTCGCGCCCGGTCCAGCTGGTTTTGGTTGCGCGCGTCTCCCAGGAGGCGCCGAGGCAGGTAAGGGGGCCGTGCACCAGGTGGGCGGCGTCGGCGTAGGGGAAAAGTGAGATCTGCGCCCCTTCGAAGGCGCAGCCGCCGGTGGTGTTCCCCGGTGTCGGCGCGTTGCAGGCGCTCTTCTTCGCCGGGCTGTGGGCACAGGCGGATTCGTTGAGCAGTTCGCGGATTTTCGGCTTGTCTCCCATGGGATGCTCCTGAACGGGGCCGTGCCACATCGCACCGCTGCCGGTCCGTCGCATCGTTGGGAGGGAGCCGCTGGACGAAATCGACTGCAAGAGTCTCGCCAGAACTTTTCCACCGAGAAATCCCGGTTTTGACCGCCCGGTCGATTGGCGGCTGAGCAAATCTCCGCTTTTTGTGGTGAAAATTTAGGCAGAAAGGCTTCCGCCCATGGCATTCAGTGGCGGAATCCGCGGTTTTTCGCCATCTGTCAATCTGGCCATGTTCTTGCAAAAATGCCTGGGCATGAGTCAGGGCCTCGACATCATCCAGTGCGATCCAGACGTCCCGGCCGGGGTGTTCGCCGAGTTTCTTGCCGGATGGCAAGTGCCGTTTCGCATCCGGCGCCCCGACCAAGGTGAAGAACTAGCGGCTTCCGCCGGGGCCGTCATCGTGCTCGGCGGGCAGATGGGCGTGCACGACGAACTGCGATACCCGTTTCTGAAAGTGCTGAAAGGCTATATGAAGCGCATGATTGCCGAAGAGACCCCGCTTTTCGGCATCTGTCTCGGCGGACAGCTGCTGGCGGATGTCGCGGGCGGGGTCGTCAGCAGCAAGCGTTGCGGCGAGCAGGGGTTGGTCGATATCCATCTGAGCGGTGCCGGTCGCTGTGATCCGCTCTTTGCTGGAATCGTCTCAACTTTCCAGGCGTTTCAGTGGCACAACGACAGTTTTGCCGTGCCGCTGCGGGGTGTGCACCTGGCCGCTTCCTCCGCCTGTGCCGGCCAGGCCTTTCGCCTTGGCCGGGCCTGGGGGGTGCAGTTTCACCCGGAAGTCGACGCCGCGATCGTGAACAGCTGGAGCGGCAAAAGTCCGGTGCGGGAAAGGCTGGTCGGAGATTTTCTCCTGGCCGAGCAGGAGCACAGAAGTCTTGCCAGACAAATACTGGGGAATTTCCTAGCGATCGCCGGCTTCCGCATCGGTTGACAGCTCGGCATTAGCGCTTTTCATACCCGGCAAAGGTGCCGGGTTCGGGCAACGAAGCCCCTGGTCCTAAAGGTCCGGGGGCTTTTCCATTCCGGAGGTTTTGCCATGCAGCCCTGCGCAACGCCACAGATCATCATCGACGACACCACCCTGCGTGACGGCGAACAGACCGCCGGAGTGGTCTTCTCCCTGGCGGAAAAGATCGCCATTGCCCGGCTGCTCGACGCCATCGGCGTGCAGGAGATCGAGTGCGGCATCCCGGCGATGGGTGTGGAGGAGCGGGCCTCGGTGCGGGCCCTGGTCGATCTCGGGCTCAACGCCAGACTGATTACCTGGAACCGGACGGTGATCGGCGATATCCAGGCGTCGCTCGACAGTGGCGTGACGGCCGTCGATATCTCCCTGTCGGTGTCCGATATCCACATCGCGCACAAGCTGGGGAAGGACCGCGCCTGGGTCAGGGAACAGCTCAAGACGGCGCTCGGCTTCGCCAAGGAGCATGATCTGTACGTGTCCGTCGGCGGCGAGGACGCCAGCCGCGCCGACCTCGCTTTCCTGGCGGAACTGATGGAGATCGCCCGCAGCCTGGGTGCCGACCGCTTCCGCTTCTGCGACACCCTCGGCATTCTCGACCCCTTCACCACCTTCGACAAGATCAGCTTCTTGCGCGCCAGCGTCCCCGCGCTCGACCTTGAGGTGCACACCCACAACGATCTCGGCATGGCCACCGCCAACGCCATTGCCGGTATCCGCGCCGGGGCGCGCTTCGTCAACACCACGGTCAACGGCCTCGGCGAGCGGGCCGGCAACGCCGCTCTCGAAGAGGTCGTCATGGCCCTCAAGCATGCCTGCGGGATCGATCCGAAGATCGACACCCGGCGCTTCGTCGAACTGTCACGGCTGGTCGGGCAGGCCAGCTGCCGGCCGGTGCCGGAGTGGAAGGCGGTGGTCGGGGAGCTGGTTTTCGCCGTCGAATCCGGGTTGCATGCCGATGGGGTTCTCAAAAACCCGGGCAACTATGAGGGATTCGACCCCGGGGAGGTCGGGCTCGAGCGGCAGTTTGTGGTCGGCAAGCATTCGGGAACGCACGGACTGCGTCATCGCTTGGCGGCGCTCGGCATTGTGCTGCTGCCGGCAGAGGAGCAGTTTCTGATGAGTAGGGTCCGCCGCCGCAGCCAGGAACTCAAACGACCGCTCAGCGATACCGACCTGCTCGCACTGCTCAACGGAGCCGACCGTGCGGCTTGAACGGCAGCCTGGGATAGAAATCATCGACCGGCCTGACCGGTTCGATTGGCCGTTTTTCGAGGCCTGGGCGGCCGAGGAGGGGTGGCGGGTGCCGCCCTGGGAGCTTTCACTCTACGGCAATGAGCTGGCCGACTGTGCCTTTGTCGGGCGGGGCCGTGACGGCACGCCGCTTGGCTTTGTAACCGTGTGCCGGCACCAGTGTTCGGGCTGGATCGGCAACCTGATCGTCGCTCCTCATCTTCGCGGGGAAGGGGTGGGACGGCGGCTCTTCCGGTACGCGGCAGAGCAGCTTGCTGAGAGCGGTGCGGCCAGCCTCTGGTTGACGGCGTCGGTTGCCGGGCGGTCACTCTACGAGGCGGGCGGATTCCGCGCGGTCGGGAGTATCGAGCGCTGGATCTGGCAGGGGCGTGGCGACTCAACCCTCCCGCTGCCCACCTCTTCCGCCGGCGACCTGCAGAGGCTGGCAAGGGTTGACGAAGCCGCCTGGGGCGATTCTCGGGCCGGGCTGCTGAATCTGCTGGCACGCGGCGGCCGCGTATTGACCGCCAACGGCACCGTGGCTCTGCTGCAGGGTGGAGGCGGTCTGCGCATCCTCGGCCCCTGGCTGTCGGCCGACCTTTGCCCGCGTTCCAACCGGACGGTGCTGGCCGCGGCCATGGCGGCCTGTTCTGGCGGAGAAGAGCTGGCCATAGACCTTATCGGCGGGTCGCCGATACGGATTCTACTCGCTGCCGTGGGCTTCAACCGGGTCGGCTCGACCGTGCTGATGGTGCGAGGCGAGCCGGGTACGGTCAAATTCGGTGAAATCGTGGCTCTGGCCAGCCTTGGGAGCATGGGATGATCTCCCCCTTCAACCTCTGCAACCTGCCGCCCTGGGCGATCGCTTCACGCAGCTTCAACCGCCATCCGCAGGTGCTGGAGATCCAGGGGGTAAGGCACAGTCACCAGCGGCTGTTTGCCGACCTCGACCGGATCGATGCCCGCCTGGACCGCGGTCAGAAGTTCCACGACTACATGGACGTGGTCTTCCAGTTGCACCAGTGGGAGCAGGCCGACACCAGCAGCAGCCGCAAGAGCCTGAAGAACAGCTACCTGCGTTTTCTGCGCGGCTGGATGTTCGACAGCAACTCGCGCGAGGGGGCGGTCCTCAAGGGGTGGGTGGAAAGCCGCCTCGGCCTGCCGCCGACCTTCCACCGCGTGCCGATCGCCGACATCCATGATGACGCCTATCACGCCTACCTGGTCGAGCGCATGCAGGGGGTGGCGCGCACCAGCGCCCTGATGACGCAATTCGATCTGCTTTATGAATTCGTGCAGTGCGAACTGCACCGCAGTCGGCCGGTACCGACCCACCTGCGCCTGTGGCGGGGGATCAACGATTTCGACGACCAGCGCATCGTGGAAAAGCTCGGTGGGCGGCGGCACGTCGTGCGGCTCAACAACCTGGTCTCCTTCACCACCGACTTCGAACGCGCCTGGGAGTTCGGCTCCAAGGTCATGGAGGCCGATGTGCCCCTCCCCAAGGTGTTCTTCTGCGGCGATCTGCTGCCGGCGGCGCTTTTGAAAGGGGAGGGGGAGGTGATGGTGATCGGCGGCGAGTACGAGGTGGAAGTTTTGATCGGGGGCTGATGAAAGACGCCCACTTGAGGCGTTGGGCCTGTCCCTTTGTGAGATGTCAAGTCTTGACGTTGTAAGTTGGTGAAGGGATAGAGCAGGAGATGTCAGCCCTCAGCCCCCAGCCCTCAGTTGCTGAAGTGCTTGCTCGTGCCCGCGGCGCCTTCCTCGGTGTGGCGGTGGGGGACGCGCTGGGGGCGACCACCGAGTTCATGACCCCCTGCGAAATCCGGTCGAGATTCGGGGTGCACCGCAAGATCGTCGGCGGAGGCTGGCTCCACCTCAAGCCCGGCAAGGTTACCGACGATACCGAAATGTCGCTGGCTCTCGCCCGGGCGATCCTGCAGAGCGGGGGGTGGAATCTCAAGGCGGCGGCCGAGGCGTTTCTCGCCTGGATGCGGAGCAAACCGGTCGACATCGGTTCGACGGTGCGGCGCGGCATCCGCGATTACCTGATCAAGGGACAGCTGGAAACGCCGCCCAACGAGTACGATGCCGGGAACGGTGCGGTCATGCGCCTGGTGCCGGTGCCCCTCTTCACGCTCGGGGATCAGGTGCTCATGGCGCAGATTGCCTTGGCTCAGGCGCATCTGACCCACAACCACCCGTTTTCCGACACCGCTTGCGTCACGGTCGGGAAGATGGTGCAGGCCGCGCTGCTTGGCGCCGACCGCTTCGCCCTGTACGGCATCGCCCGCGAACTGGTAGCGCAGCATCCTAACTTCCACTTCAACGATTATCACGGCCGCGCCGATGGCTACGTGGTGGAGACGATGCAGACCGTGTTTCACTTCCTCTTTACTACCGGTTCCTTCGAGGAATGCCTGGTCGGCGTGGTCAACCAGGGGGGAGATGCGGATACCACCGGGGCGATCGCCGGGATGATCGCCGGGGCGCTGTACGGCGAGGCGGCGATCCCCCCGCAGTGGCTGAAAAGGCTCGATCCCGAGGTGCGCCGGGACGTCGAAGAAACGGCGTCGGAGCTGATCCGTCGGGCACCCTGCTTCAGGACAACAGACGAAGGAGACTCCCATGAGTGACAATAAAGACGCGTTTTCTCTCTGGCTCTCGCTGGAACAGGCTGCCGAAATCCTTGGCAGCACCCCCCTCAACGTGCTGATGCACATCAAGCGCGGCCTGCTGGTCGGTGCGGAGCAGGAAGGGGGGTGGCTGGTCGCTTTGGCTTCCTTGACCGCATTGCTCGAAAAGCGTTGCCAGGGTGAGGCGCCAGTTGTGTGCAGCAGCGGTTGCGCCAAAAAGGTCGACGGCTGCGGCAGTTGCGCTTGACCGGGAGGAGCACGCCATGTCCGGCATCGCCATCAGGCCGTCCGATCTCTACTACAAGTATCGTCGCAAGAAGACGACCAGGGAGCTGCCGAAGTTTGCCGGCAAACCCGACCCGCACCCCTTCGACCGCGACGATCTCTACGAGGTCATCCCGATGCTGGAGGCGGTGATGGATGAACTGGGGAGCGTCGACGGCAACGTCCTGCACCGGCTCGAAGAGGTGATGCTCAACGAGATGCCGGCTTTCATCCGGACCCGCGCCGAGGTGTTCGACTGCCTGGTGACGGTGATGCGGGATGAGTTGGGCTCTTAGCGATCACCCCGGGAAGCGCAGCACGATCAACGGAAATTCGCCGCAATCCTCACGCAGGCAGCGATGTGTCGTGGCAATCAACGTGGCCACGTCGATGCCGAGGAAGATCCCTTCGGCCATCGCGAGTTTCTCGCAGCCGGCCGCCGTGAGCGATTCTGCCCCCGGCGGCGAGCCGATCACCCGCTTGAGCTGGGCGGCCGCCAGCTGAATCAGCCCCTGCACAAAAATGCCACAGTTGGTTTCCCGCGCCCCGGCGGCCAGCCAGACCGCCTCCCAGGCTTCATGCGCTTCCCAGAAGTAGCCGTGATTGAACAGGTCGACGCCGTACAGGTACGGTTCGCAGGTTGACCAGTCATCGGCGGTGAATTGCGGCAGATAGTCTTCGTCGTCATGGTAGGAGTGGCCGGCCGGGTCGTTGCGCGGATGGGGGCGTCCCCTGTCGCCCTGGAAGGGGAGGTAGCGATAGGGGGGGAAGGGGCGCCGGCTGTAGCGCGGTGGTACGGAGTCGCTGCCAACAGAGGTGTTGTCCATATCTTCACTATACTATACCTGCCGCTTCCAGCGGCTGCGCCAGACAAAGTTGACAACGTTTAATAAATACGAATAAGTTAGCGAAGTCACAGGGGTGACTTCGCTTTTTGTTTTGCCATGAGGGATGCTCCCCAGTTTGCGGGGAAGCGCTGCCGATGCCGGATGCCGACCATGAAGATTGAATGCCCCTCCTGCCACTTTTCGGCTGAAGTCGATGCCGCGCGCATCCCCGCCCGGGGCGCCAACACCCGCTGCCCGCGCTGTGCCACGGTCTTCCGCGTCACCCCGGGTGCCGCGCCGGTACCGGCTGTTCCCCCCGCCCGGTTCCGCCTCGGCCACGGCCGGGGAGAGATGCTGGCGTGGGTCGCCGCCGGCGATCTCACCGTCGAGCGGCTGCCGCAGGCGCTGCGCCTGGCCGGGGCGCTGCCCGGTCCGAGGGAATGGCGACGTTTCCTCGACGCCGCGGCGCTGTGGCTGGGGGCGCTGCTGCTCGCCGTTGCGGTGATCTTCTTCTTTGCCTACAACTGGCAGGAGCTGGGGCGCTTCACCCGCTTCGGCCTGGTCGAGGTGCTGCTGCTTGTTGCCACCCTCGCCGCCTGGCGGCTCGGCCTGGAGCGGGCCGCCGGCCAGGCCGCGCTCCTGGCGGCCACCCTGCTGGTGGGGGCGCTGCTGGCGCTGGTCGGTCAGACCTACCAGACCGGCGCCGACCCGTGGGAGCTATTTGCCACCTGGGCGCTGTGCATCGTGCCGTGGGTCGCCATCGCCCGCTTCGCCCCCCTGTGGCTGCTCCTCCTCGCTCTGGTCAACCTCGCCGCCGGCTTCTATTACCAGGCCTTTGCCGGCTTCTTCGGTATCCTCTGCTCGCCCAAGGCCCTGTGCTGGGCGCTGGCTGGCATCGATACCGCCGCCCTGGTGGCCTGGGAGCTGGCGGCGGGGCGCGTGGCGTGGCTCGCGGAGCGTTGGGCGCCGCGGCTCGTGGCCAGCGCCGCCCTCGGTTTCACCACCTTGCTGACGACCTGGTCGATCGTCGATCGTGACGGCGGCGATCTGGCGGTCTACGCCGGCTACCTCGCCTGGCTCGGTGTCGGCTACGCGATCTACCGTTTCCGCATCCGTGACCTCTATATGCTGGCCCTGGGGGTGCTGAGCCTGGTCATCGTCATCGCCGTGTACCTCGGCAGGCACCTGCTTGATCACGGGGATTCCGGAGCGTTTCTCCTCATCGGCCTGGTCGTAATCGGGCTGTCAGCCGCCGGCGGCTGGTGGCTGCGCCTAGTGGCGCGGGAGGTGGGGGAGTGAACGCGGCGGCCTGCCGGGAGCTGTGGGGGCGGCTGCGAAGCGCCGGGCTGGTTGCCGGGGAGGTTCCGGAACACTCCGGGTCGCCCTGGTTCGTCCGGGTCATGCTCGGGATTGCCGGCTGGATCGGCGCCTTTTTCCTCATCGGCTTCATCGGTGCGGCCTTCGCGCGGGTGCTGGATAGCGCCGGCACCGCCGCCGTGGTGGCGACGATCTGCAGCGGCGCGGCCTATGCGGTCTTCCGCCTGGCGGCGAAGAACGATTTTGCCGGCCAGTTCGGCCTGGCCACGGGGTTCGCCGGCCAGATCCTCTTCGGGGTCGCCATTTATCAGCACTTCCGTTTCGAAACGAGCCTAGCCCATTTCCTCTTCGCCGGCGTCGAGACGATCCTGACGCTGGTCATGCCCAACTTCATCCACCGGGCCGGCACCACAGTGGTCGCGACCATCACCCTCTCCCTGGGGTGTGCCCAGGCCGGGGTGCACGGCCTTGCCCTCCCCATGGCGGCGAGCGGCTGTGCGCTGGTCTGGCGCAACGAGCTGCGCCTGGCGGCCCGGGCCGAACTGTGGCGGCCGGTCGGCTACGGGCTGGCCCTCGGGACCTTGCAGACCGCGGCCACCCCGTTGCTGCACGGCGATTTGCTCTTTTTCTTCCAGCGCGGCGGTGGAGGCGGCTGGCTGCAGCGTTACGGAACCACGGTGGGGACGGCCCTGGTCGCGGTGGTCTTCCTGGTCGTTGCCGTGCAGATCCTGCGCGAACTGGAGATCGCCTCCGCCAGCCGCGAAGGGCTCGCCATGCTCGGCTGTGCCGCGCTGGTCATGGGGGTTACCTTCCCGGCGCACGGCCTGGCCGCCGCCCTGCTGATCCTGATCCTCGGCTTCGCCGGCGGCAACCGCGTGCTCTTTGGCCTGGGGGTGCTGGCGGTGGCGTCGTTCCTTGGTTATTACTACTACCAGATGCGCGAGACGCTGCTATACAAGGCGCTGGTCCTGGCGGCGAGCGGAGCGGTCCTGCTCGGGGCGCGCTGGGGCTTGCGCCGGCTCTTCCCGGGCCGGGAGGCCCGTCGCCATGCGTAACGGCATCCTTCTCGTCACCGCCGCCGTTGTGCTGGTGCTGGTCAATGTCGGCATCTGGCAGCGGGAGGAGTTGATCACCAGCGGGCGGACGGTGCTCCTCGAGTTGGCGCCGGTCGATCCGCGCTCCTTCATGCAGGGGGACTACATGGCGCTGCGCTTCAAGGTCGCCAACGACGCCTTCCCGCGCGGCACGACCGCCGGGCTGCGGGACGGCTGCCTGGTGCTGGCTGTCGACCCGCGCGACATCGGTACCTTCCGCCGCTTCGCCGACGGAGCGGTAGCCGTCGACGAGGCACTGCTGCGCTACCGCATCCGCAACGGCCAGCCCAAATTCGCCACCAACGCCTTCTTCTTCCAGGAAGGGCAGGGGGAACTCTATCGGATAGCAAAGTTCGGCGAATTCCGGGTGGCCGCCGATGGTGACGCCATCCTCGTCGCCCTGCGCGACGCGAACCTGCAGCCCCTCGGTCCGCGTGCCGGCGGCGGCTGAGTGATCGATTCACCTGTAGTGCGAAGTCTGCGGCGCTGACAGAAACCAAAGCGGCCATTGCGACGGCGCGAGAGGAGGGGGCGAGCATGAAAACCCGCTGTGCCTGGTGCGGTGACAACCCGCTCTACCGGGCTTACCACGACAGCGAGTGGGGAACCCCCTGCCATGACGACCGGCACCTCTTCGAAATGCTCGTCCTGGAGGGGGCGCAGGCCGGGCTGAGC
This sequence comes from uncultured Geobacteraceae bacterium, assembly GCA_964603155.1. GTDB lineage: Bacteria > Desulfobacterota > Desulfuromonadia > Desulfuromonadales > BM103 > VAUL01. Next base: position 216 of record CAZRTZ010000025.1, on the reverse strand, counting down.
TGGCTGACGATCCTGAAAAAGCGCGACAATTACCGCAAGGCCTTCGACCAGTTCGCCGTCGACAAGGTTGCCGCCTATGGCGAGGCCGATCTCCGGCGCCTGCTCGCCGATCCCGGCATCGTGCGCAACCGCCTCAAGATCGAGGCCGCGATCCGCAACGCCCGCGGCGTGCTGGCCCTCCGGGACGAGTTCGGGACGCTGGAAGCCTTCCTTTGG
>CAZRTZ010000024.1:18390-35922 GCA_964603155.1 uncultured Geobacteraceae bacterium | reverse complement strand
CGGGGGTTTTCCCCTGCTCGATGACGGTGCCGATGATGGAGGTGGCGGCAAGGAGAATCAGGGTGATGACCGCCAGTTTCAGGGAGCAGAAAAAGTCCCAGAGGCGGTCGACGAAATTGGATTGCTGGCTCAAAGCAGGTCTCCTGTGCACAGTCGGGGCGGACGTCTCTGCCCCTTGATGGTTAACCTTTTTAGTTTAGTGTGAAGAAGTTAAGGGAGTCAAGGGAAAGCGACCCCTCCGCCTCACTGCGTTCGGCACCTCCCCTACTGCGCAGGGGAGGACTGGTTCCCCCCTGTGGAACAGGGGGGATGGTGAGCACAGCGAACCAGGGGGGTCAGCCCTTCCCCGGGAAATCCTTCGCCAGTTTCTCCTGCAGCACCCTGGCCTTGGCCTCGACGCCGACGGCCATCTCGGCCTTGAATTCGACCAGTTTGCGGGCAAGGCCGCCGTCGCTCAAGGCCAGCATCTGCACGGCGAGGATTCCGGCGTTACGCGCCCCGGCCTTGCCGATGGCCACGGTGGCGACGGGGATGCCGGCGGGCATCTGCACCATGGCGAGCAGGGCGTCGAGACCGTGCAGGGAGGTGCAGTCGATGGGGACGGCGATGACTGGCAGGGTGGTCTCAGCGGCAACCACGCCGGCCAGGTGAGCGGCGGCGCCGGCCCCAGCGATGATAACCTTGACGCCGCGCTCGCACGCCGAACGGACGATGCCGGCGGTGCGCTCGGGGGTGCGGTGGGCACTGGAGACGGTCATCTCGAAGGGGACGCCGAACTGGTCGAGGGCTTTGGCGGCTTCGACCATGACGTCGTAGTCCGAATCGCTGCCCATAAGGATGGAGACGAGGGGCTGGTGGGACATGGGAGGCTCCTTGTTGAGTGGTTGAGTCGTTAAGTCGGGAAAGTTGCCTCACGCCCGTTCGCTGCGCTCACTCGAGAACACAGAGAAAAACCTCTTTTTTGGTTTAAAACAAAAGACTCTGCTTTTCTCTGTGAACTCTGCTGTCTCTGTGCGAGGTGTCTTTACCGAACCAACGCCTTTTTACCTATATCCGTCCGGTAGTGCGCCCCTTGCCAGGTGATGGCGCGAACGCCGTCGTAAGCCTTGGCAATGGCGGCGGCGACGGTGGGGCCGCGGCCGGTGACGCCGAGCACCCGGCCACCGGCGTTGACGATGCGGTCTCCCTGCCCGGCAGTACCGGCATGGAAGACCACCAGGTCGTCAATTTTGGCGGCGGCCTCAAGGCCGCTGATCGGGAAGCCTTTTTCGTAGTCGCCGGGATAGCCGCCGGAGGCCATGACCACGCAGACCGCCGCCTGGTCGTGCCACTCCAGTTCGATCCCGGAGATATCGCCCCTGGCGCAGGCGACGAGGACCGGCACCAGGTCCGACTTGAGGCGCATCAACAGCGGCTGGCATTCGGGGTCGCCGAAGCGGGCATTGAATTCGAGGGTCTTGACCTGGCCGTCCTTGATCATCAGCCCGGCGTAGAGGACGCCGCGGTAGGGGCGCCCCTCTGCCAGCATGCCGTCGACGGTGCGGCGCATGACCAGCTGCATGGCCTGCTCGTGCACCTCCGGCGTGACCACCGGCGCCGGGGAGTAGGCACCCATGCCGCCGGTGTTCGGCCCCTGGTCGTCGTCGAAAACCGGCTTGTGGTCCTGGGCACTGGCCAGCGGGATGATGTGACTGCCGTCGGTGAAGGCGAGGAAGGAGGCCTCCTCCCCTTCAAGGAACTCCTCGATGACCACCCGCGCGCCGGCGCTGCCGAAGGCGTTGCCGGAGAGCATGTCGATGACGGCGGCGTTGGCCTCCTCCACCGTGCGGGCGACGATCACCCCCTTGCCGGCGGCGAGGCCGTCGGCCTTGACCACGATCGGCGCGCCGTGCCGGGCGATGAAGGCCAGCGCCGGTTCGACTTCGGTAAAAACCTCATAGAAGGCAGTGGGGACGTCATACTTCTTCATCAGATCTTTGGAAAAAGCCTTGCTCGCCTCGATGAGCGCGGCGTTCTGGCGGGCGCCGAAGATCAGCAGACCGACGGCCTCGAAGCGGTCGACAATGCCGAGGGAGAGGGGCAGTTCCGGGCCGACCACGGTGAGGTCGACGGCCTCTTTCTGCGCGAAGGCCAGCAGACCGTCGAGGTCGTCGACCCTGATATTGACGTTTTCGCCAAGCTGCGCGGTGCCGGGGTTGCCCGGGGCGCAAAAGACCTTGTTGACCAGAGGGGACTGGGCGAGTTTCCAGACCAGGGCGTGCTCGCGCCCGCCGGAGCCGATGACGAGAACTTTCACAGCAAAAACCTCGTTGAGTGGTTGAGTGGTTGAGTGGTTGAGTGGTCCAACTTAACAGTTCAACTACTCAACGACTTAACGGCGCCGCAGGCGCTACCCTTAGTGCCTGAAATGCCTCATCCCCGTGAAGATCATAGCCATGCCGTGTTCGTCGGCAGCGGCGATGACCTCGGCGTCGCGCATGGAGCCGCCGGGCTGGATGACGGCGGTGATGCCGACGGCGGCGGCGTTGTCGATGCCGTCGCGGAAGGGGAAGAAGGCGTCGGAGGCCATGGCCGCCCCCTTGACCTCCAGCCCGGCGTGCTCGGCCTTGATGGCGGCGATGCGCGCCGAGTTGACGCGGCTCATCTGCCCGGCACCGACGCCGATGGTCATGTTGTCCTTGCCGTAGACGATGGCGTTGGACTTGACGAACTTGGCCACCCGCCAGGCAAAGAGCAGGTCCTGCATCTCGGCTTCGGTCGGCTGGCGCTTGCTGACCACCTTGAGTTCGGCGTAGAGGTCGAGGTCGGCATCCTGGACGAGCATGCCCCCGTTGACGCGCTTGAGGTCGAGGCGGGCGGCAGGCTGCTCCGGCCAGACGCCGCATTCGAGCAGGCGCACGTTCTTCTTGGCGGCGACAACTTCGCTGGCGGCCGTCGAGACGGTCGGAGCGATGATGACCTCGACGAACTGGCGGTCGCAGATCGCCTGGGCGGTCGCCGCGTCCAGTTCGCGGTTGAAGGCGATGATGCCGCCGAAGGCCGATTCCGGGTCGGTCTGGTAGGCCTTGTCGTAGGCTTCGAGCAGGGTGGCGCCGACCGCCACGCCGCAGGGGTTGGCGTGCTTGACGATGACGCAGGCCGGCCCTTCGGAAAACTGCTTGACGCACTCGATGGCGGCGTCGGTATCGGCGATGTTGTTGTAGGAGAGTTCCTTCCCCTGCAGCTGGCGGGCGGTGGCAATGGAAGCCTCGGTGACGTTCTTCTCGACGTAGAAGGCACTCCCCTGGTGGCCGTTCTCGCCGTAACGCAACCCTTGCGCCTTGCGGTACTGCAGGGTGAGGACCGGCGGAAAGACGGCGTCGTCCTCATTGAGCTTTTTACCGAGCCAGTTGGAGATGGCACCGTCGTAGGCGGCGGTGTGCTGGTAAACCTTGACGGCGAGGCGGAAATTGGTGGCCTTGCCGACCGCGCCACCGCTCTGCTTCATCTCGTCGAGGATCACGCGGTAATCGGCCGGGTCGACCAGGACGGTGACGTCGGCGTTGTTCTTGGCGGCACTGCGCAGCATGGTCGGGCCGCCAATGTCGATGTTCTCAATGGCGTCCTCCAGGGTGCAGCCGGTCTTGGCGACGGTGGCCTCGAAGGGATAAAGGTTGACCACCACCATGTCGATCGGCTCGATGCCGTGAGCCTGCATGGTGGCAACGTGCTCGGGGTTGCCGCGCATGCCAAGGAGCCCGCCGTGGACCTTGGGGTGCAAGGTCTTGACCCGGCCGTCGAGCATCTCGGGGAAGCCGGTGAACTCGGAGACGTCCTTGACCTTGAGGCCGGCGTCGCGCAGCAGCTTGGCGGTGCCGCCGGTGGAGAGAATCTCGACGTTGAAGGCGGCGAGTTCCCTGGCGAAATCGAGAATGCCGGTCTTGTCGGAGACGCTGATCAGTGCGCGTTTGATTTTTGCCATGGGTGAAACCTCCTGAATTCATTTCTCTCGCCCGTTCGCTGCTCTCACTCGAGAACACAGAGAAGAGGCTTTTAGGGCTCAAATCTAAAAGAACGGTTTTTCTCTGTGAACTCTGCGTGCTCTGCGAGAGACGCTTTATGGTTATTCACAATACGAGTAATGCCATTTTTCAACATGGATTCGTTAAAATTTATCAGCAACCCAAGGGACTTGTTAGTCAATTTCAGGTAAGTCAAAAGCTGCTTTGAGTGTACAGGCTGCACTTTTTCTACAGCCTTCAATTCCAGCACTACATAGTCCTGAACCAAAAAATCCAAACGGAATCCTTCATGGGCGACCTTTTGTCCCCTGTAAAATACAGGCACGGGAACTTCAGTCTGGTGGCCGATTCCGCGTGCCGACAATTCTCGCGAGAGACAGGTCTGATAGACTGACTCAAGAAGCCCAGGGCCCAGTTCACGATGAACAGTAATTGCCGATTCGATAATGACCCCAGACAGATGATTCAAATTCATAGCCACCTCCAGAAAAAACACATTGCATCGGAAAAATCATCTCACGCCCGTTCGCTGCGCTCACTCGAGAGCGCAGAGGAGAAGCTCTCTTTTTATTTAAAACGAAGAGCATTAGCTTTTCTCTGCGATCTCTGCGTGAGATCGCTTATAGCTCCAGCGCCTGCAAAAACCGCCGCTCAAACGCCGGGGTGCCGGAGAGAGGTAGCGGTTTGATGATCGCTTGCAGGGCGGCCAGGTGCTGCGGGCCGTGCGGGTCATCGATGAAGGCGGCGAGGCCGTCGAGGACACCGTTCGGCACGCAAAAAAGCTTATCTAGCATGCTCTCGGGGAGGAGGGCAATCCCCTTGACGGCGGCGGTTGGCAGAGCCGCGCCGAAGGCGCCGGTGAGCAGGACTTTGCTGATATCGTTCGGGGCGAGTCCGGCCCGGTCGAGGAGCACCTCGATGCCGGCCCGCACCGCCCCCTTGGCCAACTGCAACTGGCGGACGTCGTCCTGAGTGAGGAGCAGTGTGCCGCGGGCAGCGCGGTGGAAGCAGATGGCCCAACCTTCCCCGTCGGCGATCAGGTAGCGGGCGAGGTTGGTGCCGACCTCCGCCGGCGCGACGGTGCGCCCGGTCACATCGATTAGGCCCCCCTCGCGCGCTGCCGCCACCAGCGCCAGCAGGCCGCTGCCGCACAGCCCCAGCGGGGTGCCGCCGCCCTGGACGGCCAACTGCAGGCGGTCGCCGGCCAGTTGCACGTCGGTGACGGCTCCCGGGGAGAGGGTCATGCCGCAGGCAATGTTGCCGGCCTCAAAGGCCGGGCCGGCGGCGGCCGAGGTGGCCAACCAGCGGGTACCGTCCCACAGGGCCAGTTCGGCGTTGGTGCCGAGGTCGAGCACGAGGGCACGAGATATAGAGGACCCCCCTGTCGCGTTACCCGCGACATCCCCCCTATGCAATAGGGGGGAACCATCCTCCCCTGCGGAGTAGGGGAGGTGCCGAGCAGAGCGAGGCGGAGGGGTCCCCTGCGAACAGCCGAACAGCACCGCGACCAGATCGCCGCCGACGAAGCCGGAGACGGCGGGGAAGAGGTGCAGGTTGAGCTCAAGGTTGAGGCTGAGAACCTCCGGGGGGAGTATTTGCAAGGAAGTCAGTGGCGAGCGGTGCGGAGGATGGAGCAGGGCTTTGACCGGGAGGGCGAGAAGGAGATGGCAGATGCCGGGGTTGCCGGCGGCGGCCGCGGCGACAACCTGCTCCGGCGCGGCACCGGCTTTTTTCAGCAGTTCCGCCACCAGATCACGGATTCCCTCGACCAGCAGTTGTTGCAGGGTTTCACCTCCCCCTTCTTCAACCCGCTGCAGGCGGGTGAGGATGTCGGCGCCAAGAGTCCGCTGGGGGTTGGCGATGCGGGCCTCGGCGAGTAGGGTTCCGTCGGTGGAGAGCAGACGGCCGGCGAGGGTGGTGGTGCCGAGGTCGAGCGCGAGAAAACAGGGGCTCGAGGCTCGGGGCTCGGGGCTGTTCAAACGCTACTCCTTGCCACTCACGAAGATTCTCGGCACACGCTTGCTGATGTTGCAGAAGACCTCGTAGGTGATGGTGCCGACCTTGTCGGCCCACTCTTTGGCGGTGATGGACTCGGTGCCGTCACTGCCGAGGAGGGTGACGCGATCTCCCACGGTGACCCCGGGGATATGGGTGACATCGACGAGGATCCAGTCCATACAGACGGTGCCGGCCACCGGGGCACGGCAGCCGCGGATCAACACCTCCCCCTTGCCGGTAAGGAGCCGGCTGTAGCCGTCGGCGTAGCCGACCGGAACGGCGGCGATGCGCGAGGGCCGGGCCGTGACAAACCGATGGGCATAGGAAACCCCCTCCCCGGCCGGCACCTCCTTGACCTGTGCCACCTGGCTCAAGAAACGCATGACCGGGCGCTGGGGGACGTCCTGCTCGAAGGGGGAGCCGGTCAGCCCCCCGTAAAGGCTGATGCCGGGGCGGACCAGGTTGCAGCCGCACAGGTCGCGGCTGTAAATGGCGGCGCTGTTGGCCAGGTGCAGGTAGCGCGGGGCGAAACCGGCCTCCCGCACCTGGTTGACCACGGCCTGGAAACGCTCGACCTGGGCGGCCGTGAACGACTTCTCCGGCTCGTCGGCCAGGGCCAGATGGCTGATCACTCCGCGCAACTCCAGCCCGGGGAGGGCTTTCAGCGTGGCGAGCACCTCCGGCAGCCGTTCGGGGCGGAAGCCGAGACGGCCCATGCCGGTATCGATCTTGAGGTGACAGGGGATGCGCCGTCCGGCCTCGCGGGAGGCGGCATCGAGACGGCGGGCCACGTCGAGATCGTAGAGCGCCGGCTGCAGGTCATGCTCCAGGAGCAGGGGCTCTTCGCCGGGGAAGACGCCGCCGAGGACGACAACGGGGCGGGTGATGCCATAGCGGCGCAGATCGAGCCCCTCACCGACCAGGGCCACGCCGAACTGGTCGGCGCCGGCGGCCTGCAGAGCCGGGGCGACGCCGCGGGCACCGTGACCGTAGGCGTCGGCCTTGACCACGGCGAGGATTTCGCACTCAGCCCCGACGCGCTGGCGCACCTGACTCAGGTTGAAACACAAGGCGTCGAGGTCGATTTCGACGCGGGTCGGGCGGGTCAGAGGGGGATCGAGGGGCATGGTGTATTGGTGTATTGGTTGAGTCGTTGGGTGGTTGAGTCGATCTCACGCCCGTTCGCTGCACGGGCGAGTCAACGCCTCGCCTCTACATGAGATCGCAGAGGAGAAGCTGAGGAAGATCGATCACCCTTCGACAGGCTCAGGGCGAACGGTTTTTGATGTAACTACCTATTTATATAACGTTCGTGGTGAGCTTGTCGAACCATGAACGTTATACTTTTGCGCAAATGTTGATTGTAAAGAAATTTTACGAGATCGTCAGCAGTTTTTCGCGGGGACCGTCGGCGACGATGCGGCCGCCGTCGAGGGCGATGATGCGCTGGGCCATCGCAAGCATGACGGCGCTATGGGTGGACATGATCAGGGTGGTGGTGCTGTCGAGCAGTTTAGGCAGGCGCTCTGCCAGCAGGCGCTCCCCTTCCGGATCGAGGCCGAGGGTCGGTTCGTCGAGGAGGAGGAGCTTCGCAGGCTGGGCAAGGGCACGGGCCAGGGCGACCTTCTGGCGCTGGCCACCGGAGAGATTGCCGCCGCGCTCGGCCAGTTGCATCCCCAGTGACATCCGCCCGCTCTTGAACTCGCTTTCCAGCCCGGAAGCCCACACCGCCGCCGCGAAACGTTCGGGGTCGACGCAGCCGGAGACGCGCAGGTTCTCCTCCAGGGTGCCGGCGAATATGGCCGGCTCCTGGGCCTTGTAGGCCAGCCACCTGACCCGGTCGAAGCGGGAGATGTCGTCGAGATCGAGCCCATCGATGAGGATATGGCCGGTATCGGGATGGGAGAGCCCAGCCAGGCACTGCAACAGGGTCGATTTCCCGGCACCGGGACGACCCAAGAGGGCGATGCGCTCGCCGGGGGTCACCGAGAAGGAGACGTTGTCGAGGGCAGGCGGACGCCCTTCGTAGTGCTTGCCGATCCCCAGCACGGCGAGATTGCCGGTGATCTGCGGACGGGGGGTGCAGGCGCGCTCGTCGACGGGGGCCAGGCTCCCCTCCATGCGGGCGGCGGCGCGGGTGAAGTCCTGCCACTTGCCGGTGACGGCGAAGAACGAGGCGACCAGGGCCATGCCGCGCCCGGCGAGAAGGTTGCAGGCGATCAGCTTGCCGACGCTGAGCAACTGGCCATAGATCAGGTAGACGCCGACGGTGAGAATTACCACCGTGGTCAGCGTCTGCATCAGCACCGAAAGCATGCCGGTCTGGTAAAGAGCCAGGCGGCGGCGGGTATCGGCGGTGGCCGACTGCTCGGCGAGATCGCGCCAGCGGCGCAGGAAGGCCCCGGAGCCGGGGGCGGTGCGCACCACGTCGAGGCAGCCCAGGGCCTCGCCCATGAACGCCAGCTTGCGGGTGTTCTCCTGCTCGGCTTCTTTCGACAGCTCCACCTGGCGGGCGTGCAGCCACAGCCCGGCCACCGCATAAACGATGGCCAGGAGCATGACGACGATCATCATCTGCCAGGAGATGATGCCGATGACGATCAGGTAGAGGAGGAGGAAGGGGATGTCGGCGATGGAGAGCAGATAGCTGGAGGAGACGAAATCGCGCGACAGGGTGAGGTCGCGGTAGTTGGAGAGGAAGCGCGGGAAGCCGCCCGGCGGCAGATCGGCCTGGGCCGCCAGCTTGGCCCAGAGGGTTTCGTCGCTGCGCAGGGAGAGGTCGACGCTGATCCGCTCGGTGGACCAGCTGCGCACCAGACGCATGCCGGCATCGGTGAGCAGGTAGACGGCCATGCCGAAGACCAGCGCCCAGAGGGTCTCGAACAGACCGTTGAGGGCAATCTTGTCGTAAATGAGCAGGGCGAAGAGCGGCAGCAACAGCTGCCCGGCATTGACAATGACGCTGGCGACGCCGACCTCGGCCCAGGCGGCGCGCAGCTCCGGCCACAGGGTCTTTAAGGAAGCGAAACCACCGGCCAAGGTCTTCTCCTGAGGGAGGCGCAGGACCACGGCCTCGCAGCGCTCCGGGCTGTCGAGCGGCACCGCGCCGGGGAGGGGGTTGCCGTCCGGGCCGATGGCGAGCCAGCGTTTTTCCAGGTAGTGGAGGAGCGCATAGCCGCCGGCGTGGCGGAGCAGGATCAGGTCGCCGGGGAGTTCGGTCGCCTCGCGCACGGTGCCGAGGTGGTGGCGCGCGGTCAGGCCGAGCCGTTCCAGGCGAGCAATCTCGCCGGGCCAGTCGGCAGCGGCGAGCAGGCGGATGAAGCCCTTCTGCAGCAGCGCGGCGGAGACGTGGTCGGTGCCGCACAGGGCGATGGCGGCGGCGAGAACGGCGTCGCGGTCGAGGCTGAAATTGTCAGGGTTATTTGAAAAGCTCAACTAGAATACCTTCTCGCGCAGAGAGCGCGGAGGGAAACAAGAAGCATCAGATGCTGTTGAAAAAACCTATGTTCACCCTTCGACAGGCTCAGGGCGAACGGTCTTTAGAATACCCAACCTACTCAAGTACCGTTCATGGTGAGCTTGTCGAACCATGAAGGGCCACTTTACATGAAATCCTTAGACCACACAGAGAATGATGTCTAAAGAGCTATCTCCGTGGTCGCAGTGCACGCTGTGAAGCAAGAAGCCTTTCATCAAGTGGTCTGCCAGTGAACCTGGGCAACCTGACCATCGACAGTATGGGTAATGATGTAATCCGTGTGGCCGGCATGAGCAACTGTCGAAAGGGACTCGCCGGCCGCGAGGGAAATATTCAAGACATCCCCCGTGTTGGCATTGATGGAAAGCTGGGAAGCATTCCCACTATCGACCATATCCCGAATATCCTGGCTGGTGACGGTGAGAGTCGTCGCCGTCCCGTCATTGATATCCAGGGTCTCGACAGAGGTTGAGACGCCGGCCAGCGCGGTCAGGCTGTAACTGCCGCCCAGCCCCTGCAGAACCAGGGTATCGGTGCCAGGGCCACCGTCGATGAGAGTCGGCGAGTTTGCAGCAGCGGTTGAAACGTGAATGGTGTCGTTGCCGTCACCGCCGTAGGCGAGATCGTGGCCCTGGTTGGCATACAAGAGATCGTCGCCACCTTCACCACGCAACGTATCGTTGCCCATATCTCCGGTCAGGATATTGGCATTGCCATCACCCCCCAGGAAGTCATCGAATTTCGAGCCCAGCAGGTTTTCAATACTATCAAAATCATCCCCGACCGCGTCGCTGCCGAAATGGGCATCTCCTGAAACCAAAGTCACGGAAACACCCTCGTTGGCATGCGCATAACTGGCGGTGTCGTTCCCATCACCACCAATCAGATAATCAGCCCCATCCATCCCTTCGAGAGTATCATCCCCGGCCCCGCCATTCAGAATATTGGCAACACCATCGCCAATAAGAGTATCGTGATAGGCCGAACCGGTGAGATTCTCGATATTCGCGTAGGTATCCCCGGCCGCTTCGCCATACAAAACAACCGCGGGGGTCCCATTGGGGAAAAAGGCCGGCAAGGTCAGGGATGCGACCACTCCCACCCCGTTGACATCTGCCGTGGCATTGACATAACTGGCGGTATCCCCACCTGACAGGGTACTGCCGCTGCCGGTGGCGATGTGGATGCCACCATCCAGAAAATCGGCACCGGCACCGCCTTCCAGAATATCGTTACCACTGTTGCCGGTCAGTTTGTTAGCGCCACCATCCCCGATCAGGATGTCGTTCCCATTCCCTCCGGTCAGGTTTTCTATGCCGACATAGGTGTCACCGGCAGCCGCCCCGCCGGTACCCATTCCGGTAGCCAGAGAGGCAACGATATTGGTCGCAGAGTTGCCGTAGTAGGCGGTATCGCCAAGGGTCGCATGGGTTCCACCAATCATCCAGTCGACACCATCTTCACCATAAAGAGTGTCGTCACCGGCTCCACCATCGAGCGTATTATGGCCAACCGAGGCGTTGCCGCGCAGGACATCGTTGCCCGCCTCACCATAGAGGAAGTCATCGCCATCGCCACCGCTCAAGGTGTCGTCACCATCGCCACCATACAGATGGTCATCACCGGCCATCCCGAGAAGGGTATCGCTGCCACCCAGCCCGTAGAGATAATCGTGCCCTGCACCACCGCTCAGGACATTGCTCCCACTGTCCCCGGTCAAGGTGTCGTCACCTGCGGAACCAACTATATTTTCGATGCCGCTTAAGGTGTCCCCCTGCGCGTCCCCACCGCTGCCAGGAGTTCCTCCAAGGGCAATGGCAACGGCAGACAGGGAAGTGGAGTAGTCGGCTGTGTCGATCCCCAATCCACCGACAAGGGTATCGGCCCCTGCGTTGCCGTACAATTGATCGTTGCCATCCCCCCCATCGAGGATATCGTCGCCATCGCCGCCATAAAGGACGTCATTGCCTTCGTTCCCATACAAGGTATCGTTGCCACCCTTTCCGTCAAGGGTATCGCTGCCGACTCCGCCGGAGAGGATATTGGCACTGCTGTTTCCGTACAAATTATCGGCCCCGGAACCACCGGTAATGTTCTCAATCTCAAAGTACGTGTCGGTTCCTATCCCTGTCCCGGTTGCGGAGCCACCGGCCTCCGTAAGGGTAGCAACGATGGTGGACGTAATACCCACATAACTGACGGTATCGTTGCCGGCACCACCGTTGAGAATATTGTTGTTGGCATCGCCGCTCAAAGTGTCGTTAAAGCTTGAACCGACAAGGTTTTCGATGCTCGTGTAAGTATCCCCGGCCGCATCACCGGTGTTGCTCCCGGGGTTGGCAAGTGAAGCAACAATTCCGGCCGTTGCCGTCGCATAGCTGGCAGTGTCGCTACCAGTCCCACCGTTCAACACATCGGCCCCGGCCCCGCCGATGAGGATGTTGTCTTCGCCGTCGCGGCCGGTGAGGGTATCGTTGAAGGCCGAGCCGATCAGGTTGGTGATATTGTTGTACTGGTCGCCGGCGGCGTGCCCGGTGTTCCCCGCCGGGCTGGCCAGGGAGGCAGAGACCCCCGTGGCGCCGGCCGTGGCCGGGGCGTGGGCATAGCTGGCATAGTTGCTGCCGCCGTCGCCGTTGAGGATATCCCCACCGGCCATCCCTTCGAGGATGTCCTCACCAGCGCCACCGGTGAGGATGTTGACTTTATCGTCGCCAATCAGAGTGTCGGCCTGAGCTGTCCCGGTCAGGTTCTCGACACCAAAGAAGGTATCGCCGGTGGCATCGTCTGAAGTGCCGCCAGGTTGGGGAATCGTCGCGGTCAGAGAGGCGAAGACCCCCGACGAAGCACTGGCATAACTGACCGTGTCGTTTGTGCTGGTATCGGTAATTTCGTCACCACCGTAGAAGGTGTCCCCACCGGCCCCGCCGATGAGTGTGTCATCGCCGCCACCACCCTTGAGTATATTCACCGAAGAGTTGCCGGTGAGGTTGTCGTTGCCGCTGCCACCGATCAGGTTCTCGATGTCGAACAGGGTATCTCCCTGCGCTTCACCGCCGCTGCCGGCACCGGCAACAAGGGACACCGTGACCCCGGCGGTGTCGTAAATATAGCTGGCGGTGTCGTTGCCAGTCCCGCCTTTCAACACATCGGCCCCGGCCCCGCCGATGAGGATGTTGTCTTCGCCGTCGCGGCCGGTGAGGGTGTCGTTGAAGCTCGAACCGATCAGGTTGGTGATGCTGTTGTACTGGTCGCCGGCGGCGTGCCCGGTGTTGGTTCCCGGATTCGCCAAAGAGGCGGTAACGCCGACGGAACCACCGCCGTCGGGTGCGTGGGCGTAGCTGGCATAGTTGCTGCCACCGTCGCCATTGAGGATATCGGCACCAGCCATCCCTTCGAGGATATCGTCCCCGGCCCCGCCGGTGAGGATGTTGACTTTATCGTCGCCAATCAGAGTGTCGGCCTGAGCTGTCCCGGTCAGGTTCTCGATACCAAAGAAGGTATCGCCATCGGCATCGCCGGTTTGAGTGACCAAACCACCCGTGAGGGATGCAACAACCCCCGAAGGAGCACCGGCATAGCTGACGGTATCATTGGCACTGGTATCAGTGAATTCGTCACCACCGTAGAAGGTGTCCCCACCGACCCCGCCAACCAAGGTGTCGTTGCCGTCGCCGCCTTTAAGGATGTTGGCGGAGGCATTGCCGGTGAGGATGTCATTGCCACCGCCACCCGTCAGGTTTTCGATGCCCCGGTAGGTGTCGGTGCCGGCGCTGCTGCTGCCGACATAACTGCCCGTGCCATCCTGCAGGGTCGCAACGACAGCCGCGGTCTGATCCTCGTAGCTGACGGTGTCACTGCCGGTGCCGCCGTCGAGCAGGTCGTTGCCGGCCCCGCCAATCAGGGTGTCATCACCATCTTCGCCATACAGGAAGTCGTCGCCGGCCTCGCCATAGAGAAGATCGTTGCCGGTGCCGCCATAGATGGTATCGTTGCCGATGCCGCCCTTCAAAGTATCGTTACCGGCGTCCCCGTAAATCCGGTCATCACCGGCCCCGGCGTCGACGAGGTCGTCGCCGTCACCAGCATAGATATCCACACCGATGCCGGCACTGGGGAGAACCAGGGAGGGCCCGGCAAAGTCGCCCTCCGTGGTCGCATCCTTGTAGGCGAAACTGAGGGTCTCGTTGTAGCTTTCCGGGCCACCGGCATCGCCGCTGGCAGTGACGTCGAGGGTGAAGTTCACCGGCACGGCGTCATCGGCAACGGCATAGACCAGTTTGATCTCCATGCCGTTTGCCGCCCAGTCGGCCTCAACCGCCGGCGTATCCGGAGTGATCGTCCAGGTTGATCCGACTTTGGAGACTGTTGCCCCCTGCACTTCCAGAGCAAAACCAGGGAGGATCTGGCTGGCAACAACCACCACGGAGGTAATGGTGGTAAAGACGTTAAAATCGAGTTTGAGGGTCTTGGCCCACAGGGAGGAGTTGGCACTGAAGAGAGCATTGTGCTGAATGGTGTTATTGACGTTGCCATCGGTGCGCCGGTCGATGACTTCCCGCTTCGCCTGCGCCGCGGCGCTTGAATCGGTATGCCCCTGCGGAATCCCCGTACCGCCAGTCAGCTTGTATTCCGGGGAGGTATAGAGGCCAGCGTTGAATTTCGGGTCGGAGACATCGACAGTGTAGGTCTTTGTGGCTGGAGGCACAGGAACGCCCTGGTTGCCGGCGGCATCGGTGGCGGTCATAGTGAAGTCGATAGTCCGGTCCGTATCGTAGGCGAGCTCTGCGCCGGAGACTGTGATGCTGAAATGGTTGAACGCATCGACCGTGCCGGTATAGATCTTGTCATAGGCGCCTGTGAAGGGGTTGGTGCCGACGAGTCGCAGTTCGACGGTGTCGCCGGTTACGGCCCCATTCCCCACCGAGCCGGTGATGGTGACCATCCCCTTGGCCTCGATGAAGTCAATGGTGTTGTCGCTGGTGATGGCGTTGACGGTGATGGTCGGATTGGGCGCGATGGTGTCGATATCGAACTCGGGCTGAGCCGTGTAATCGGTCTGCAGGTTGCCGTTGACGTCCCGGGCCCCGGTGACATCGACCGTGATGTCGGACAGTTCGACATTCGCATCGGTGACGTCGTAGGTGACGGTGTAAGTCGTGCCGCCGTTGCTCCACGCACCAACCGGGTTGCCAAGCGTTGCGGCAACCACCGGGGCAAAGACCAGGGTCGGCGCCACGGCGGTGTCCATGGCCTGATCGAAGATCACCGTGAGGCTGAATTTTGCCGCTCCTGCGGAGGCTTCGTTGATCATCGGACTGCTGGCCGTGACCGCGAGGATCGAGGGGTTCAGGGTATCGATGCTGAATTCAGCTTGGGCCGCGTAGTCGTATTGGAGGTTGCCGTTGACGTCGCGGGCATCGAGAACATCGACGGTGATATTGGCAAGGTTGGCATTGGCATCGACCACGTCGTAGGTCACGGTGTAGGTCTTGTCGGCGTTGCTCCAGGCACCGACGCCATTCATCAGTGTTCCGTCGATAGTCTGGCTGAATACCAGGGTCGGTGTGAAGGCCTTGTCCATCGCCTGATCGAAAGTCACCGCGATGGAGAAGGTTTTGCCTGCTCCCGTATCGGCATCAGTGATCATGCTGTCGCCAGCGATAACCGAGGTCACGGCCGGGTTCAGGGTGTCGATGCTGAATTCCGGCTGCTGGACATAGTTGACCTGCAGGTTGCCGTTGACGTCCTGGGCGCCGGTGACGTCAATGGTGATGTTGGTCAGGTTGACGTTGGTATCGACGACCTCGTAGGTCACCTTGTAGGTCGTGTCGCCAACGCTCCAATTTGCTACCGGATTGATCAGAGCCCCGCCGATGGCCGGACTAAAAGTCAGCAGCGGGGTAACCGAGGTCTTCATGGCCTGATCGAAGATCACTTCCACGAAGAACGTTTTCCCTGCACCGGTGTCGATGTCGGTGATGAGCGTATCGCTCACATTCACGAAGAGAACCGTCGGGGCCTTGGTGTCGATGTTGAACAGGGTGGAATTGGCGGTGCCGCTGTTGGGATTGCCGGCAACGTCGAAGATGCTGCCATCATTGAGGGTGATAACGTTATCGATTGCCTCGACGCCTGGGGTCGGCGTGAAGGTGGCGGTCCAGATCGAATCGGTGCCGGTTCCGTTCAGGGCGGTAACCGTGCTTAGCGTGCCGTTGGCAAAGGTGAGGTCACTGTTGGTAAAGTCGGTCACGGCCTCGCTAAAGATAAAGGTGACGCCGGTGCTCTGCCCAACCTTGAGGTTGGTGCTGCCGACGACAATCGTTGCCGTGGGGCTCTTCGTATCGATTTCGAAGTTGCCGGAGACATCCGTCCCCGTACCCCAGTTAGTGTCAAGCCCTTTCACCCCGGTTTTATCGAGGGTGATGACGTTGGACAGATCCGTTACCCCGGTGTTCGGGGTAAAAGTGGCGGTGTAGGTTTGTGCATCAACCTGGGAGAGGTTGGAGAAAGTTCCGTGCTCGGCGGAAAGGTCTCCCAGATCGAATTCGGTGACGACTTCGTCAAAAGCGATGGTGACCGTGACCGGGGCGGTCGTGATGTTCGAAAGGTTCAGCGTGTCGTCGCTGATAGTAATGGTGGCCCCGAAGGTCGAAGTCTCATCGACATCCGTGACGTTGAGGGTAATGTCCTTGGAAACAGACCAGTTGCCGACGGCATCACGAGCCTGTATCGCGTAGGTGAAGCCGGCCCCGCCGTTGTTATAACCATTTTCCCAGTCGTTGACCGGGGAGATGGCGGCAGCACCGGCTGCGGTGAGAGTGATCCTGCCATCGCTGGCAATCTGGAAGTAGCCATCGTAGCTGATGCTGGTGTCGACCGGCGTGACGGGGTTGCTGTCGTGATCGTAACCGAGGACGAAGCGGAAGCCGGTGACGCTGACATCGTCGGTGGCCTCGACATCGGCAATGACGGCACCGGCAAGCTGATTTTCCGCATAATTGAAGCTGAAGGGGGCGACGATCTCGGGTGGTGCTTCGTCGAGGTTGAGGACGTTGAGGGTGACGTTCTGGGTCGCCGACCAGCGGCCGAAGGCATCGCGCGCCTGGACTCCCAGGGTGAAATCGTTGGGAAGAGCCTCATAATCGTTGCTTGGCGCACTATTATTCGGATTAAGTTTGTCTTCGACAGCACCTGCAGGAGTCAGAGTGATTCTGCCGGTATTGTCGATTTGGAAGTAGCCGTCGGCGCTGATGTTACTGTAGGTACCACCGCCGTTATCGAAGCGGAAGCCGGTGACGCCGATGTCATCGCTGGCCGCCACATTGGCAACGACTGCGTTAGGGGCCTGGCTTTCAAGGTAATAGAAGCTCTGCCCGGAAGCTACAATCGGGGCTGTTTCATCAAGGTTGTTGATGTTGACGGTAATGATTCTGCTGGAGCTGTTGAGACCGTCGTTGGCGGTGACCTGGACCACGTAGCTGTTGTTAAGGTCGCTATCTAAAGGGACTTCGTAGTTCTTGGCGGTCAGGGTCAGGTTGCCGGCCGCATCCAGGCCGAACAGGGCCTGATCGGCACCACCGGTGATGGTGAAGGTCGGCGGGTTGGCCCCGACGAGGTCGACGTCGGTCGCCGCGAGGCGCACGCTGAAGGCGCTGTTCTCGTTGACGTACTGCGCAGCGTTGGTAGTGATGACCGGGGCGTTGTCGTTGACGTCGGTGACGGTCAGGGCGAAGCCCTTGCTGTAACTCTGGCCGCCGGCATCGGTGGTTGTGACCGTGACGTTCACGGTGGCGGCCGCCTCGCGGTCCAGACTCTGACCGGCCTTGAGCTTGAGTTGATCAGAGACCACCTCGAAGCGCGCGTCGCTGACCGTGTAGCTGAACGGGCCGGCAAAGCCGCTCGCTACGCCGTCCGGATCGGTGGTGCTCAGCGTGCCGATGATCGCCCCGACGGCGTTCTCCACGACCGTAGCATTGCTCAGGGCGATGTCCGTCGGCTTGTCGTTGACGTCGGTGATCGTGATCGTCTGCGTCGTTTGATAAGTCAACCCGCCGT
>CAZRTZ010000024.1:14768-18290 GCA_964603155.1 uncultured Geobacteraceae bacterium | reverse complement strand
CTGCCCCGGCCAGGTTGTTCTCGGCCAGCACATTCGCCGACAAGGCGAGCGCCGTCGGTGCCTCGTTCACGTTGTTCAGATTGACAGTGATGGTCTTGGATGTCGTGTTCAGACCATCGTTGGCCGTGACCTCGACCTCGTAGCTGGACGCGTCGGTTTCGTAGTCCCTGGCCGCCTTGAACTGCAGGTTGCCGCCGACAATCTCGAACAGCGCCGCATCCGCGCCGCCGGTGATGCTGAACGTCGCCGGATTGGTGCCGACCGTGTCGGCATCCGTCGAGGTCAGCGCTGCCACCAGCAGGGTGTTCTCGTTCACCGTCTGCGCCGCACCGGTGGTGATCACCGGCGCCGTGTCGTTCAGATCGTTGACCGTGATCGTCTTGACCGTCTCGTAGCTCAACCCGCCGTTGTCGGTAACCTGCAGGCGGATGCTGTAGCTGCCCTTTGTCTCGAAGTCCGCCGACGCGTTGATCTTCAGATCGGCGCCGTCGATGGTGAACGCCCCGTTGTCCGTATCGCCAACCCCGGCCACCAGCGCATAGCTGAACGGCGCTTCGTAGCCGCTCGCGAAGCTGTCCGGATCGGTCGCCGTCAAGGTCGCCACCACCGCCCCGGCCGCGTTGTTCTCGTCCAGCGTGCTCGCCGACAGGTTGATCGCCGTCGGCGCTTCGTTGACGTCGGTGATCGTGATCGTCTGCGTCGTTTGATAAGTCAACCCGCCGTTGTCGGTCACCTGCAGACGAATTTCATAGCTGCTCTTCGTCTCGAAGTCCGCCGGGGCGTTGATCCGCAGCTCGTTGCCGACGATGCTGAAGGCGCCATTGTCGGTATCGCCGACCCCCGCCACCAGCGCGTAGCTGAACGGCCCGGCATAGCTGCTCCCCGCCCCGTCCGGATCGGTCGCGCTCAAGGTCGCCACCACTGCCCCGGCCAGGTTGTTCTCGGCCAGCACATTCGCCGACAAGGCGAGCGCCGTTGGCGCTTCGTTCACGTTGGCCAAATTGAGGATGACCGGAGTCGTTGCCGACCAGTTGCCGGCGGTATCGCCGGCCTGAATACCGAGGGTGAAGCTGTTGGGAAGCGTCTCGAAGTTGCTAGCGCCGAGCCCGGTCAGGGTGATCCTGCCGAAGTTGTCAATGGCGAAATAGCCACCTGGGTCGCCGCTGACAATCTGGAAACCACTAACGCCGCGGTCGTCGGTGGCATTGACATAGGCGATGACGGTACCGCCAACCAGATTCTCGGCGTAGGAGAAGCTTTGGCCGGCGGCAACCTGCGGCAGGGTGGCGTCGATGGTGACCGGTTTTACTGTGGAGGTGGTGCTATTGCCGGCCGCATCGAAGGCCACGGCAGTAAAACTGTGAGTTCCTTGACCCAAAATGCCAGTGGCGAAACTCCAGGTGCCGCCAGCGACGGTCGCCTCGCCTATTTTCGTGGCACCATCGTAGATCTCAACTTTGCCGATGCCGCCGGCATCGGCGACGGTACCGCTCAGGACAAGGGTCTGGTCGTTAGTTATCGCATCGTTAGCACTGGGTCCGTTGTCATCGGCGATGCCGGTGATCGCCACGGTCGGGTTGAGCGTGTCGATGCTGAACACGTTGGTTGCGGTGTATGGCACTTGCGTATTGCCATTCGCATCCTGGGCGCCGGCAACACTGACGGTAATCCCACGGATATCAACATTGGCGTCGGCCACATTGTAGGTGGCCCGGTAGGTGGAAGCGTCAATCCAGGTCGAGCTGGCAAAAGTCAGGCTGCTGGAAACGTTGGCGCCGAGGGTCAGGGTCGGCTTGAGCGCCACGGTTTGATTCATCGCTTCGCTGAACGTCACGGTAATGGTGAAGGTGCCGGTGGCATCGGCAACGGTCGCCGGAGCGGCGACGACGCCGATGACCGTCGGGTTGAGGGTATCGATCGTTACGCTGTCGGAGGCCGTGGCCTCGTTGGGGTTGAGTGCCAGGTCGGTGAACTTCGCAGGATCGACCGTAACGCTTCCCGTTCCTACGATACCGTCGTCGGCCCGGAAAGTAGCCAACCACGTCTTGCCGCTAGGGTCACCCACCAGATCTTGTGCCAAACCGGTGATCGTCCCGTTGACCGCGGTGATATCATCGGTAGTGAAGTCCTTTGGCACTTCGCTGAAGGTGAAGCGCACCACCGAGGACGGGTCGGTATCGCTCAGAGCCGTATCGACAATGTTAATCGCCACCGTCGGGTTGAGGGTATCGACGCTGAATTCAACCTGGGCCGTGTAGTCATTCTGCGGATTGCCCCCAAGGTCTTGGGCTCCGGTGACATCGATGGTGACATTAGTCAGCTCGACGTTGGCGTCACTGACGTCGTAGGTGACCGTGTACTTGGTGTCACCGGCGCTCCAGATGCCGACAGGGTTGCTCAACGTGCCGGCCACGCCCGGGAGGAAGATCAGGGACGGCGTAAACGCCGTGTCCATCTGCTCGCTGAAGGTCACGGTGACGACGAATTTGCCGGCGCCGACATCGGCATCGCTGATGAGCGTATCGTTGACGGTCACATCGCTGACCCCGGGGTTGCCCGAACTGATAGCAACCGTGTCGCTGCCGCCAATGCCGGTGTTGCCGGCGGCATCCTGCCAACCGTTGCCAACGGTGACCGAGCCGGTGCCGGTATAGCCGTTGGTGGCAGTGAATGTGGCGGTGTAGGTTTTACCCGTGGGATCACCAACGAGATCCTGGGCAAAACCACTGATGGTACCGCTTGTGCCAGGGGTGACGGTAATGTCGCTGACGTCGAACCCAACCGGCACCTCGCTGAAGGTGAAAGTCACCAGGGAACTCATATCGGCGTCACTGAGGGTCGGATCGACGATGTCGACGGTGACGGTGGGATTGACGGTGTCGACTGGCAGGGTTTCGCTATCCCCCGTGCCGAGGTTTCCGGCCATATCGGTGAACGTGTCCTTAACCTTGACCACAAGGTCGGCCGTACTGTTGTCAAACGCCATCACCGTAAAAGTGGCGGACAGGCCGTCACCCGCAAGGACTGGACTGCCAACCAGCAAGCCGCCGGTGATCTCCAGATCCGTTGAAGTAAAAGCCGAGATCTTCTCGCTAAAGCTCACGGTGTAACTGACGAGGCTGTCCGCGTCGGAGACCACGCCGTCCGCGTTGTCATGCGCAAGCGTCGCCGTCGGGTTCGCCGTATCCACCGTCAGCGTGTCGCTATCTCCCGTCCCGAGGTTCCCCGCCAGGTCGGTAAAGGTGTTGTTCACCGTCAGCGTCAGATCCGCCGTGCTGCCGTCCGTCGCCGTCGCCTGGACCGTCCAGTGCGTGGCATCGACCTGCGTCAGGCTCCCGGCCACCAGCGTACCACCCGTCACGGTCAGGTCGCCCTCGGCGATCATCACCGCCTCGCTGAACGTCAGCGTGTACGTCACCAACGCATCCGCATCCGACACCACGCCGTCGGTGTTGTCGTTCGCGATGGCCACCGTCGGGTTCGCCGTATCCACCGTCAGCGTGTCGCTCGCCGGCACCAGCG
>CAZRTZ010000024.1:11320-14668 GCA_964603155.1 uncultured Geobacteraceae bacterium | reverse complement strand
CATCCGCATCCGACACCACGCCGTCGGCGTTGTCGTTCGCGATGGCCACCGTCGGCGCTTTCATGTCGACCGGCTGTAAACTCGACACCGCCGCCACGCTGTCATTCCCAGCCGCGTCCTTGGCCGCGCCCGCGGCCACATCAACCGTCACATCCCCCTCAAACCCGGCATCCGGCGTTACCACCAGCGTGTAGTGCGCCCCGTCGATAGCCGTGAACACCCCCTTTGTCCCGTTGCCCACCGTCACATCCGCCGCTGTGAACCCCGTGACATCCTCATCAAAGGTAAACGTGTAGGTGATATCCCCCCCCGCGATGTTGCCAACTCCAGGCTCATCATCCGCAATCGTCACCGTTGGGTTCAGCGTGTCGACGCTGAACTCTATTTGAGCCGTGTAGTCCTGCTGGAGATTACCGGAGCTGTCCCGGGCACCGGTGACATCGACCGTCACGTCCGTCACAGCAATATTCACGTCAACTACGTTATAGACTGCTGTGTAAACCGTTCCGGAGCCATCCCATGAGCCGGAGGTGAAGTTAAGCGTACCGACGACATTTGGGCTGAACGTCAGCACCGGATACAGTGCCAAGGCCGTGTTCATCGGCTCACTAAAGGTCACAGTGATGGTGAATGTTCCACCGGCATCGGCATCGGTGATCAGCAGGTCGCTGACGGCAACATTGGTCACCGTTGGATTTCCGGTGGCGACGACGACCGTATCGCTGCCGCCGATGCCGCTGTTGCCGGCGGCATCCTGCCAATCGGTGCCGACAGTGACAGAACCAAGGGCATCGACACCGTCATCCGCGGTGAAGGTCGCTGTATAAACCAGGGGATCGGCGGTTACCGTCAGTCCACTCAATGTGCCGTTCACCGGCACGACATCAGACAAATCAAAATTGAACGGCGCTTCACTGAAGGTGAAAGTTACCAAAGAGCTTGGATCGTTGCCGTCAAGGAGGGTATCTTTGATGTCGACGATGACCTTCGGATTCTCGGTATCGATGCTGAATTCGATTTCAGCGGTGTAATCTTCCTGAAGATTGCCGAGAGGATCCTGGGCGCCGGTGACATCAACTGTGATGTCGGCCTGGGTGATGTTTGCGTCACTTACAGTGTAAGTGGCCGTATAGATGGTATTGCCGGCACTCCATCCACCCCCGGCCGTGGGAGTGAGCGTGGCACTTACGTCACTGCTGAGGATCAAGGTCGGCTTAATCAGCGGGTTCATCGCCTCGCTAAAAGTCACGGCGATCTGGAAGGTTCCGGAAGCAGCCGTGGCATCGTTGATAATCACATGAGTCGCAGTAACATCAACCACCATCGGGTTCTGGTTGACTGAGTAGCTTTCACTGTCGGAGTCCGTGCCGATATTCCCGGCCACGTCGGACTTGCTGATGCTGGCATGAATGGTGGTGGTAAGATCCGCAGCGAGATCGGCGCCGGAAACGTTGACACTGAAGACCAACCCGGCATTCACCGAGCCGATGTAACTGTTGCCGTTGACCGTCAGTGTGACAAGGTCTCCCACCTGGGCATCCCCACCGACAGTACCGGTAATCGCCACCATCCCGCTGGCTTCGACACTGTTGATGATGTCGTCGGCAGTGATATTGGTGTCTAAGGTAATGGAGACGTTCGGGGCGACAGTGTCCAGCGTGAAGCTCAACTGCGTTCCGGAGCTTACATTCCCCGCCAGATCCGTCTGCCGGACTTCAACCACGTAGTCGCCATCGGCCGTGCCGTTCGTAACCGGTGGCGTGTAAGTCGGATCCCAGGCGCTGAATGTTGTCCCACCATCCGTGCTTACCCGATACTCCACCAACGCCCCGGCCTCCACGTTTCCGGCTGTCAGCGTTCCGTCCTTGGTGATCTTGTCACTCCCGCTCACCCCGGTGTCGTTGGTCAGCACAACTGTAGGTGCCAGCGCAACTTCGTCGACATCGAGGACACTTACGGTCACCGTTTGCGTCTTTACGTCAACACCGTCATTAGCCGTGACTTGGACTTCATATGTGTTATTACCGTCGAAATCGGCGGAAGACTCATAATCCTGGGCCAACAAGACCAGGTTACCGAAGCTGTCGATCGTAAAGAGCGACTGGTCCATCCCTCCGGTAATCGCGAAGGTCGTCGCATTCGGCCCATCGGGGTCAGTCGCGGTCAGTCGAAGGCTGAACGGGGCATTTTCAAGGACATACTGCTGCGCGTTAACGGTGAAAGTCGGAGCATCGTTAGTGCCAGTGATGGTAACAGTGACGGTTTGCTGTGTGCCGTCGACAGTCGAGACCGTGATGCTGTCGGTGTAAGTCTTTCCCGCGGCAAATTCGTCGTGGGCGCTGTCCATGGTGTAGGTCCAGGCGCCGGTGCTGTCGATATTGAACTTGCCGTAACCGTTGTTACCGGCAAGGTTGGCAAAAGCAACGAAGGTCGCCGGATTGTCGACATCGGTGGCATTGAGGTCGCCACTGACGCTCTGTGCAACGTCACTCTCGGTGATCAACTTCGCTGTATCACCGGTGATGATGGCCGCATCGTTGGTGCCGGTGATGGTGATCGAGACCGTGTCGGTGTCTGTCGCCCCCTGGCTGTCGGTCGCCGTCACCGTGTAGCTGAAGGTGATCGTCTCCCCGGCCGCCAGGAAATCCAGATTGGCGCCCGTGACACTGTAACTCCACGGCGTCGTCCCAGGAGCTGCGTCCGTGACCGTCGTCACATTGAAACCAGCCACTAACTGCGCCGCCAAACCGGCATCGATACTGCCGCCGCTCCAGGCAATATCGCCGTTTGAAACATAGGTGATGTCGATCACGTCGCTGGCGTCAACATCGGCAAAGCTCACCGTCCCGCTGTCACTCAGATTCTGAGCCGATGCGTTCACATCCTCCGTGAAGCCGACGCCCGCCGTCGCACTTACCGTCGGCGCGTCGTTCTCGCCGATTACGGTCACCGTAATCGTGTGGCTGGCAGTGCCGTCCAGGCTGGCAACCGTGTACTTGAGCGTCTCGCTCTCGCCAAAACCAAGGTACTGCACGTCGGCGTTGGCCACCGTGTAGCTCCAGCTGCCGTCCGCGGCAATCGTCAGGACCCCCAGCGCTACGCGGCTCGAGTTGACCACATCAAACGTCACCGAGGCCGGGTCGAACTGGGCCTGGTCGTGATCCAGGTCGCTGATCGACAGTGTGCCGGTAGCGATAAGATTGCCGCTGACGTCTACGGCCACGTCTTCAGTGACCGTCCCCGTGTCGGTATCGCCGGCGCCAGCATCCACCGTGATCACCGCCGCGTCGTTCGTCCCGGTGATGGCAATCGTCACGACATCGGTACCCGTTGCTCCAAGACTGTCCG
>CAZRTZ010000024.1:0-11220 GCA_964603155.1 uncultured Geobacteraceae bacterium | reverse complement strand
CCGCGGCTTCCACGAAACCGGCCGGTGCCGAAACCGTCACCGTCGGTGCGTCGTTCGTCCCGGTCAGCGTAATAGTCAACGTCGATGAAGCAGAGGCCCCCTGATCATCGGTGACCGTGTAGTTCGCCACCACGACCTGCGTCGCCCCGGCAGCAAGGCTCTGGTAGGCCGCGTCGGTCGCATCAAAACTGTAGCTGCCGTCGCTGTTCAGCGTCAGACCCGCCACCGGCGCATCAAGGCTGTAGGTCAGCGTCGCGTTGGCGTCCAGATCACTATCATTCCCGGCCACACTGCCGGTGATCAAATCATCTTCATTCCCGCTGGCAACATCCACCTGTGCCACAGGCCCGTCGTTGGTCCCGGTGATGGCAATCGTCACGACATCGGTACCCGTTGCTCCAAGACTGTCCGTCGCCGTCACCGTGTAGCTGAAGGTGATCGTCTCGCCAGCCGCCAGGAAATCCAGGGCGGCACCCGTGACGTTGTAACTCCACGGCGTCGTCCCCGGGGCAGCCGCATCGGTGACCAGTGTCACGTCAAAACCAGCCACCAACTTCGTCGCCAAAAGGGCATCCAGCGTCCCGCCGCTCCAGGCGATGTCCCCATTCGACGCAAAGCTGATATCGACCACATCCCCCGCGTCGACATCCGCGAAACTCACCGTCCCGCTTTCACTCAGATCCTGAGCCGAAGCGTCCGCGGCTTCCACGAAACCGGCCGGTGCCGAAACCGTCACCGTCGGTGCGTCGTTGACCGGCGTGACATCGATGGTCAGCGTGTTGGCTGTCGGATCGAGGTCGGTCCCGCCGTTCGCCGTCCCGCCATCGTCCCGCACCTGGAAGGTAAAACTCGCGTAACCGGTCCCGTTGGCATCGGCCACCGGGACAAAGGTCAGGTTCCCCGCCGTGATGTCCGCCACCGTGACAAAGTCGCCCGCCGCGACCGCCACACCGCTCAAGAGCAGGCTGCCGGCACCGGGCAACGTCGTGATCTGCACGGCCAGAAGGTTGTTCCCTGGAACATTGCCGGGATCGGCAAACCCGAAGTCGGCCACGATAAAGGTGTACGCCGTATCCTCGGGAGTCGTGACCGTGTTGTCGGCCCCTTCCGGAGCGACGTTCACCGGCGTCAGGTCGACAACATAGGTTTCACTGTCGGTTCCGGTTGTACTCGGGTTGCCAGCGGAATCCGGGGCCGTCGTAATGCTCGCCGCGACCGTCCTAAGAGGATCGGCCGCCAGATCACTTCCGGCGACAAGCACGCTGAACGTCCTGCCGGCGGTCACAACCGCGGCATATTCCGTCCCGTTGACGGTCAGGCGGACAATATCGCCGGGAACGGCATCACCGCCGACCCTCCCGCTGATCGCCACGTTGCCGCTTACTTCGATGCTGTTTACCACCCCGTCTCCGGAAACCGGGTCAAACGTAACGGTAGGCACCGGAGCGTCCAGGTCGACCCGGTAATCTTCAGTGTCGGTGGCCGTACCGGCGACACTGGCATCAATCACCCTGTCACTGTCTGCAGCCAGATCTGCACCCGAAACATCAATACTGAACCGGCCATCATCACCAACCGCCCCTGAGAAAACCTTGCCGTTAATCGTCAGGGAGACCGGGTCGCCGACCAAAACACTGCCGGTGACGAAACCGGTGATGGCGACGGTACCCCCGGACTCGGCGATATTGATGGTATCGTCGGCGGTGATGTTCGCGTCGAGGACGATCCTCGGATCTTCCGGTGGAGGAGGGACCTGCTGGCCGGAAGTATAGGTCGAAGGCCGCGGGGTGATGGTCGGCATCACCGGGTCTTCGGTTTCAACGACTTCGCCACCACTGCCGGGTCCGTACCCCGGGCCTTTACCGGCCGCGGCAGGAACGGTCGAAACCTGATTGTCCAGCTGCGGGTCGGCCGGGTTCTCCGAATTTTCAGGCTGGCTCGCCTGCGCATCACCCAGCCCCTGTGGGACCGGCTCTTCCTCAAGGGTCTTGGGTGCGTCGACATTGCCGCTGACAACCCGCAGGCTTCCGGACTTAGCCGGGTTGCTGAGGCCAACCATTTTGAACAGATCGGCAAGGGTGCTTTTGTCACCGTTGCTGAAGAGGACAGCATGGGGGGTGGTGCTGATGGCATCGAGGGCGCCGTTGGGGATGATGACGAAGGTCCCGTCGGCGAAGCTGAGAACCAGATCGACGTCTGCGACGTCAACGGCCTCGAGCTGGGCCTGGCCGCCGGTAACGATGACCGTGCCATCCGGCGTGATGACCGCGACCCGCAATTCTTTCCCCTGGGTCGGATCCTGACTCGGTGAGTTCACCTTTTTGCTGTCAGCTTCGTTTGCCATAACAACCTCCGGCACCTGCCCTGGCTACACCTATGCTGCTTGTAAAAACCCAAACAATCTTTTAATTATCGCGCAGTTCCATGGCCGCACGCAATCTGGCCTGTTCAGTGATCTGCGCGGTCAGAAGCTTCTGCGTTTCCTTGGCGTCCGCCGCCATATGGATCATCAACTCGGCGATCTGCTCGCGGACCTCAACGCTCCCTTTCCCCATGGTCTGGGCCAGGGCATCGAACTGCCGGCCAAGCTGCTGGAGTTCGCTGCGGAGGTTGCTGCTCGCCTCGCCCTGGGCCGCAAGGGAACGCAGCAACTCTTCCCTCTGCTGCCGGGAGGCCTCGCTGTCGGCGGCGAGCGTGCGCTGCTGCAGACGGGCGGCCTCGGCCAGGCGCTCCTCGATCCTGCAGGTGTCGAGCGACTCGCGCAGGCGTCTTTGTTCATCGATTTGGGCAGCCAGCAGCTTATGCGACTCCTTCGCGTCGGCCGTCAGGTGCACGGCCAACTCCGACAACTGGTTGCTCGCCTCGCTGTCGCGCTTTTCCAGAAGATGCAGCAACCCGCTGAGCTGGCTGCTCAACTGCTGCAATTCGCTGCGCAAGCCGTTGCTTGCCTCGGTCTGCATGCTGAGGGTGCGCAGCATGTCAGCGCGCTGCTTCTGGAAATCTTCCACTTCGGCGGCAAGGGTGCGCTGCTGCAGGCGGGCCGCTTCGGCCAGACGCTCTTCGATGCGAATCAGGACCTTGTACTCTTCACCGGTGCCGAACCCGCCCGGGAAGCCGGCCAGCCCGCCCCCCGCAGCCGCGGCCGCAGCAGGGCTGCTGCTTTCGATGGCCAGAGCGATCTCGATGTGACGGGCAACCTCGGAGCTGAGGGTGGAAAAGATATCACCCTCCAGGCGCCGGATGCCGACCATCATCAGGCCGAGAACGATCGACCCCAACAGACCGAACATGGAGGCCGAGAAGGCAATCCCCATCGACTGCATCGGCGCCTTCATGCGCTCAATCATGGTGCGGAAAACCTGGATCGGGTCGACCGTCTTCATGTCCAGATCGGCAAAGCTGCTGATCAGCACGGAGATGTCATTCAGGGTGGCGAGCAGGCCGATGAAGGTGCCAAGCAGACCCATGCCGACCAGCAGGCCGGTCAGATATTGCGGCAGGGCGTTGCGGCGGGTCAGGCGTGCCCGGGTATTGCCCATCTCGTGTTCGATAGCCGCCTGCTCCTGGCGGGAAATCGCCCGGCCGGCCGAAGTCGCCAGCATCTGCAGCAGGCAGGCGATATCCGTCGTAAAGCGCTTGGCAAGTTCCTGCAGGGTCGTCGGATTGGCGTTTGCGCGCACCGCCTCAGAGTAGGCCACCAGGGTCCTGCTCTCCCGCACCAGGCGCCGGGCATTGATCAGGATGAAGATGCCGCCCGACAAGATGATCACGAAGATGGCATAGTTGATCTGCGGATGGGGGTTCCGCGTGATCGTCCCCTTGATCGATTCCATGAAGAACGTCGAACCGAGCAGCAGCAAAACGTACGGCATCGAGATGAACACGTAGTACAGTCTGAGGTTCTTGAACATGAGGCCTCTCGCTAGAGAATTTTATGAAAAAAACATCTTTGTTCTAGATAGTTATCGTCGCATTACCCTGCCCGGAACGCCCCGTCACGAAATTTGAGGAGGGGCGAAAGGAGATACGACAGGATGGTGCGTTTGCCGACGGCGATGTCCGCCGTCGCCGCCATCCCCGGAACCAGCACCCCGGGCTTGCGGGCGCGCTCCTCGAGCCTGGCCATGTCCACCTCGACATTCACCCGGTAAAAGCGGTTCCCCTTCTCGTCGCTGAGCGTATCGGCGCTCACATCGGTGACATGCCCCTCGAAGGTGCCGTAGGTGGCATAGTCGTAGGCACCGATGCGCACCCGCGCCGACAGTCCCCGGCGCAAGTTGGCCCGATCGTTCGGATTGGCGCGGGTCTGGATCACCAGACGCTGGTCGCTCGGGGTGATCTCCAGCAACACCTCGCTGGGGCGCACCACGGCACCGATGGTGGTCACGTTCAGCTTGTTGATGAGGCCATCGACCGGACTGCGCACCACGTTGCGGTCGAGACGATCGACGTTGGTACCGATTTCGTGGCTCAACTTCTCGAGTTCCTCGCGCACCTGGGTCAGGAGGGCCGAAGCCTCGGCGCGGAAGCGGGCGACCGCCTCGTTGACCCTGGCCTCGGTTTCCTGTTGCGCGGCTTGCAGGCGCGGCGCCGAATTGGTCGCCTCGGCGATCTGCGACTTGAGCCGCTGGATGCGCATCTGCGTATCCAGGACCTCGAGCTCCGAGGCCGCGTTGTTGCGGTGCAGATCTTCGATCACCCGGTAGTGCTTTTGCGCCAGGGCCAACTCAGCATTGAGATTCTGCAGCTTCGAACTAATTTCCGTCAGTTCGTTGCTCTTTTGCAGGTTCTGCGCGCGCAAGACCCTGATTTCCTCTGCCAGCTGCGACCGCCGCGCCTGGAACGCCGAGGTCTCCACCCGGATGACGTTGACATCCTGCAACTCCTTGGGAAAGGCGATGCCACCGGCGCCATTGACCTCGGCCAGCAGACGGGCCTCGCGCCCCCGCAGGGCATCCAGTTGCGACTGCTCCTGCCCCAGGTTGGAACGGGCCTGCACGTCCGACAGCTCCATCAGCGGCTGGCCGGCGGTCACAACCTGGCCTTCCTCGATCAGGATCTTGCGAATGATTCCCCCCTCGAGATGCTGGATGATCTGTGACTTGCCGGCCGGAATGATCTGCCCCTCGGTACGGACGATCACGTCGACACTGGCAAAGCCGGCCCACAGCAGCAGACACAGGCAACTCGCCAGCAGCACCACCACGAAAGTGCGCTGCGGAGAGAGGCCGGCGAAGCGACTCATCGTCCTGCCGTATGAAGGGGCCGGTCCGACGTTCATCAATAGCTTCTGACCTTGACCACGGAGGCGTTCGCTTTACTGCTCCCCTCAACCTCGCTCACATTGATCCGGTCCTTGGGCAGATTCAGCTCCAGAAGCAGGTTGCGCACCGCCATGGCACGGTAGAAACCCATCCGCTTGGCCTCGGTGAAGCCCGGCGGCACTTCCACGAAAATATTGGCTTTGCCGGCGGCAACCACCGGCTTCAGCGCCTCCAGAACCTGCTCGCGCTCCGCCGGGGTGAAGGCGACCGCGTCGTCCCTGAAACGCACCTGCACCTCGGCATCATCCGCCAGCATCCGGTTCACCCCCGCCTGCGGCTTCGCTACCACCGAAGTCACCTCGACTTCTTTGGCCTGGACCCCGGCCTTGTCATCGCGCTGCGCAACAATTGCACTCAGGCGTGCGATTTCGCGCTTCAGTTCGAGGTTTTCACGCGCGGGATCGACCGGCGCGGTGACCGCTGCCTGCTTGAGTTCGGACGGCTTGCTCGGTCCCCCCTTGCTGGCCCGTCCCAGTTCGAGGGCGAACATGAAGACCGCCACCGTCATGATCGTCAGCAGAAACAGCAGGTTCAGCACCAGGTTGGTTACGGCATCGACGTACCCGGGCCAGAAAGTATCCGAGCCGTCGCTATCGCCCTCGCGTCCACTCCCACCAGCCATGAGGAAACTCCAGGTTAAGGTTAAGGTTAAGGTTTAGTGCCGAAAGCCTGGCTCAGGCGCTGCAGCTGCGCCGCCGGCAGGTCCCTGCGCGCAACCAGGAGTTCCCGGCGGCCCGCAGGATCGGGCTGGGGCAAGGTCTGCAGCAGAGCATAATCACCGGCCAGCAGATCACCGCGCTCCCCAACCGGAATTACCACCAGGTCGACGGCACCCAATCCCCGGAACCATTGGACCAGGGCGCCTTCGTTAGGGAAGAGCTGAACCTTGACCGGTTGTCCAAGCTTGCCTTCCACTTCCAGTACGAACTGATCGACCTTCGCCTGGTCGCCGGTATCGATCAGGCCGAGGGAGAGCTGTCCGGAGCCGGAGGAGGTTACGGATACGGCCGCTTGAGGCGAACGGGCGGCTATGCCCCGGGCCGGGTCCGCCACGGCACCCCGGTCGTCGGCAGAACCTGCGGTTTCTGCGGAGTTTTTCACAGCAAAAGCAGTGCCAGTTTGCGGGATGATGTCCAGCCACAAGGGGGCATAGGCATCATCCAGGGAACGACCGGCAGTGCCCGCGGTTTGAGGCGTTCCGCCAGAGGTCGCAACCGCAACAGGTTCCGGCGCTTTGACCGCAACAGGTTCCGGCGCTTTGACCGCAACAGGTTCCGGCGCTTTGACCACAACAGGTTCCGGCGCTTTGACCACAACAGGTTCCACCGGCGCACTGCTTTCCCGAGAAGAAGATGTCTCTCGAGCGGGGACCACCGCGACGGGCGTGGCAGGAGGCGCTGTTGCCGCTGCTTGACTGACGGCGACCGGAGGTTTTGGGGGAACATCCACCTTGGCTGGCAGCGGTGATTTCTCAGGACGCTCGGCAGGAGCCGGGGATTGCGGTATGGCCGACAATTCGACCGACTTTTCCGGGACCGTTGCAGCGGGCACATCCTCCCTGACCAGCGCAGCGTCTTGCACGGGAACTGCAGCGGGGGTTCCGGTCGTCAGGCGCACCAGTTGGGCCATGGTGTACATCTCGAGGATGTGCAGATCGACCAGGCGCGAACGGGCCTGATAGAAGCGGTCGTAGACATCGAGCAGATCGAGCAGCGACTGGTTGCCGGAAAGCATCCGCTTGGACATGGCCTCGACGGCGACGGAAATCGACTTCAACTCCTTGTAACCCGACTTGATGCGCTCCCGGGTGATGGCCAGGGTCGAATAGTTGGCCGACAAGGCCTGAACCACCCGCCGGCGCTCGTCATCAAGACGATATTGCAACTCCTTGTGCCGCGCCGTGCGCTCCAGGTAGTACTGGTAATCGCGGCCGCCGTTCAGCGGGCTCCAGGAGAGAACCAGCATGCCGCGCTTGTCGCGTTGACCATCGGACTCGGTATCGCCGCCGGCATGCTGTGAATAGGTGTCGGTATACTCGGCATCGAGGCGCGGCAGGAACTGGCTTTTGGCGACTTTCTTGTCGATCTCGGCCGCCCTGGTCTCCGCTGTCAGCCCGGTAACTTCCGGATTGGACTGCATCGCGGTGGCGACCGCGGCATTGAAAGTCCCGGGCAGGTTGTCGGCGCCGATATCGCTGAATTCGGGGAGCCGGACCCGGCCCGGCACCAGGTTGGTCAGGCGGACGAAATCGATGCCGGCCGCCTCGTGGGCCGCTTCCTGCTCGAGACGGAACGACAGGGTTTCCTGGCTGCGCGCACGCACGCGGGCCATGTCGGAAACGCTGGCGGCGCCACCCTTGGCACGTTTTTCGATATAGCTGAGCAGGTCGGCCAGCTGTTTTTCGAAGTCCCTGGTCAGATCGGTTTGCAGTCGCGTGGAAACCAGGCTGAGATAGGCGTTGGTGGTCGCCAGATAGGCATCGCCGTCGCTGACCCGATAGTTCTCGTGACTGGCCTGCTCGATGACCTGACGCCGCCGCCAGTCGAGATAGCCGGGCAGATCGAACAGCGGCTGGCGCAGCGTCCAGGCGACGTCGGTGCGGTCGTGAGTATCTTTGGGGATGGGATTCCCCTCATCATCCAACTCGACCGAAGGCGCCGAGGTCTCCGTGCCGTAATTGGCGCGCAGGGTCACCGAGGGGAGCAACAACCCCAGAGCCTGACCGGTACGAGCCCTGGCCTGGTCGGTCCGCGCCGCCGCCGACAGGCTTTCCCGGCTGAAACTACGCCCGGCACGAATCGACCTGGCAAGGTCGGTTTCTCCCGCCTGGCTGGCAAACTCCTCGCCAACCACCTGGCTTTCGTCCATGCTTTTGACGAATTGCCAGTCGACATTCTCCAACACGGTGATCTCGGCCTTGCCAATCAAACCGACCAGGCTTTGCTTTTCTGGAACCGGCGCCCCGGGGTTCTGGAGGAAGCCTGTCCCTTCCGAACCGGAAGGCGAAACCGCAGGCTGTTCCCCCGCAGGGAGTTGCGGCTCTGCGGGAACGGCCAGAGTGGGCACCTCGGGTTGGATTTCATTTGCGGCAAGAACGAAAATTGGCGTTGAAACGACGTGCAAAAAACAAGCGATCAGTAACATCCGCCAGCTAAATCGGTGAGTCACAAACCTTCCCCTTCATCCCCTGAATTTGTTCACGACAAGGCTCTGCTGAACCCAAGAACAACCTGTGTCACTTCCGACTCAATAATGCGGCTTCCCGACACAGTCGACCACAACAGGCTTTTGGCGGTCCGCGGTAGCGATATCGCTTTAATCCCGCAGAAAACCTTACATTTCCCCCGCCTTCTCCTCCATGCGAAGCAATAAGCACAAAAAGACATAAAAAGGCATGCAAGAAATAGACCGCTGCACAGGCATTTCTCCTCCCGATAAATCGCTCGACAAATCCTCCAACATTCATCTAACAGGCCGACATTGCGGGCAAAATGACCCCCAGCCAATCCCGCTGTTGACACAGCCACCGGAATCTGGATAAGGTGCCTGCAACGATGGGACAAAGAGGTGGTCATGTGCCTGAATGACGGACATTTTTTGCTGGTCGAGAACAACCGGGAGACCCACCTGGATGACATTGCCGCCATTCTGCCAGGCGCCGGCAAATTGCGCCTGGTCGATGTCCTCGGCAAGCAGCGGGAGATCATTGGCAGCATCCAGGAAATCGATCTGCTGAATAAGAGGATTGTGGTTGGCTGAGCTAGTCAAGTCGTCGAGTTGTTAAGTCGTTAAGTTGTTAAGTGGCCCAACTCAACGACTCTACAGCTTAATCACTTAACAAGGTTTTCATTTGCAACAAACCCGCTGGGGGAGTGAGCCTACTCACTGAGAGCTCCATACTGGATGGAGCGACCCCTTGAACCTGATCCGGATCATGCCGGCGGAGGGAAGCGGCGAACAGGGCGCCCTAAAGGACCGCCGCGTCGCCATTTCCGGCCGCGGCGGTTTGTTGTTTTAACATCAAAATCATTCTCTCTCAGAGCACACAGAGACCAAAGAGAAAACCATGCTTTTGATTTTAAACCTAGAGAAAGATTCTCCTCTGCGTTCTCGAGTGAGCGCAGCGAACGGGCGAGAGACGAATTAAACCATGATCAACGGCCTTTACTTCATCACCCCGAGCGGCTCCGAACAGCAAGTTCTTGCCGCGACCCGCGCCGCCCTGCTGGGTGGGGCGCGGGTGGTGCAGTACCGCGACAAGGAACGGCCATACCAACGACAGGTTGAATTGGGACGGCAGATCGCGGAGTTGTGCCGCGATGCCGGAGCGATCTTCCTGGTCAACGACTCCCCGGCGTTGGCCCGCGATTGCAGTGCCGACGGAGTTCATCTCGGCCAGGGGGACGGCAGTGTGGCTGAGGCGCGCGCCCTTCTCGGTGACGGCAAACTGATCGGCATCTCGACCCGTACGGTCGCGCAGGCCAAAAAGGCGGAGGCGGACGGCGCCGACTACATCGGCCTCGGCGCGATGTTCCCGACCGGCTCCAAGGATGACGCGAAACTGGTCGGCATCTCGCGGCTGCGCGAGTTACGCCAGGCGGTCAGACTGCCGATCGTCGCCATCGGCGGTATCAACTACGCCAACGCCGCGGAGGTCATCGATGCCGGAGCCGACGCGTTGGCGACCATCTCGGCGGTAGCCGCCGACCCGCAGCCGGTCCTGGCGGCCCGCGAGTTGGCGCTGCTTTTCAACCGGCGCCAGCCGGCAGGACAGACCCGGGTCCTCACCATAGCCGGCTCCGATTCCGGCGGCGGCGCCGGCATCCAGGCCGATCTTAAAACCATCGCCCTGCTCGGCTCCTACGGGATGAGCGCGATTACCGTTTTGACCGCCCAGAACACCCGCGGCGTACATGGGGTCTATCCGGCTCCCGCGGAGTTTGTCCGGCAGCAGACCGAGCTGGTGCTGGATGACATCGGTGCCGACACGCTGAAAACCGGAATGCTCTACTCCTCCGAAATCGTTACCTGCGTGGCGAAACTGTTGGGGCGCAACGGTCTGGCAGCGGTGGTCGATCCGGTGATGATTGCCAAAGGCGGTGCTCCGCTGCTGCGCGAGGAGGCGATGACGGCGGTCCGCGAACAACTGCTGCCACGCACCTTCCTGCTGACGCCCAACCTCCCCGAGGCGGAAGCGCTGACCGGGATGAAGATCGCAACCCTGGCGGAGATGCTGGAGGCGGGACAGCGGCTACGGCAGATGGGGGCACGGCATGTGCTGGTCAAAGGGGGACATCGCGAGAGTGGCGACGCCACCGACCTGCTGGTCGGCAGCAACGGCATCATCGAACTGCCCGGTGAACGCATCGTCACAACCAGCACCCACGGCACCGGCTGCAGTTACGCCGCAGCTCTAGCCACCCTGCTGGCACAGGGCCACCCCCTGCCGATGGCCGCGCAGAGGGGCAAACAATTCATCGGGGCCGCCATCTGCAACGCCTCGCCACTGGGGCACGGCCACGGCCCGATTAATCATGCAGCGGGAGCGAGGGCTCTTGTGAGCCCTTGCGTTGAGTCGGGAAGTCGTCGAGCAGTCAAGTCGTAACCTCTCAACAATTCAACAATTAGACCACTCAACCACTCAACGAATTAACCACTCAACAGAGGTTCACCGATGACCACACTCGAAGCCGCCCGCCAGGGCATTGTGACCGATTTGATGAAGCAAGCCGCGGCGACGGAAGGGATTGCCGCCGAGACCCTGCGCCAGCGCATT
Organism: uncultured Geobacteraceae bacterium; assembly: GCA_964603155.1. Taxonomy (GTDB): domain Bacteria; phylum Desulfobacterota; class Desulfuromonadia; order Desulfuromonadales; family BM103; genus VAUL01. Next base: position 120 of record CAZRTZ010000024.1, on the reverse strand, counting down.
GCCGACGGCACCGCCATCATCTGCCGCAACAACCGGCACACCCACGGCACACCTCTGGCCGTGGGGCTGGGGCTGCGCACCAAGGTCAACGCCAACATCGGTACCAGCAAGGACGATAAG
>CAZRTZ010000023.1:18922-37337 GCA_964603155.1 uncultured Geobacteraceae bacterium | reverse complement strand
TGCCGACCACGCCGGAAGGGGTGAAGGTCTTCCTCGACGCCAAGATCGCCTACGGCCCGGGCAAGGCCGCCAACGCCGGCGGCGTGGCCACCTCGGCCCTGGAAATGCAGCAGAACGCCCAGCGCGACTCGTGGACCTTCGAGGACACCGAAGTCAAACTGGCCAAGATCATGAGCAACATCCACAACCTCTGCTACGCGACCTCGGAAGAGTACGGTGCGCCGGGGAACTACGTGCTCGGTGCCAACATTGCCGGCTTCACCAAGGTGGCCGACGCCATGGTTGCCCACGGCCTCGTCTAAGGGGCCGCGGGAAGACACCTCGCAACCGCAGCGCAACGCTCAACACCAAAGGCCCGGCAGCAATGCCGGGCCTTTGGTCATCCGTGGTGAATAATGCACCACCCTCCGCACCAGGCGCCGCCAAAAGCGGCACCCCTCTTCTCGCAGGAATCAAAAAAACATCGCCCTTACCGGGGCTTGCAGTTTGGCACAATCAGTGCTTTGATCCCGCCTTGAACGTGTTCGGCACAATGCAGTGCCGGGTTCGGCAATGGCGCACGGCCCCCCCGGGAGCGCTTTTTTTACGTGCTCAGGGGCACAGGCGGGTGGACATCCGCCGCCGCTGCCGTTAGGATTGTGAAGTTTTCATTTTCCTTTCACGAGCCACCGATGTCCGAATCCCGCAGCAACACGCACCGCACCCTGCAATCGATCGAAATTTTCGCCGACGGAGCCTGTTCCGGCAATCCCGGTCCGGGCGGATGGGGGACGATCCTGCGCAGCGGCAGACACGAGAAGGAACTTTCCGGCTACGAGGCGGAGACCACCAACAACCGCATGGAGCTGACGGCCGCGATTGCCGGCCTCGAGGCCTTGAAGCGCCCCTGCCATGTGCACCTGACGACCGATTCGGAATATTTGAAGAAGGGGATGACCGAATGGGTGGCAGGCTGGATTCGCCGGGACTGGAAGAACAGTCAGAAACAGCCGGTGGCCAACCGGGATTTGTGGGAGCGGCTGGTCGAACTGAGTAACTGCCACCAGATTGAATGGCACTGGGTGCGGGGCCACGCCGGGCACCCCGAGAATGAGCGCTGCGACGCGCTGGCACGGGCCGCCATTGCCGACGGACGTAGCCGCAAGGGGTGAAATGGCATTGTCCGCCGGTGAATCATGTGCTAGAAAATGCTTTTTGTGTAACTTAATATCGGCGCCTTAATTCATCCAAGAGCCACCGCGAGTTTCCGACCATGCCGACCGACACTCAGCCTTCGTTCGAGGCCCTGCTCTCACTGGGGTTGTATACCGTGATTGCAGTGGGGCTGGTCGGTCTGCTCATGCTCCTCTCCTGGGGGATCGGCCAGCGCACCCACAGCAAGGCCAAGGACGAGGCGTACGAATCGGGGATCGAGCCGACCGGCCCGGCCCGGCTGAGCGAGCCCGTCCCATTCTACCTGGTGGCGATTTTCTTTATCGTCTTCGACGTCGAGATGATCTTCGTCGTCTCCTGGGCGGTGGCCTATGACCGGCTCGGCTGGGCCGGCTTCGCCCAGGTGGCGTTTTTCATTCTGGTGCTGTTCCTCGGCCTGATCCATCTGTGGAAATCGGGCGGTCTCAACTGGGGGCCCAGTGCACACCGGCGTAACCAGCCGCGGAGCGATGGATGAGCGAGACCCTGCCCGACAACATCGTTCTCACCACGCTCGACGACGCCATCAACTGGGGGCGCAAGAACAGCCTCTGGCCGATGTTCTTCGGTCTGTCCTGCTGTTTTGTCGAGATGATGACCAGCATGACACCGCGCTTCGACATCGCCCGCTTCGGCGCCGAAGTTCTGCGCAACTCCCCCCGCGAAGCCGACCTGATGATCATCTCCGGGACGCCGTTCAAGCGGATGGGGGACGCCATCCTGCGGGTCTACGAGCAGATGGCCAACCCCAAATGGGTGATGGCCATGGGCAGTTGCGCCAACTCCGGAGGGATGTACGACGTCTACAGCGTCATGCAGGGGGTCAACCAGATTCTGCCGGTCGACGTCTATGTCCCCGGCTGCCCGCCGCGCCCCGAGGCCTTCATCCAGGGGCTGCTGATGCTGCAGGAAAAGATCGTCAAAGAGGAGCGTCCGGCCCGCAAGGTTTTCGGCCTGCAGGGCGGCTGCGAGGGGACCACCGGGCCGCTGCTGGTCGACGGCGTCAGCAAAAGCCGTGATCCGCGCGGGCCCGGTTACGGCAATACGCCGTTGCGCGGTTCATCCCAGCAGCACCCGCACTTCTACGGGCGGCGTGGCGGCGATATCTGGCGGCCGTCCCAGCCCCGGGTGGAGTTCTCCCCAGCAACTCCCGACGTGCGGCACGCGGTGCACGAACGCTTCAACGGCAGGGTCAAGGATGATCCGGCGGCCGACATGCCGACGTTCCTGGCCGAGCCGGGCGACGCCCTGGACCTGCTGGGTTTTCTCAAGGAGAAGGCCCCGCAGCGCTTCCGCCGCCTGGAGGATCTGACGGCCATCGACGAGCGCGAACGCCGGCAGCGCCCCGAACACCCCTTCACACTGGTCTACCACCTGCTGAGCCTGGATCAGCCGGGCTACGCCCGGGTCAAGGTGCCGCTCGCCGGCGATTACCCCGAAGGCCCCAGCGCCACAGCGGTCTGGAGTTCGGCAAACTGGTATGAGCGCGAAGTCTTCGACATGTTCGGCATTCGCTTCACCGGCCATCCCGACCTGCGCCGCATCCTCATGGCCGAGAGCTGGCAGGGGCACCCGCTACGCAAGGAGCATCCGTCGCGCGCCACCGAGATGGCGCCATTCACGGTCGAGTCGGCGCGGGCCATGCTGCCGGCCGCCGGCCCGCTGCGCGCCGACAAGAACACCATGATCCTCAATCTTGGCCCGCACCACCCCGGCACCCACGGCGTGCTGCGCCTGGTGCTCAAGCTGCACGGCGAAGAGGTCGAGGATGTCGATGTCGATCTGGGCTACCATCACCGCGGCGCGGAGAAGATCGGCGAGCGCCAGCACTGGAACCAGTTCATCCCCTACACCGACCGGATTGACTACATCTCCGGGGTGCAAAACAACCTGGCCTATCTCTATCCGCTCGAGACCCTGCTCGGCGTGACGGTTCCGGAGCGGGCCCAGGTGGTGCGGGTCATGCTCTGCGAGTTGTTCCGCCTGGCCAATCACCTGGTCTGGATCGGCACCTACGCCCATGACGTCGGCGCCATGACCCCGGTCTTTTACGCCTTCGATGCCAGAGAGAGGATCTTCGACATCGTCGAGCTGATCACCGGTGGGCGCATGCACCCGGCCTGGTTCCGCATCGGCGGGCTGCCGGCCGACCTCCCCGAAGGCTGGCGCGAGACGGTGGACGCCTTCACCCGCAACTTCGCCAAGACCATCGACGACCTCGACAAGTTGATGACCAACGGCGCGATCTTCCGCAAGCGCACCGAAGGAATCGGCGTCACCACCCTCGACCAGGCCATCGACTGGGGGATCACCGGCCCGAATCTGCGCGCCTGCGGCATCCCCTGGGACCTGCGCAAGAAGATGCCTTACTCGGGGTACGAACGCTTCGACTTCGACATCCCGACCCACGGCGATGGCGACTGCTTCAGCCGCTTCATCGTACGCCTGATGGAGATGCGCGAGAGTCTCAAGATCGTCAAACAGGCGGCCGCCAACATGCCTGACGGGCTCTACGTCAACCCCGATTGCCGTTACACCTACCCGCAGCGCGAGCGGGGCTTAAACGACATCGAGACGCTGATCCACCATTTCGTCAACGTCAGCCGCGGCATCTCCCCGCCGCGCGGCGAGTGCTACCGGGCCATCGAGTCGAGCAAGGGGGAGTGCGGCTACTACCTGGTCAGCGACGGCGAGAGCGTCCCCTACCGCCTGCGCATCCGCACCCCGAGTTTCCCGCACCTGCAGGCGCTGCCGGCCATGTCACGCGGCTGGCTGCTCTCGGACCTGATCACCATTTTGGGCGCGATCGACTTCGTCTTGGCGGACCTGGACCGATGAATATTTTGACGCGGACGCGCGGAACCGCGGAGAAAGTCAAAGGAATCTTTTGGTTTCGGACAAACCCCTTGCTTTTTGGTTTCCTCCGCGCCTCAGCGCCTCGGCGTTGGGATAAGCTTTCGTCATGACCGAACTCTTGCCACAACATCAGATTGACGAATTCCGCGCCAAAGCGGCGGCGGTCGAGCACCCGCACGAGCTCATCGTCGACGTGCTGCGGGCGATCCAGTCGCATCACGGCTGGGTGCCGGACGCCGGCATCGACCTGGTGGCGGAGGTCCTCGGCGTGCTGCCGGTGGAGATCGAGGAGCTCGCCACCTTCTACGACAAGATTTTCCGGAGGCCGGTCGGGAAAAGGGTCATCCACGTCTGCGACTCGATCTGTTGCTGGGCCAACGGCGGCGAGGCCATCGTCGCCCACCTGCAGAGCAGCCTTGGCATCGGCTTCGGCGAGACCACCGGTGACGGCATCTTCACGCTGCTGCCGACCTGCTGTCTCGGCGCCTGCGGCGATGCCCCGGCGATGATGGTCGGCCTGACCACCCACGGCCGACTGACCCCGGCGCGAATCGACGCGATCCTGGCGCAATATCGGGCGGAGGTTGCGAAGTGAGCGACTACCCGCAAATTCTCTTCCGGAACCGCCGCCCCGGCGCAACCGCCTTCATGTCGGAATACGCGGCGGGCGGCGGCTATCAGGGGCTGCGCAAGGCTCTCTCCATGACCCCCGCGGAGGTCCGCGAGCTGGTCAAGGCCTCCGGTCTGCGCGGGCGCGGCGGGGCCGGCTTCCCGACCGGAGTCAAATGGTCGTTTTTCCCCGAGGAGCGGGGGGAAAAGTACTTGCTCGCCAACGGCGACGAGATGGAGCCGGGGACCTACAAGGATCATCAGCTGCTCCTCGCCGACCCCCACCAAATGGTCGAGGGGATGGTTATCGCTGCCTACGCCATGCAAATTCCGCACGGCTACGTGTTCCTGCGCTACGCCTACGAGGAGTGCGCGCGCAACGTCGAGCGGGCCATCGCCGAAGCAGAAGAAAAAGGCTACCTCGGCCGCGACATCCTCGGCTCGGGATTCGGCTTCGACCTGCACGTGCACCGCAGCGCCGGACGCTACATCCTCGGCGAGGAGACGGCGCTGATCAACGGCCTGGAAGGGCGCCGGCCGAACCCGCGCAGCAAACCGCCGTTCCCGGCGCAGCGCGGCCTGTTCGGCAAGCCGACCAACGTCAACAACATCGAGACCTACGCCAACGTGCCGCATATCGTGGTGAACGGCGCCGACTGGTACAAAGCGCTGGCGCGCACCCCGGAAGGGGCCGGCACCATGCTGGTCGGGCTCTCCGGGCACCTGAACCGCACCGAGTGCGTCGAACTGCCGATGGGAATCCCGCTGCGCGAGGTGATCGAGCAGGTCGGGGGCGGGGTGCGCGGCGGGCGCACCTTCAAGGCCTGCCTGCCGGGTGGAGCTTCCACGCCGTTTTTGGCCGCAAGCCAGCTTGACACCCCCCTCGACCATGTCCACCTGGAACAGGCGGGGAGCCGGCTGGGCACCGCCGGGGTGACGGTCTTCGACGAGACCACCTGCATGGTGGCTGCGACCCTCAATCTGGCGCGGTTCTTTGCCCGCGAAAGTTGCGGCTGGTGCACCCCCTGCCGTGACGGGCTGCAGGTGATCGTCTGGCTGCTGGAGGAGATCGAGGCCGGGCGTGGCCACGCCGACCAGATAGCCATGCTCCGCGACCAGGTGAAGAACATCCGCGGCCGCTCCTTCTGTGCCCTTGCCGAAGGGGCGATGGGCCCGGTCGGTGCCCTTTTGGAGCACTTCGGCGACGAGCTGCAGGATCACGTGAAGCGGGGCAGGTGCCCTTTCAAATGAAGAATGTGAAGAATTCGATTTCGGGTGCAGAGCAAGGCGCCCGAGAAGGTGCCGACGCAGGCGTACCTGGAAGGTACGTCGAGGAGCGTACCGACGAGGCAACGCCGCTATGCGCCCGAAGGCGGATTCGTTAAAAGCATGCCGACACTGACCATCGACAACCTTGAGATCACCGTGCCCGAGGGGACCAACCTCCTCGAGGCGGCGCGCGCTCTCGACATCGTCATCCCGCACTTCTGCTATCACGAAGCGCTCGGGGCGGTGGGGGCGTGCCGGCTGTGCGCCATGCGCGTCACCGACGGCAAGGTCTCCGGGATCCAGATGGCGTGCATGGTCAAGGCCAGGGACGGCATGATCGTCTCGACTGTCGACCCGGACGCGGCGGAACTGCGCAGCCACGTGATCGAATGGCTGATGACCAATCACCCCCACGATTGCCCGGTCTGCGACGAGGGGGGCGAGTGCCAGCTGCAGGAGATGACCATCGCCGGCGGCCACGGCAGGCGCCGCTACTCCGACAAGAAACGCACCTACAGCAACCAGGAACTCGGGCCGTATATCGCTCACGAGATGAACCGCTGCATCGCCTGCTATCGCTGCGTGCGCACCTACCGCGACTACTGCGGCGGCCGCGACTTCGGGGTGTTCGGCTCACGCAACCGGCTCTATTTCGGCCGAGTAAGCGACGGCCCGCTGGAGAGCCCCTTCTCCGGCAATCTGGTCGACGTCTGCCCGACCGGCGTCTTCACCGACAAGACCTTCCGTTTCAAGAGCCGTTCCTGGGATCTGCAGGAGGCCCCTTCGCTCTGTGCGCACTGCAGCCTGGGGTGCGCCACCGTACCGGGAGCACGCCTGCGCGAACTGCAGCGAGTGCGCGCCGGCGTCAATCCCGAGACCAACGGCTTCTTCATCTGCGATCGCGGCCGCTTCGACAAGGGGACGACCAACGCTCCGGACCGCCCCCGCCAGGCGCGGGTCGACGGCCAGGCAGCGTCGATGGAGGAGGCGGTTGCCGCCCTGCGCCGGCGCCTGACGGCGGTCATCACCGCCCACGGCCCCCGCAGCGTGGCCCTGCTCGGTTCGCCGCGCGCCAGCCTGGAAGCCAACGTCCTGCTGCGCTCACTGGCGGAAGAACTCGGTACGCCGCACCTGGCTTTCGCCGCAGATGTCGAGCAGGACCGTACGGCCCGCCTGGTCGTCACCCACCTGGAAACCCATGCCCGCAGCCTGGAAGAGGTGCGGCGCAGCGATCTGGTGGTGCTGATCGGCACCGATCCGCTTGAGGAGGGGCCGCTGTTCGCCCTTGCCGTCCGTCAGGCGGTGCGCGCCGGTGGCAAGGCGGTGGTGATCGACCCGCGGCCTCTTGCCCTGCCCTACCGCTACACCCATCTGCCGGTAACGGCCGATCATGTCGGCGACGCCCTGGGCTTCCTTGCCGGCGGCGCGCCCCATGCGTTTGCAGAACCCTTGCGCCAGCAACTGGCAAAACTGCGGGCACAACTCACGGCGGCCCAGCGGCCGATCCTGGCCGGAGGCAGCGCCAGCCTTGGCAGCGGGGGGATCAACACGCTCTTCAAGGCGGCGGAGTTCCTCTCCACCGCGGAGCGTGCCGCAGGGGTGGCCCTCCTTCTGGATGGGCCCAACAGTTGCGGTGCCGCCCTGCTGGCCGGGCGCGGACCGAATTTCGACATGCTGCTCGAGGGGATTGAAGCCGGGGAGATCCGTGCCCTGGTCTGCCTGGAGAGCGACCCGTTCAGCGAAGCCGGCGACCCCGAGCATGCCCGGACGGTTCTCGAACGCCTCGAACGACTGGAGGTGCTCGACAACCGCGGGAGCGTTGCCGCGGGCCGCGCCGACATCTTTCTGCCGACCCGCACCCATGTTGAAACTGATGGCGCCTTTATCAACAACGAGGGGCGCCTGCAGCTTTTCGCCCAGGTCATGGAGCCGGGGCTGCCGCTACGCGAAACCAGCCCGGACGGGCACCCGCCGCGGGAGTTTTTCAGCGTCACCCCGGGGAGCGAACCGTGGCCGGCGTGGCGCATCCTTGCCCGCTTGCTGGAACGCAGCGAAGATCTCGCCTCGCTGCGCCGCGAAATCGTCGAGGCCAAGCCGGCTTTGGCCCCCCTGGCGACGTTGGCCCCCGGCGAACCGGGAATGCGCGTAATGCTGACACCGGGCCGGCCACCCTATCGGCTCGGCGAGGAGGTGCGGTGATGCCCGAGTTGCTGATTACCGCCACCCTGATTCTGGTCAAGCTGATCCTGATCTTCGCCGTGGTGTTGAGCCTGGCCGCCTACATGGTGCTGGCCGAGCGCAAGGTCCTCGGCCGCATGCAGCTGCGCTACGGGCCAAACCGGGTCGGCCCGGGCGGTCTCTGCCAGCCTCTGGCCGACGTCATCAAGCTGTTGACCAAGGAGGACCTGGTGCCGGCCAAGGCCGACCGCATCATGTTCCTCATCGCGCCGGGGATGGCCACGCTGGTCGCCCTGCTCAGCTTCGCGGTGGTGCCGTTCTCGCCGCCCATCACCCTGTTCGGGCGCGAGATCCCGATGGTTGTCTGCGACCTCAACATCGGCCTGCTCTATTTCCTCGGTCTCTCCTCCCTGGCCGTCTACAGCATCGCCCTGGGGGGCTGGGCGTCGAACTCGAAATATGCCCTGCTCGGCTCGATCCGCGGCCTGGCCCAGCTGATCTCCTACGAGCTCTCCCTCGGCCTGGCGGTGGTACCGGTGGTGCTCTCCGCCAAGTCGTTTTCGCTGACCGACATCGTCCTCTCCCAGGCCGGGTGGCCCAACATGCTGCGCCACCCGGTGGCCTTCCTGATCTTCATGATCAGCGTCATGGCCGAATCGAAGCGCACCCCCTTCGACCTGCCGGAAGGGGAGAACGAGATCGTCGCCGGCTATCACACCGAGTATTCGGGGATGCGTTTCGGCCTGTTCTTCGTCGGCGAGTACATCAACGTCATCATCCTCGGCGCCCTGACCACCGTGCTCTTTCTCGGCGGCTGGCACGGGCCACTGCTCCCCCCCATCGTCTGGTTCGCCCTCAAGGTACTGGCAGTGGCCTTCTGCTTCATCTGGACGCGCGGCACCCTGCCGCGCCTGCGCTACGATCAGCTGATGCACTTCGGCTGGCAGTTCCTGATCCCGGTCGCGCTGACCAACGTGCTGGTGACCGGGGCGGTGATGCTGGCAATTAAATGATGAAAGGAATTCAGAATGCAGAATTCAGTAGTCAGAACCCTTCGGCCAGAGCTGAGGCTCTGATGGTTTTTGATTTTCTTCTGAATTCTGAATTCTGACTACTGGCTTCCGGTTCTGCCTATGAATCTTTGGCGCGACATCAAGGGGACCCTGCAGGCGTACGCGGTGACGTTCAGCTATCTGTTCAGAAAGCCGACCACCATCCAGTACCCCGAGGAGAAACGCACACCGGCACCGCGCTACCGGGCACGCATGGTCCTGACCCGCGACCCCGACGGCTTGGAGCGCTGCGTGGCCTGTCACCTCTGCTCGGCGGCCTGCCCGGTCGACTGCATCTCCATGCAGGCAGCGGAAGCCCCCGATGGCCGCCGCTACGCCGAGTGGTTCCGCATCAACTTCGCCCGCTGCATCTTCTGCGGGCTGTGCGCCGAGGCCTGCCCGACCCTGGCGATCCAGATGTCGCCCGAGTACGAGATCTGCCAGCGCGATCCTCTCAAGCTGGTCTATGAGAAGGACGACCTGTTGATCAAGGACGGCGGCAAGGACCAGAGCTACAACTTCTATCGCCATGCCGGGATCGGCGTAGGCAATCCGCGCGGCGGCAACGCCGACGAATACGGCCCGGTCGACCCCCGGGCGCTGGAGCCGTGAGATGATCGGCGGCGCTGTGTTCTATCTGCTGGCGGTGGCGACCGTGGTGGCGACACTGCTGTGCGTTACCCGCAGTAATCCGGTGCATGCGGTCATTTACCTGGTTCACGCCTTCTTCGACCTGGCGCTGATCTTCTACCTGCTCGGTGCGCCTTTGGTCGCCGCCTGGGAGATGATCATCTACGCCGGTGCGATCATGGTGCTCTTCCTCTTCATCATCATGATGCTGGAACTGGCGCCCGGGGGCAAGCCGCTGACCGTCGACCGTCAGCGCTGGATCCCGGTGGCGCTCCTCTCCCTGGTCACCCTCGGCTGCACCATCGTCCTGATTATCCAGGATCCGGGCGGGGCCGCCAACGGCACCAGCTATCATGCCAGTCCGCGCGAATTCGGCACGGCGCTCTTCGACCACTACGCCCTGGCGGTGCAGGTCGTCTCGTTCCAGCTGCTCTTCGCCGCGGTCGGCGCCTACTATGTCGGCCATGGCGAGCCGCGGCGCAAGGAGGGGAAGGCGCCATGATCGTCCCCTTCGCCCACATCCTGATCCTGGCCGCCATCCTCTTTGTCATGGGGCTCGGCTGCGCGCTGGCACGGCGCAACCTGATCATGATCCTGATCGGCGTCGAGATCATGCTCAACGCCGCGGCGGTGGCACTGGTCGGCGGCTCGGCCTACTGGCGCCAGGTCGACGGCCAGGTGTTCGTGGTCTTTTTGATGGCGATGACTTCGGCGGAGGTGGCGATTTCCCTGGCGATGGTCGTCTATCTGCGCCGGCGGCGCGGCACCCTGGAAGCCGACAAGTTTGACGGGATGCACGGATGAACCAGACCCTGCTCTTCCTCATTCCCCTGCTGCCGCTGTGCTGCGCAGTCGTCAACATGCTCTTCGGCATGCGTCTGCCGCGCCTGGTGGCCGAGACGCTGGCCGTCTGCGGCGTGGCGGCAGCCTTCCTGCTGACCGTCCTCTTCTGGGGCTATGCCGACGGCGCCGGGACGCAGGCGACACTCGGCACCTGGCTGGTGGCCGGCGATACCGCAATCACCTTCGCCCTGTGCTTCGACGCGCTCTCCGCGCCGATGACGCTGATGGTCACCGGGGTGGCCACCCTCATCCACTTCTATGCCATCGGCTACATGCACGACGAAGAGGACTACGCCCGCTTCTTCGCCCTGCTCAACCTGTTCGTCTTCGCCATGCTGGCGATCGTTTTGGCCGACAACCTGCTGGTGCTGTTCCTCGGCTGGGAAGGGGTCGGCCTCTGTTCCTACGGGCTGATCGGCTTCTGGTATGGCGAGAGCGCCAACGCCCGCGCCGGCACCAAGGCCTTCCTGGTCACCCGGGTCGGCGACGTCTTCCTGGCCGCCGCTCTGCTGTGGCTCTTTGCCCTGACCGGCACCCTGAGCATCGGCGCGATCAATGCCAAGGCCGCGGCGATTCCGGCGGAAGCGCTCCTCGCCCTGACCCTGCTCCTTCTGCTTGGCGCCTGCGGCAAGTCGGCACAGCTGCCGCTGATGACCTGGCTGGCCGACGCCATGGCCGGGCCGACCCCGGTCTCGGCCCTGATTCACGCAGCGACCATGGTGACCGCCGGCGTCTACCTGCTGTGCCGGCTCTTCCCGCTGGTCTCCCTTTCGGCCGTCGGCATGGCGGCCATTGCCGCGGTCGGGGCCCTGACCGCCCTCTATGCGGCGACCTGCGCCCTGGCCCAGCGCGAGATCAAGCGGGTCCTGGCCTACTCGACCATGAGCCAGGTCGGCTACATGTTCATGGCGGTCGGCGCCGGCACCGTGGCCGGTGCGATGTTTCACCTTCTGACCCACGCCTTCTTCAAGGCCCTGCTCTTTATGGCGGCCGGCTGCGTCATCCACCTGGCCGGCAATGAGAACGACCTGTTCCGGATGGGCGGATTGGCGAAACGCGGCTCACGCGGCGTGTTCTGGCTCTTCATGGCCGGCGCCATCTGCCTGGCCGGCGTCCCCCTGACCGGCGGCTTCTTCTCCAAGGACGGCATTCTCCTGGCGCTGTTCACCCACCCCGATCCGCTCTACCGCCTGTTCTGGGGGATCGGCGTACTGACCGCCCTGCTCACCGCGATTTACACCTTTCGCCTGCTTTATCTGGTCTTTGCCGGCGAACCGCGCGGCGATGCCCATCCCCACGAACTGCCGCAGCTGATGCGCTGGCCCCTGTGGCCTTTGGCCGCACTGGGGCTGGCCGGCGGTCTGCTCAACCTGCCGCCGCTGCTGGGTGGCGGCGAATGGCTGACCCATCGCCTCGGCACTCTGGCCGGGCGCACCCTGGAGGTGGATCACCTCACCGAAATGCTGTTGATCGCCTTGGCCGTCGGGCTGGTGCTCGCCGGCTGGGCCCTGGCCCGCTGGCGCTACGGACGTTTCCAGCCCCTTGCCGAGGGGCGGCTCGGCGGTTTCCTGCTGCGCGGCTGGAACGCCGATGCCGTCGTCGACCTGCTGGTGGTCCGGCCGTTCGCGGCCATGGCCCGCCTGTGTGCGCTCGGTTGCGACCGGGCCCTGATCGACGCCTCGCTGGAGGCGCTGGCCCGCCAGACATCCGCCTGCGGCCAACGCCTGCGCGCCATGACCAACGGCCGGGTCTCCACGTATCTGAGCGGCTTCGTCTGGGGCTTCCTGCTCATTCTCGGCTGGCTGCTGCTGGCTCTGGTCCGCTAGGGGAAGACGATGACCGCTGCCATGCTTCCGCATTTCCCCTGGCTCTCCACCCTGATCGGCCTGCCGCTGGTCGGAGCCTTCCTTTGCCTGGTGCAGCGCCGCAACAGCGACGAGTGCCGCTGGCTGGCCCTGGCCACCACCCTGGCGACCCTGGCCATCAGCCTCTGGTTGTTCGTCACCTGCGCGGACGGCGGCGAACGCTGGCTGCTGCGCGAAGAAGCCGCCTGGATCCCGCGCTTCGGCATCCGCTACAGTTTGGCCCTCGACGGCATTTCCCTGCTGCTGGTGGGGCTGACCGCCCTGCTGCACTGTGTTGCGGTGCTGACCGCCTGGCCGGAGCAGCGCCGCGTACCGCTGTTCATGGCCCTGCTGCTGATCCTCGAGAGCGGCCTGATGGGGGTCTTTCTGGCCGTCGACCTGGTGCTCTTCTATATCTTCTGGGAAGTCATGCTGCTGCCGATGGTCTTTTTGATCGGCATCTGGGGGGAGGAGGAGCGCCGCCGGGCCGCGGTCAAGTTCTTCCTCTACACCCTGGCCGGCAGTCTCGCCATGCTGGTGGCCATGCTCGCTCTCTTCTTGCTGCACGGAGAACAGAGCGGCAGCTACTCCTTCGCCCTGGCCGACCTGATGCAGACCCGCCTGACCCTGACCCAGGAGTACCTGCTCTTCGCCGGCTTCATGCTGGCCTTCGTCATCAAGGCGCCGCTGGTGCCGTTCCACACCTGGCTGCCGGACGCTTTCAGCGAATCACCGGCCTGCGGCGCCATCGACGTCACCGGACTGCTGCTCAAGACCGGGATCTACGGCATGATCCGCTTCGCCCTGCCGCTCTTCCCCAACGCGGCGCAACGCGCCCTGCCGATCCTCGCCGCCCTGGCCCTGCTCGGGCTGTTCTACGCGGCCTGGTGCGCCTACCGCCAGGATGATCTCAAGCGTCTGCTGGCCTACTCGTCGATTTCCCACCTCGGGCTGGTGGTCCTCGGCCTCGCCGCCTGGAATGCCACCGCCTGGCAGGGGAGCCTGTTGCTGATGGTGACCCACGGCATCGTCACCGGGGCGCTCTTTGCTCTGGTGGCCATGCTGCGCAGCCGTACCGGGGTCCGCGACCTGACCGAACTCGGCGGGTTGTGGGGGGCCGTCCCGTGCCTGTCAGCCTGCTTCCTGCTCTTTGCCCTCGCCTCCCTGGGTCTGCCGGGGCTGGCCAACTTCGTCGGCGAGATCCTGGTGCTGCTCGGCACCTTCCGCGCCCAGCCGCTGTGGGCGGTAGTGGCTCTCCCCGGGCTGGTCTTTGCCGCAGCCTATCTGCTGCGCCTGGTGCAGGGCACCCTGTGGGGGCCGGCTCCGGCCAACCGACCGGCGCTCGGCGACCTTAACGGCCGCGAATGGTTGATCCTGGCACCGCTGATGCTGCTCACTATCGTCATCGGCATCTATCCGGCACCGCTGCTCAAACCGCTCGCCGGGGCGGTGACGGCCATTCTCGGAGGGCTGCCATGACCCTGCTCGACGTCATCGCCCTCACCCCGATCCTGGTCCTGGTCATGGGCGCGTCCACCTTGCTGATGGTCGGCGCCTGGCACCACGAGCCGCGCCCCCTGATCGTCGGCGGCATCGGCGTCGCCCTGCTGGCGGCGATGACGGCCGGGGTGATCACATCGAACGAGGCGGAGATCGCCGGGCTGTTCAGCAATGCCCCGTTTGCCCATTACTTCGCGGTATTCTGGGCCCTGTGCGCCGCGCTGATCCTGATGCTCTCCCTGCGCTACGCCAGCGAGCGCAACTTCGCGGCCGGCGAGTACGTGTCCCTGGTGCTCTTCTCGGCGGCCGGCATGGCCCTGCTCTCCGCGGCGACCAGCCTGATCGGGCTCTTCCTCAGCCTCGAATCGTTCACCCTGGCCCTTTACATCCTGGTCTCCTTCCACCGCAACAACGACACCGGCGCCGAAGCCGGACTCAAGTACCTGGTGCTTGGCGCGGTCGCCACCGGCTTCATGGCCTTCGGCATCGCCCTGATCTATGCCGCCAGCGGCACCTTTCATCTCCCCGAAGCCCTGCACGGCCTGCAGGCCGGCGGGCACCTGCGCCCCTGGGGGCTGCTCGGCTGGGGACTTTTGCTGGTCGCCCTCGGTTTCAAGATCTCGCTGGTGCCGTTCCATCTGTGGACCCCCGATGTCTACCAGGGGGCGCCGCTCCCGGTGACCGCCCTGCTGGCCACCGGCTCCAAGGGGGCGGTGTGCGCCGCCCTGACCCTGCTGCTGGCCGGCACGCCTGACGCCTGGCAGGACCTGGTGCCGCTGCTCTGGCTGCTGGCCCTGGCGACCATGCTGGTCGGCAGTTTCTGCGCCCTGGTGCAGGAGAATCTCAAGCGCCTGATGGCCTACTCCTCGGTCGTGCACATGGGCTATCTGCTGATCGCCCTCCTGCCGGGGAGCCAGGACGGCTTCAGTGCCGTGGTCTTCTACCTCACCGTCTACACCGCAGCCAGCCTCGGCATCTTCGGTGTAATGACCTCGCTCAGCAGCGCCCATACCGAACCGCAGCAGATGGCGCTCTGGAATGGTCTCGGCTACCGCTACCCGCTGCGCGGCGCGGTCATGACCCTGTGCCTCCTCTCCCTGGCCGGCATGCCGCTGACCGGCGGTTTCATCGGCAAGTTCGTGCTCTTTCACGCCGCCATCAAGGGCGGGTTCACCGGCCTGGCCGTGGTCGGCATCGTTGCCTCGCTGATCTCTTTTGCCTACTATCTCCGGGTCGTGCTGGCCCTGTACAGCAACGACGAGACGGCGCCGGCCCTGCACACCGGCGTCGCCGCCGAACACGCGGTGCTGTTGGTCTGCGCCGTGGCCGTCCTGCTCCTCGGCATCTACCCCGGCCCGTTGCTCGACCTGGCCGCCGCGCTGATCCCCTGACGGCGAAAGGGCATACCATCTTCTGTTAATTATGCTATCTTTGCCTTGATATGGAGCGTATTTCGCTCTGTACGCTTCAATGAAATTTTCAGGAGGGTTGCCAACATGCCGACGATCTGCATGTTTTACGGCATTGTCATTCAGATGTTCTGGACAGATCATGCACCACCACACTTTCATGCTCTTTATGCCGAAGACGAGGCGTTAATCGACATTCAGACGCTGGCGGTTCTTAAGGGAGCGCTTCCCCGCCGGGCTTTGGCGCTGGTTCTCGAATGGGCCAGTGAACATCGAGAAGAACTGATGGAGGACTGGGACCTGTGTGCACGCATGCAGACACCCAAGAAAATCGCCCCGCTGACATAGCTCCGGAGGTCGCGCCGAAAACCCCGTGGCGGGTGGCCGAGGTATGTGCTTTGCCCGGCTATCGGCTATGGGTGCGCTTCAACGATGGCTTGGAGGGGACGGTGGCGATGGCGGATTTTGTCCACTCGACGCAAGCCGGTGTCTTTACCGCATTGCGCGACGAGCAATTGTTTGCCCAGGTGTCATTACGCTACGGTGCCGTCACCTGGCCAGGCGAGTTGGACCTTGCACCCGACACCATGCATGAAGCGATTCTGCGCGAGGGAGAGTGGGTGGTTTCTTGAAGAGGAAGTCATTGGCCAGTCTCGATCAATGGCAGCCTCCCTCCTTTTTCTTCCTCCGCTCTATACAGCCACCAGATACTTATCCCTTGGAACAACCCATGAAAAGCATTGACCAGAAGATCTCTGACTTTCTCGCCGCCCCGGCTTTCGGCGTCGCCGGCGCCTCGAAGAACCGCGACAAGTACGGCAACAAGATTCTGCGCTGCTACCAGATGCACGGGCGCACGGCGGTGCCGATCAACCCGGTGGAGGTCGAGATCGAAGGAGTCGCTTGCGTGAAGTCCGTCAGCGACTTACCCCCGGAAGTGACCAGTCTCTCGGTCATCACCCCGCCGCAGATCACCGACAAGGTGGTCGAACAGGCCATCGCCAAAGGGATCCGGCATATCTGGATGCAGCCCGGCGCCCAGAGCGCCGCGGCGATTGCCGCCGCCGAAGCGGCTGGGATTGATGTGATTGCCGATGGCAGCTGCCTGCTGGTGGTGCTGGGATATCGGGAGCACTGAGATGGATTGATGGCTGTAAACGTGCGAAGGGCCGGCGATTGCCGGCCCTTCCTCGTTGAGGGTTATTCCTCCTCGAAAATCAGGAGGAGTATGTGTCCGGATCGACTTGGACATTAAGCTGCGACAGCTGCGTGATCCCCTGGAAGGCATTGGGGGTATCTCCGTGCAAGGTGACTGTCGTCGGCTCCGCAGCTGAACCGTGAATAGTCAGTTCAATCTGCGCATCGCTGGCTTTATGGAGCTCTATGTACTGCTGTTTGGTTGGATCAGTAAGATCGTTAACGTCAAGATCTCCGTCTCCATCGTTGTTCAAAACATCGTGGAAGCGCAGGATGTCTGTAGCTGCGTTGAAATCGGTGATGCTGTCGGTTCCCTCGCCCCCCTTGGCACTGAAGGCGAAGACATCGGCGCCGGCACCGCCGGTCATGTTATCGTTGCCTATCCCACCGATGAACAGGTCGTCGCCGTCGCCGCCGACCAGAATATCGTTGCCAGAATCGCCGTCGAGCAGGTCGTTGCCGATCCCGCCCTGGAGGTTATCGTTGCCCGATCCGCCGTGCAGGTTGTCGTTACCGCCCTGCCCATAGATGAAGTCGTCACCGCTGTTGCCGTCGATGACGTCATCGCCGTCCCCGCCGTAAAGGGTGTCGTTGCCGCCATCGCCGAGGATCACGTTGTTGTCGGCATCACCGGTGTAGTTGTCACCGGCTACCGTGCCGGTCCATGTGTAGCCGTCAGGGTAGAACGAGAGATTGATTTGACCGGTGGCGGAGTCACCATCGTTGTCCCACCCTTTGACCTCATAGTTGAGATCGATCGGTGTGCCAAAATTGTCCTCCCCGTAGGAGAAGAAGCCCAGCTTGAACTCGGTGGTGCCGGAGGCGGCATCCACCTGGATTGCGGTGAAAGGATCCGGCGAGAAGACCGCGTAGGTGTAGCCCTGTTTGAGTCCAGTAATCGTCACCGAATAAAGATCGCTGTCGTCAATGGTGATCCCGGCGGCGGCAAGGTTGGTAATCAGCTGGTCGGCGGCGTCATAGATCTTGATGTTACTCGCCAGCAGAGCTACCTTGTTCTCGCCAAGCAGGTCGCCATAGAAGATATCATCATTGTCGGCGAGCAGGGCGGTGACGATGATGCTGGCGGTTTTATTCCCGCCACCCTGAACGAAAGCAATCTCCTGTTTCCAGGCTTTGGTCAGGTTGTGCGAGGCATCGGTGTTCGGATAGTCGAATACCCAGTCGCTGCCAACCTTTTGCGCCGTCAGTCCATTGAGGAAATCAAAACGAATCCCTTCTCCGGCGGTAAAGCTGTTACCGCCCGAGACACCAATTTCCGTAGCGTTGGTGTTGACCGTGTTACCTGAGCTTGTGGACATCATCACGTCTTCAGTTGTTCCACCGATGTCGAGCAGGGCTTTCCAGGTCACGTTGCCACCGCCGACGCCGGTCAGGTTGGTGGCTGACGTTGCCGTGTCGTTGGAGATGATGCCGTTGGAATGCACGGCGTAGGTGTTGGTCACCGGGTCGATGTCGATACTGAAGCCTAACGTGCCGTTCAGGGCCGTCTTGGCCTCAAGCCGGGTCAGATCGGTGCCGTTGCTGCCGTAGAACAGGTAGAGTTGCTGCCCGTTGAAGGTAAGGAAGTTGTCGTCCGCATCCACCGCCTTGACCCAGTTAGCCTCGCTGGCACCGTGATTCAGGCTCATGGTGAACTGGACCGTTTTGACGCCGTCGGCGCCGGCAAGGAAGTTGAGGTTCTCGATGATGTCCGAGTTGGTGGCCAGATCCTCCACGTGGGTATCGTCGGGCGACAGGTAGAGGGGCTTATCGTCGACAATATCCACCGTGATGGTCCCCTCGGCCCAGTTGCCGTTGGCGTCCGTCACACGGTAGG
>CAZRTZ010000023.1:0-18822 GCA_964603155.1 uncultured Geobacteraceae bacterium | reverse complement strand
CCAGACACGTTTTGCTGCCCTTCGTTCGCACTGTTCGTGTTCGCATACGCCGTCGGCACATCATCCACGATGTCCACCGTGATGGTCCCCTCGGCCCAGTTGCCGTTGGCGTCCGTCACACGGTAGGTGAAGCTGTCCTTGTTTTGCTCAATGTTGGCACCGTTATCAGCGTCCGGGCTGGTGTCGAACGGCTTGCTCAGCGTGTAGATGTAGCTGCCGTCGCTGTTGATCTGGATCGTGCCGTACATGCCATTCGCAGAACTCACCAAGCTGTAGGTCAGGGTGCCGAAACCACCGGTGGCGTTGAGCTGGTTCAAGGCGTCGGTCTCGCCCGTCTCGGCCGGGATACTGCCGGTGTAGGTGCTGGCTACCAGGTCGGAACCGTCCTTGGTCGTATCCAGGGCCCGTTCATACACCAGCGCATCGTTGTCGTCCGGCGCCATGATGCCGCTGTCCGTCAGGTTGATGGTCAGCGTGGTGTAGCTCAGGTCGCCGTCGCCGTCCTTGATCGTGTAGGTGAAGACGTCCTGCGCCCCGGCAGGAATCGTCACGTTGGCCTTGGCATCGTAATCGTAGCTGCCGTTCGCGTTCAGCGTCAGGAAACCGTAGGTCGTCTCGATCGCCACGCCCAGCGTGGCCGGGCTGTCCAAAGCAACACCCGTGTTGCCCGCGGCAACACCAACCACCCCGGCATCGACCGCCGTCGGCCCGTCCGCCCCAAACACGTCGTCCGTCCCGTCGGTCAGCACGTTGCCAGACACGTTTTGCTGCCCTTCGTTCGCACTGTTCGTGTTCGCATACGCCGTCGCGGCATCATCGTCCACCGTCACGGTGAAATTTGTCGACTTGCTGTCAACATCTGAATCCGTGACTGTCGCCGTAAAGTTCAGGACGATATCGCCTTCGGTATTGTCCCCATAGGTATGGGCCAACGGCTTGAGCAGATTGAATGTGTATGTGCCATCGCCATTGACAACAAGAGCCCAACTGCCATCCGAAGCGGTTAACATCGTGCCGTCCCACGTCGCGCCAGGATCATCGGCGCTGGAAACAACCAAACTCCCCGGTCCGTTCAGACCAAAGTCATAGACCAGCGCTCCAGTGGCGCTCCACTCACCCATATCCCCGCCATCGTCGTAACTGTCGCCAGAATTGCCACCTGCAATAACGTCTTCTTCATCGATTGTGGCATTGCTCGAAGAGATCGATGGTTCCCCGTCTACGTCATAAATGGTCGCCGTGCCACTTGCACTGTAGGTAGCACCCGTAGGTCCGGTCAGGATCCCTGTAAGAATGAAGGTCTCATCGCCTTCGAAAATCTTGTCCGCAACAGTGTCAGTCTTCACCAGCAAAAGACTGTCGCCAGCAGGAATATCAAATGGTCCTGTGATATTGATCCAAGTAGCGCCCCCATCATAGCTGTACTGGAAATTGACAGTCGTATAGTCGTTATCGCTCACAGTTGCCGTGCCATCCGAGAGGAACAGCGTGAGCGTCGCACCGGTTGGGGCATTGGTAATTTTTGCGGCGAAGATGGCCACATTCCCTTCCGGCAATCGGATGCTGTCGACCACGGCGTCGGGTGGAGCCCCGACCTTAATTTCCGGGGCAGGCGGCGCCAGCAACTCCTCGAAGAACTGTACATCCACCGCCTTGGCGAACGGGTCGGGATTCTGCGGCCCCAGTTTGTTGATCCCAGCAATGAGGGCCCCCATGTCATCCTCGTACTCGCCGGCACCGCCGCTGCCGCCGCCCGGACCGGCTGCAGTTTCTGGAACCTCGGCACTCAGCGCCGTGAGGATGACGTCGCCGGCCACCACGGTACCATCGGCGAACATCATTAGTGGCGAAGTCCCCGCTTCGACCATCGCCGCGAAGTCGGTCAGGATCAGGACCGCATTCCCGGGGAACTCCAGGCGCAGATCATTGCCGACCAAGGTGATGTTGGCTTCGGCCATGTCGAACGGCACTTCAACGACCTGATTGGGCTGAATGTCCACAACCACGGTCTGCCCCGGAGCAGGTTTTGTCAGAGTAATTGTCTGGGGAAGCGTGTTCGGTTGCGTGGTCGCGTTGGGTTGAGTAGTTTCGTTAGCCATGACCGTTACCTCCTGATTGATGTTCCGTTAACCCGCTATTATCAGATTGCCATCTCTTCTTTCCGCCTATGGACTAGTGAACACACCAGAGCTGGCTGATGGTGGCGGCAACACCGAAGCTTTCGCCGAGCTGCTCGATGCGCAGCACCTGCCCCTGGCAGTCGAGCCGGATCGGCTTGCCGGGACGGATGTGGTTGAGCTTCACGGAAAACCTCAGGTCCCCGCCCTTGACCAGCGCTTTGTCGGTTATGAAAAAAATTCCGGACTCGCTGATATCGCGGGAGGTTCCCATCCCGCCTTCGAGCAGGACCGGCACTTCCATCGGGAATCGCTCGTGGTGGCGCTTGTTCTCAAGTGGTTGCATGAAATTTCCCCTTGTGCACTTATTCTTACCAAAGCATGAAAATCCCTCAATTTATCGACGGGTTTAGTTTTCTATATCTTTGGTTTAAGGGCGACACTTTGTCGTTGCAGAATGGGAAAGGGCGGCTAACGCCGCCCTCTCTTGCCACACAACTAACGGATCAGATGGTGTGCGGCTCTGCCGTGAAATCGAGCATACTCGCCGGCAGATCTGCCAGAGTATGAGCACCGTCACTCAAGCCAATCTGAGCATTGAGTCCCTCGATGACTACCTGCGTGGTTTCGTTGATGGTGATGGTGATGTCGTCACCGGTGGCAAAAACACTGGCATTCACATCGGCGACACCCAGGTCACTGCCACCATCGTTTCCATCAAGAACGTCATGGAAGCGCAGAACATCGCCGTCGGCCAGGCTGAAGTCCTTGATCGTGTCGACCCCCTCGCCCCCTTTGGCGCTGTAGGCGAAGATGTCGCCGCCTTCGCTGCCGGTGAGCATGTCGTCACCGTCTGTGCCGATGAAAGAATCTTCTTCAGCTACACTGTAAACGGCAAATGAGGAGCTGTCGCTATCACCATCGGCGTCCACAACGGTTGCGGTGAAGTTCATCTCCACGGGGAGATTCACGATCGTGGTGGTTTCGGTGGTGAAACCGAAGGTGACCTTGACCTCCGTAGTCCCGGTTACAAGCTGTTTCCCTTGCTCGTAGGTGTAGAATCCGGCGGTCACTTCGATATAATCGATGGCACCGAAACTGAACGGGTTGTTAATGGTGTAGGCATCCAGCCCGCCACCATCATATCCGCCGCTAATCGCCGTCGCATTCGCCCCGTCGATGCTGAAGTCGCCATAACGGCTATCCAGCATGATCATCCGGCTCCCACCTTCGGTCCCCACCACCTTGATGTACAGTACGTCCTCAGAACCACTCTGGCCGAAACCAGGAGCGCCGGTGGCCTTGAAGTTGAGGGTGATGGTATCTGCGGCTCCGGTTGGGTCGAAGGTCAGGCTCTCTGCGGTCAACGCACCGGTTTTACTGTCCACGTAGCTGTTGATGAGGTTGTTTTCGATGCCGATTCCGTCTCCGGACGGGTTGACTTCGTCGCCCACTGTCTTGGCAGCAAACAGCTGCGTCGAGGCACCATCGGCAGTCAGGGTGCCAAGCAGCGACAATGTCAGTCCTTCATCGGCAACGAACGTCTTGGCCGTCACCAGCTGGCCCGTTTCAACGTCCTGATAGCTGAGGATGTAGGTTTCGGTCGGGCCGGAAGCCTTAACCGCACCGGCATATTCACTCGGCTCGATCTCGACCCGCGTGGGCAGCACGGGAAGTTCCACGGTGTAGGTCCCGTCCGTCTTGAGGGTCAGCGTGAAACTGACTTGCTTGTCCCCCTCATAGGTAAACGACCCTGCGTAGTTCAAGTTGCCCGCAAGGTCATAGCTCCCCGCCCCAAGAGATACGGTGGTGGCCAGCACGCCATTGACCTTGGCGCTGTCCAGCACCACGCTGCTGACATAATCAAGGTTGGGCAGGAAGTCCGCACCGGTCTGCGCCGACCACATGCCAGTCAGCACCGTGCTCGACGCGGAGCCGATGCTGTTGGAAAACTCGACGCTCGGCTGGTCGTCGACAATTTCAATGGTAATTGCCGCCGGGGCCGAAGAGACCGTCCCGTCGGACGTGGTCAACGTGAAGGTGTCGAACTCAGGTGTTGTCTCTTGGTTCACGTCCATCGTCGGCTTCGTCAACTCATATTTGTAGGTTCCTTCTCCGGTCAGCGGATCGTAGCCAGTGATCGTCAGGTTCCCGTACGTCCCTCCGACCAAGTTGTTTTTCCCAAGATCCGCGATGGCGATCTCAGTGCCGTTGATCGTCACGCTGACCAGATCATCCAGCCCGTCGGGATCGGCCACCTTGAAGCTGCCGTAGGCGAACTCGCTGTCAGCTGCGGCATTCGTCCCGTGAGGGGAGAGCCCGGCCTCGTACACCATGTCATTGGCCCCTTCCGGGTTGCCCGGATCGGTGGTGATCGTCGGCGGATCGTTGACCCCCTCGACGATGATGGTGACGTTGGCTGTCGCCGTCAGGCCGCTTGGATCGGCTATCGTGTAGGGGAAGGTGAACGACAGCGTCTCCCCTTCATCCAGGGCCCGATACGCTTCATACAGTTCGCTGGCCGTGGTGGCATCGATCGTCAGCGAACCGTCGGCGGTGTTGATCGTCACGCTCGGCGGATTGTCGGCCCGAGTGAAGATGATCGGGTCGCCATCGGGATCGTAGTCGTTGGAGAAGAGCCCTTCGCTGGCCAGGATGGCTTTCAGCTGCCCGGCGGTCAGCCGATAGACGTTGTCCTCCGCCACCGGCGGGTTATTCACGGGGGCCGGAACTGGCGGTACCACGGGGAGCAGCGGCTGTTCATCGAGCAGCGACATCTCCACCACCTTGGCAAACGGATCGGGGTTCTGCGGTCCGAGCCGGGTGATGCCGGCGAGTAGGGCCCCCATGTCGTCTTCATATTCTCCGGCACCGCCGCTGCCGCCACCGGGACCGGCTGCGGTCTCGGGGACTTCGAGGCTCAGCGCCGTCAGGATGACATCACCGGCCACCACGCTGCCATCGGCGAAGATCATCAGCGGGGAGGTTCCAGCATCGACCAAGGCTGCGAAATCGGTCAGGATCAAGACAGCATTGCCGGGGAACTCGAAGCGAAGATCATTGCCGACCAAGGTGATGTTGGCCTCGGCCATATCGAAGGGGACTTCGACAATCTGGTTGGGTTGCAGTTCTACGATGATGGTCTGCCCCGCAGGTGGAATCTGCAGGGCAATTGACGAGGTCGCCGTACTGGTGGGTGTGGTGGTTTCGGTTGCCATGGCCGGGCACCTCCCTGAGCCCTGTCCGTTGCGCTTATAATCGGCCGGTTTCTGTCTTGCCGGTGAACACGCCTCCTCGCTACTTAAATCTTCTCTGTTTTTATTCTCTCAGATTTTCTCAACGGGCCAATTTATCGACGGATTTATTTTTATATATCGTTAGATTAAGGCCGTGCCCTGTTGTTTTTCAGAGATTGCGCTATAGTTTCAGTCGAGAACGCATTAGGAGCGGATGGAATGTCCATCAAGCTGGTTGTCGCCGATCCTCACCCGATTTTTCTGATGGGGATGGAACGTCTGCTGCAGGAAGAGCCGTTCATCAGCGTCGCGGCTTTTTGCGGAACGGCTGCAGAGACGCTGAAGGCGGTAAAGGAGAGCCAGCCCGATCTGCTAATCACGGATCTCGGCTTCAGGGACTTCGACGGTCTGGATGTGATTCGCAACGTGCGGCGGGACAGTCTGCCCGTCAAGGTGATCATCCTGACGGCCGCGCTCAGCGACGAGCAGACCATTGAGACGATGCGCCTCGAAGTCCAGGGGGTTCTTCTCAAAAACATGCCGGCGCCTTTGCTGCTGCAGTGCATCCGCAAGGTCTACGCCGGCGGCCAGTGGATGGAGAAGCAGTCGCTCGGCCATGCGCTCGAAAAGATGCTGCGGCGCGAAGCCGGGGCCAGGCGCATGGCAACGATCCTCACCGAACGGGAGACCGAGATCATGTGCCTGGTGGCCCAGGGCTTGAGCAATCGCGAAATCGGCGAGAAAATTTCGGTCGGCGAGGGGACGGTCAAGGTGCACATCCACAACATCTATTCAAAACTGGGGGTCAACAACCGCGTCGACCTGACGCTCTATGCGCAGAAGAAGGGTCTGGTTTAAGCGCTTACGCGCAGGCATTTTGAACTTATGGAAGCAAAAGGGCCGCCCAGTCGGGCGGCCCTTGGTGTTTGCGTTCTGCCCCCCGGTCAGATCGTATGGGGGTTCGGGTCGACCTGCACATTCAGATCTGTCAGCGAATTGATGCTGTTGAAGTCGCTTCCCGCCTCGGCCTGCAGGGTGATATGGGTCGCCCCATCGCTGCCGGCGATATCCAGGGTGATCGTCGTGGCATCGACCTTGGTAAAGGTCACGTTGACCAGATCGTCGAGATCCACGGTCGCATCACCATCGGGTCCATCCAACACGTCGTGGAAGCGCAGGATATCGGCGCTGGCGTTGAAGTCGGTGATGGTATCGCTCCCTTCGCCGCCGTTGACCGAGTAGGCAAAGGTATCGGCCCCCGCCCCACCGGCGAGGATATCGTCACCGCCGCCGCCGATCAAAGTATCCGCCCCGCCGAGACCCAGCAGGATGTCGTCGCCAAAGCCTCCGGTCAGGACGCTGCCAGTGGCGTTCGCCTCGAGATACTGATCCGAGGTGATGTACAGATGCGCACTGCTGGTGTCGCCATCCGTGTCCGTAACGGTGTAGACGAAGTCGTCGATCCCGGTCTTGTAGTTGAGATCGATATACTCGATGTTGGTGACCGTGTAACCCTGCCCATGCAAGTCGTTCATACCGAAGACGATGTACGCCACCACCTGCTGGCCAAAATCAATCGCGTCACCGGTGTAGGTGCCGTTCGCGGTTTGCGTCCCACCGAGATCGGCAAAGGTTCCCGAATCGATCAGTGAGCCATCAACCCCGTACACGGCCCAGGTCATGTCGCCGAGATCCGACTGACCGGCGTTGTACTCGCCGATCTGGAAGGTGAACTGGCCAATGATCGGGTCGGCCAACTGGATGACCAGATACTCGCCGAAGTCGACGGTTCCCGGCCCTTTGTCGCCATCGACACCGAACCCCTGTTTGTTGGCACCGCCGCCACCGTGGATGTCCACCAGGGCATCGGGGATGGCGCTAAGGTTCAGATCGCTGCCGTCAAACGGGCTGGTGTTGTCGAAGGCCGTCAGCGTCGCGCCGCCCAGGTTCCCCACCGTGACGATTTCCGGCGTGGGTTCCGGCGGAGTGTTATACGTGTAGGAGTAGGTGCCGTCGGAGTGGATGGTCAGTTCGCCGTAAGTCCCCTGGATCACCGCCGAACCACCCGCCACCACCGCCACGGTGGTACCGTCGAAGGCCACGGCCGTGACGGCACCCGACGTCCCGGCTTGCGGGCCGTCCGCCCCCATGATGTCGTTGAGTTGCACATCGCCGATGGTCGAGCCGTTGCCGAAGGCATCGACGGTCACCCCGTCATAATCGTTGGCGGCAAACGGCCGATCGTCCACCACCGTCACGGTGATCTGGGCATTGGCGGAAGCCGTGCCATCCGACACCACGACGCCGAAGATGTCCGTGAGGGTCAGATCGTTGCCCGGCTGGGTGTGCGTCTGCTTGTCGGACAGCGTGTATTGGTAGGTGAACTCACCGTTGGCATAGGCCGTCAGTTCAAGGGTTCCATAACCACCAGTACCGGCAAAGGTTTCACCGACCATCGCGGCCAGGGAGGCGAACTGCCCGGCTCCGGCCCCAATCTGCATGACCGTACCCGCGATGGTGAGGCTGACGATGTCATCCAGCCCATCGGGATCACCGACCTTGAGAATCCCCTCGGAAACGGTCGCCGTCGGCCCGATGCCAGAACCATCGGGAATCAGCCCGGCTTCGTAGACGATATTCTCGTCGCCCTGCGGGGTAATCGTCACGGTCGGCGGATCGTTGACGCCGAAGATGCTGATGGTCACCGTCGCCGTGCGGGCGTCGGTACCGTCGCTCACCGTGTAGGTGAACTGATCGGTCAGCGGCGCGTCACCGGTATCCAGCGCCTGCACTGCCGCCTTGGTGTTGTCGATGGTGTAGCTGTAGCTGCCGTCGGCGCCGATCTTCAAGGTGCCGTAGTCACCGATCACCGCCGTGCCGTTCATCGAGGTCGTCCCGGCGGCCACCGCGTTGCCGTCGATCAGGGTGACGGTCAGCGGCTCGATGTCGACGTCGCTGTCGGCCACGTCGGCGAAGGTGCCGCTCGGCGCCCCCGGATGCGCTAGGTCGCTGAGCACGTTGCCGCTCGACGCCACGACCGCGTCCTCCATGATCCAGTTGGTATCGGCATTCGCCACCGGCGCGTCGTTCGCCCCGTTGATGGTGATGGTCACCGTCGCCAGGTTGCTCTGCGCATCGCCGTCGGTAACCCGGTAGGTGAAGGTTTCCGTCGCCGTCTCGCCGTCATCCAGCCCTTCGAACTTGCCGTTCGGATCGTAGCTGAAGGTGCCGTCGGCATTCACCGTCAGCAACGCCCCGCTGGCCAGGGTAATTTGCTCACCGACACTGGCCGGATTGCCATTCACTTCGTAAACCGTCAGCGGTTCGACGTCGGGATCGAAGTCCGCGGTCGGGCTGGCAAAGTCGGGGTCGACCCCCGGGTCCGCGATGATGTTGGCCGTGTTCAGTATGCCGTTTTCACCGACACTGTACTGGTTGTCTACCGCGACCGGCGGATCGTTCACCCCTTCGACGATGATCGTGACGTTGGCGGTCGCCGTCAAACCGCCCGGATCGGTAATTGTATAGGGGAAGGTGAACGACAGGGTCTCGCCATCATCGAGCGCCTGATAGGCGGCGTAAAGCTCGCTGGCCGTGGTGGCATCGATGGTCAGTGAGCCATCGGCGGTATTGATCGTCACGCTCGGCGGGTTGTCGGCCCCGCTGAAGGCAATCGGATCACCGTCAGGGTCAAAGTCGTTCGAGAAGATCCCCTCGCTGGCCAGAATCGAGCGAAGTTCGCCGGCGGTCAACCGGTAGACGTTGTCTTCGGCAATCGGCGGGTTGTTGACCGGGAGCGGGGCTGCCGGGACAGCCAACTGCTGGTCGAGCAGTTGCAGTTCAACCGTCTTGGCAAATGGATCGGGGTTCTGCGGCCCCAGCTTGTTGATCCCGGCGATGATGGCGCCCATGTCGTCCTCATATTCGCCGGCGCCGCCGCTTCCGCCGCCCGGACCAGCTGCAGTTTCGGGGACCTCGGCACTCAGCGCCGTGAGGATGACGTCACCGGCCACCACCGTGCCATCGGCAAACATCATCAGTGGCGAAGTCCCCGCTTCGACCATCGCCGCGAAGTCGGTCAGGATCAGGACCGCATTCCCGGGGAATTCGAGGCGAAGATCCTTGCCGACCAGAGTGATATTGGCTTCGGCCATATCGAACGGCACATCAACAATCTGGTTGGGCTGGATGTCCACAACAACGGTCTGCCCCGGGGCGGGTTTTTCCAGCGTGACCGCCTGGGGGACCGGATTCGATTGATTCGTTGAGCTGGCCATGACCGTTACCTCCTTGTTAGTTGCTGCTTTGGATTTTATGTTGCCTCCGCATGTTGCGCGCCAGAATTTATAACCTTTTCCGTAATCTGACTATATTTGTAACAGATTAAAGAAAAAGTGGTATCCACCTTAGGGAATATTTTTCTATACCCCAAGATATATGCGCAGCGAATTGAGGCCCCTTCGCAGCCCGGCTTGCGGAAAGAGGCTCAACCCCGGAACGGGGCCCGGCGCCTGGAAGGATTTTCAGAGCGGGGAAACCGAGTCGGCAAGCAGCAGGGTTGACCAAAGAATCTTTGCTCACAACAGGCACACCGACCCCGGCCTCAACGGCTGCGTCGATCTGTTTCTTTATCGGCAGAAGAATTGCGGGGTTTAAGAGGGCAGGGAAACAAAAAAGGGCCGCCCAGTCCGGGCGGCCCTTCACACTTCCATTACTTTAAATTCAATTACTGCGGGTTGGTCGCGGTGTAGGCTGCCGGCTCGACCTGCAGGCTCTCATTGAGCTTGCCGGCCAGGGCCAAAAGGCGCTCGGCTGCGATCACCTCGTTAACCTTGGCGGTGACCAGCAGCCCGGAGGACTGGAACACCTCGTTGCGGGCATCGAGGACATCCAGCAGGGTGCGCTGACCGACGGTGAACTGCTTCATATAGGAGTCGAGGGTCTTCTGGCTCTGGGTGGTCGCATCGCCGAAGTTGACGACCTGCTCCTTGTTGGCCACCAGCTTCGCCCAGGTGGCGCTGGTTTCCTCGATCACCTGCACCAGCTGGTCATCCTTGTTGTTGGCGGACTGGGCCTTGCGGGCAATGGCCGCCTTGCGGTCGGCAACGTCCGACCCGCCATTGATCAGGTTCCAGCGCATGCGCACCATCGCCTGGTTGTTGTGCTCATAGGTTGTCGAGCTTTCCACCTGATCCTCGTAGGAGGAACTCAACTCCAGATTGACCTTGGGGAGGAAATTGGCATTGCTCAGGTCAATACGCGACTGGGCCTCGGCCACGTTGTATTCCAGCGCGCGCACTTTGGGGTTGCCGGTCTTGACTGCTTCCAGAGCCGCTTCATGGCTCTTCGGCAGCAGGGGCGGCGGCGGGGTAAAGTACTGCACATCACCGGCCAGTTTGCCGACGACCCGCTGGTAGTTGGCCTCGGCGGCCTTCAGGGTGCTGCGGGTCTCGGCCAGGGATCCCTTGGCCCGGGCCAGGCGGCTCTCGGTCTGGGAGACATCGGCGATGCTGCCGGCGCCGGCCCGCTGCCGCTCGGAGAGCATACCGAGGATCTCTTCGTGGTCGCGCACGTTCTTCTCGGCCAGTGCGACCAGCTCCCGCTGCCGGTAAACTTCCATGTGGGCGATGATGGCATCGAGGGAGATCGATTCGGCGTTATCGAGCACGCGCAGCCGCGCCGAATCCTGCTTGGCCTCTTCGACGCCGACGCGACTGGCGGTTTCCATGCCGTCATAGAGAAGCTGGGTCAACTGTATCGAGGCTTCGCCGCGACTGTAGAAGCGATGCTCGGCATCGCCATCGGGATAATCGCCTCCGGGGCCGTCTCCCCTGCGGGTGCGTTCGTCGCTATGAGCCTCGGTCCCGTAACCGGCGAAGGCATCGACGCGCGGGAAATAGCCGCCGCGGGCCCGATCGAGTTCGAAGCCGATGGCCTCGTGATTGTCACGCAGCACCTTGAGGCGCGGGTTATATTCAAGAGCCGTGACCACGCTGTCCT
Organism: uncultured Geobacteraceae bacterium; assembly: GCA_964603155.1. GTDB lineage: Bacteria > Desulfobacterota > Desulfuromonadia > Desulfuromonadales > BM103 > VAUL01. The sequence continues at coordinate 7,469 of CAZRTZ010000023.1, read as the reverse complement.
TGATGGTGACCGCCTGATCGGCAGCCAGAGCCCTTTGACCGTCAACCAGCAGCAAAGGTGCCGAAATCAGCAGGGATGCCACCAAAAATCTGCTCTCTCGCTTCAACATGGTTTGTCGCCTCCTTTGAAAATCAAGTTTTAATCAACCAACTGCGTCAGCAGGAACTCCCCCTTTTTATTAACTGCTATTTGTTTATAACAGCTTTTGCAAATTTTCCAAGCGCTTGACAATCAACTGCAAAATTTTTCTGCAGCGGCAAAAGCCCAACCCGTTTCATCCCGATTTGCCTTTTCTCCTGGGTAGGGTAGTATATGGCTGAATTCAGTATGATTTCCGGGCTTATCCAGAGAGGGCCGATGTCCGAAGAAACCCCCATCCAAAAGCCTACGGCCGGCAACCTCCCGCCCAAAACCGGTGGCAGCACAAGCAGCACCATGATCCCCCCGGGGATCGTCGATTACGAACAACCGATCATCCGCTGCCTCTCCCTGATCGCCGGCCTGCACGGGCATCCGGTTTCGACCTTTGCCCTGCGCGCCGGGATGCCCCTGGGGAAAGCCCGGCCGACGCTAACAGAGATTCTGCGCACGGCCAACCAGGCCGGATTGACCGCCAAAGTTCTGCACCGCCCGCAACTCAAGACCCTCTCGCCGCTGACGCTGCCGTGCATGCTGCTCCTCAAGCACGACAACGCCTGCGTGCTGACCAAGTTGACCGACCGCGCCGCCGAAGTGATCTTCCCCGAGATCAGCGAGGCAGCGACCACCGTCCCCTTGCCGCAACTCCAGGAACAGTATTCGGGCTACGTGGCCCTGGTGCGCCCGGAGGGGCACCTGGACCGCCGGGCCAGCGAACTGAAGAGTATCGACACCCGGGCCTGGTTCTGGGCAAACATCCTGCGTTTCACGCCGATCTACAAGCACGTGCTGCTGGCAACGGTGATGATCAATCTCCTGGCCCTGGCCGGCCCGCTGTTCGTCCTTAACGTCTATGATCGGGTTGTCCCCAACAGCGCCTTCGACACCCTGTGGGCATTGTCCTTCGGGGTCCTGATCGCCTACCTCTTCGATTTTGTCCTGCGCAACCTGCGCGCCTACTTCGCCGATGTCGCCGGCAAGAATGCCGACGTGCTCATCGCCAGCCGCCTGATGCAGCAGCTGACCGGGATGCGCCTCGACCACCGCCCGGAATCGGTCGGCACCATGGCCAACAACCTGCGCGAATTCGAAACGCTGCGCGAATTCTTCAGCTCCACCACCCTGATGGCCCTGGTCGACCTCCCCTTCATCTTCATCTTCATCGCGCTGATCGGCTATCTGGGCGGCTGGCTGGCCATCGCCCCCCTGCTGGCGGTGCCGGCAGTCATCCTGGTCGGCATAGGGATGCAGCGCCAGTTCCAGCAGTCAGTCAGCGCCGCCTACCGGGAGGGTTCGCAGAAAAATGCGCTGCTTTTCGAGGCGATCAACGGTCTCGAGACGATCAAGACCTCGATGGCCGAGGGGCAGATCCAGAAGCGCTGGGAGGAGGTTGTCGGTCTCAATGCCCGCTCGACCGGCAACGTCCGGGCCCTGGCCAACTTCTCCACCAGCTTTTCCCAGTCTGCCGCGCAACTGGTCGGGCTGATCATCATCGTCGGCGGCGTCTACCTGATCGCCAACGGCAACCTGACCCTGGGCGGCCTGATTGCCTGCAACATCCTGGTCGGACGGGCCATGGCTCCGCTCGGCGCCGTTGCGGCCATGCTGACCAGGCTGCAGCAGTCACGTGTTGCCCTCGCTTCCCTGGAGCAGTTGATGGAACTCCCCAACGAGCGACCGCTCGGCCAGGAGTTCATCCGCGCCCGGGACCTGACCCCTTCCCTGGAACTGGAGAACGTCCATTTTCAGTACCCGAACGCCCAGATCCCGGCCCTGCAAGGGGTCACGTTGCGCATCCGCCCCGGTGAAAGGGTCGGCATCATCGGCCGGACCGGGTCGGGGAAAAGCACCATCAGCCGGTTGTGCCTTGGCCTCTACCAGCCCCAGCAGGGGAGCGTCCGCATGGGCGGCATCGACCTGCGCCAGCTGCATGTCGCCGATGTGCGTCACCGCATCGGTTACGTCAGCCAGGACATCCAGCTCTTTTACGGCAGCATCCGCGAGAACATCACCTTCGGCGCGCCCTATGTCGACGGGCAGGCGATCCTGCGCGCCGCCAACCTGGCCGGGGTGACCGATTTCGTGCGCAGCCACCCGGCCGGCTTCGACTGGCAGGCGGGGGAGCGCGGCACCAACCTCTCCGGCGGGCAGCGCCAGGCCATCGGCATCGCCAGGGCACTGCTGCTCGACCCCGACATCCTGATCTTCGATGAGCCGACCAGCGCCATGGACAATGCCTCCGAAGCGCTCTTCAGGCAGCGCCTCGAACCGGTGCTCAAAGACAGGACGCTGCTGCTTTTCACCCACCGCACCAGCATGCTGCAACTGGTCGATCGCCTGGTCGTGATGGACGGCGGCAAGGTTGTGGCCGACGGGCCGAAAGTGGACGTACTCAAGGCACTGCGCGACGGCAAGATCGCCGCAGCGCGTTAAAAAAAGGCTCTGACATGGCACCGGGCAAACTGACTCCATCACCTGCACCCGCGCAAAAAGCCTCAGGCTACCGCGGTTGGCTGAAATTCTTCCAGGAAGAGGAAGACCTCTTCTACATGAGCGAGGTCGATGCCGCCATCCACCGGCGCGGCCACTCGTATGCCTACCTGCTGACGGCGATCATCGCCGCGCTGCTGCTGATCTTCCTGATCTGGGCCACCTTCACCAAACTCGATGAGGTGACCCGCGGCGTCGGCCAGGTGATTCCGTCGCAGCGAGTCCAGGTGATCCAAAACCTGGAAGGGGGGATCCTCGAAGAGATCCTCGTTCAGGAGAACCAGATCGTCGAGAAAGGCGCCGTACTGGTACGCATCAACAACGCCATGGCCGCCAGTCAGTTCCGCGATGTTGCGGGCAAAGCCAAGGAGTACCAGGCTTCGGTGGCACGTCTGCAGGCCGAGGGTGAGGGCCGGGCCTTCGAGGTGCCGGAAACCCTGCAAAAAAACTCACCACAGATCGCCGATGAGCAGACGGCCATCTACCGGGCCCGCCAGCAGCAGATCAATTCCGAAATCGGGGTTCTGCAGTCGCAACTGCAGCAGAAGCAGCAGGAAGTTTCCGAAATGCAGAGCCGGCTTTCCCAGTTGGAACGCAACCTGGAACTGGCCAAGCAGCAGCGTGACATCGCCAAGCCGCTGGTCGAACAGGGAGTGTACGCCAGGGTCGATTACCTGTCCCTCGAGCGTGACATCACCAATCTGCAGGGAGACATCGACGCCCTGCGCCTGGCCATCCCCAGGGCCCGGGCGGCGGTGGAGGAGATCCGCCGGCGCATGGCGCAGCGCCAGGCGGAGTATCGCGCCCAGTCGCTGGATGAACTCAACAAGCGGCGGGTGGAACTCGGCTCCCTGCAGGAGATGATGTCGGCTGGCGAGGACCGGGTCACCCGCACCGATGTGCGCTCGCCGGTCCGCGGCACCGTCAAGGAGATGAAGATCACCACGGTCGGCGGGGTGGTCAAACCGGGAGAGCCGATCATGGAAATTGTGCCGCTTGACGATACGCTGCTGATCGAGGCCCGGGTCAGACCGGCCGACATCGCCTTTTTACGCCCCGGCCAGAAGGCGATGGTCAAGATCACCGCCTACGACTTTTCAATTTTTGGCGGACTGGAGGGGGTGGTCGAAGCCATCAGTGCCGACACCATCGCCGACGAGAAGGGGGAGCACTTCTACCGTGTCAAGCTGCGCACGCAGTCGGGCAGCCTGAGTTATCGCGGGGAAAGTCTGCCGATCATCCCCGGCATGATGGCCAGTGTCGACATACTGACCGGCAAGAAGTCGGTCTTGAGCTATCTGCTCAAACCGATCCTCAAGGTCAAGGAAAACGCCTTGCGGGAGCGGTAGCGGCGACCGAGGAGAGCTCTTCATGACCCGGTTGCGGCGGGCGGTTTTTGTCTGGGGCTGGGCCCTGCTGCTGGTTGTGGCGGGAGCCGGCTTTGTAACGGCCCGTGCGGCCGCAGAGGAGGCAAGGCCAGGCATTCCCCCCGGCAAGGGGCTGTTCGGCAGCCACGAGTTTCGCAGTTCGCTCAAGGCTCTGCCCAACTGGACCCGCGTCATGGGCGCTGCCGAGAGCCAGGTTCGCGAGATGAATGCCTGCAACCCGGCCAGGGGGAACTGCTCGCCTGCCGCCCTGAGCTGGCAGAAGATCCTCCAGGAAGCGCGCGGTCTGCAGGGGCTGGAACAGTTCAAAGCGGTCAACAGTTACTTCAACCGCTGGCCTTATCGTCTGGATATCGACGTGTACGGAACCAGTGAATATTGGGCCACCCCCCAGGAGTTTCTGAAACTCTCGGGCGACTGCGAGGATTACAGCATCACCAAATACTACGCTTTGCGCCAGCTGGGGGTACCGGTTGACAGGATGCGCATCGTCATGCTGGTCGACTCGATCCGCGGCATCGCCCATGCCGTCCTGGCGGTAACCCAGGGGGAGCAGACCTACGTTCTCGACAACGTGTCGGACCTGGTCCTTCCGCACACCAAATACGAACATTATGTGCCGCAGTATTCGGTCAACGAGCATTTCCGCTGGGCCCATGTCTCACCCGCCTCGGTGCGTCAGGGGCTGAATCCGATCCCGTAAGGAGAGGCCGCCATGCAGCCAAACAATCGCCGCAAAACTGATGTTCTCCCCGAGGAATTGCTTGCGCTCAAGCCCGAGAGGCGCCGCCGGGCGTTCTGGCTTGGGATCGCCGTCATCGCCTCGGTGGCGCTGGGGGCCATGCTCTGGACTGCCTGGGGACTCAAAAGCCGTGAGCACCAGTACGTGGCTCAGCTGGAAAAGCGCATGTATCTGCTGGCCTCCTCACAGGTGCAGATGATCGATGCCCTCTTGCAGGTTACCCTGCAGCAGGCCGATCGGGTGATCCGCTCCGAACTGTTCAAACTCTATGCGACTGAAATCGACCTGATCGAGGACAATATCGCGCTGATCGTGGCCGGGCCTTTGCCGGGGCATCCGCTGCGCGGCGACCAGGCCCAGCTGGCTGCTCAGCTGCCGATGATGCAGAGCCTGCTCATGGAATTCACCCGGATTTCCGGGTTCATCAACGGCCGGGTGGTCAACCGCAACGGCACCGTGTATATCGCCACCGACGCCACCACCACCCCGCTGCGCCCCGATCAGTCGGAACTGGTCAAAAAGGTGCTGCAGTCCCGCCAGCCCCGCTTCGGCCCGCTGCGCCACACCGCCCACGGTCTGGTGCTGGAGGCTTTCCTGCCGATTTTCGCCCCCGGCGGAACCGGCAAGGAAGGGCAGGTGGTCGCCGTGTTGCTGCTCTCCAGGGCCGTCACCGACCGCATGACCGAGCTGACCACCGGCAACCGCCTGATCGAAAAGGGGGAAAGCATCCGCCTGGTGCAGAAGGGTTCGGCCGGTCTGGAGGAGATCGTCCCCTGGCTACCGGGAGAGTTGCGCCCCATCAGCTCGGCGCTGGCACTGGCCTCCGGCGAAAAAATCTCCTTTGCCGAACGGCTCTCGCTTTCCGGCGAACAGCAGGTCTATTCCGTGGGGGCACCGGTCCAGGGGATCGAGTTCTGGATTATCGCCGAAGCGGATTACCTCCTCTCCCGCGAGGCGCTGCGGGAAGAGCGCCGCGTCCTGATCAGCATCGCGGCCCTGCTGATCCTCTCCTTTGCAGTGACCTTCGGCGCCATCTGGAATAAGCTGATCGGCGCGCAGGATCGCCGGATCGCCCATTACTACGAGGGGCTGGCATCCCGCATCGAGAATCAGCGGCAGCTGCTAAACCATGTGAACGGTACCATCCGCGACTTTATCGGTCTGAAAAATCTGCAGGGCCGTTATCAGTATGTCAATCCGGCCTTCGCCGAGGCGCTCGGCCGACCCGCCGAAGAAATGATCGGCATGGATGACGAGGCTCTGTTCGGCTTCGATACCGCCCGGCGCCTGGAGCATTCCGACCACCAGGTGCAAACCGGGGGGGAAGTGGTGACTTTCAACGACACCATCTATCTCCGGTCGCAGCCGCACCATCTCCAATTCGCCAAGGCTCCGCTCAAGGACAGCGAGGGGCGGATTACCGGAATCGTCTCAGTGATTCGCAACGTAACCGAAATGGTCGAGGCGCAGCGCCGTCAGGAACAGGCGACCCAGAAGACGGTGGAGGCGCTGGTGCGGGCTGTCGAACTGACCGACCCCTATCTCGCCGGGCATTCGCGCCTGATGGGCGCCCTCGGCGTCGAAGTCGCTAAAGCACTCAACGCCAGCAAGGTCGATGTCGCCACGATTGAAATCGCGGCCAACCTCTCGCAGGTCGGCAAACTTTTCGTCGATCGCAGTCTGCTCTTCAAGGCGAGTCCGCTGACCGCCGAGGAGAAGAAAGCCATGGAACAGCATGTCGTCCATGCCGAAAAGGTGCTGCACGGCATCGACTTCGGCCTGCCAATCTACGAGGCCGTGGTGCAGATGAACGAATGCCTGGATGGCAGCGGCTACCCGAAGGGACTCAAAGAGGGTGAAATCCAATTCCCCGCCAGAGTTTTGGCCGTGATCAACAGCTTCTGCGCCATGGTCGAACCGCGCGCCTACCGCGGCGCCCGGCCCGTGGAGGAGGCCCTGGAGATCATCCGCAATGCCGGCCCGGTCTATGACCAGAGCATTGTCACCACCTTGCAGAACGTGTTGCGTTCCGCCCAGGGGGAAAAGCTGCTGGCCCGGCACACCCCGAAAGCGTGATCCGTTCGCCCGCACCAGGAGCGAACGGCACGGGCAGAGCGATTGACAGCTTCGGGCTGAACGATTAGGATGCGAATCCTCCATGCGGCCATCTCGTCTGTTCATTTTTCTGCTGCTCTGGCTGGTCCTGCCGCTGGCCGACGCACACGCCCGGCTGACTCTCGGCGCAGCCCCGGAATCCACCCCGGGGCTGCCGTCTTCGGAAGCGGCCGAACGCCTGGCCTTTGCGCTTGGCAAAGCGCTTGGCGAAGACGTCGAGTTGCGCCTGTTCGATACGCGTGAAGAAGTCGACACCTGGCTGCTCAAATTCACCATGCTCGACCTGGCTCTTTATGATGCCGGGTTTTTGGCTCAGCGCCCCGGCAAATATCTGGTGATCGGTGCCGTTGACGGTGCCGGCAGGCTGTTCGTCACCTCCCGTCAGGGGGTAGGCGGCGACCTGCCGCAGCGCATCGCCAAGGCCCTTCAGCAACCGTTGGCCATAGCCAAGGAGCAGGCTCAGGCCAAATCAGACAAGAAAGTTGCCAAGGCAAAGCCCGCCAAGGGGAAACCCGATGTGCCTGTTGTCGCCGTTTCGCCCCCGGCGCCCGCCCGGTCGGAGCCTCCCCCGCCGGCACCGGTAAGCGCGCCGCAAGCCC
>CAZRTZ010000022.1:0-37732 GCA_964603155.1 uncultured Geobacteraceae bacterium | reverse complement strand
ATTAAGCTAACGAGAAGATTCGGGGAGAGCAACGGCGCCTGCAGGCGCCGTTGCTGTTTTGGCCTTGGTTATTGCGGCCGGGATTGGGCCGCCGGGCTTGGGCGGTAGACCCAGCCCCGGTCAGCCATGCACTTTTCCACCAAGTCGTCGAGATAGTCCGGATGGTAGTCGAGATAGCCGGGATAGCCGGTATAGGGGACGACCACCTCGTGGCGGTTTGAGCGCTCGGCGTTGGTTACGGGGAAAGGTTCCCTGTCCGGATGCCAGGTACTGGTGGCGCTACGATCGGGATTGTCCTGCGGTTGTTCGAGGGGTGCCGGGTCGGGATAATTCACCTGGCTTTGCCGGTAGGGATCGCCCTTCGGGACGCCAGGGGAATATTGCGCGGCTGCGTGGCTGCGACAGACATCGAGATCGGCTCTGGCATCGAAACGGGCCGGCACGCGGGTGTCCTGCCAGCTGAACGGTGTGGGGGTGCAACCTGCAACGGTCAGGACCAGCAGGAAAAGCGGCGGCCACATGTTCGCCATGGTAAACATCCTCCTGATGTTCTTTTGTAATTTTAGCAGCAATTCCCGGCAAGGCCAATTCTCACCACAGCACGACGTCGGGAGCAAGCTGTTTTTGCCCTTGCCGGGCAGTGTTTAATTGAAGCATTATCACAGCGCTGTTTATTTGTCAGGGGGTGGCATGCGATCGTTGCTGGACTACCGGGAAATTTACGAAGCGTCCCTGGCCAAGTGGGGCGAGTCAGCTCAGTACGATCAGGCTGTTGAAGAGTGTGCCGAATTAATAGCCACGCTCAAGCACTTCAAGCGCGGGCGCGTCGATGAGACTACAGTCGCCGAGGAACTGGCCGACGTCCTGCTGATGGCCGGGCAGTTAATGTACATGTTGGGTGAGGAACAGGTCATGGCGGCCGTGGAGCGCAAGTTGCAGCGCCTGCAAACGCATCTGTCCGAACCCTGATTTTCGGAGCGGGACCTTTGTCCCGAGACAAAATCACATTTCAACAGGGAGACTGGTGCATGGTTGAGGGTTGCGGCGCCCAGATGAAAGTTCTTCTGGTCGATGATGTCGCTTTTTTTCGCGATGTGATGCGCGATTATTTTCGCAGTTCGCCCGTCAGGCTGATGTTCGCTTCCAATGGCCAGGAGGCGCTCGATACGGCTCTACACGATTGGCCGGACCTGATTTTCATGGACGTGGCGATGCCGGTGATGAACGGCATCGAGGCCTGCCGCAAGCTTAAGGCCAACTCGCATCTGGCTAAAATTCCGGTCATCCTCATTTTTACTCCAGACCGCGATGCCAGCGAGGAGGACGTGAAGGCTTCCGGCTGCGACGCCTACCTGAAGAAGCCGTTCGGTCGCGAGGATTTCCTCAATCTCGGGCACCGTTACCTGTATCACATCGAGCGGCGCGAGCGGCGCGTTCCCTGCCAGGTCCCGGTGAGTTTCACCATCTCCGGAAAATCCTACCAGAGTCGCTCGGTCGATCTCAGCCTGCACGGTCTTTACGTGGAATTCCGCGAAGAAATCCCCCCGCAGAAGTTAATCGAGGTGAGTTTCACCTTGCCGACCGTGAGTCCTTACCGGATTCAAGCCAAGGGGAAGGTGGCCTGGGTCAATCAGGGCTTTCCGCGCAAGAATCTGAGCATCCCGCAGGGGTTCGGCATCGAGATTCACGCGATCGATATGGAGTCGGTCGATATCATCAAGAAGTTCATCGAGCGCAACTGACATGGATTCGGTGACTGTTCTGGACACCCTGCGCCGGCGCCGCAGTATCCGCAAGTTTACCGCCCGGCCGGTGGAAGTGGAGAAAATCGACGCCCTGCTGGAGGCCGCCCTGCGCGCCCCCTCGTCGCGTGGGCTGAATCCTTGGGAGTTCGTGGTGGTAACCGACCCTGCCACACTCCAGGTGCTGGCTCATGCCAAACAGCACGGTGCCGAATTCCTCGCCGGGGCGGCTCTGGCCATCGTGGTCGCCGCCGACCCCAAACGCTGCGATGTCTGGGTCGAGGATTGCGCCATCGCCGCCTTGTGCATTCAGCTTGCCGCCACTTCTTTAGGGCTGGCCAGTTGCTGGGTCCAGCTGCGGCTGCGCCGCCATGCCGATGGACGTGACGCCGAGGTGCATGTGCGCGAGTTGCTCGGTTTTCCCGAAGATTTCGTTGTGGACTGCATCATTGGCATCGGTTATCCCGCCGAAGACAAAGCCGGCCACCCCCGTTCATCCCTGCCTTTCAACAAGATTCACCGCGAACGCTATTCTCCCGTCTGAGTAGACCTAGTAAAACCCTCTCTCCCTGCTAAACTCTGGAAGATGCAGTCCATCTTCCGGGGAGGGTGCCATGTCCTACGGTGACGAGCGGGTTTACAAGAAAATAGAGGTGATCGGGGTCTCGCCGGCAAGCGTCGAGGGTGCCATTCAGGCGGCGATCAGCCGGGCCCACGAAATGCTGGAGAAGATCTCGTGGTTCGAAGTACAGGAGATTCGCGGCCATATCAACGAGAACGGCCGGATCTCCGAATACCAGGTGGTCCTCAAGGTGGCGTACCAGCTGAGCTGAAAGGCCTGTGAGCGAATCCTTCGCTCAGCGCAGGTAGGCTTCGGTCACGTAGCGGCGCATCATGACGTGCGTGTTGAAGTAGTAGGCGTTTTTGCCGATGGCATTCTTCATGACGCGAATCCAACCGGCGCGGTCATTGTAAAACAGGGGGAGGATGACCTCTTCCAGTTTGGCGTAGAGGTCCTGGACGTCCTCGTCCGAGTGATTGACCTCGGTGGAGGTTTCGGTCGGTGGCGGCCCGATGGCCCATCCGGTTACCCCCTCGATGTGCCCCTCGATCCACCAGCCGTCGAGGACGCTGAAGTTTGGCACGCCGTTAAGTGCTGCCTTCATGCCGCTGGTCCCGGAGGCCTCCAGGGGGCGCAACGGATTGTTCAGCCAAAGGTCAACTCCGGGGATCAACAGGCTGGCAACATCCATGTTGTAGTTGGGTAGATAGACGACCCGCAACTGGTCGCCGAAACGGTCGATATAGCCACGAATCTCCTGGATCAGCTTCTTCCCCTGCTCGTCGCGCGGGTGAGCCTTGCCGCCGAAAACCAGTTGCAGTCTGCCATTGCTGATCTTGAGCAGCCGTTCGGGGTCGGTGAAGATCATGTTGGCGCGCTTGTAGGTGGCGGCACGCCGTGCAAAGCCGATGGTCAGTACATCCGGGTCGAGCCGTGTGCCGGTGACTTCCTCGATATACTGGAACAGGTAGGCCTTGGCTCCGCAGTGAGCATCCCAAACCTCGGCGTCAGGGATATTGTCGACCCGCACCAGCAGTTCCGGCTCGTTGGCCCAACTCGGCAGGTACTTGTCGAACAGCGACATCATGTAGGGCGAAGCCCAGGTGAAGGGGTGTACGCCATTGGTGATGGCGTGGATCTCGAAGCCGGGGAAGAGCGCCTTGGAAACTTCCCCGTGTTTCTTGGCGACGCCGTTGACGAAATGCGACAGGTTCAGGGCCAGGAGCGTCATGTTCAATTCGTTCTGGCCGCCCAGTTCGCGCAGCAGTGTCAGCGGCACAACCTCACCCATGGTCTGCATGACCAGGTCGTAGGGAAACCGGTCGTGGCCGGCCTCCACCGGGGTGTGGGTGGTGAAGACGCACAGTTGCTGGACTTTGTGGCTATTCCAGGAGTCGCGCTCGTCCCAGGTGTCCTCGACCGGGCGGCGGTGGTGATTGAGGAGTTCCAGCGTCAGCAGGCTGGCGTGCCCCTCGTTAAGATGGTATTTGCGTACCTGGAAGCCAAGCACCTGCAGCAGTCGGGCGCCACCGATTCCCAGCACAATCTCCTGCTTGAGGCGGTAGCTCAGGTCGCCGCCGTAGAGGTGGTCGGTGATGGCCCGGTCTTCCGGCAGATTGCCGGGGATGTCGGTGTCGAGGAAAAGGACCGGGATTTCGCCGCCGGTCGGGCTCTTGACGCGAAACAGCCAGGCCTGGATCTTGACGTCGCGTCCCTCGATGGTGACCAGTGTCTTGCCGGGGAGAAGCTCCATGTAGTCCTCGGGCTTCCACGTCACCGGCGACTCGAGCTGCCAGCCGTCCGGCCGGAAGCTCTGCTGGAAATACCCCTTGCGGCTGAGAAGGGTGATCGCCACCAGCGGCAGGCGCAGGTCGGCGGCACTTTTGATGGTATCGCCGGCCAGTACGCCCAACCCCCCGCTGTAGGTGGGGATCTCATTGGTGAGGCCGATTTCCATGGAGAAATAGGCATAGCGCGGCTGATCGGTAAGACGTCTCCAGTCGGTCATGTTCGGATCCCGTGTCGATGGATTCATTCCGTGACGGAAGTGCCTGCAAGCATAGCACAAGTTGGCGGGAATGCATGCCCGTTGCTCAAATGCAGAGGGCAGGTTGCGGACGCGAGTAGGGTTGCAAAATCTGCGGTTCTGTGGAAAAACTCTAGCCATGTACGAAGCACACTTCGATCTGCGGGAAAAGCCGTTCGCCATGACGCCGGACCCGCGCTTTCTCTTCCTCAGCAGGACTCATGAGGAGGCCTTGGCCCATCTTCGTTACGGGCTCGAGCAACGGGTCGGCTTCATTGCCATTACCGGCGAGGTCGGAACCGGCAAGACCACGCTGCTGCGGACTTTGTTCAACGATCTCGACGATCAGCGCTTTCGCCTGGCGCTGGTTTTCAACCCCTGTCTGACGCCTGTCGGCCTGTTGCAGGTCATTGTCAAGGAATTCGGCCTGCGGACCAGGCGCCGCACCGTCCCCGCGCTGATCGAGGAGCTCAATGGTTTCCTGCTCGACGAGAACCGGGCCGGTCGCACGCCGGTGCTGGTGATCGACGAAGCCCAGACCCTTGCCGCCGATGTCCTCGAGCAGGTGCGGCTGCTCTCCAACCTGGAAACCGAGCGTGACAAGCTGATCCAGATCGTTCTGGTCGGCCAGCCGGAGCTCGACCATCTGCTCGAACGCCATGAACTGCGCCAACTGGCCCAGCGCATCGTCGTCAGGACGAGCTTGCAGGCGCTCGACCGCGCGGAGACCGAAGCCTACGTCGAGTCGCGACTGCGGGTGGCCGGGGCCCAGCGGCCGCTGTTCGACGCCGCGGCGCTGGCTGAGGTCTATCGTCAGACCGACGGTTTCCCACGGCTGATCAATATTCTCTGTGACCGGGCGCTGCTGGCTGCGTTTGCGCAAGGCCTGCCACACGTCTCACGCGCCACGGTGCGCGGCGCGGCCGGCGAAATTGCCTCGGGAAAGGCCGGTCTCTGGCGCCGTTTGGCGTTGCAGATTGCCGGCGTGCGTCCGGTGCTCGATGGTGTCGGGGTTTACTGGGTGCTTGGCGGGATCGTGGTTGTCGAGGTTCTGTTGCTGATCTGGTTTCTGCAGACCAATATCTGACGGATAGCAAATGAGTTCGGTACTCAAGGCGCTGAAAAAACTCGAGGAAGAGAAGCGGGACGGAGTGGCCCCGGCTCCGTCGTGCCAGCGGTGGGCTTCAGGAGGACAGCCTCAGCCGTGTCGCCGACCGTGGCTGCTGGCTGGCAGCGGTCTGGCGATCGGCCTGCTGCTGTTGCTGGTCCTGCTGTGGTCGACGCGCAAACCTGATGGGGTGGCTACAGCCCCGCCCTTGCCGGAGCGACCGGCACCGTCGCCGTCCATCCCTGCGCCGCCGACGAAAGCGCAGGAACCGGGCGGCCCCGTTGCGGCAAAAGCCAGCCCGGTGCAACCGGCTGCCATCAGTTCGTTGCCGGCAGCCGCTAGTCAACCCCAGTCATTGTCCAGGCCGGTTGCACACGATCCGGTCTCTTCTGCCGTACCCGTCGTTGCCAATCCACCGGCAGTCACCAAACCTGTCACACCGCTCGCAAGCAGGAGCGCTCCGGAAGTGGCGGCGGATATCGCCGTGACGCAGGTCAAGGTCAACCGCTTCGATATCCCTTCCCCCGGTCAGGAGTGGGTTGCACCGCCACAACTGGTGGTCAGTGAAATCTTCCCGCCGGCAGGCGGGGAGCGCATGGCGATCGTCAATGGTCTGCCCGTCATGGCCGGGACCATGGTCGAGGAAGCACTGGTCGAGGAGATTCATGACGACCGTGTGCTGTTTGCCATCGGCGGCAAACGTGTCACGGTTCCGCTGCAAAAAAACCGCTAAAACGACCATCCTTCCGTGCCGAAATCCAGCCACAGGTAATCGGTAAACTCTGCTTCCAACTGGTTACGATCGATGCGCCCGCCGACTTCCGGCAGGATAACCCGATAGCTGACCTCCATCTGGTCCATGAGCTGGCGTGGCATGCCGTATTTCCACGCGTGGGCGTTGCCGGTCAGCACCACGACCCGGTAGGCAGGGTTGGCCCTGAGAAACTCGGCCAGATGTCGGGCCATCATGGTGTCCCATAGAATCTGCGCCTCGCAGAAAAAGAGAAACTGTTCGCCATGCCCGCCATAGCCGCCCATGGCCCTGCGGATATAATCACCATACTCGGGAGAAACCACGCACTTCACGTTGCCCAGGGCTTGGCGTTCGGCATCGGGGAGAGCGGCAAAGCCGTTGCGTGCCACTTTGCTGCTCAGTCCTTGCGGAATATTGAGGCCGACCATGCGGATTTTCTCGCTCCGTGCGTAGTGGAAAATGTCCTGGTATGCCGGCCAGTTGCTCCAGTTGTCCTCGTAAATCTTCAAGAAGCTGCCGATCGGATAATTGCCGCCGATCCAACGGTCAAGAGCGTCCTGACTGTCCTTGCGAAACATTTCAAGGCCGATGGCCAGCGGTTGCTTGTCGGCGCGAAGGGCGCGGATAATGCTGATCTGGGCTTGATGATGGCCTAAATGATCGTGCAATTCGCCGATGAAGATGACTTGTACCGATTTCAAGTCGCTGATCAACTCGGCAGGGGTGACTTCCGTGCGGTCGCCGGCCTTGAGAATATGCGGATGGGCAAGGGCAACAGCGGAAGAAGCTGCCGACAGCAGCAATGTGCCTATGAACAGGCAAATCATACGGGTCAGCATGGTCATGGTTCTGACTCCCTGCCCAGGGAGATGCGCAGCGGGGATGCCGCGGGTTCCCGGGTGGTTTTTGAAAGGTTCCGGCCGCTCTCGAAGGTCAACTGGCTATAGCGGCCGTAATGGGAAATTTTGCTGGCGACACTGCCCAGTTCCCGGTCGCCTTTGGCCAAGAGCAGGGCTTTGGCCCACGTCCCCGAGCCGCGTCGGGAGAGGATAATGAAGAGGACATCTCCGGATTGCCCGGCTGGGGTGATCTGCCAGGAGGGGGAGGTTGACGCACCGATTTCGATCCCCGGTGGCAGGGTAGGGCGCAGATCGCTGCGCTTCGGCCAGCCGAGCAGCAGCAGATCGCGGTTTTTCAGAATTTCTGCCGTGACTTCGGCTTCATTGACGAAGTCCGGGGCACGCCACTGGAGCCCCTTGATGAGCCCGTCCAGTGCGGCAATCAGGTGGCTCTGCCCGTCAGCGACGATCACCAGCGGCCGGGAGGCGTAGAGCAGGTCGTTGATCGTTGCCGGCACCTCCCTGGGATGCAGATATCGAAACACATGGCTTTGCGGGTCGGCTTCAAGGCGCAGCGGTTGGCCGGAGGCCTGCAATGTGAAGGGGGTGCGCGAGCCGCTAAGCCTTACATTTGTGTTGATCTGCTCGCCCGTAGCCAGGCTCAGCTCTATCGGCAGGTCAAGTCGGTACGGCTCGCCTTCCTGACGGATGATGCCACTGATGTTCCAGCCGCGAGATGATCGGGTTGCCTGCACCGCATCGATGGTCAGTCGCGGAGCACCCCTGCGCTCCAGCCACTGCCTGAAGAACCAGCGCAGTTCCCGGCCGGCAACTTTGCTGAAGACGGTTTCGATCCCTTGCCAATCCAGCGTCCGTCCCTTGCCTTCGGTCGCCATGATGTGCAATGCCTGCCAGAACCTGTCATCCCCCACCTCCCGGCGCAATTGGTGAAACACCATCGCCCCCTTGCCGTAGCCGATCGCCTGATCAATTTTCGACATCCGGCCGGTGAAGGCGGTCAGGGGAAAATCATGGTCCGGTGTGACCAGGGCCGCGTAGTCACGCAGTAATTTGCGCCGATATTCCAGGGCCTCCTGAGGGTTGTCGCGTTCCTTGAGTAGATAGTCGGCCAGGTAGGTTGCCAAACCCTCGGCCCAGTTGCCCCGGTCATGGTCAACCTCAACGGCGTTGCCCCACCAGGAGTGGACGATTTCGTGCGGGAGGCTGGTGTCGAGCAGGAAGGGCAGGCGCACCACGCTTTTCCCGAGCAGGGTCCAGGAGGGCATGCCGTAGCCGGTCGGCAGGAAGTTTTCGACGACGGCGAACTTGCTGAACGGGTAGGGGCCAAGACGTTCACGATAGTAGGCCAGATGACGGCGCATGGCCGACAGGTAACCGGGTGCCAGGTCGGCGTTGTCCCTGGTCAGGAAGGTCAGCAACTGAATGTCGTCGAGTTCTTCGCTGGCGATCACAAAGCGGCCGGCGGCAAGGGCCAATCCTTCGAGCGGATAGTCGTTGTGCCATTCGCTGATGGTTGACTGGTCATTATTGCGGGTGCCGCGAAAGCTTCCGGCCGTGACAGCGATGATCCCCGGCGGTGCGTTGACCGTGACCTGGTGAAGGCTTGCTTCTCCCTCGATCTGCGGGAACCAGGCAACCCCTGCCGCCAGGTAGGTTCCTGCCGGGCTGATCGTCGCGCGGACGCCAAAGGAGGGATCTTCGATGCCGGTGGTTTCGCTCGGCAACGAATCGGCAAACGTCGCCCGGTAACGGATTGTTACCTCTTGCGGCGTGTTATCTTTGAGCCAGTCGATGTTCAGGAGACCGTTCCGAAAGGTGTAGCGCAGCGGCTTGCCGGCGCTTTCGATGCTCAGGATCACGGCCTGCGGGGCAAGGCGAAGATTTGCTGGTAAAATATCCTGCGTGAAGAGCAGGGTAGCGGTTCCTTCCAGACTTTGTCCGGCAGGGTCGATATGCACATTCAAATTGGAGAGGACAGCGGACCGGGCTGTAGCGGCGGAAGTAAACAAGAATAGAATCAAGCCGACAAAGATGCAGAATATTCTACTTTCTGCTGCAGAATATTCTGCTATTCTGGCAGAGGATAACCGGTTGAAATTGAAAAAGCTCATAAAAACAGCTACCTGAAAACTGGCATGCCTTGTGATACAAACAGGACTAGTGATAGGAGTGCACAATGAAATTTTACCAGACTTGCTTGCTTATTGTCCTGTGCCTGGTCGGAATTTCTGTTTCACCGGTCGCCGCGGCAACCGTCGATGATCTGGTCCGGGAGGCGCTGGCGGTCAATCCCGAGCTGAAGGCTTCGGAGGCTCGCTGGCAGATGTTCACTGCCAAGTCCAGGGTGGCCGGGTCATTCGATGATCCAATGATCATGCTGGGGATCGACAGCGGCCTAGTCCGCGATCCGTTCAATCTCGATCGCGACATGCAGACGTCCAAGGTGATCGGCATCAGTCAGATGGTGCCGTTTTTCGGCAAGCGTGCCTTAGAGCGAGAGGCGGCCGGTCATGAAGCCGAGGCTGCCCGCTGGGAGGTCGAGGAGCGCAAGCTGGAACTGGCGGCGATGGTCCGGGAGAGCTGGTATCGGCTCTACGCAGTCGATCGAGCCGGGGCGGTGCTGGACCGCTCCATTGCCAACCTCGACGACCTGGTGCGTTTCGTTGAATCCATGTACGGGGTTGGCCAGGCGCGGCAAGCCGATGTGTTGCGCACCCAGGTGGAGCGCTCGAAGATGGAGGAGATGCGCCTGACCCTCAGGCAACAGCGGCGCTCCCTGGAGGCCGGCCTCAATTCGCTTCTCAATCGCCCGGTCGACACGGTGGTGCCGCCTGTCGATGGGGTCGAAATTACCGCCGTAACTCTCGATGCCGCCGAATTGGAAAGATTGGCCGAGGAACATCGCCCGGTGCTGAAAGCTCTGGCGGCGCGCATGGGCAAGTACAAGGCCGAGCATATGTTGGCTGACAAGGAATTTTACCCGGATTTCACTCTCGCCTTCGAGTACATGCAGAGGGACTCGGTCATGGAGGATCCCGGCTACGACATGTACAACGCCAGCATCAGCTTCAACCTGCCGATCCAGCGCGAGCGGCGCCATGCCATGGTCGCGGAAAGCGAGGCGGGAAGAAGGATGGGGCAAGAGGAGCTGAACATGACCCGCAACCGGATCCGCCAGACCATCGCTGATCTGCAGGCCCAACTGGAGCGCGACCGGAAGATGGCCAGTCTCTATCGCGAAGGGATTCTGCCGCAGGCTGCGGCCGCCGCGGAATCGGCCCTGTCGGCCTATCGGGCGGGGAAGGGTGAGTTCATGCAGGTGCTTGACAGCCGGATGACCTTTCTGAATGTCGAACGCGACTACTATAAGGCGGTGGCCGAGCACCAGATGGAACTCGCCCAACTCGAAGCGACCATCGGCGCCCCCTTGCCGATCAAATGACGAGGAACTTATGAACCTTTCGGGAAAAGGCAAGTCGCTGTTGATCGTCGCCGGGTTGATCCTGGCTCTAACCGGCGGCTACTGGGCGGGATCAGCCCGCCATTATCATGGCGCCGAGGAGAGCGGCAAGGCTTCGGTCAGTGCCGAGAAGAGCAAATGGACCTGCGGCATGCATCCGTTCATCATCCAGGATGAGCCCGGTCTTTGCCCGATCTGCGGCATGCAGCTGACGCCGCTCAAGCCGGGAACCGGCGGCCAGCAGGCTCCAGTCGAGCGCAAGGTCAGGTTCTGGAAGTCGTCCATGGATCCCAACTATGTGCGCAACGAGCCGGGGAAAGACACCATGGGGATGGATCTGGTGCCGGTCTATGAAGATGGCGGCGGCGCCGGTGGCATTGCCGTCGATCCGGTGACCCAGCAGAGCATGGGCGTGCGCACCGCCCCCGTTGAAGTGCGCGATCTGCACCGGTCCCTGCGGGCCGTGGGCCTGGTCACCTTCGACGAGACGACCCAGTATGCGGTGAACAGCAAGATCGAAGGGTGGATCGAAAAGCTGTATGTCAATCAGTCCGGGCAGCCGGTACGCAAGGGGCAGCCGCTACTGGAGATCTACAGCCCCGACCTGCTAGCGGCCCAGCAGGAGTACCTGCTGGCCATGGACAGCAGCAAGCGTCTGGCGACGAGTCCCTTCCCGGAGGTGGCCGAAGGGGGCAAGCGCCTGCTCGAAGCCGCGATGGCCCGTCTGCGCAACTGGGATATCTCGGATGCGCAGATCGACCAACTCGAACGGACCCGCCAGGTGCGCAAGACATTGACGCTTCACAGCCCCTACGCCGGTATCGTCACCATGAAGACGGCGCTGCAAGGGATGCGGGTGATGGCCGGCGAAGAACTGTTGCAGATCGCCAACCTGTCCCGGGTCTGGGTCAACGCCGAGATCTACGAGCAGGACCTGCCGTGGGTCAAGGTCGGCCAGAGTGCCCGCGTCGAACTCCCCTATGCCGGCAAGGTGCTGGAAGGGAAGGTCGACTACATCTACCCGTACCTGGCCGGCGAGACGCGTACCGCCAAGGCCCGCATTGTCTTTGACAATCCGGGGCTGGAGCTCAAACCCGACATGTATGCCAACGTGCAGATCGCCACGGAATCGCTCAAAGGGGCGCTGACCATTCCCGCCGATGCCGTGCTGCGCAGCGGCCAGGGGTCGGTGGTTTTCGTCGCCAAGGGCGATGGCAAATTTGACCCGCGCCCGGTCGAGACCGGGGCGAGCGGTGACGACGGCACGGTGCAGGTCCGCTCGGGACTGGTGGCCGGGGAGCAGGTCGTGACCAGCGCCCAGTTCATGCTCGACTCGGAGAGCAAGCTGCGCGAGGCGATCCAGAAGATGACGGAGCCGCAGGCAGCACCGGTCGCGCCGCCTGTCGCCCCGGCGGCGGGGGCCTCCGCACCGGCCGACAAGAAGAAGTTGGAAGAATTGTTCAAATGATTTCGTAGGGGCGGTTCGCGAACCGCCCCTACAAGGAAACCCGAATGCTAGATCGCATTATCGACTGGTCGATCCGCAACAAGTTCATGGTCGTGCTGGTGACGACGTTCATCGTGGTCGGCGGGATCTATTCGCTGAAGAACACGCCGGTCGACGCCATCCCCGACCTCTCCGACGTGCAGGTGATCATCTTCACCCAGTACCCGGGGCAGGCACCGCAGGTGGTCGAGGACCAGGTCACCTATCCGCTGACTACCAAGATGCTTTCGGTGCCCGGGGCCAAGACGGTGCGCGGCTACTCGTTCTTCGGCTACTCCTTCGTCTACATCATCTTCGAGGACGGCACCGATATCTACTGGGCGCGCTCACGGGTGCTGGAGTACCTCAACTATGTCTCCGGGCGGCTGCCCAAGGGGGTGACGCCGGTGCTCGGCCCGGATGCCACCGGGGTCGGCTGGGTCTATGAATACGCCCTTGTGAGCGACCGCCACAACCTGCAGGAACTGCGTTCGATCCAGGACTGGTACCTGCGCTACGAGCTGACCTCCGTCGAGGGGGTCGCGGAGGTGGCCAGCCTGGGCGGCTTCGTCAAGCAGTACCAGGTGGCGGTCGACCCGAACCGGCTGCGCGCCTACAACATTCCGATCACCGAGCTGATGATGGCGATCCAGCGTAACAACCTGGACGTCGGCGGCGGGGCGATCGAAAACGCCGAGACCGAGTACGTCATCCGCAGCCACGGCTACATCAAGTCGGTGGAGGACATCCGCAACATCGTGGTGATGACCACGGCGCAGGGGACACCGATCCTGGTGCGCGACCTGGCCGAGGTGCGCCTCGGGCCGGAGATGCGCCGGGGCGTGGCCGAACTGGACGGCAAGGGGGAGACGGTCGGCGGCATCATCGTCATGCGCTTCGGCGAGAACGCCCTGGCGACCATCGACAATGTCAAGGCCAAGCTCAAGGAGTTGGAGGCCGGGCTCCCCGAGGGGGTCGAGATCAAGACCGTCTACGACCGCTCCGGGTTGATCGAGCGGGCGGTGGCGACCCTCAAGGAGAAGCTGCTGGAGGAGAGCATCGTCGTCGCCCTGGTGACGATCCTCTTCCTCTTCCATCTGCCGAGCGCCTTTGTCGCCATCTTCACCCTGCCGGTGGCGATCCTGATGGCGTTCATGATCATGCATGCCCAGGGGATCAACGCCAACATCATGAGTCTCGGCGGAATCGCCATCGCCATCGGCGCCATGATCGACGCGGCGATCATCATGATCGAGAACGCCCACAAGCACCTGGAGCGCGATCGCGGCAAAAAGCCGCACTGGGAGATTATCCGGGATGCCGCGGTGGAGGTCGGGCCGACCCTGTTCTACTCGCTGTTGGTGATCACCGTCTCCTTCGTCCCGGTCTTCACCTTGCAGGAACAATCCGGCCGCCTCTTCAAGCCGCTGGCCTATACCAAGACCTACGCCATGGGGGCGGCGGCGCTGCTCTCCATCACCATCGTGCCGGTGCTGATGGGCTGGTTCATTCGCGGCAAGATCAAGCCCGAGCACGCCAATCCCATCAACCGCTTCCTGATCCGCATCTATCATCCGATGGTCGATCTGGTCTTGAAGTGGCGTGTGGCGACCCTGACGCTTGCCCTGGTCGCGGTGCTGTCGATCGCCTGGCCCCTCTCGAAGATGGGCTCGGAGTTCATGCCCCCTTTGTACGAAGGCGACCTGCTCTACATGCCGACCACTTTGCCAGGATTGTCGGTGACCAAGGCCAAGGAGCTTTTGCAGCAGACCGACCGGATCATCCGCCAGTTCCCCGAAGTTGAGCGGGTGTTCGGCAAGGTCGGCCGCGCCGAGACCGCCACCGACCCCGCGCCGATGATGATGATCGAGACCACCATCATGCTCAAGGACGAGAGTGAGTGGCGCAAGGTGCCGGTGGCGCGCTTCTACTCGGGGTGGCCCGATTGGCTGGAACTGGCGAAGAAGCCGCTGCGCCTGGTTTGGCCGGACCAGAAGACCATTTCGGTCGAGGAGCTGACCACCGAACTGAATCGCGCCATCATGTTCCCTGGGCTGACCAACGCCTGGACCATGCCGATCAAGACCCGCACTGACATGCTTTCCACCGGGATCAAGACGCCGGTCGGCATCAAGATCATGGGGGAGGATTTCAATACGCTCAGCCGCATCGGCGCCGAGGTCGAGGCGGTGGTGCGCACCGTCCCCGGCACCCTGTCGGCCATTGCCGAACGGGCCGCCGGCGGTTTCTACCTCGACTACCAGATTGACCGGGTCGCGGCAGCGCGCTACGGCATCAACGTCGCCGACATCCAGGACGTCTTCCAGACCGCGGTCGGCGGGATGAGCATTAGCGAGACGGTCGAGGGGCTGGAGCGCTACTCGATCAGCGTCCGCTACGACCGCGACTTCCGCAGCGACCTCGATGCCCTCGGCCGGGTGCTGGTCGCCGGTCCCATGGGACGGCAGATCCCGCTGAACCAGCTTGGCACCATCACTGTCCGCAACGATCCGGACAGTATCAAGAGCGAGAACTCTCGACGCACCGCCTGGGTCTATGTCGACATCAAGGGGATCGACGTCGGCACTTACGTGGATCATGCCCGCCAGGCCGTCGAGGAGCAGGTCAAGCTGCCGGCCGGCTACAACATCGTCTGGAGCGGTCAGTTCGAGTACATGCAGAAGGCCAAGGAGCGGCTGCTGGTGATCATCCCGCTGACCGTCCTGATCATCTTCGTCATCATCTACATCAACACCAAGAGCCTGGTGAAGACCGGCATCGTCTTTCTGGCCGTACCATTCTCGCTGGTCGGGGCATTCTGGTACATGTACCTGCTCGACTATCACACCTCCATCGCCGTGTGGGTCGGGGTCATCGCCCTGGCCGGGCTCGACGCCGAGACCGGCGTGGTCATGCTCCTCTACCTCGACCTGGCCTACAAGCAGTGGAGCGACAATGGCCGGATGCTGACCCGCGGCGACCTGGTGCAGGCGATTCACCACGGCGCGGTCAAGCGCATCCGCCCGAAGATCATGACCATCGCCGTGATCATCGCCGGCCTGTTGCCGATCATGTGGAGCCACGGCGCCGGGGCGGATGTCATGAAACGCATCGCCGCGCCGATGGTCGGCGGGGTGGTGACTTCGGGTATAATGGAGTTGCTGGTCTACCCGGTGATTTTCTACCTCTGGCGCGGGCGCAAGCTCGATCCGTCACTGACGCCGACGGCGGAAGGGGAGATCGAAGAAACATCGACAAACGGAATATCGTAGGGGCAGGGCAGTGCCCTGCCCCGGGCGGGTTTGAAACCCGCCCCTACATCAATCACAAACCACAATAAGAAAGGGTCGTTATCATGAAACACCTCACTATCGTTCTTATCGCTGCCGTGACTCTTGCCGCCATTCCTGCCCTGGCCACGGCTGGCTGCGGCAGTTGCTCGGTTGATCACAAGGCGGACTCCGGGCAAAAGCAGGCGGCAATGCACGGAGGACATGGCGGCATGGATCATTCCGGTATGGCGGCTGCCGCCGGCGGTCTGCTCGATCTTGGCGGCAAGAGCGAAAAAGGCATCAAAGCCGCGGCCAGCATGAAGGACGTGCGTGCCGCCATGGCCAAAATGGGGATGAAGACCACCCATCACTTCATGGTTGCGTTCACCGACGAGAAGTCCGGCAAAGCCATCGATTCCGGCACGGTGGCAGTGAAAATCACCGACCCGGCCGGCACGGTGACCGGCCCGATGGCGCTGATGGGGATGTCCGGTCACTTTGGCGCCGACGTCATCCTCGACAAGCAGGGCGAATACAAATTCCAGGTCGGCAGCAAGCTGGTCGACGGCGAGACGCGGCAGTACGAGTTTAAAACGACGATCAAGTAGTCCGCAAGGAAAGGGGTGCTGGCCAATTTCCCGGATTGACAGCCAGGACGGTTGTTGCTATATAGAACATCCCTTTAGGGCGATTAGCTCAGCGGGAGAGCGCTCGCCTCACACGCGAGATGCCACTGGTTCAATCCCAGTATCGCCCACCAGAAAACACAGGCACCTGGCTTATGCCGGGTGCCTGTTCTCTTTGATGGGCAAATTTTAGTGAGAGCAGGCTTGAATCAATTCTTTGAGGACCTGGTCGGCCAGATTGATGGGGACCTGGCAGGTGCCGACCGTTTTGTGACCGCCGCCGCCGTAGCGGAGCATGAGTGAGCCGACATCAACCGTGGCCGTGCGGTTGAGAATGCTGTATCCGACGGAAAAAGCCACGAAATCCCCGCCTTTCCCGTCGATCAGGCGAATGGAGATGTTGGTTTCGGGAAAAAGGGAGTAAACCAGGAACCGGTTGGAGGGGGGGATTCCGTCGACGCCGCGCAAATCGGTGATCAATGCTTCGCCTTCCACCCGTGAATGCTTGCGGTAGAAAGGTTTGGCAGTGTCGGCATGTTCGAAATACAGCTCGATGCGTTCCCGTGTGTCGGGGTGCGTGAGAATTTCGTCGATACTTTTGGTGCGGATCATTTCAAGCAGGTTGTAGACAAACTGCAGGTTGCTGATGCTGAATTTTCGATGATAACCCAGGCCGGTGCGCGGGTCACAGAGAAAGCCGAGCAGTATCCAGCCGGAAGGGTTGAGGATCTCCTGTTCAGTCAGTTGCGCAGAGTCCACCTTGTCGACATAGGTGAGCATCTCTTCAAAACGGCCGAGTTTTTCAGGGCCGTAGTAATCGTAGATAACACGTGCGGCGCTTGGCGCGACGGTGCTGCGTCCCTTGAAGCGACCTTCGAGGCGGAGTCGCTCCTGCTCGCTGGAGTGATGGTCGAACCACAGCCCGCACCCGGGGACATACGGGACATTGGCAAGAATGTCGTTTCCAGTGACGGCGATCTTGCCGTCCTGGAGATCCTTGGGGTGGGCATAGACCATCTCATCCATCAGGCCGAGCTCCTTGAGCAGCACGGCGCAGCAGATGCCGTCGAAGTCGGAACGGGTCAAAAGGCGCATGCAATGGCCTCCGGAGATTTTTTGCGAATATCGGTCCGATCATGAAATCTGTCAAGAGCTTGGGCGTGGAAAAGTTAACGCCATGTGGCAGGCATTTGCCATCGGCAAAAGTGCCCGGCTGTCTGCCGGGCGTTAAAAAGCGTTTGGCCTTCTCCGGGTATTTGTGATATATTCCGCGACTATTTCAGGTATTAGAAAACAATTTGTCTCCGGGAGGACAGGATGAAGATTTATTACGATAAGGACGCGGATCTTTCCATTATTAAAAGCAAGAAGGTTGCCATCGTTGGTTACGGCAGCCAGGGCCACGCTCACGCCTGTAATCTCAAGGATTCCGGGGTCGATGTAACCGTCGCCCTGCGCGCTGATTCACCCTCGGTCACCAAGGCCAGGAATGCCGGGCTGAAGGTTGCGACCGTGGCCGAAGCGGTGGCTGCGGCCGATCTGGTGATGATTCTGACCCCCGACGAGTTCCAGTCACGCCTCTACCGCGAAGAGATTGAGCCAAAGTTGAAGACCGGCGCAACGCTGGCTTTCGCACACGGCTTCTCCATTCACTACAACCAGATCGTCCCGCGCAAGGACCTCGATGTGATCATGATCGCTCCCAAGGCTCCCGGTCACACCGTGCGTTCCGAGTTCGTCAAGGGCGGCGGCATTCCCGACCTGATCGCGATCTTCCAGGACGCCTCTGGTAATGCCAGAAATGTGGCGCTCTCCTATGCCAGTGCGATCGGCGGCGGGCGCACCGGGATCATCGAGACGACTTTCAAGGACGAGACCGAGACCGATCTTTTTGGTGAGCAGGCCGTGCTTTGCGGTGGCGCTGTGGAACTGGTCAAGGCCGGGTTCGAGACGCTGGTCGAAGCCGGCTATGCTCCGGAGATGGCCTACTTCGAGTGCCTGCACGAACTCAAGCTGATCGTCGACCTCATGTATGAGGGCGGGATCGCCAACATGAACTACTCGATCTCCAACAACGCCGAGTACGGCGAGTACGTGACCGGTCCCAAGGTGATCAATGAACAGAGCCGCCAGGCGATGCGCGAATGCCTCGCCAATATCCAGAGCGGTGAATACGCCAAGCGCTTCATTCTCGAGGGGATGTCCAACTACCCCGAGATGACTGCCCGGCGCCGTCTGAACGCTGCCCATCCGATCGAGCAGGTCGGCGAGCGCCTCCGCGCGATGATGCCCTGGATTCAGAAGATCGTCGACAAGAGCAAAAACTAGATGCGCAACCAGCAGACGCTCTTTGCCCGCGAAGGCTACCCGTTCATTGCCGGAATGGCCTTGGCTGCGGTGGTCTTCGCCGGCTTGAACTGGTGGTGCCTGACCACCATTGCCACGGCGCTGACCATTTTTACCGCCTGGTTCTTCCGCAATCCCGAGCGGCTTCCGCCGGCAGGGGAGAAGAAGGTCGTGGCGCCGGCCGATGGCAAAATCATCTTCGTCGGCCCGGTCGATGAGCCGCGTTGTGGCAGCGAACCGGTCACCAAAATCAGCATTTTCATGAATGTGTTCAACGTGCATGTCAACCGGGTTCCGGTCGGCGGCACGGTGATAGACCGTTTCTACAATGCAGGCCGCTTCCTCAATGCCGCTCTTGACAAGGCGTCCATGGAAAACGAGCAGGCGGGGCTGGTGGTACAGACCGACAGCGGGGAAAAAGTGCTGTTCGTGCAGATCGCCGGGTTAATCGCCCGTCGTATCGTTACCTACCCGGTCGTCGGCGATCGTATCGAACGCGGCCAGCGGTATGGACTGATCCGTTTCGGTTCGCGGGTCGATATCTATCTGCCGCAGGGGACGCGTATCGATGTGAGTCTCGGCCAGTTGACCGTGGCCGGCGAAACGGTTCTTGGTGAACTGCCATGATGAAGCGGCTGGTCAATCGTGCAGAGCAGAATGAAAATCTGCGTCGGGGCGTCTTTCTTCTCCCCAACCTGCTCACGACCGGCGGGCTTTTTTCGGGATTTTACAGCATTGTCGCTACCATGAACGGCAGTTACCTGCTGGCGGCTTGGTTCGTGTTGATCGCCGCGATTTTCGACGGTCTCGATGGCAAGGTCGCCCGGCTGACCAATACCACCAGCAAGTTCGGGGTCGAATATGATTCGCTCTCCGATCTGGTGGCTTTCGGAGTTGCCCCGGCGCTGCTGATGTATGCCTGGGCACTCAAGCCGTTCGGCAAAATGGGGTGGCTGGCCGCTTTTCTGTACGTCGTTTGCGGCGCACTCAGGCTGGCGCGATTCAACGTCCAGATTACCACGGTCGAGTCGAAGCGCTTTGTCGGGCTGCCGATTCCGGGGGCGGCCTGGATGGCGTCTTCGCTGGTGATCATCTTCCATCACATGGGTGGGGAAGGGACGATCAAGAAGGTTTCGGTTCTTGTCCTCATCTATGTGCTGGCTGCATTGATGGTCAGCAATGTGCGCTATTATGCCTTCAAGGATCCGGAACTGTTCCGGCGCCAGCCGTTCGGCTTCCTGGTTCTGGCGATTATCTTCATTATCGTTATCGTCGCCGAGCCGGAGATCATGATCTTCGCGCTAGCCTGCATTTTTGTGTCATCCGGGCCGATAGGTGCAATAATCCAGCGTTTCATGCCTGGGGCCCGCCGCGGAGACTCTCCACCTCCGGTTGCCTCTTAGACGCACCTGCCCGCGCAGGGCATCCCGAATGGCGGCCAGGTTGCTATCTCTCGGGCAAATAGTTTATATTTCAACTATGTATAACGTGTTGCTTATGCCTGTACTCCTTGCCCCCGTAGAGAGCGATGTCATTCAGTAAATTCCTGCGCTGGCGCTGTCTCTGCCTGCTGTCGCTGGTCGCGCTGCTGGGCCCGTGGCTGCTTGGGGCCCTGCCGGCGGCGAGCACGGCCAAGAGCGCCGATCAGAACCGCACCCGGCTGATTTCCTATGTTTTGCGGCAGCAGATCGAGCGCCACTACAGTGGCAAGGCGATCGACGACTCCCTGTCACGGGCCGCATTCAACCTCTACGTAAAACAACTCGACTACCAGAAGCGCTTCCTCCTTGAGCACGAGGTCGCCCAGTTGCGTGACTACGAACTGGCGATCGATGACGAAATTCGCGCCGGGCGCATCGAACTGGTGCCGTTGGCCGAAGCCCTGATGCGCAAGGGCATCGGCCGCGCTGAACGGCTGGTCAAGGAAATTCTGGCCAAACCGTTCGATTTCAACGTTGTCGAAGACTACGAGACCGACCCGGACAAACTGTCATTTTGCCGCACCGAAGGGGAATTGAAGGAACGCTGGCGCAAGGAATTGAAATACCGGGTGCTGAGTCGCTACCTGACACTCATGGAGGACGCCGGCATCGCGTCTCTCGGCGAAGTGCCCAAGGCAAAACAGATCGAGTTCGAGCAACAGGCCCGCGAGAAGATCACCAAGCAACACGGCGATTACTTCAACCGCATGAACCACGAGACGTCGCAGGACCAGTATGACCGCTACCTGAACGCTTTCGCCCGGGCCTTTGATCCGCATACCGGTTATATGCCGCCACAGTCGAAAGAGGATTTCGATATCAGTATGCGCGGCTCCCTCGAAGGGATCGGTGCGACCCTGCGCGATGACGAAGGGGTGATCAAGGTTGTCAAGGTGATTCCCGGTAGCGCCGCTGATCGCCAGGGGCAACTTCAGGCTGACGACATCATTGTGGCTGTGGCGCAAGGGGCCGGAGAGCCGGTCGATATCTCCGACATGCGGCTGCGTGACGCGGTAGACCTGATTCGCGGCAAGAAGGGGAGCGAAGTCCGTCTTACCGTCAAGCGTGCCGGGCACAAGCCCTTTGTGGTGGCGATCATTCGCGATGTCGTGATGATCGAGGAGTCGTTCGTCAAGTCGGCGGTCATCGATGACCCGGCCGCCAACCAGCGTTACGGTTACATCAAGATCCCGAGTTTTTACAGGGACTTCGAGGAAATGCGCGACGGCAAGACAGGACGCAATTCTACCGATGATGTCAAGGCGGCATTGAATCTGCTCAAGCGTCAGCGTATTTCGGCACTGATTCTTGACCTGCGTAACAACGGTGGGGGAGCCCTCACCGATGCGGTCGGCGTGGCCGGCCTGTTCCTGGAAAAGGGCCCGGTTGTGCAGGTGCGTTCGTCGGGCGGCGGCACCAAGGTGCTCGAGGACGACAACCAGGATATCGAATACCGCGGGCCGATGGTGGTGCTGGTCAACCAGTTCAGTGCTTCCGCCTCGGAGATCGTCGCCGGTGCTTTGCAAGACTACCGGCGGGCGGTGATTGTCGGCAGTGATCATACGCACGGCAAGGGGACGGTTCAGGTCATCATGAATCTTGACGATGCCCTGACTTTGCGCAACATGAGCAAATAC
Source organism: uncultured Geobacteraceae bacterium (assembly GCA_964603155.1). GTDB lineage: Bacteria > Desulfobacterota > Desulfuromonadia > Desulfuromonadales > BM103 > VAUL01. The sequence continues at coordinate 16,372 of CAZRTZ010000022.1, read as the reverse complement.
CAGCCGCTGGGGGCCTTGCGGCTGACCACGCAGAAATTCTACCGGATCAGTGGTGATTCGACGCAGTTCCGCGGTGTTGTCCCGGACATCATTCTTCCCGATCGCCAGCAGAGCAACAAATTTGGCGAGAGGTATCTCGATTACAGCCTTCCATGGGACGCCATCCCTGCGGCAAATTATAAGGTCTGGAGTGATGGGGCATCCGATCTGACCTGGTTGAAAAACCGCAGCTCTGCGCGGGTCAAGGAAAGCCAGGAGTTCAACAAGATCCGTCAGGTTGCCCAGACCCTGGCCGAACGAATGGCGAACACCCGGCAGTCATTGCAGATTTCGACCGTTTTCAAGGAAAGGCAGAGTCTCGGCAAGGATTCCCTGCACGAACCGGGTGACGACGATCCTGCCCAGAAGGAGCAGCGCAAGGGGGAAACGGAGCAGGCTCGGCTGCTGCGCCTGCTGCGTGAAGATCCTTATGTGCAGGAGGCCCGGGCCATTGTCACCGACATGCTGGCCGGTGATGTTTCCTCGCACAGCGTTGCGCGTAACGGGTCTGCAACGTCGACCGCCCCGCAATAAAGTAATAGCTGTTGTTTGCGGAAAAGGCCGCCCGTCAGGGCGGCCTTTTTTCGTTAGAGGGGGCGGGCGGTTGCCGGCATTCCGAGCGCCTGCAGCAGCCAGGAGCGTGAGGGAAGGTTCGTGATGGCGTCGGCCAGTTGATCGACTTGCTCTTCGCGCGTTCCGTCGACTTCAGGGAGGACCCCCAGCAGATCGGCCGAGGCAAGTGCTGCCAGCAGGTGCGGAGCTTCGCGTTCGGCCGGGCCAGGCTTGGCAGGCATGCGGTTGATCAAGAAGCCGGCCAGTTGCAGCTCCATGCATCGGGCCGCGTAGACGGTCAGCAGGGTGTGATTGATGGTGCCGAGACCCGGGCGGCTGACGATCAATAGCGGCAGCCTCATTTCCCTGGCAAGGTCGGCCATCAGGTAACCGCCACGGATCGGTACCATCAGCCCTCCGGCCCCCTCGACAATCAGCAGGTCTTTGTCTTTTGCCAGTTCCTGGCAGGCGGAGAGCATGACGTGGGGATCGATAGCCGTACCAGCCTGTGTGGCGGCTTGTGCCGGCGACAGAGGATCGACAAGCCGGTATGGAGAGATCAATTCGCTATCGGCATCGCTCTGTGCCGCCCAGCGCAGGAGCGCCCCGTCGGCACCGAGACCGGTCGGGTCGGCCACTCCGGTCTCGCACGGCTTCATGACCGCGACGCGCAGGCCGCAGCGGCGGGCATAGCGGGCCAGTGCAGCGGCGACCAGGGTTTTGCCGACGCCGGTATCGGTGCCGGTGACGAACAGGGCCGGGCAACGTTCAGCAGACATCGATTTCAACCTCGGCATCGCTCAGCATCTTGAGGTCGGTTTCCCGGTCGCGCCCGGTGGTGGTCAGGTAGTTGCCAACCATCGTACCGCTTGCCCCGGCCATGAACATCCACGACTGGAATTCCCCCAGATTGGCTTCGCGACCGCCACAAACCCGGATGGGCGTTGTGGGCAGGAAGTAGCGGAACAGGGCAATGGCGCGCAGGCAGTCAAGCGGAGTCAGCTCGCGGCGACCTTCCAGGGGGGTGCCCGGGATCGGGTTGAGGAAGTTCAGCGGAACTGAGTCGACGGCCAACTCCCGCAAGGTCGCGGCCAGTTCAATGCGCTGCGCCAGTGATTCGCCCAGGCCGAGAATCCCTCCGCAGCAGACCTTCATTCCGCTTTGCTTGGCCAGGCGCACGGTGGCGACATCCTCTTCGTAATCGTGGGTGGTGCAGATCTGCGGGAAGAAGGAACGGGCGGTTTCAAGATTGTGGTGATAGGTGACGCAACCGGCTTCTGCCAGCTGACCGGCCAGCGTTGCGTCGAGCAGACCGAGTGAAGCGGAGGGTTCGATCCGGCAGGTTGCGCGAATTTCACGGATTGCCGCCAGAATCTCGTTCCACTCCTGTCCGGGGCTAATCCGCGAGCCGCTGGTCACGATTCCGTAACAGTGTGATCCCTCGCGTTCCGCTTGCCTGGCGCCAGCGACGATCTCGGCACCGCTTTTAAGAGGGTAGACCGGTGCATTGGTTTGAAAATGGCCGGATTGGGCGCAGAAAGCGCAGTTCTCCGGGCAACGTCCGGATTTGGCGTTGATGATCGCGCATAGGGAAACCCGGTTGCCGAAGGCGCGCTCCTTAAGGCTGTGTGCACCGGCCAGATAGGCGGTCAGTTTTGCCCCCCGGGCACGGAGAATGGCGAGCCCTTGCTCCTGGTTTGGCGCTTCGCCAATCAAGACCTGGTCGATCAACTGTTGAATGGCTTCGTACATGTCTGCCTCGTCATGCGAAAGTCTGCGGATTATTGGTCTTTGTCCGAAGATTGTCAACCAAATACGCAGCGATGGGTGACGGGCTTGCGCAGCGTGGGGAAAGTCTCGGCTGCGATTGACATTGTCGTCGTCTTCTGCGTATAGAAAGAAAACTAGTAAAACGATATCTCATTTAATAGTGCGGACATGATCAAAAAGATGCTTGGTGAAAAGCTCAAGAATACCAGGATAAAACACGACATGACGATTCAGGAGTTGGCGGTTTCGTCACGGGTCTCGGCAAACATGATATCGAGGATAGAACGTGGTCTCACGACACCCTCGGTCGATACCATGATGAAATTGGCGACAACGTTCGGCTTAAGTCTCAGCTATTTCGTTGAAGAGGCCTCCACCAGCGCAACCGTCGTCGTCACCAGGGGTGGCGCCGGCCGGGAGATCTTTTTTTTCGAGGACAAACACCGGATCGTCAGCCTGACCGACGGGATTCGCGATCCGGGCTTCAGCGTGTACGTCGATACCCTGCAGAGGGGGTGCAGGAGCGGCGACGGGAAAATGGTGCAATCCGGCGAAGAGTTCGTCTGGGTGCTCGAAGGCGTGCTGGAAGTCTGTATTGATCAGGAGAGTTATGTGCTCAATGCTGGTGATTCGATGGCCTTCAAGGCGTCGCATCCTCACTGCTGGAGTAATCTTCATGACGGCGAAACCCGGGTCCTGTGGGTGATCTCCCCATCCCCAAATTTTAAGTGAGTGCAGCGATGAAACTGAAGAAAATCATCGGTCGCAAACTCAAGGCAATTCGTCTTAAAAACGACATCACCATTCAGGAATTGGCCGCCAGTTCGAAGGTTTCGCCGAATATGATTTCGCGCATCGAACGGGGCTTGACCATTCCCTCCGTACAGATATTGATGAAACTGGCCGATGTCTTCGACAAAAGCGTCAACTATTTTGTCGAAGAGGTGTCCACGACACACGAAGTGGTTTTCACTGCGGCCGGCAAGCGCGACTCCACGGTTTATGACGATGAAGACAACATGCATACCGAGTCTTATACCTCGGGGCTGCGCGATCCGCAGTTTTCGTCGTTTCTCTGCACGGTCCCGAGGGGTGGGAGCAGCGGCCGTCAGCAGATGGTTCACCCTGGCGACGAACTGATAGTCATGCTCGAAGGCCGCTTGCAGATAACGATCGCCGGCGAGGTTTATCGTCTGGGTCCTGGTGATAGCCTGTCATTTAAATCGCACCTGCCGCATCGCTGGGATAACGTCGGTCCCGACGCCGCCCTGGTCATCTGGACGCTCTCGCCATTTACGATCATCTGAGATTTCCCCGGCGGAATTGCCCCTTGACTGGTCGTTGACTTGACAGGCTGTAACGCTGCACTATCATTGAGCTATAGGTTTCAAGTCCGGATCGCTCGCGGGGATCAAGGGAGGAAGAGATGAACAAGTCGGAGCTGGTCGAAGCCTTGGCTAATGAAAACGGGTTGACCTACAAAAAGTCCGAAGAGATCGTCAACCTGATTTTTGATGCCATGGCCGATGAACTGTCGTCGGGAGGGCGCATTGAGATTCGCGGATTCGGCAGTTTTGTGGTCAAGGATTATAAATCCTATACGGGGCGCAATCCCAAAACCGGGGAGATCATCAAGGTCCGCCCCAAGCGGCTTCCGTTTTTCAAGGTTGGCAAGGAATTGCGCGAGCGCGTAAACAATTCGCGTTAGTGCCACGCGATTCGTGGGCAGGCGGCAAACTCCGGGGGAGCCTTGGCTTTTCCCGGAGTTTTTTTACTCGCGAGTGGTCGGGGGATCAGAAGATCCGTGGTTTTTTTCTGGTAACGGCATGATTTAGATAGGGAAAAGCCTTCTTACCCTTTTGTGACGGGTTTGTCTTTGGACTGGCATGATTATTGTACTTTCAGTGTGTTAGCTTTTCGCTACGGAGGCTTGTTTGATCCTTGATTATCGCGGGATTGCCCCGCAGATTGCCGCCGACGCGTTTGTCGCGCCCACGGCGACGATCATCGGAGATGTGGAAATCGGCGCTGAGTGCGGCGTCTGGTTCGGCGTCATCCTGCGTGGCGATGTCAACCGGATCCGCATCGGCGCTCGCACCAACCTGCAGGACGGGACGATCGTGCATGTGACCAGGGCTTTGCATCCGACCATCGTCGGCAGCAACGTCACCATCGGGCACGGTGTCAAACTGCATGGCTGTGTGATCGGCGATGGCAGCTTGGTCGGGATTGGGGCGATCGTTCTTGACGGGGTGCAGATCGGTGAAGGGTCCCTGGTGGCCGCGGGGAGCCTTGTTGCACCGGGGACCGTGATCCCGCCGCGTTCTCTGGTGCTCGGTAACCCGGCGAAGATCAAGCGTCCCCTGCGTGATGAGGAAGTGGCCGGATTCGCCGAACTGGCCGCGCGTTACGTCGACTATCGGCTCGATTATCTGTAATTTGTCTTGCAACTAGAAGTTGTCAAGTGTGTGTCATTGATGGTAGATTTAATAGATTTCTGAGAAAATTTCACACAGGCAGGATACGGCTTCCGGACCCTATGCGTTTCCCCCGTTTGACATGGTTGTGTGTGGCGGTTTTTTGGTTTGCTTCCGTCACGGCCGCGTTGGCAACCCCCTCCCAGTATGGGAATTCCGGGTTGCTGTCGATGCCTGATGCACAGACCCTGAACGAGGGGAATATCTGCGTCGGCTTGTGGACCAACTGCAGTTTCGGAGGGGAAAGTGATGGCTTCATCGTGCCAGCCACCATCACTCTGGGGCTTGGTACCTTCATGGAAGCCTACGGTTCCTATCCGAACCTGCTCTTCAACAACGACGAAGATGTCAGCGGCCGTGGCTTTGCCAATCTGGGCTTCAAGTTTCGCGCCTACGGCAAGCGTTCAGATCCGCTGCGCATCGGCCTGGATTTCCAGGTCCGGCGCACGGTTTCCGACAACCCCGACCGTGAAGGCTTGATCGATTACGCCTCGATGGTGGTGGGCAGCTACAACAGGGAGAATTTCGGCGTGCACGCCATGGCCGGGTATCTCTCCAACGAATCACCGGATTTCGAAGATTACGACAACCAGCTGACGTTCGGCGGCGGCTTCGAGTACTACCCTGTCAACCGACTGCGCGGCCTGGCCGAATTCATTTACGAGACCGATAAAAGCGATGAACTTGAAGGGGTGACTGAAGTCACGGTCGGCTTCCAGTACTTCATGACTCCACATCTCACGCTGAATGTCGGCACCGGCTTCGGCTTGTCCGATACCGCTCCCGATTGGCGATTTCTCTTCGGTTTTTCCACCTGCCAGGGGGTCGGTACCTTCAATCGGCCGGTTCCTAAGCTGCTGACAGCCGAGAAGGCCGAGGCGGCTACACCGAAGGAAGCACCCAAGAAGATCAAGATCAAGACCCTGACGCCGCTCTCCAAGATGGAAGGTGATTCCTCGCCGACCGGGCAGTTGGAATTGCCGCTTCCCGAGCCGAAAGAGCAGGTGCTCATCAAGCCGGACGAGAAACTTCCCCCGATCGATCTTTCCCGTCAGGATGCTGCGGTTTCGCCGCTGGTTCTGCCTCCGCCCAATACGGAGGGGCCGATGTTCATGTCGCCCTTCAAGGCGACCATGCTGCGCAAGTTCCGTCTGCCCGAGCAGGCGTTCGCTCCCAACCAGTATGATCTTTCTGCGGAAGGGCAGGAGTATCTGTCCTTCATTGCCGAGCAGCTGCGCCAGGACCGCAACCGCTACCTGATCCGCGTCGAAGGCTTTACCGACAACGTCGGTTCCGAGCAGTACAATCAGCAGCTTTCCCTGCAGCGCGCGATTACGGCGGCGACTGTTCTGGTCCTGAAGAACGGCCTTGATCCCAACCGGACCTTTGTCAAGGGCTACGGCGAAAATCAGCCTCTGGCCGATAATGAGACCGAAGAAGGAAGAGCGAAGAATCGTCGCGTGGAACTTCTGGTGCTGATGCCTCTGCCGGATGAACTGCAGACGGAAACGGCTCCTGCCTCAACTGTGCGTAACTAGCGTTTTCGGAGTGGTTTGATGATCAAGGCTGAAGCTTTTGCCGCGGTCCGCGGTCATTTGATGCTGCAGGGGCTGAATGACGGCGAGGTCGCCCGTTTGGCTGAAGTCTGCGACGAGCGTCAGATGGCTCAAGGGACCACGGTGTTCATCGAGAACATGCCTGGTGAAGCTCTCTTTATGATACGCAAGGGTTCCGTGCGCATCTCGCGCATGTTCGCCGAAGGGGACGAGAAGGCTCTCGTAACCCTTGGCCCCGGCGACGTCTTCGGCGAGATGGCCATCATCGACGGGATGCCGCGGGGTGCGACGGCAAGGGTTGCCGAAGCGGTTGAACTGATCAGTCTGCGCAAAAAGGATTTCGAAGGGCTTTGTCAGGGTGAACCGGCCCTGGCCCTTAAGCTGGTCCTCAATCTGGTGCGCAACTTCAGCATGCGCACCCGCGAGGCCGGTGACGAATACCGGGATATGCTGGTCTGGTCGCTGCAGGGTGGTAACTGATCGCGTTTGTCGGAAGGAGGAACCGATGATGATGCTCCTTCGTTGTTTTTGCCTTTTGAGTGTGCTGTTCGGCGCGCTTGCGTGTTCACCGAAGATCGTGCCGGTGCCGACGGCCACCGCTCTGTTAAATCCTGCGGACCAGTCTCTGACGGAAACCCGCGACGGCATTGCGGTCAGCGCCCGTATCGATCAGCAATCGGTTCAACCCTACCAGTTGACCGATAATCTGACGTCTTTTCAGATTACCATCGATAACCGCACCGATCGTCAGGTGACGTTTCCGTCGTCCGCTTTTGTACTGCGGGCCGGCGATGGCCAGCAATTCCGGCCGATCACCCCGGAACGGGTCCGCGAAATCGTCAGCAAGGATACGGTCTACCTGATCCCGCATCCTTACGTCGGTTATTACTACCTGCAGGATCAGGAGCGTTTTGCGCATGAAAACACCATGACCAGTTCGCTCCCTTATTACGCCGAATACCACCCGCAGGAGATTTTTACGAGGGCTTTGCCGGTCAGCGCGGTGTTGCCTAAGTCGAAAATTTCCGGGGTCATCTATTTTGTGGCTGATCTCACCAGGATGCCGGGGTTCGAACTGCAGCTGTTCGCCGACGAGAAAACCCAGGGCGCGCCGCTTTATCGATTCCCCTTTGCGGTTGAAAAGTAATCTAGGACACTCTCCGTGTGCAGTGTCGGGATCGTCCCGGCACTGCACATTCATGTTCTTCATGCCGGTGTTTTTAGACTCCGTTTCCCTCCCATGCCTGTCATGTTGATGAATACGCCGCCCGTCCTGGTGCTGATGGGCGGTCTCGGATTATTCCTGTTCGGCATGAAGTTCACTGCCGATGCGTTGCAACGGATCGCTGGTGCGGGGTTCCGACGAATCCTCGATGCGCTGACCGGCAATCGTCTGCTCGGTCTGCTGGTTGGGGCCGGCATGACGGTCCTGGTGCAATCCTCCACTGTGACAACGGTGCTGGTGGTCGGATTCGTCAATTCCGGGATGATCTCTCTGCTGCAGGCGATCGGCGTCACACTCGGCACCGGCCTCGGCACCACCCTGACCGTGCAACTGCTGGCTTTCCAGTTCTGGCATTTTGGTCTGCCGCTCATCGCTGTCGGCGCCTTTTTGCGTTTGTTCAGCCGCGACAGGCGACTCAATGATCTGGGTGCGGTGGTTTTTGGGGTCGGCCTGGTGTTTTTTGCCCTGTTGCTGCTCAAAGGGGCCAGTGAGCCGCTACGCAGCAATGTCGCGCTGCAGCAGCTTCTGGGCCAGGTCGCCGAACGGCCGCTGCTCGGTATCGCCATCGGTGCCTTGCTTGCTCTTGTGGTGCAAAGCGGCAGCGTTTTTGTCGCCCTGGTCATGACTCTGGCCGGCAGCGGTCTGCTCGGCTTTGAGGCCGGAGCCGCCCTGGTCCTCGGGGAGTGCCTGGGAACGACCCTGGCGGTCAATCTCTCGTCCTTCGGAGCGTCTCTCGCCGCCCGGCGTACGGCCCTGGCTCACCTGCTGTTCAGTGTCGCCGGTGTTTCCGTCATGCTCATGATCTTCCCCTGGTTCGTCGCCACGGCCGATGTACTGGTCCCCGGCGAGCCGGATTATGTCATCCAGTCAGCCGGTCAGCTGGAGATTTTTGGCGGGGCGCTTGGCGACAGGCCCTTTCTCGCCCGGCATATAGCCACGGCCCACACCCTGTTGCAGCTGAGCATCGTCCTCGTCTTCCTGCCGCTGGCCGGGCAACTGGCGCGGCTGACGGCACGGTTGATTCCAGGACAGGACGAAGCGGCGCTGGAGTTCCATCTTAATTATCTTGACCCGCGGGTCATGAATACCCCCCCGATCGCCTTGGCACAGGCTCGTTCCGAGTTGCGGCGCATGGCCGCTTTGACCGGCGAGGTGGTGGCAGAAACCGTTAAGCTGCTGGAGGATCAGCGGCGAGAGCGGGTGGGCAGAATCCGGCGTCGAGAAGTTATCGTCGATCGTCTGCAGCGTGAACTGACCGATTTCCTCGTGATCCTTACGCAACAGGCGGTTACGACGGAAACGTCCCGCGAGGTCGTCGCCTTGATGCACGCGGTCAACGACCTTGAGAGGATCAGTGATTATTGCGTGGCGACCGGTTTTCTGGTGGAGCGCAAGCTCGATCAGCGTGTCGAATTCTCCGCTGTCGCCAAACGGGAGTTATCCGAGATGTGCCGGCTGGTCGGGGATTTTTATCAGTTGATCGCAGTTGCGCTGCAACAGAGCGGCGAGCTTTCCCTTGCAGCGGCCCGTCAACTCGAGGATGCCATCGACCGCACCGAGGAGCAGCTGCGGAATAATCATATCCATCGGTTGAATACCGGTGAATGCAACGTGGTCTCCGGTTTGATTTTCATTGATTTGCTGCATAATCTGGAAAAGATCGGCGATCATTGCTTTAAACTTGCGCGTGCATTGGCAGAAGCCGATCTGCAAACCGTAACCGATGAACGGAGCGGGGGGGGCGGATGATGCAATCTGATCCTGGCAAATCTTTCATGACTCTTGTTTTTTCGAATCCTCGCCGCTTGGAGGCTGCCAATGCCTTTGCATAAACTGCTGAAGCAGGTTCTGACTTCCAGGGTCTACGAGGCGGCGGTGGAAACCCCTCTGGAGGAGGCGCCGGTGCTTTCGGCGGCCTTTGACAATCGGGTGCTGCTCAAACGCGAGGATCTGCAGCCGGTTTTCTCTTTTAAAATTCGCGGGGCCTACAACAAAATCGCTCACCTTACCGATGAGGAGCGTGCCCGTGGAGTGATAGCTGCCTCGGCCGGTAATCATGCGCAAGGGGTGGCTTTTTCCGCCCGCTCCCTGGGTATTTCGGCAACCATCGTCATGCCGGTGACCACTCCGGCGATCAAGGTCTCTGCAGTCGAAGCCCTCGGCGCTCGGGTGGTGCTGTTCGGCGACAACTATTCCGAGGCTGCCGAGCATTGCGACCGTCTGACAGCGGAAACCGGCATGGTTTTCGTCCACCCCTTCGACGACGAACTGGTCATTGCCGGTCAGGGGACGGTTGCCGATGAACTGTTGCGCCAGAGTGCCGGGAAGATCGACGCCGTCTTCGTCCCTGTCGGTGGCGGCGGCCTGATCGCCGGTGTCGGAGCCTATCTCAAGGCGCTGCGTCCGGAGATCAAGGTGATCGGGGTCGAACCGGTGGAGAGTGATGCCATGGCACACTCACTCGAAGAACATCGGCGCGTGGTGCTCGAATCCGTGGGGATTTTCGCCGACGGGGTGGCGGTTCGCCAGGTGGGGAAGCTGACCTTCGAAATCTGCCGGCAGTGCGTCGACGCCATGGTACGGGTCGATACCGACGAAATCTGCAGTGCGATAAAGAATATCTACCAGGCAACGCGTTCCATTGCCGAACCTGCAGGAGCGCTGGCTCTGGCTGGGCTCAAGCGCTATGTGCGCGAACAAGCGGTGAGCGGGCAGACGCTGGTGGCGATCAATTCCGGGGCCAACATGAATTTCGATCGATTGCGCTACGTGGCCGAGCGCACGCTGGTCGGCGAACGACAGGAAGCTCTGTTCGCTGTGACCATCCCCGAACAGCCTGGCTCGCTGCGGCGCTTCTGTAACGAGGTTATCGGCGATCGCAATATCACCGAGTTCAACTATCGCCTGGCCGGGCGTGACGCTGCCCATATTTTTGTTGGGATCGCCATCCGTGGCGATGCCGAGCGCCTGCTTTTTGCCGAACGCCTCAAAACCTGTGGTTTCCCCGCAGTCGATCTCACGGACAACGAACTGGCCAAGGATCATGTCCGTTACATGGTCGGCGGACGGTCGCCGGTTGTCAGCAACGAACGGTTGCTGCGCTTCTGGTTTCCCGAGCGCCCCGGTGCCCTGTCACGCTTTCTCTCGACAATGGGGGCGGATTGGAACATTTCCTTGTTCCACTACCGGATGCATGGCGGTGATTTCGGCCGGGTTCTCATCGGCCTGGAATTGCCGTCCGATCAAGAGCGTGCGTTGAAAGGCTTTCTCGATAGCCTTGGTTACCGCTATGTCGAGGAGAGCCAGAATCCGGCCTACGGGCTTTTTTTGTAGATTTTGGTTGCTTCGTATAGTTGCTGAACCGTTGATTCGTGTAACGCCTAATTCAACGCGCGCAGGGCAATTCATCGGCACCAGAGGTGCTAATTCAACGGCCTGTCAGCCTGGCCCTTTCCCCTCCCTTTAAATTAATTGACAGTTTTACTCGGGTATGCTATCCATTCACTAGTGAAGGATATCAGTGTGTGTGGAGGTCTACCGTGTTTAAAACGATTCGCGATGATATCTACTCGGTTTTTGACCGAGACCCTGCCGCCCGCAGCGTTCTCGAGATCATTTTCTGCTATCCGGGTTTGCACGCGGTGTGGTTTTATCGCATCGCCCACTGGTTCTGGAAACATAACTGCTTTTTCATCGGCCGCTTTATCTCGCATCTTGGCCGTTTCTTCACCGGAGTTGAAATCCATCCCGGGGCAAGGATCGGCAACAAGTTCTTCATCGATCACGGTATGGGGGTGGTCATCGGCGAAACCGCCGAGATCGGCGATAACGTCACTCTCTACCACGGTGTGACGCTCGGCGGGGTCACTTGGGACAAGGTCAAGCGCCACCCGACGCTGGATGACAATGTGGTCATCGGCTCCGGAGCCAAGATTCTCGGTCCTTTTACCGTCGGCAAGGGGGCCAAGGTTGGTTCCAATTCCGTGGTGGTCAAGGAGGTGCCTCCCAGTGCCACGGTCGTCGGCATCCCGGGACGCGTGGTGATGCAGGAGGAAAAACAGGAAGAATCGGTGCGCCCCGACCTTGAGCATGGCAAGTTGCCTGATCCGGAAGCCAAGGCGATCGCCTGCCTGTTTGATCAGATACGTGCCCTGGAAAAGAAAGTCCAGGAATTGACCTCTCGTCTGGAGGAACGCGATCGAACGAACGCAACCCAGGTCGAACAATCGTCACAAACCCGCCAGAGTTCCTGATATGCGCATTTCCACCAAGGCCCAGTATGCAGTGCGTGCCATGATCAGCCTGAGCCTCTACGGTGAGGGACGACCGTTGGCGCTCCACGACATTGCCGGCCGGGAAGGAATTTCTCTGGCCTATCTTGAACAATTGTTCGTCAAACTGCGTCGCGGCAGGATTGTGCGAAGCGTGCGCGGTCCCGGCGGCGGCTACGTTCTGGCCAGGCCGGCCGAGGAAATCCGTGTGGATGAAATTATCGACAGCGTTGAGGAGTCGCTGGTGCCGGTATCGTGCATGGATGCCGAGGGTCGCTGTGTGTGCACGGACAATTGCCTTTCGCAGGGAATCTGGCAGGGTCTGGGTGCACGGGTACGCCAGTTCCTCTCTTCGATCACCCTTGCGGATCTGGTCAGGGATGCCAGGAAATGTGGTTGAGACCACAACTGTTATTACTCAAGGAGTTCACCTGTGAAGCGCATTTATCTCGATTACAACGCCACGACGCCAGTAAGGCCTGAGGTTCTGGAAACCCTGCTGCCGTTTTATCGTGAACAATTTGGCAACCCGTCCAGCGTGCATTGGGCTGGCCGTCAGGTGTCCGGGGCTGTAGAAAAGGCCCGCGAGCAGGTGGCGGCCCTGCTCAACTGTTCCCCTGCCGAAGTGGTTTTTCTCTCCTGCGGTACCGAGGCCGACAACATGGCACTCAAGGGGACGGTTGACGCCCTGAAGGAGAAGGGCAATCACATCATCACGACGGCTGTCGAGCATCCGGCGGTGCTGGAAACCTGCCGTTACCTGGAGAAGACCGGTTGCAGGGTGACGTATTTGCCGGTCGACAAGGATGGCATGCTCGATCTGCAGGAACTGGAGCGGGCGATTACGCCCGAAACCATTCTGATTTCGGTGATGTGGGCCAACAACGAGACCGGCACCATCTTTCCGATCGAGCAGATCGGCGCCATTGCCAGGCGGCACGGTGTGCGCTTTCATACCGATGCCGTGCAGGCGGTTGGCAAACTGGATGTCGATGTCCAGAAGCACAACGTCGATCTGCTGGCGCTGTCCGGGCACAAGCTAGGAGCGCCGAAGGGGGTTGGCGTCCTCTACGTCCGTCGAGGTACCCGCCTGACTCAATTCATGCATGGTGGCCACCAGGAACGCAACCGCCGCGCCGGTACTCTTAATGTTGCAGGTATCGTCGGCCTGGGGAAGGCCTGCGAGTTGGCCACGGCCGAGCGAGAGCCCAACCACGCCCGGATCAAGGTGCTGCGGGATCGCTTGGAGCGGGGACTTTTCGCCGCGATCCCGAACATCAAGCTGAACGGCCATCCGACCGAGCGCCTGCCGAACACCCTGAACGTCAGCTTCGCCTGGATCGAGGGGGAGTCGCTGCTCCTTAATCTCGACATGAAGGGGATCGCCGCATCTTCGGGGTCGGCCTGTACCTCAGGATCGCTGGAGCCGTCGCATGTTCTTGGCGCCATGTGCGTCGAGGTGACGCTGGCTCACTCCAGCACCCGCTTCAGTCTCGGTTCGGATACCACCGCCGAAGATATCGACTACGTCCTTGAGGTCTTGCCGCCGATCGTGCAGCGGTTGCGCGATATGAGCCCCCTTTACAATTGCGGCAAGGTCGATGCGTGTGAGACGTGCGATACAGTGAAGAAATTGTAGGGTCGCCATTCATGGCGCCCAGGGCGTGCTGAATCGCGCCCCTGCGACCGATATATCCATCAAGGAGCCGAGCATGTATTCCGAAAAAGTCATGGATCACTTCAGTAACCCGCGCAACGTCGGCGAAATCGAGAACCCGGATGGTGTGGGGGAGGTGGGGAACGCTTCCTGCGGCGACATCATGAAAATCTTCCTCAAGGTCGAGAACAACGTGATCACCGACGTCAAGTTCAAGACCTTCGGTTGCGGTGCGGCCATTGCCACCTCGTCGATGGTCACCGAAATGGCGATCGGCAAGACGATCGATGAGGCGCTGGAGCTCTCCAATCAGGCGGTGGCCGAGGCGCTCGACGGCCTGCCGGCGCAGAAGATGCACTGTTCCAACCTTGCGGCCGATGCGTTGCACGAGGCGATCAAGAACTACAAGGCAACGCATCCGTAAGGACGGGGTCTCCCCGTTCATGGGCGCGCTAACCGCGCCCCTACGAATCGCAATAGAGGGGATGGGGACAGAATTCAATTCTGTCCCCATTTTGACGGATAGCATTATGGAAGACTTTTCCGGAAAACGCGTGGTGGTGGCAATGAGCGGCGGGGTAGACTCGTCGGTCACCGCAGCCCTGCTCAAGGAGCAGGGGGCCGAGGTCATCGGCCTGACCATGCAGATCTGGGATTACCGCAACTTCTCCGCAGCTGACGGGCAGCACTTCGGCACCTGCTGCTCACTCGACGATGTCTACGACGCGCGCCGCGTGGCCGAACAGCTCGACATCCCCTTCTATGTCGTCAACTTTGAAGCTGACTTTGCCCGTGCAGTAATCGACGCGTTCTGCGACGATTATTTTGCCGGGCGCACCCCAAACCCCTGCGTTCTTTGCAACCAGAAGCTCAAGTTCGAACTGCTGCTGCGCCGTGCCATCGAGCTGGAGGCCGATTATCTGGCGACGGGGCACTATGCGCAAATCGCCCACGACGGCACGCGCTATGCCTTGCGCAAGGGGATCGATGCCGCCAAGGACCAGAGCTATTTTCTCTTCACGCTGACCCAGGCGCAGATGGCAATGGTCCGCTTCCCCCTGGGGGGCCTGACCAAGGAGGAAGTCCGAGCCCATGCCGCGCGTCTTCAGCTGCGCGTGGCCGAGAAGGCCGAGAGCCAGGATATCTGTTTCGTTCCCGACGGCGACTATGTGCGCTTCCTGGAAGAGCAGCGCGGCGCCGGGCTGATGGACGGCGACATCGTCCACATCGACGGCAAACTGCTTGGGCGTCATCACGGCACCTACCGTTATACCATCGGCCAGCGCAGGGGGTTGGGGATTGCCTGGCCGGAGCCGTTGTTCGTAGTGGGGATCGATGCCGCGGCCAAGCGGGTCATCGTCGGCGAGAAGCGCCATCTGGCGGTTGCCGATTTCACCGTGACCGGCGTCAACTGGCTCATTCCGCCCCCGCTCGACAGCCTCGAAGCCGCCTGCCGCATCCGTTATCGTCATAATGAAGTTCCTGCGACAATCCAGATAATTGACAGCGACAAGGTGTTGATTCACATGAACTCGGCGCAGACCGGTGTCACCCCGGGCCAGGCGGCGGTTTTTTATCGGGGCGAGGAAGTGCTGGGGGGAGGGTGGATTGATAAACCTGTACTGAGTACCGAGTACTGAGCGATGAGCAAAAGCATCAGTCTCCAGTCCTCAGCCCCCGGCCTCACAGTTTCCTTCGCCACCCTCGGCTGCAAAACCAATCAGTTCGAGACGGCGGCGATGCATCAGGCCCTGGCCGAGGCCGGTTACCGGGTCGTGCCTTTTGCCGACGGGGCGGAGTTGGTCATCGTCAATACCTGCACGGTCACGGCTGCTACCGATGCCCAGTCGCGCAACCTGGTGCGTCGAGCCCGACGCCTCAACCCGCACTGCCGGGTGGTGGTGACCGGCTGCTACGCGCAGATCGACCCGCAGACCCTGGCCGACCTGCCAGGGGTCGAACTGGTGATCGGCAATGAAGAGAAACGAGATCTGCTCGGCCATCTGCGGCGTGCCGCCGAGCGTCCGGTGGCGGTGGCCGACATTCGCAAGGCAACTGCGGCGGCGATCCCCGTGCTGTCGACCATGGCCGGGCGTTCGCGGGCCTTCGTGCAGATCCAGAACGGCTGCGACGCCTTCTGCAGCTACTGCATCATCCCCCACGCCCGCGGGCCGAGCCGCTCTGCGCCGATCGAACAGGTGCTTGCGCAACTCGGGCAGTTGGCCGCGCAGAATGTCGCGGAGATCGTCCTGACCGGCATCCATGTCGGCAACTACGGGGTCGATCTGCAGCCGCGTTCGAGTTTGTTGCAGCTGTTGCAACGCATCGAAAGCGAGACGCATGTACGGAGGTTGCGCCTCGGTTCCATCGAGCCGACCGAGATCGACGCACCCCTGATAAACCACATCGCCGCTTCTCGTATCATCTGCCCGCATCTGCATATCCCGCTGCAGGCGGGTGATGATGGCGTGTTGAAACGAATGCGCCGCACTTATGGGCGCGAAGATTTCCGCAGGCTGGTCGCGCGGATCGTCGCGGAAATCCCCGATGTGGCCATCGGCCTCGATGTGATTAGCGGTTTTCCCGGGGAGACCGAGGCCGAATTCGAGAACACCTTGCAGCTGGTTGCCGAGATGGAGGTTTCCCACCTGCACGTCTTTCCTTTCAGCAAGCGTCCCGGCACTGCGGCCGCAGCGATGTCCGGCCACCTCTCCGAGGCGCTCAAGAAATCGCGGGCCGAGCGTCTGCGTCGCCTCGGCGAGGAGAAACTTGTGGCGTTTGCCGCGCGTTTTGTCGGTCGCGAACTCGAGGTGGTGGTCGAAGGG
>CAZRTZ010000021.1:14103-37851 GCA_964603155.1 uncultured Geobacteraceae bacterium | reverse complement strand
CCCTGTAACCATGGTTTCCGGTAACTTTAGTTACCTTTTTTCATCCTCTCATAATTGTTGACTATTTTCTCCTTTGGCCGTTCGCGCCGAAACTTTTCTCACCTTCGCCGCGCTTGCCGTATTTTATAAAAAGCACGCAAAATCAGTGCGTTGCAGGCGAATGCGGTTTGGTATGTTCGTTGAAGAGCTAGTATGCGATTCGGGTAAATATCTCAGGGGAATGTTTGTGCGTTTAGAAAGGATGAATGGCTGCAATGAAACGTGTCATGGCTGTGGATGATTCGGCAACAGTTCGCCTGGTTTTGAAGGAGGCGCTAATTGAGGCCGGCTACGATGTGGTCGAGGCTCGCGACGGGCAGGATGCGTTGGAAAAACTCGAAATTCACAAGATCGACATGCTGGTGACCGATTTGAACATGCCGCGGCTCGGCGGTATCGACTTGATCAGGTCTGTTCGTCAGAAGCCCGGCAATCGGTTCATGCCGATCATCATGCTCACCAATGAAGCGCAACCGGAAATGAAGAATGCCGGCAAGGCTGCCGGTGCGTCAGGCTGGGTCACTAAGCCGTTTCGACCCGAACAGCTGTTAGCCGTAGTGCGGATGGTCTGTCCGATTCCTGCTGTCTAAGATATGGTCGCCGGCTGTTGGAGAACGGACGGCATCGGTTCTTCCCTTTGCCTTAGTGGAGTAACGCAATGATTTCTTTGAAGAACGTCAAGATTCACCAGAAGTTGTCCGTGTTGGTCATGATCTGCCTGTTCACCATTGTCGTGATCACTGGCGTGTTCCTGAATATCAACAAGTCGCAGATGTTCGCAGATCGCCAGGTGGAGACCAACAACCTGGTCGACAGTGCCTGGTCGATTCTCGACCATTACCAAAAGCAGGTTGTGGCTGGCAAAATGGACGAGGCGGCGGCCAAACAGGCGGCGCTGGCGGCCATCAAGGAGATGCGTTACGACGGCAGCAACTATTTCTGGGTTAATGACATGGAACCGCGGATGATCATGCATCCGGTTGTTGAAAAGCTCAACGGCGAATCTCTGGCGGATTACCAGGATCCCAACGGCAAGCGTATTTTCGTCGAGATGGTGAGCGTAGTCCGGCAGAGCGGCGAAGGTTTTGTCGATTATGTCTGGCAGAAAGGTGAGAACAAAAATCAGTTGTCGCCGAAGATATCTTTCGTCAAGGGATTCACCCCCTGGGGGTGGGTCATCGGCTCGGGCATTTACGTTGACGACATCGATGCCGAGTTCTACGGGCAGGCGCTTAAGTTCGGCCTGGCGATTGTTGCTGTCGTCTTTGTTCTTGGAGCGCTGGCTTTCATCATCTCGCGGTCGATCACCCGCCCGCTCGGGCGGGCCGTGGATGCTGCCGAGCGCCTGGCGCTCGGCGATGTATCGGTGAACATTGAAGTTGACAGCCACGATGAAACTGGCCTGTTGCTGCAGGCGATGAAGGCGATGAGCGAGTCTCAGCGCGAAGCTTCGGCGCTGTCGCGGCAGATTGCGGCCGGCGACCTGACGGTTGAGATTTCTCCGCGTTCTGATCGTGATGAGATGATGCAATCCCTGCGCGACATGACTGCCCGTTTGCGTGACATCGTCGAGAACATCCAGGGGGCGGCCGGTAACGTCACTGCCGGTGCGCAGGCAATGAGCGCGTCATCCGAAGAGATGTCCGAAGGCGCGACCGAGCAGGCGGCGGCGGCCGAGGAAGCATCGAGCAGCATCGAGCAGATGACCGCCAATATCCGCCAGAACGCCGACAACGCCATCCAGACCGAGAAGATCGCCATACAATCTGCCAGGGATGCCGCCGAAGGCGGCAAATCGGTGGCTGAAACGGTGCGGGCGATGAAGGAGATCGCGACCAAGATCAACATCATCGAGGAGATTGCACGGCAAACCAACCTGCTGGCGCTCAATGCCGCCATCGAAGCGGCGCGTGCAGGCGAGCAGGGCAAGGGGTTCGCGGTGGTCGCGGCGGAAGTGCGCAAACTGGCGGAGCGCAGCCAGAAGGCGGCCGGAGAGATCAACGAGTTGTCGAGCAGCAGCGTGGCGGTGGCTGAAGTGGCCGGGCAGATGCTCAACTCGATGGTACCGAACATTCAGAAAACCGCGGAACTGGTGCAGGAGATCGCGGCGGCGAGCCGCGAGCAGGATGCCGGTGCCGAGCAGATTGCCAAGAGTATCCAGCAACTGGACGCCGTCATCCAGCAGAATGCTTCTGCATCGGAGGAGATGGCGGCGACCGCCGAGGAGCTCAACAGTCAGTCCGATCAGATGCAGGCGCTGATTTCCTACTTTCATGTCGGCAACGTAAAGGCGTCCCAGCTGTCCAAGGCGGCCAGCTCTGCCAAGCGTAATGCCGCTATCGCCGGTGATTGCCAGTCTTACCGCAATCCGCATGTTGCGAAGCATGACCGTCGTCCCGCGGCGCAACTTGCCGTTCCCCTAACGCGGCAGGCTGGCAAAGATGTGCACGACGATGATTTTGAGGCCTATTGAGGAGGGTTTGCCGTGACGGACAGCAAAGACAGTCGACAGTATGTAACTTTTAGTCTTGCCGAGGAACTGTTTGCCGTCGAGGTGGGGCGTACCCGCGAAATCCTCGACCTGGTGGCGATTACCAAGGTGCCGCAAATGCCTGACTATCTGCTTGGTGTGATCAACCTGCGCGGTCAGGTTGTGCCGGTCATCGACCTGCGTTGCAAGCTCGGCATGGTGGAGGCGGAGCGAACCAAGGACAGCTGTATTATCGTGCTGGAAATATGCAGCGGTGGTGAAATGGTGATTGCTGGTGCCTTGGCTGATCAGGTCCGGGAAGTTGTCGAATTGGATGCCGGCCAGATTGAGGCGGCGCCGCGGATGGGTGTGAAGCTGCGCACCGAATTTATCCGTGGTATCGGTAAGATCAACGAGCAGTTCATGATTTTGCTGAATATCGACAGCCTGTTCGCCGGCGATGATTCCTTGCTGGCCGGCGAATCCCAAGGGGAACTTGCAGAAGCTGTCGGTTCCTGATGACTGACGGCGGGAGGTGCGCTTTGCTGATCTGTAAAGAAGTCAGACGATGCACATTCGTAGCCAGTTATGGTCTGCAGGATGGCTTTCGCCAAAACCATTTCAACTATTTCTGCTTTGGACCGCTGGCGGAATACTGCGCCCGTCGAAAGTATTCCCGGCAGCATGGCCATATGCCGCAGGTAGATTATTCACCCTTGGGGACCTCGTTTGGCGTGGTTAATTCACGGGAGTAAGTACCCCTTCTGTCGAGGTTGGCAGGCCTCTTTTTTGTGGGTGTAAGATAATTGCCCGGATTTGGTTTGGTTATGAAGCCGCCAAATCCGGGCGATTGTGTAAGCCGTTTACGTGCAGAGTCTTTGTCGCCGTACGCTGGCGGAGATCCCCTGTGTCGCCCCTGCTGTTTTAGCGGTTTTCTCCTGCCGGTTCCAAAGGTTCTTCCTGCTCTTCGTATCGAATTCAGTATGCAAATCCGTGGCTTTTGCCATGGATAAAGTGTTTGTAATCCGTTAAGATGATTTAAATTGAAGTAACTAAATCCGGCATCTTTCCTTAAGGGGCTCACGCGCGTGCCTGTCCGTGTTTTGATCGTCGACGATTCCGCAGTGGTGCGCCAGGCGCTGACCGCGATCCTGACCAGTGATCCCGGTATCGAGGTCATCGGCACCGCTCACGACCCGATCATCGCCCGCGACAAGATTCACCGCGACCGCCCCGACGTCATCACCCTCGATGTCGAGATGCCGCGCATGGACGGGGTTACTTTCCTCAGGGAGTTGATGGCCGAGGATCCGATCCCGGTGGTGATGTGCTCCAGTCTTACCGAAAAAGGCGCGGAGATCACCATGCGCGCCCTGCAGTACGGGGCGGTGGAGATCATCAACAAGCCGCGGACCGGAGCGAAGCAGTTCCTCGAAGAGAGCAAGGTGCAGATCTGCGACGCGGTCAAGGCGGCGGCACGCTCCCGCGTGCGCAAGTTGGCCACGCTGACGATCGACCCCGAGCCGAAGCTGACGGCCGATGTCATCCTCGAGCGGGCGCGGGTCGAGGAGAATTTCCGCACCACCGAGAAGATCGTCGCCGTCGGCGCCTCGACCGGCGGCACCGAGGCGCTGCGCATCTTCCTTCAGTCATTGCCGTACGACGCGCCGGGGATCGTCATCGTCCAGCATATGCCGCAGGGGTTTACCGCGGCCTTTGCCCGGCGCCTCAACGGCATCTGCCGGGTCGGGGTCAAGGAGGCCGAGGACGGCGACACGGTGGTGCCCGGGCGGGCGCTGATCGCCCCGGGAAACCGGCACATGCTGCTCAAGCGCAGCGGCGCCCGCTACTATGTGCAGATCAAGGACGGCCCTCTGGTCTCCCGGCACCGGCCTTCGGTTGATGTGCTGTTTCGCTCGGTGGCCCGCTATGCCGGGATGAACGCCATCGGCGTGATCATGACCGGGATGGGTGACGACGGCGCGCGCGGGATGCTGGAGATGAAGCAGGCCAAGGCTTTCAATCTGGCCCAGGACGAGGAGAGTTGTGTTGTTTTCGGTATGCCTCAGGAGGCCATCAAGCAAGGCGGGGTCGACAGGATTCTGCCGCTTGGGCAGTTGGGCGACGAGGTGATGAGGTTTTACAAGAGCGCGATCAAGGGCTAGCGCGGAAGGGGTATCCATGAGCCATTTTACCGATGATGAACTGATTGACGAGATTCGGCGGCGCTTCGCATTCAACCGCAATGCCCTGAACGATCTGCATGCCGTCACCCGCAAGCTCGAAGAGGTGAACGAGCGGCTCCATGAGTCGGAACGGGTCAAGAGCCAGTTTCTCTCCAATATCCGCAACGAGATCAATAATCCGCTCTCGGCGATCATGGGACTTTCCAGCCAACTCGGCGCCTGCCGCCAGGAGCCTGAGCGCTGTGCGAAAACGGCGGCAATGATCTACGCCGAGGCGTTCAATCTTGATTTTCAGCTGCAGAACGTGTTCATGGCTGCCGAGCTCGAAGCCGGCGAGGCCGTGCCGGATCTGGCCATGGTCGATGTGCCGGCGGTCATCGCCGGTTGCCTCGATAAGCTGGCGCAACGGATCGGTGAAAAGCGCCTCGAGGTGCGTGCCGATCTGCAGGAGGGGCTGGTTTTTGCGACCGATGCCCAAAAGCTGGAGATCATGGTGACCAACCTGCTGGCCAATGCGGTCGAGTTCAACGTCGAGGGGGGGCGTGTCGAAGTTTGCGCCAGCAGTGCGGACGGCGAACAACTGGTGGTGGCCGTCGCCGATACCGGACCGGGAATTGCCGCCGCCGACCGTGAGCATATCTTTGACCGGTTCCGCCAGTTGGAGGTCGGGACGACCAAAAGCCATCGCGGTCACGGGCTGGGGTTGAGCATCTGCTGGTCGCTGGTGGAACTGCTCGGCGGCACCATCGACGTCGACAGCCGTCTCGATGCCGGCAGTCGTTTCGTCGTGATGCTGCCTCGGCCCGCGGTCGATGTTCGTGTGCAGGCTTGCGACGCGAATCTCTTTCTTTTCAACCAGGGCGATGAACTGGAACAGTTCTGATCACGAGACTGTGCCGGCAGGTGGGGGCATGAGCGGGGAGGAGCCGGCGGCTGGTCGCCACTACCTTTATCCTGGGACGCTGTTTGCCCATCGCCAGCCGCATCTGATCACCACGGTCCTCGGTTCGTGTGTTTCCGTCTGCCTGTGGGATTCTGCGGTCCGGGTCGGCGGGATCAATCACTACCTGCTCCCCTTGTGGAATGGCGAGGGGCTGCCGACGCCGAAATACGGCAACATCGCCATCGGCAAGCTGATCGAGAAGGTCCAGGCGCTCGGTGCCGGTAGCAAGCTGGTGGCCAAGGTCTTCGGCGGAGCGTCGATGTGGGAGAAGACCGACGGTCTGCTGGCGATCGGGCAGCGCAACATCGAGCTGGCACTCGATATGCTCGAGCAGCACCGGATCCCGATCGTCAGCCGTGATCTGGGCGGCCCAGTGGGCCGCAAGATCATCTTCCATACCGCCGACGGCACCGTTCTGCTCAAGCGACAGCGCGGCTTCCGCCCCGAAGGGGTCTAACCGTCCGTTCCCCTGTTATTCCTTGCGCTCGGCCTGTGTGACGGGTAACGTCCGCTCGTCGGCTGGTCTCGCTGCGTCGCCGTGCGCTTCGGCGGCGAAAGCCGGACTCTTCTCTCTCCTTCGCCGCCTCAGGCAGAAGCCCCAGCAGACCGGCACCAAAAAATCCCAGCAGCATGATGAGTTCGAATGGCATGTGTAAGCCTCCCTTGTTCAGTTAATGCCATTCTTGAACAGCGTCGTGTCACAATAAGTCACACTATCTTACAGGGAGAGTTGTAGAAACCGGGTCTGCCAGGGTGACGGTGATCATGCGGAAATGCTGTTCCGTTTTGCCGTTGGCTGAAGGGGCCACCCTGGCGTTTTCCGGCGAGGCGAGTATTATTACTGGCAGTCAGCGTCAACATCGGCTGCGTAAGAATTAAATCCGTTCGCGACAATCTGCCTGTGGACGTGTTGTCGATCGCCGACCGTGCTCCCCCTTACCCAGGGGAAATTCAAGCCAAAGGAAGTTTGCCAATGAAAAGAGGATGGCTGCTTGCCCTAATGGTCACTTTTGTCCTCGCTAGCGTGGGGGGATCCGAGGTCATGGCTCAGGAGGACGGTGCGGCCCTGCTGGAACAGCGTTGCTCGGTCTGCCATCCGTCGGCCCGCCCCAAGGGAGCCAAGAAGACCCCGGAGCAGTGGGAAGCGACCGTGACGCGCATGATGGGTAAAGGGGCTAAACTGTCGGCGGAAGAAAAAAAGGTTCTGCTCGATTTCCTGAGTAAAACTTATAAGCCCTAGATTTTCTGACTCTCAGCAATCAGTTCCCGCCGGCAGGGACGACCGGCCGTTCCGGGAAATTGAGTGGAAAAACCTGGAGACCGCCGCTTGTGGGCATGATGGGCGGCGGCACCGACCTGAAGGGAGAATCCCCAAGTTAACAGCGGGTTACCTTGAGCGCATGGGATGCGCGGGTCCTCCAGGGCCACGACAATCAGGAAACGAGGGGATGGCTGAGCAACCCATGGGCGGAGAAAGTCGTTCGGGCTGCTCCCGCAGGCTTGACATCGACCGAACCCTGCCGCATAATCCGGCTCCGTTGTTCTGACGGGGCGTAGCGCAGCCTGGTAGCGCACCAGCATGGGGTGCTGGGGGTCGAGTGTTCGAATCACTTCGCCCCGACCATTTAAACAACGGGTACTTAGGCCATCTCGTCAAGAGGTGGCCTAAGTGCTTTTCTGGGGTGTTTATTCTTACTGGTGACTGTTATCGGTTTGCAAGGATGCGCCAGGAGATAAAAACAACGGCGACCTTTTCAGGTCGCCGCCGATTTGTGCCGTCAGGAGAAAAGGCTACGGTCTGCACCTGGCACCTGCACGACCAGGAAAAAATGCCCCGTAGCAGGAGGTAACCTACGGGCCAAGGGTTAGGAAACCAAGATTAGGCGCATCACGCAGAGGCTGGGGGCTAAAAGGGCTTGAGTCGACCTGTGTGAGACATCAATCCTGTTTCAGTCGAGCAATGGGTGATGACTCATTTCGGCAAGGTGAAGAAAAAGGCTCCTGCGTTGTCAACGTCCTCATACCAGATTTCGCCACCATGCTGGGTAATTACTTCTTTTGCCAAATAAAGCCCCATCCCGACACCTTCTTTGTCTGAATCGTACCCGGTCCTGCCAAATTTTGTGAATAAAACAGGTCTCTTTTCTTCCGGGATAACCGGACCGCTATTGTAAACACAGAACTTGTAATAGTTGCCGTGATCTTCATAACCATAGGCAACCGTGACGCGTTCGCCACCATATTTGACCGCATTCTTGAAGAGATTTCTGAAGACGGACTTGAGCCATATTTTGTTGGCATGGACGACAATCGACCCGGTTGGTATCGAACCAAGCCTGTTGTCGATCGTAATTTGCCGCATTTCTATTTCACTTGACAGTTCATTAAGGACAGGCTCGATGATTTCCTGCCTCAAATCGAACTCCTCTTTTTGGAGCTGCATTTTGTCGTCAACCACATGAGCCTTGCCGAGGCAGTCGTCAGCTATGCCAAGGATCTTATCCACCCTGGTGGTCAGATCTTTTATCGTATTGGCAACGCTTTCATCCATGCCGCCGTAATTCCCGCGCTGGAGAAGTTTAAGCGTTGCCGACATGGTAAGAAGAGGGCTTCTGATGTCATGAGACATCATTCTCAGCATATTCAGGATGTTTTCATTGAGGAGTTTGATCTCTTCGTTTGACTGCCGCAGCCTGTCTTCATCGCGCTTCCGGTCTGTTATATCCCGGTTTGAGACCCTTCGGCCCAAATACTCATTATTCTTCGAAAATATCGGTCTGCAGACATGGCCGATCCATTTTTCCTTGCCATCTTTCGTGACAATGCGATAGGTCAGTCTGCGCTGTTCATTGTCACTCTTTTCCTCATCCACATGGTCGTAATATGCGTTTGCATCAAGCGGATGCACTATTCTCTGCACTAAGCCGCCTTTGACGATAAATTCTTTCTGACTGTATCCGGTAATTTCCAGGCATGAAGGTGAGCAATAAATCATGTCCCCATTAGGCGCCAGCCAATATTCCCAATCACAGGACAAATCAGCGATAGCTTTGTATTTCTCTTCATTTCGTATGACTTCTTCCTCGGCACGCATTCTCTCGGCGATATTCCAGAGGCCGTCCATGAACAACTGCAACTGGACAACATCATTCTCGGTATAATCGGTTTCTTTGTTTCCAACACCAATTACTGCAACGATTTTATCCTTCTTGAAAACTGGGAGGTTAAGGTGTCTGACTAAATGGACATGCCCTTCCGGGTAGCCTTTTTTGTATGGACTCGGGGTGGCATAATCATTGGTGACAATAGCTTTGCGCTGCCTGACGGCCTCTCCCCATAAACCGGTTTTTTCTAGTTGATAGATGCTCTGCTTTTCTATGATAGAGCATTGTTTCGCGACGGATGCCGACCATGAATAGAGTGTAAAATTTTTCGTGCCTTCGTCGTAGTAATAGATGTAACCTATTTTGCTTTCTGTCAGACTGATCGCTTCTTCCAGGCCGAAATCAAGCAATTCGGCATGAGACTTGTGACTCATCTGGCTCAGCTTGAATAGCGACCCCAGACGAATCTCATTCAGATTTCGTTCCGATTGCCGACGGTAATGAGACAGCTCCAGCAGTAATTCTTCCCTGGTTTTTTGTCCGTCCCTCATCCTAATCTCCCAGGTTGGACTGTTGTCTAGCCAATCTACCGGACAGTGCCCCCCGCGTACGCAGGGGGCACTGGGCTAAACTGAAGAATACCTGCAATCGTCAGCTCTTCAAGGACCTGTCACCCCCTTATCTTAGAGCACAGTCATTTTGGTTTCTTTCTGCCACTGAGTTTGAGAGGAGGAGCGGGAATTTGCCGAAATCAACAAGTTCAGTGCCGAACTGCGGCCACGCGGATCTCCGGGTGGCCGTCTTGCCGGGTAGAATTTATTACAGGCGCAATCTTGCGAGTTTTAATCATGGATCTATACTGAATCGCTGACAAGGTGTCGATGAGATCGATTCTTTTATCTGGCTATAGCGACTGGACTCTCGGAAGGACGTTTCTCAATGAAGAAAAAAAAGATACTGGTCGTCGAGGACCACGAGAATCTCCTGGAATTGGAAAGCATTTTCCTGTCCTCGCATGGTTATGAGGTCAAGGGGGTCAAGGATGGTTTGGCAGCCCTCGACGCCGTGGCGGAGTTGCATCCCGACCTGGTGATCCTCGATATCGGTCTCCCTGAAGTCGATGGCTATGAAGTCTGCCGTCGTATCAAGTCCCGGGAGGAGACCCGTCATATCCCGGTGATCATGATTACGGCACGAAAGAGCAGGGAAGACCTTCTGAAAATCGAAGAGGTCGGCGCCGACTGGTACATCCCCAAACCGTTCAAATCGGCGATGGTCATCGAGACTATCCGCCGCTTTCTCCCTTGATCCCTCGAACATCACGACCTGAACGGATCTGGTTATGAAGAGGTCGATGCGAGGGCGCTTCCTCGATGTAACCAGGTACATGATCGATGGCTATGCCCTGCACGAAATCATCTGCGATGCAGCCGGACGGCCGGTCGATTACCGTTACCTGGAAGTCAATCCGGCGTTTGAGCGGCTGACCGGTTTTGCCGCTGAGAAGATCGTCGGGCGCACGGTTCTGGAAGTCATGCCCCAGACCGAGCCGGTCTGGATAGAACGTTTCGGCAACGTGGCGCTGAGCGGGCAGGAACTTCATTGTGAGGATTATGCCCGGGAAATCGGGCGCTACTTCGAAGTCAAGGCCTATTGTCCGGAGCCCGGCCAATTCGCCTGCGTCTTTATCGACATCACTGATCGCAAACTGGCCGAACTGGCGCTGGCTGAAAGCGAAGAACGCTACCGGCGGCTGGTCGAAGGCCTCGGCAAGAGATTCGCTTTTTTCAGCCATACGCCCGATGGCGTCTTTCTCTACGTCAGCACAAACTTCCACCGGCTGTTCGGTATCGCTGAAGGCGAGATTATCGGCAAGAACTGGCGGATTCTCAACCTGACTCCGGAGTCTCTGCTGGCCGGCGAGGAATCCGACCGGCGCGTCATGGATGAGCAGACGATTCAACGGGTCGAACTGACCAGTGTTCACCCGGACGGCAACTGCCGGGATATCGAGGTCACCTATGGTCCGGTCCTTCAAGGCGGCCGCGTGGTCTTGATGGAGGGGATCTGTCAGGATATCACCGAACAGAAACGGCATGCGGCGGACCTGGGCGCGGCCCGGGATGCCGCCGAATTCGCCAGTCGGGCGAAGAGCGATTTTCTGGCCAACATGAGCCATGAACTGCGCACCCCGCTTGCCAGTATTCTGGGTTTCGCAGAACTCCTCGGAGCAACAGAGGCTACCGAGGCTCAGCAAAAATATGTACAGGTTATTGCCGCGAATGCGGATCATCTCCTGGAACTCGTCAATGAAATTCTCGACCTCTCCTCCATTGAGGCTGGACGACTGGTTGTCGAAGAGAAGCTCTTCGAACAGCATGATGTCTTCTATGCGGCGGTCAGAACTCAGTTGCCCCTGGCAAGAAAAAAAGGCCTTGCCATCAAGGCTGCGATCGCCCCTGACGTCCCCGAACGACTGATAGGGGATCCTTTCCGGCTGAAGCAGATACTGATCAACCTGATCAATAACGCTGTCAAATTTACCCTGGAGGGCGAGGTCGAAGTCGCCGCGGTTGTCGAGGAATTGCAGGAGAGGACAGTGTGGTTGCGCTTCGACGTCACCGACACAGGAATCGGCATCGGACCGGCCGATCTGGACCGTATTTTCAACGCGTTCAGCCAGGTGGATGCGTCGACCACCCGGAAGTTCGACGGCAGTGGCCTCGGGCTTGCCATTTGCCTGCGTCTTTGCGAACTGCTGCGCGGGAAAATCGGAGTCGACAGTGAGGAAGGGAAGGGGAGTCGGTTCCACGTGCGCCTCCCCTTTGTTTTGGCCTGAGATTTATCAGGAGCCCGGCGACTGCTCCATACTCGAAACCTCAGGAGAATCTGGCGCCGTACAGCCTGCGGTTTGGCCGGTGGCAGGTTGACTCGGTTGCCGGTCGGGAGGATAATGAAAGTGAGGGAAGTGGTGAGATTCCCTCCCCCAAGGCCTCGCTCCCCAAGCCGTGTGACAGGGTTGAATGAGGCCTTTCGCGTTATTGTCCCTTCCGCGTGGTGCTCTCCCCTTAGGCGTTGGCCTCGCTGAGAGGGTTGTCGACTGGCAGTGAGACATAAAAAGTGCTGCCTTTGCCCATGGCGCTTTGTGCCCAGACGCGTCCGCCGTGCGCATCGACAATCCTTTTGACAAGTGCCAAACCAAGACCGGTCCCCGCCACCTTGCGTTTCGTCGTGCCCTCCACGCGATAGAACATGTCGAAGACCTTGTCCAGGGCATTCTCCGGGATCCCTGTCCCCTCGTCCTCTACCCAGAAGAGCACCGTGCTCCCTTCGTGCTTTGCGCCAAAAGTCACCGTGCTGCCTTCCTGGGAATATTTCATGGCATTGGACAGAAGGTTGCTGAACGCCTGATGGAGCAGATCTTCGTCACCCGATACCGCCAGGGTGTGCTCCGGCTTGTCGATCACGATGGTGCGCTTTGAAACGGGGCTCGCAAAGATCGCTGCGACAGTGTCAAGTAAATCATCGACAATAATCCGTTTGAATACATATTGATACAAGTTGGATTTGAGTTTTTGCATGTCCAGGTAATTCGTGATCATTTCATTGAGACGCACGGTTTCCTTGTACATGGTCGCGTGGTAATCCCGCGTTTGCTCGGCGTCCAACTCGTTTTCAATCACGAACTCCAGAAAGCCCAACATCGACGTCAGGGGGGTGCGCATCTCGTGGCTGATGTTCGACAAAAGGGCATCCTTCATCTTTTCTATTTCCTTGCGTTCGCTGATGTCACGCACAACAGCAAGCGCCCGCATCCCTTGGGAGGCGTTTGTGGAAATGATGGCGATCTCCGCCCAGAACAATTCGCCGGTTTTTCTTTTGCACAGCCACTCAAATTCCTGGGGGCCCTCCTTGAAGGATTTCTCCAGCAGCAATGCTGCGTCGGCAGGAGTATGCGGCGGCTTCCCTTCCATCAGAATGCCTGCGGACGTGCCGATGAGCTCTTCGCGGGCATAGCCGAACATGCTACAGGCCGTTCTGTTGGCTTCAATGATGTTTCCGGACGTGTCGTTCACAAAAAGGGCATCATGGGTTGTGTTGAAGATGTCCCGGTAGTTCTTTTCCCTTTCTCTGAGAGCCTGCTCGCGCTCGGCAAGCTTTTCTGCCATGGCATCGAAAGTCTGGCCGAGTTTGCCCAGTTCGCCGCCCTGAACTTCATGGGAGACCTTGGTGTCGAGGTGCCCGTCTGCCAAACGCCGCGAAGACTCCTGCAGGGCCATGACCTTGTTGATGATCTGCACTCTGGCAAAACGCCACGACAGGAAAACGGCGACGGCGAGAGCGAGGGCATACGCCGCCAGGCTCGTCAAAAGGTTCGAACTGGATTCCGACAGGACGGTGCCCGTGGGGATGCCGACCCGAACATACATGTAGGGATTCGTTTCGCCGGGGAGACGGAGCTTGCGGTAGGTCTGAATCCTGTTGTCCCCGACGACACTGCTGGTGCCGATGGAGGTTTCTTCGTCGGGGCCGGCCAGCATCTCCTGGAAAACTTCAGGGTTGGACGGCTTGCCCATGTATTTTCCCGGGTCGATCGCCCTTGTCAAAACAATCCCCTTGTGATCCAGAACGGCAAAACTGGCCCCATTGGGAAGGGTGTTTGGTTCAAAAGCCGCGCGCATGTAGTCGAGGGAAATCCCGGCGACGAGGACGTCGGTCGTTTCCCCGGAGTCGTCGCGGAGCGGGTAACCCAGGCTGAGGGTGGGTTTTTGTGAAATCCGGGCAATATGGTATTCGCCTGAAGACAGATTCCCGCTGGCCAGTGCATTGATGAAATAGCGCCGGTCTGCGACGGAAACCCTCTCGCCTGAATGGATGGCCGATGCCCAGACGATGCCGGAGGCGTCCGCAACGAACAGGTTTGAGTAGTAGGGGCTCTGTTTGAGTATTTCGGAAAGGATAGTCCGGGTTTGCGCGACGTCCCTGTGCTTGATCTCCGGGAGTTTTGATAAGGCGATGAAGAGTTGATTTGTCGATGCCGCAATAGTTTCCTGCTGGCTGACAATTCTTTGCGAGATTTTTTGCGTAATCAGTTTCGCATTATCTATGTCATTGCTGCGTTGGACCTTGCCATAACTGTATATGACCAGGATGGCCGGGATGGCGACAATTAATACGATGATGACGAGCTGATGCCTGATTGATAACCTTGAAAAGTTCATTCTTATTAAGTTGATATATTTAATATCTTCAATTGTATGTAATAGTGATTGTCAACAAATGAGTATAGCTTATCTGCTCATGGGATTGCAAAGATAAAAGGATTGTTCCGTGGTTGGGGCCCGGCGGAGTTTGACAGGCTTCCTCCCTCGACGCGCGCTTTGGATCGTCCGAGTATCTGCCGTGAGAGGTGGGTTAAGGACAAAAAAGCGGCCAACTGCGTGTGCAGGCGGCCGCATGGGTTGCACCGGGAGAGGTTCCCGCTAAGAGTCCTTGTTGGACAGCCATTCGATGGCATGCTCGAAATTGTCGAAATAATTGTAGTTGATGCCTTTTATGTGCAGGGCCACGCGCATCTTCTCGGCCTGCGACAGGCGTTTTCTGTCGCCGGGAACGAGGCAGGCGATCTTGTTGATCAATATGTCCCCGAAATATGAGGCCTCTATGGCAAATTTCATGGCATCTGTCACATCGAGGTCTTCCTTTAATCGGGTCTCCCGGAAATCAAGCATGATGTTCTTTTCCGGAAAGCACAGGGCCAGTTTGCCGATTTCCCTGATAATTTCGTAAATGCGTTCTCGGCGGAGTTCCCCATATTCATCCACCCGCACGAAGCTTTTGATGTCGAAAATCTTTATCCCCTTCAACATACAGGAACCTCCCATGGTCTCAATATCATATCGATTCTCTCTGACGTTTATTTCAGGGGCAGCACGGTGCGGATACCATGTTTGTGAAAAAATAAAAAGAATGACAGGTTGGCTTTCTGGCAAAAACCCTGGTTTACACGTCAACGGCAATAATATTACACCGACTCTTTCATCATCGCAAATGACCTTTGCGATGTTTTGGGTCTGTGCGACGGACATGCCGGCACAGCAGTTGAGTTTTTGATTATAGACACTCATTTACAGGGTCAAAAAAAATCAGTAGTATGTTGGCCTGTCTCAATAATCACCACTGACGTGGCCATGGCGAGAGCCGGAAGGAGAGGGGTCGATGATGTTGATGTTCGAAAAATCCGGGTCTTCGGACAAGATTTACATAAACCGCAACCACATCCTGTACGCAAGGTCGTGGATTCATCCGAACACCACGGCCATCACCCTCTCGACCGTCAGCCCATCGATCAGCTATGAATTCACGGTGAAGGGGCATATCGACGACGTTATCAGGATGATCAACGGGGCCGGCTAGCCGAACCTCTTCCGGTCTTGCTCCGGCACCGGTGTCCGGGAAGTGTGTCGCCCCGGCCCGTGCCATGCCGTCAGCTTTGCTTTATTGTGTCGAAGGAGCCGGTCACGTGTCCGCAAACGATGTGCCATGTGCTGATCCAGGGTTGGCCAAGGCCGGGGAGATGACCTCCGGGCCACAGGCGGCGCCACCCTCTGACAAGCCACCCTGCTGAGGGCCGCGCAGCTCCGCCGGTGGCGGGGCAATCACGGTTCGGGTTCCCGGTTTCATCGACTGGCTGGATTTGCCGGCAGGGCGGGTCCCCCGGATTTGCAGTACCTTGTCTTTTGCCGATCATCTGGGCGCCTGCAAGGCGCGCTGGGGGATTGGCCGGATGGGTTATATCGTTCCGCCCGGCCTCTACGCGATCGGTTCTCCGGTCGCCGAATCGCCGGTTATCGTCACCGCGAACTACAAGATGACGTACGATCTGGTGCGTCAGGCCCTGGCGGGTTGTTCGGTCTGGTTGCTGGTCCTGGAAACCTACGGTGTCAATGTCTGGTGTGCCGCCGGCAAGGGGACGTTCGGCACGGATGAGCTGGTCAGGCGGGTTGTCGCCAGCGGCCTCGCCGCGGTGGTCAGCCATCGGCGCCTGATCCTGCCGATTCTCGGCGCGCCGGGCATTGCCGCTCACCAGGTTGCCGCGCGCTGCGGTTTCAATGTCAGTTACGCGGCCATCCGCGCAACCGACCTGCCGGCCTATCTGAACAACGGCATGAAGACCACTCCGGCCATGCGCGTACTGGATTTTTCGCTGTATGATCGTCTGGTCTTGATCCCGGTGGAGATCGTGCTGGAGTTGAAGACCATGGCCACGGTTCTGGTTCTGCTCTTGCTGGGCTGCGCTCTGGCAGGGGAGCTGGCGATTTTCCGGGGAGTGGCCGGGGCCTATCTCGGTGCGGTCTTGTGCGGGCTCGTCGTCGCCCCTCTGCTGCTTCCCTGGCTGCCGGGCCGGCGGTTTGCCGTGAAAGGGGCCGTTCTCGGCTTTGCCTGGGCCCTTGGCTGCGCTTTTTGGCCAGGTGCCGACTGGACCCCTATGACGACGGCGGCAGCATTTCTCGTCCTGCCTGCCGTAGCTGCGTACCACGCGCTCTGTTTTACCGGCTGCACGACATTCACTTCGCGGTCCGGAGTCAGGCGCGAGTTGCGCAGCGGCATCCCCGCCATGGGGAGCGCTGTTTTGCTCGGGCTGGTGATGCTGGTGCTCGGCCACTTTTCCTGAGAGTGTCGTCTCGATGAGTCATTCCCGTTATCTCGAAGGCGTCGTCTCCCTGGCTCTCGATCGCGCGGTCTGCACCGGGTGCGGGCGCTGTGTCGAAGTGTGCCCGCACGGGGTGTTCGCCATCGAGGGGATGAAAGCGCAACTGGCCGACCGCGACGCCTGCATCGAGTGCGGCGCCTGCGCGAAGAACTGCCCCGTGGCGGCGATCTCGGTCGAATCGGGGGTCGGCTGTGCGACGGGGATGATCAACGAATGGCTTTACGAGCTGAAGCAAAGCAGACTTCGCTGCCCTTGACGCGACGCGTTTGAGGACGGCTTTTTTACCTCAGGGGGAAAGATGAGCAAGGACAGTATTCTGATCGCTCTCTCCGATCAGCAATTGCGCAAGACCATCAAGGACGCCCTGGAAAGGGACTACCAGCTGATCGAGGCAAAGCACGGCTTCGAAGCCGTGCGGCTGACGGAGTCCCAGGCTCCGTCCCTGATCATTCTCGACATTGAACTGACCGGCCTCAGCGGGATCGATTGCTGCCGGAGGGTCAAGGCCGGGACGAATACAAAAGACATCCCCGTCATTCTCGTCCATTCGCGAAACAATACGGAAGACATCATTTTCGGCCTGCAGGCCGGGGCAGACGACTACATCACGAAGCCCATTAACGCTGCCGATGTGTTGGCCCGCGTCGATTCCCATCTCAATTACAGCAAATATCTGGAAGGGCTGGAGCAGGAAGATCTAAGGCTTCTTCTTGAACTTTCCAATTCGATATCAACGCTGCGCAACCCTAACAAGATCCTGGGGATAGTCGTCAAGAAAGTCGCCGATATCCTTGCAGTGGATCGCTGTTCGATCGTGTGCATGACCGAAATGGACAAGCTAACCATCAAGGCCAGCAACGAGTCGAACATAAACGCAGAGTTGAAGGTCGATCTGGGCGGCTACCCGGAAATACGCAAAGCCCTGGAGACCCGGAAAGCCGTCGTGGTCAACGACACCACCAGCGACCCGTTGATGGCCCCCGTCCGCGAGCAGATCAAGAAGAGGGGGCTCAACTCCATCTTCGTCGTCCCCATCATCAAGAAGGAATGTGTGATCGGCTCGCTGTTCCTCGGGACGGCCACGAAGCTTTCGGAAGGTATTTCCGAGCGCACTTACAAGCTGTGTCATCTCGTGGCCAATATTTCGGCCAACGCCCTGGAAAATGCCATTCTGTTCGAATCCATGTCCACGGCCAAGGATATCTTTGAAGATTTCGTGACGCGCGATGGGTTGACCAGGCTTTATACGCACAGGCATTTTTACGGTCAACTGGAGAAGGAACTGTCGCGGGCCAAACGTTACAACCTGTCAACCTCACTGGTGTTTTTCAATATGGATGACTTCAGAAAGGTCAACGACAAATTCGGGCACATGCTGGGCGACGAGGTCATCAAGCAAATTGGCAGGATAGTCAAAAACGTCATCAGGGACATCGATGTCCCGGCCCGGTATTCCGGGGATGAATTTGCCATCCTCCTGCCCAATACGGACAAAGAGGGTGCATTCAATCTGGCAAGACGCCTTCTGCATATGATCCGTGAGCATGATTACGATGTGTTGAAGGGGCACCAGATTAGCGCCAGTGCCGGTATTGCGTCCTTTGCCGGCGAACTGGGCAAAACCCATGAACAGCTCATCCAGGAAGCGACCCAGGCGATGCGCAAGGCCAAGGCCGCAGGCAAGATGCGCGTGGTCGCTTTCGGCTGAGTTGATAACGTTTTTTCTCTGGTTCCTTGCGTGGGGTGGGCATGGAAAATTCCTGTTTCAAAATCATCAACGGTAAAGAGATTTATGTCCTCAACTTCGATTATGATCGCATCGAAGAGGCTGAAGCACTCATCGCCGAGTGCGCGAAAAAGATCCGCTCCCGGCCGGAGAGTTCGGTTCTTACCCTGACGATCGTTTGCAAGGGGAAATTCGACGCCGCACTGGTGGACAAGCTCAAGGACTTGACCAAAGGTAACGCCCCTTACGTGCGCAGGGCCGCCGTCGTCGGCGTTACCGGTTTGTACAAGGTGGTGATCACCGCCATAAGCATCTTCAGCAAGCGGGAGTTCAAGCTGTTCGATCACCAGGAGGATGCTGTCCGTTATCTGACCATTGAACAATGACGCTGCGTGACTGCGGTGCAAATTCTGGCAGGCCGTTCTATGACTTTAACCTGGAGTTGCCGATGAAATTCTGGCTGGTCTTCGCCGTCATGTTTCTCCTCTTGGCCGGCTGTTCGGTGCAGGGGCCGCCTCCCACCGGTGGCAGTCAGTACCTTGATCCGCGCAGCCTGACCCACATTGCGGAGACGAGCCGGCTGAAGATCGGCATGCATGAAAGCGAAGTGGTGCAAATTCTGGGGGCGCCGGCGAGCACGGAAGAAGGTTTTTTCGGCGGCAAGCGCCTATGGTTCCGGCTCTACAACCCGAAATACGATACGATCCCCACCAACTTCCTGATTTCAACGGATCGCCACGGCTACGTCACATTCATTTCCAACGGCGGATAAGGCCGGTAACTGGTTGACAAAACGGGTTGTTGCGCTATCGTATTAACGTATTCCGTCCGTCGCTCTCACACGGATGGCTTTTGCCCTCTGCCTCATCCGGTGCAGAGGGCATTTTTTGCCCGGTGCCGGCAGGCGGGGCTGCCGCCCGCTTCGCTCGCGATGCTGTCGGTCGTAATCGAGGTGCGTGCCGCATGATTGTCAAGGTATGGGGGAGGGGATGAGGTTCGATCGGGCGAGTCTGTGCGGGGTGCTCATTCTCGGTGTTGCGCTCACGGTATTTTTTCTGATTACGCAATGCAGCCCCGGTTTTTTCGGCAGCGTGACACCGACCCCCTGAGGCATGGCCGTGCGGATTTGACCGCAGGCAAAAGGAGAGGACATGAGAAAAGCTTTGTCTGTGGTGCTGGCGGTTTTTCTGCTGAGCGGATGCCTGCAAGCCAGGTACTATGCCGATGTTGCCGAAAACCAGTACCTGCTCGTGCCTGCCCATGCTGACCGGCAGGCTCCTTACGTCGGTGAATGGACCGCGATGACCAAGATCGGTGTCAGGTCGATCAAAATCCTCGGCGATGGCCGCGCCAAGATTTGCCTGGCGGGAGAGGGGGCCGGAACAACCGATGCCAAGGTTTATCTCGATAACGGCCGGCCGGCGCTGATTGTCAATACCGGAGCCAGGGTCGCGATCCTCGAGGCGAACAAGGAATTCCTGCTGCTCAATATCTATGGGGGGGAAGAGAAATATTATGCCGGGCAGGTCCACCAATCCTGCTGGTCGGCGTTTGATAATTTCAAATAGGCGGATCGATGCCGGCCGCCGTTGCGAAAAGGACGCCCATGAAGATTGCTGGCTGTCTGGCATTGCTCCTGACCGTTATTTTCGGTTTCGTTCCCGAATCCAGGGCGTTTCGCTGTGGCAGCCGCAACCAGAATCTGGCCACGGAAGGGATGCACAAATTCCAGATTCTGGCCGACTGCGGGGAACCGGCTTCGCGGGAGGTGGTCGGTTATGAGAAGAACCGGGTTATCGAGGAGTGGCTGTACATCATCGACGACACTGTCAATCGGCAGATGTACCTGATTCGCTTCGATCAGGAGGGGATTGCCGAAAAGATCGAGTGGCTCGGCAAGATGGAGTAGGCAGGGGACAAGGATTCGCGGCGCATAGAAAAGGCCGGTGTCTCGCGACACCGGCCTTGATCGTTGCAGAGGGTGAATTCGGCTTACTTCTTCTTGCCGCCGGCAGCTTTCTTGGAGGCCTTGAGCGGGTTGATCTTGAGTTCTTCGGTCTTGATTTCGACGCGGCGGTGGGTGGCAAAGTTGCAGATGCCGACCGACCACTTGTGGCTCGGCGAAGGTGCTGCCGAACAAACCTGACCGATGGTGCCGGTGACGATACGCTCGCAACCTTCGCAGTCAGCGACGACCGTCTGGCAGCTGCCGCCCTCGAAGATGCAGCCGTTTTTGCTCCAGAAGGTACACTCGGTACCGGGAAGAACCGTTTGACACTGCATGACTCTGACTCCTTTACGTTCCGCGGATGACTTGATTGATTCAGAAGTTGAACAAACATTTCTACAATGACAGGCCAGGTGATGTCAAGATCATTCTCTGCATCGCTTGCCGGCACCTACCGTGACCGGTCCCGAATCGCCCGGTCGGCTTCCCGTTCGAACTGCTTGCGCTTGAGGGTCTCGCGTTTGTCATAGAGTTTTTTGCCGCGCGCCACGCCGATTTCCAGTTTGGCGCGACTGTCTTTAAAGTAGATTTTGGTCGGCACCAGGGTCAACCCTTTTTCCTCGACCTTGCGGGTCAGTTTGGCAATTTCCTCGGCATGCAGCAGCAGTTTGCGAATCCGCACCGGATCGTGATTCTGCCGGTTCCCCTGCTCGTAGGGGAGGATCTGCATGTTCTCGACGAAAATTTCACCGTTCCTGATGCGACAGTAGGCTTCCTTGAGGCTGACATGCCCGAGGCGCAGCGACTTGACCTCGGTCCCCTGCAGCACCAGTCCGGCTTCGACGACCTCGTCGATGAAATAGTCGTGCCAGGCCTTCTTGTTGCTGGCAATGAGTTTGATGCCCATAAGGTCCGTCGTTCGTGATCCGTGATCTGTGAAAAGGGGGAGTCCGGAGGTCAGGAAGCTGACGCCCCGCGATCCGGTGGCACCACCATGCCGCCGGAAACGATCAGTTTGAAGGCTTCGTCGACCGTCATCTGCAATTCGATCACATCCTCTTCAGGGAGAAGCACATAGAAGCCGGAGGTCGGGACCGGCGTGGTCGGCACGAAGACGTTGAGTAGCCGGTGCGGCGTGACCCGGCTCAATTCCCCTTCGGTGCTGCCGGTCACAAAGCCGACCGACCAGATGCCGCGCCGCGGGTACTCGATCAGCACGACCTTGCGGAAGCCGCCCTTGTCCTTGCTGAAGATGGTGTCGGTCACCTGCCGGAAGAGCCCGTAAATCCCCCGGATCAGGGGGATCCTCCCCATCAGCTGCTCGGAAAGGCTGACCAGGGTCCGGCCGAAGAAGTTGGCGGTGAGCATGCCGACCAGAAAGACCAGCAGGATGGTGCCGATCACGCCGAAGCCGGGGATGTAGCGGCCGAACAGGGTACTCGGGTGCAGGGCATCCGGAAGCAGCGTCAGGATCAGCCGGTCCATCATCCCGACCACCCACTGCACCACCAGCAGCGTCAGGCCGAGGGGGCCGAGCACCACCAGTCCGGTCAGGAAATATTTTTTCATGCGCTTGCCCACGGGCATCTGCCGAACTCCTGTCTCCACGCGGGCTGCTCCGCAGGGAGGGCACATTATAGGCAGAGCGGCGCCGCCCCGCAAGGAGGCAAAGTCAGTCAGTTGCCGGTGGCGCGGAAACGGCAAATCTGCTACATATGCAGGCGTTCAACTATTAAGTTCGGAGAGACGGTCATCCCTTATGATGCAACTGGTCGATTTTATCCTGCACATCGATCGCCACCTGTTGGAAATCGTGCAGAATCATGGGGTGTGGAGCTACGCAATCCTCTTCGCCATCGTCTTCTTCGAGACCGGCGTGGTGGTGACGCCTTTCCTGCCGGGGGATTCGCTCCTCTTTGCCGCCGGCTCGCTGGCGGCGCTCGGGGCCTTCGATATCTGGCTGCTGCTGATCCTGCTGACGGTCGCGGCGATTGCCGGCGATACGCTCAACTACTGGATCGGCCGCCATGTCGGTGCCAGTGTGTTCACCGAGGGGAGCCGCTTCTTCAAGCAGGAGCATCTGCTGCGCACCCAGCAGTTCTACGAGCGCCACGGCGGCAAGACCATCATCCTCGCCCGTTTCGTGCCGATCATCCGCACCTTCGCGCCGTTTGTTGCCGGCATCGGCCGCATGCACTATGGGCGATTCTGGGCCTACAACGCCATCGGCGGGATTGTCTGGGTCTGGGGGTTCGGCCTGCTCGGCTATCTGTTCGGCAACCTGCCGGTCATCAAGAAGAACTTCACCCTGGTCATCCTGGCGATTATCGTCATCTCGGTCCTGCCGATTGTCCGTGAATTCTGGCAGGTGCGCCGGGCCAGGGCGCTTGCCTCCGGGCTGCCTCCGAAGTGAACTCTTCGGACGAACCGCGTCAAGCTGCATCCCCACTCTGGCACACCCTCTCGCCTGAAGAGGTCTGCGAAGATCTGCAGACCACGCCGTCTGGATTGAGCGAAGCCGAAGCGGCCAGACGCCTGGCCGGTTACGGCCCGAACGAATTGCAGGAGACCGCCCGGATTGGCGCCTGGTCACTGCTGGCGGCCCAGTTCCGCAACGTGATGATCGTGATCCTCCTCGCCGCCGCCGGGGCGTCGGCGCTGCTCGGTCACGCGCTGGAGGCCGGCGCCATCGCGGTCATCGTCCTGTTTGCCGTGCTGCTGGGCTTTTTCCAGGAATTCCGTGCCGAACGCGCCCTCGATGCCCTGCGGCGCATGGCCGCTCCCAACGCCCGGGTGCGTCGGAACGGAGTGGAGTGCCAGTGTCCGGCCCGCGACCTTGTCCCCGGCGATGTGGTGATCCTGCACTCCGGCGACCGGATCCCGGCCGACCTGCGTCTGCTCGAGGCGATCAACCTGCAGGCCGACGAGGCGCCGTTGACCGGCGAATCGCTTGCGGTGGCCAAGCATACGGCAGCCTTGAGCGATGCGGCCCGGACCCTGGGCGACCGCGCCAATCTGGCTTTTGCCGGCACGTCGGTCAGCTATGGTCGGGGCTGCGGGGTGGTGGTCGCCACGGGGATGAACACGGAGTTCGGCCGCATTGCTCGCCTGCTCGAAACGGTCGACCGTCGCGCCACGCCGCTGCAAGAGAACCTTGACCGGGTCGGGCATGTTCTGGCGCGTGCCGCCTTCGCCGTGGTGGCGGTGATCGTTCTGCTCGGCCTGTGGCGCGGCCAGCCGTTCATCGAGATGCTGATCTTCGGTATCGCCCTGGCGGTGGCCGTGGTGCCGGAGGCTCTGCCGGCGGTGGTGACCATCTCCCTGGCGATCGGGGTGCAGCGCATGGCCAGGCGCCATGCCCTGATGCGGCGGCTGGCGGCGGTCGAAACCCTCGGCAGCGTGTCGGTGATCTGCTCGGACAAGACCGGAACCCTGACCCGCGACGAGATGACGGTGCGCGCCATTGCCATCGCCGCCGGCGAGTGGGAGGTGACGGGCGCCGGGTATGCGCCTGCCGGGACGTTTCTCCGCAACCGGGAGGAGCTTCCCCCCAGCGCCGAACTGCTGCGCCTGCTCGAGGTGGCGGCTCTGGTCGGCGACGCCCGTTTGCTGCAGGAT
>CAZRTZ010000021.1:0-14093 GCA_964603155.1 uncultured Geobacteraceae bacterium | reverse complement strand
GTCCAGGGGGACCCGACCGAGGGAGCCCTGTTGGTGGCAGCGGCGAAGGGGGGGGTGGATCACGGCGAGCTGGCGGCGGCCGCGCCGCGCCTGGCCGAAATCCCCTTCACCGCGGAAAGCAAGCGGATGACCACGCTGCATGCCGCTCCAACCGGGAGCTTTGCCTGTGTCAAGGGCGCCCCCGAGGTCATCCTGCCGGTCTGTGACCGTCTGCTGACGGCAGACGGCGTGGTGCCGCTTGATAAGGTCGGTCGCGAAGTGTTTCTGGCCAGGGCGCAAGAGCTGGCGGGGCGTGCCTTGCGGGTGCTGGCGATTGCCGAGTGCGAGGCGGAGACTCCGCAAGAGGCGGGAGAAGGGCTGGTCCTCCTCGGCCTGGTCGGGATGAGTGATCCGCCGCGCCCCGAGGCGCGTGCCGCGATTGCCACCTGTCGCGCCGCCGGCATCCGCCCGGTGATGATCACCGGCGATCATCCGCTGACGGCACGTGCCGTGGCCGTCGAACTTGGGCTGCTGCAGGACGGCAGGGTGGTGACCGGCAGTGAGCTGGAGGCCATGGACGATACGTCCCTGGCGGCAGCGGTCGGGGAGATCGAGGTTTATGCCCGGGTTTCACCGATCCACAAGCTGCGGGTGGTCAATGCTCTGCAGCGGGGTGGGGCGGTCGTAGCGATGACCGGTGACGGCGTCAACGATGCCCCGGCGCTGAAACAGGCCGACATCGGCGTCGCCATGGGGATTGCCGGCACCGATGTCAGCCGCGAGGCCGCGGCCATGACGCTGACCGATGACAACTTCGCCTCGATCGTCGCCGCCGTCGAGGAAGGGCGGGGAATCTTCGGCAACATCAAGAAGTATCTGATGTACCTGCTTTCTTCGAACATCGGTGAAATCGGCCTGATGGCGGGCGCCGCCCTGGCCGGAATGCCGCTGCCGTTGACCGCGGTGCAGATTCTCTACGTCAACCTGGCGACCGATGGGCTTCCCGCCCTGGCGCTGGCCGTCGACCCCCCCGAAGCCGACCTCATGCGCCGCCGGCCGCGCGATCCGCGGCACGGCATTTTCACCCGGCCGGTGGTGCTGCTGATGCTGGCCGGGGGGCTGTGGTCGACCGCCGTCAATCTCGGTCTGTTCGCCTGGGCCCTGCATTCCGGGCGGTCACTGCAGGAGGCGATGACCATGACCTTCGTCTCCCTGGTCCTGATCCAGTTCTGCAAGGCCTACAACTTCCGTTCCGACCACCTTTCGGTGCTGCAGCGACCCTTTGCCAACCGCTGGCTGAACCTGGCCATCCTTTGGGAACTGCTGCTTCTGCTGGTGATCGTTTACCTGCCGCCCCTGCAGGCGCCCTTTGCCACCTTTGCGCTCAGCGCCATCGATTGGGCGGTCATTGCCGTCATTTCGTTCAGCGTGGTGCCGGCCCTGGAGATGGTCAAACATCTGTCCCGCCGCAAGGCGGGCAGCCACCCCGCCTGATCAGGCCATCCGATACAATTGATTCCGCATGGTTACGGTGTTAACATTAATAATTCTATGACAACTTATCACGCGCCATCTCTGGATATCCCCCTGCAGCAGGAATTTTCCCCGGGGGATGCGCGTCTGGCCGGCACCCTGTTCGGCCAGCAGGATCGCAATTTGCGCCAGCTGGAACGTCTGGCCGGGGTACGGATCAGCTCCAGCGGATCCTCGGCACAAGTCAGCGGATCCACTTCGAAGGTGGTGCATGCCGTGCGCCTGCTCGAGGAACTGGCGGCCTTGGTTGCCAAGGGTTATTCCCTGCGCGCCACCGACATCGAATATGCCGACCGTATCCTGCGCGCCGAACCCGGCGCCCGCCTGACCGAGATTTTTCTCGATACCGTGGTCGTCTCTTCGCGCAACAAGGCGGTGGCCCCGAAATCGCTGGCGCAAAAGGCCTACGTCGATGCCATTCGCGCCGGTGAAGTAACCTTCGGCATCGGTCCGGCCGGTACCGGCAAGACCTATCTGGCCATGGCCATGGCGGTGGCCCTGCTGCAGAAGAAAGAAATCAGTCGCATCGTCCTGGTCCGCCCGGCAGTCGAGGCCGGGGAGAAGCTCGGTTTCCTCCCCGGGGATCTCGCCGAAAAGGTCAACCCCTACCTGCGCCCGCTGTACGACGCACTTTTCGACCTCACCGATTTCGACCGTGGCCAGGCACTGATCGAACACGGCGTTATCGAAGTGGCGCCACTGGCCTTCATGCGCGGGCGCACGCTCAACGATGCTTTCGTCATCCTTGACGAGGCGCAGAATACCACCCCCGAGCAGATGAAAATGTTCCTGACTCGCCTTGGTTTTGGCAGCCGGGCGGTGGTCACCGGCGACATTACCCAGATCGATCTTCCAAGCGGCCGGGCGTCCGGACTGGTTGAGGCGATCGAAATTCTCGCTGGTGTGGAGGGGATTCGTTTCGTCCGGTTTTCCGACCGTGACGTGGTTCGCCATCCGATTGTACAGGCGATCGTGAAGGCCTACGAAGCTGCCTCGACGCGAGGTTCATCCGCCTCATGAGCGAAAGCGTACCGACCGATCCGCCGGTTTCCTCCCCGCAACCTCCACGCCGCCTGAAAATGCTCGCCTTTTTTGGGCTTGATGAAGGTTGGCAGCGCATCGTGCTGATGGCGCTGCTTGTCCTGGTCCTGGCCCTGATTATTGTCCCCAAGGGGCAGCTGCTGATCCCTGCCTACAGCGTCGGCGATGTCGCCCGCCGCGACATCAAGGCGCCTCGCGACCTGCTGATCGCCGATGAGGAACTGACCGCCAAGAAACGTACGGCCGCGGAGGTCGCCGAACCGGTCCTTTACGATTTCGATCCGCAGACCGGCAGCACGATCGCTGCCCGGATCGCGGAGATCTTCGACTACGTCCGCAGCGAAAACCGGCGCAATCTCGCCGATCAGGCACTGCAGCTTGAACTGGAAAAGACCTTTGCCGTGCGTCTGAAACCGTCCCAGGTGCAGATTCTGCGGAGTCTGGCGCAGGGGGAGACGACCGAGGAGCGGCTGCTCGCTCTGGTCAACCGGATTTACAGCCAGAAGGTGGTCGGCAACCTGACCCTGTACGAGCGCGACCTCAAGGGCGGATTGGTCGAACGCAACGTTTCCAGCTTCAAGGAGCATCCCGCCAGTGCCGAAGACGTCGTGCTCGGCCAGACCGAGATTCAGACTCTGGTCCGCGAGGAGTTCCGCAAGAACCAGTTTTCGACGGCCCAGAGCAAGGCGCTGGGCGAACTGCTCACCGCGGTGCTGCGGCCGAGCATTTCCTACAATCAGAGCGAAACCGAGCACCGGCGGCTGGCCGCCCGGGAAGCTGTGCAGCCGATC
Source organism: uncultured Geobacteraceae bacterium (assembly GCA_964603155.1). Taxonomy (GTDB): domain Bacteria; phylum Desulfobacterota; class Desulfuromonadia; order Desulfuromonadales; family BM103; genus VAUL01. The sequence goes on along the minus strand of CAZRTZ010000021.1, from coordinate 10,749 downwards.
CTGATTCAGGTGAAGAGCGGCGAGATCCTGGTCCGCGAAGGGGAACGGGTCAGCGCCGAGCAGGTCGCCAAACTCAATACCCTGCGGGCCCAGGGGAGCCGGACGGTGCTGGTCACCCATCTCTTCGGCCTGATGCTGGGTTGCTTCATCCTGCTGTTCATCGCCCATCGCTACGGTCAGCGCAATATTCGCAAGTACCGGCTGACCAACTGCGACCTGCGTTTGCTGGCGGTCGTTTTGATCGGCATGGCGCTGATCCTCAAACTGGGCAATTTCGTTGCCGTCGCCGTCGGCAGCGCGTTCCCCTACATAGACCCCGTGGCGTACCACTACGCACTCCCCTTTGCCGTCGGGGCCATGCTGGTGCGCATCGTCCTCAACAGCGAGGTGGCCCTGATCTTCAGCCTGGTGTTCGCAGCGATCACCGGCTTTTTGTTCGGCAACAGCTTCGAGTTGTGCTTCTTCGCGCTGCTCAGCAATCTCGCCGGGGCTCACTGGGTTCGCCACCTGACCGTGCGCACCTCCATGTACTGGGCCGGAACGCGCCTGGCCCTGTTCAACGTGGCGACGATCTTCGCCATCCACCTGATGACCGGACAGGAATTCGATCTGGGGCTGCTCTTCGAGACCGGTTTCGGCGTGTGCGGGGCTCTGTTTGCGGCCTTGCTGGTCAGTGGCGTCATCCCCCTGATCGAGGCCGGATTTCACTACACGACCAACCTCAAGCTGGTGGAACTGGCCAACATGAACAACCCGCTGTTGCGCGAACTGATGATCCAGGCGCCCGGCACCTATCACCACTCGATTATCGTCGGCAACCTCGCCGAGGCTGCGGCGGAGACGATCGGTGCCAATCCGCTGCTGGCCCGGGTGGCGGCCTACTATCACGACATCGGCAAGGCCAGGAAACCTTTGTATTTCATCGAGAACGTCGCCGGTGGCGAGAACAAGCACGACAAACTGGCGCCGTCGATGAGCGCCCTGATTCTGATCGGCCACCTCAAGGACGGTCTGGAGATGGCCCGTGAGCAGCGCCTCGGGCAGGATCTGATCGACATCCTCCAGCAGCATCACGGCACCACCCTGATGAAATATTTTTACGAACGGGCCAAGCAGCGCGAGGAGCGCGAGATCGACGAGCATGATTACCGCTATCCCGGACCGAAGCCGCAGACCCGCGAAGCTGCGCTGATCATGCTGGCCGACGCGGTCGAGGCGGCCAGCCGCACCCTGACCGACCCGACTCCGGCGCGCATCCAGGGGATGGTGCAGAAGATCGTCAACAATATCTTCACGGACGGTCAGCTTGACGAATGCGAGCTGACGCTCAAGGATCTGCACAATATCGCCAAGAGCTTCAACCGGGTGCTCGGCGGCATCTACCACCAGCGCATCGATTACCCCGAGCCGGTCAGCAAGGAACGCACCGACAAGAGGGAGGCAAAACAGGATGAGGATAACGATCGAAAACCGGCAGCGACGGGTGAAGGTGCGCAAGCTCCTGTTAAGAAGCGTCGCACGGAAAATCTTAAGCGCCTCGGGATGTCCTGACGGTCGCCTGTCGGTTCTGATCGTCGACGACGCCGCCATCCGTGAGATCAATCGCGACTGGCTCGACAAGGACCGCCCGACCAACGTGATTTCCTTCGCCATGCAGGAAGGGGAGGGAGCCGGTGTACAGGCCGACCTGCTTGGCGATGTGGTAATTTCGGCGGAGACCGCCGCGCGCGATGCGCGCGAGGCCGGCACGCCGCCCGAGCACGAACTCTGTTTCCTGCTGCTGCACGGCATCCTGCACCTGCTCGGCTATGACCACGAGCGTGGCACGGCGGCCGAGGCCCGGCGCATGGAAGCCCGTGAGCAGGAGCTGTTTGCCCTGATCAGGACGGAACTTCTGGCCGAATGAACGAGCCGCTGCGGCCGAAGGGTTTCCTCGGCAGCCTGAACTGTGCCATTGAAGGTGTGCTGTGGGCCGCCAGGACCCAGCGTCACATGCTGGTCCATCTCCTGGCGGCGGTTGCGGTGCTGGTCGCAGCCTTGGCCCTGCGTCTGACGCTGCTTGAATTTGCCCTGCTGGCCCTGGCGATCATCCTGGTCCTCTTCGCCGAACTGATGAATACGGCGCTGGAGGTGGTGGTCGATCTGGTTTCGCCGGAGTACCACGAACTGGCGCGACGGGCGAAGGATGTTGCCGCCGGGGCGGTACTGGTTGCCAGCGTTGGTGCGATGATCATGGGCTATCTGGCCCTGTCGCGCTTCTTTTTCCCGCCGGATCTGCCGGAGAGCGCCGGCTTCCTGCGCACCACCGGCAATCTGGCCGTGGTTTCGGTGGTCCTGGTGACACTGCTGGTGGTGCTGCTCAAGGCCCGGCTGGGACGCGGAACCCCTTTGCATGGCGGGATGCCGAGCGGTCATGCCGGAGTGGCCTGCTCGGTGGCAACTTCGGTGGCGTTTGCCGCGCCGGCGATGCCGGTGCTGGCGCTGGCCTGGCTGCTGGCGCTGCTGGTCGCACAGAGCCGGGTGCTGCTCGGCGTCCACAGCTTCAGCGAGGTTCTGGCCGGCGGCCTGCTCGGTACCGGCGTGACGCTGGCGATCCATCTGTTGTTCAGGTGAAGGCAGGAGCAAGGATTGCCCTTTGCTCATTCAACCTTAACCTTAACCTTGAACCTGATTCTATTGGAGGTTTGAACGGTGGCGGATGACGATCCACGCCAGAAAGGCGACTCGGTTCTCGGTGCTTTGACCCGGTTTCTGACCGGTCGTCGAAGAGCGCTGACCGAGGAGGAACTGCAGGAGGCGATCAGCAGCTCCGAGGAAGAGGGGTTTCTCGATGAAACCGAAGGCGACATGCTGCAGGCGATTTTCGAGTTCGGCGACACCATCGTCCGCGAGATCATGGTGGCTCGCCCGGACATGGTCTGCTGCGCTGCCGACGCGCCTCTGCCGGAACTGTTGCGCCTGATCCTCGATTCCGGTCATTCCCGCATCCCGATCTTCGAGGGATCGATCGACCGGATCGTCGGCGTTGTCTACGCCAAGGATCTTCTGCGCTACTGGGGGGCTGCGGCGACGGAATTGACGCTGCCCACCGTGATGCGGGCGCCCTTTTTCGTCCCCGAGACCAAGCGCATCGAGGAGTTGCTGGTCGATTTCCGCACCCGCCGGGTGCACATGGCGATCGTGGTCGACGAGTACGGCGGCACCTCCGGGCTGATCACCATCGAGGATCTGCTGGAGGAGATTGTCGGCGATATTCAGGATGAGTACGATCTGGAAGAGGACTGGGTGCAGGCCCAGGATGACGGCTCCCTGTTGATTGATGCCCGTGCCAACGTCGAGGAACTCGAAGAAAATTTCGACGTCGAAATTCCCCGTGACAAGTTTGACACGGTCGGTGGACTGCTGACCCATCTCCTCGGGACCGTCCCCCAACCCGGGGAGACGGCACGTTCCCACGGGCTGCTGCTCAAGGTGGTCGATGCCGACGCGCGCAAGGTGCGCAAGGTGCTGGCCCGACGCGATCCCGAGGCGCAGGCGGCGGCGGACGAACCTTGAACGTACGCAAACTCCTTCCTGACACCACCACGCTGTCGGCCGCCGTTTCCGGCGGCCTTCTGGCGCTGGCTTTCCCGCGCCCTGATCTGGCTTTCCTGGCCTGGTTCGCCCTGGTGCCGCTGCTGCTGGTCATGGCCCGTCGCCCCTTCCGCAGCGGGTTCGTCGCCGGCCTGACCTTCTTTGCCGCAGTCCTTTACTGGGTGAACATCGTCATGACCACCTACGGTCACCTGCATCCGGTGCTGTCGGTGGTCGCCTGGTTATTGCTGTCCGCCTACCTTGCCCTGTTTTTTGCCGCGGCAACCTGGGCGGCCTGCCGGCTCAAGGAACAGTGCGGTTACGCTTATCCCCTGACCCTGCCGGTGTTGTGGGTAGCCCTGGAATTCCTGCGCTCGTTTCTCCTGAGCGGATTCCCCTGGGCGCTGCTCGGCTACTCCCAGCAGTCGTTGCCGGCGCTGCTGCAGTCCGTCGAACTGTTTGGTGTCTACGGACTGAGTTATCTGCTGATTCTGGTCAACGCGGTGATCGCCGAATGGCTCCTGACCCGTCGCAAGGGTGGACGCCGGCCGCTGGCCGCCGCGGTCACCGCTCTGGCGTTGGTTCTGGCGGCCTGGTGCTACGGCACCTGGCGACTCGGCAGCGACCTCGATGACCGTCCCGACCGCCTGCGCACGACGGTGGTGCAAGGGAACATCCCCCAGGATATCAAGTGGGATCCGGACTTTCAGCAGGAGACCGTGCGCATCTATCGTGATCTTTCGCTGACAGCGGTGAAGCATGAGCGGAGCCGTTTGCTGATCTGGCCGGAGGCGGCTACGCCGTTCTACTACCAGGACGGGGGCAAACTGGCCGATGCGGTTACGGCACTCCCCAGGGAGAGTGGGGCGGCGCTGCTGTTCGGCAGTCCGGCCTACCGGCGTGAGGGGGGGAAGACCAGCTATCTGAACAGCGTGTTTCTTCTCGATGAGCTGGGGCGGGAGAAAGGGCGCAGCGACAAGGTGCACCTAGTCCCCTTCGGCGAGTACGTCCCGGTCAAGAAGTTCCTCCCCTTCATCGACAAGCTGGTGGTGGGGATCGGCGACTTTTCCCCCGGCGTGATCAACCCACTGCCGCTCGATGGCCATCAGGTCGGAGCCCTGGTCTGCTACGAGGCGATCTTCCCCGAACTGGCGCGAGAATCGGTACGGCAGGGGAGCGACCTGCTGGTCAACGTCACCAATGACGCCTGGTTCGGCAACTCTTCGGCGCCGTGGCAGCATCTGGCCATGGTGCGCTTCCGTGCCGTGGAGAACCGGGTCTGGATCGCCCGCGCCGCCAACACCGGGATTTCGGCGTTCATCGCTCCGTCGGGGCGCGTCCTGGGGGCCACGGAGCTGTTCGTTCCAGCCGTCGCCACGGTCGAGGTCGGGCTGGGCGCGCGTCCCGGCCTGTACGCGCGGACCGGCGACCTGATCCCGCTGCTGTTCCTGGCGATCTGCGTGCTCTGGTTGGTACAGACGCGCAGGCGGCTAAGGTAAGCCGGGCAGTCGGCGATCTTGAGTTGTTGACGCACGGCGTTTGATTGGTAACTTTATCGAGAGGGCTTCGGCCCGTTTTCATCTTTTCATGCGACAGCGTTAAACGCGCGGCTTTCGACTCACGGCTGCCGTGACGATATGCATGTGTTATTGGAACAGCTGAATTTAAGACAAAGGGGTTGATCATGGCGGAAATCAAGTTCGGAACCTCGGGTTGGCGCGGCATCCTCGCCGAGGATTTTACCCTGGCCAATGTGCGGGTCGTCACCCAGGCGATTGCCGATCATCTCAAGGCGATCGGCGAGGCGCACAAGGGGGTCGTGGTCGGCCACGACAGCCGCTTCTTCGGCGAGCGCTTCGCTCGCGAGACCGCACGGGTCCTGGCCGGAGCCGGTGTCCCCGTCTATTTGTGCAACCGCGACACGCCGACGCCGGTTATCGCTTTCGAGGTCCTGCGCCGCAAGGCCGGCGGGGCGATCAACTTCACCGCCAGCCATAATCCTCACGAATACAATGGCATCAAGTTCTCCCCGAGTTGGGGCGGGCCGGCGTTGCCGGAAACCACTGCCGATATCGAACGGCGTGCGAATGCCATGCTCGGCGAGATCTGCTACCGCGACATGCCCCTCGACCAGGCGGTGCGCAGCGGTCTGGTGCAGGAGATCGATCCGATGCCGGCCTATCTCGAGGTGCTCCGTGGCAAGGTCGACCTGCAGGCCATCGGCCGTTCCGGGCTGACCGTGGTGGTCGACCCGATGTACGGTGCCGGGCGCGGTTATCTGGACACGCTGTTGGTCGAAGCCGGACTGCTGGTGCAGACCATCAACGCCCATCGCGACCCGTACTTCGGCGGCTTGCCCCCGGATCCGTCGAAGACCCATCTCAACGACCTGATTCTGCGGGTCAAGGGAGATGCCTCGGTTGCCCTCGGCCTGGCGACCGACGGCGATGCCGACCGCTACGGGATAATCGATGCCGATGGCAGCTTCATCGAACCCAGCTATATCCTGGCACTGGTTTATGACTACGTGGTGCGGCGCCGCGGTGATCGTGCTGATGCCGCCCGCTCGGTCGCCACCTCGCACTTTATCGATGCCGTCGCCGCTTATCACGGCTGCAAGGTGCGCGAGACGCCGGTCGGCTTCAAGTACATCGGCGAGTTCATCCGCGACAATCAGATTGCCGTTGGTGGCGAAGAGAGCGCCGGACTGACCGTGCGCGGACATGTCCCCGACAAGGACGGCATCCTCACCTGCCTTCTGGTGGCAGAGATGGTGGCCGTGGAAGGGAAGAGCCTCAAAGAGCTGCTGGACGATCTCTACCGGCGGGTCGGCGAGTTTCATGCGGGCCGTCAGAACCTGCACCTGTCCCCGGCACTGGAGGCCGGCTATGCCGACAAGGTGAGGAACCTGCCGGTGACCCTGGCCGGGCGCAAGGTCCTGGAAGTGATCACCGTCGATGGCGTCAAGCTGTTGCTGGAAGGGGGCGGTTGGGTGCTGTTCCGCAAGAGCGGCACCGAACCGGTGGTGCGCGTCTACGCCGAGGCGCGCAGTGCTGCGGAGCTGGCGGCATTAACCGAGGCGGCGGTGGGGTTTGTGAAAGGCGGTTGAGGCGGCACCTTTGGTACCGTTGAATTGCGCTGCGCGCGTTGAATGGTTGAATCGTTTATAAACCCTTTCCGCAGGATCGGTTCAAGGTTTCAACAGGAGCGAAGCGGCAAACGATTCAACATAGATATGCTGAGAATGCAAAACGGGGACAGAATTGAATTCTGTCCCCGTTTTGCTAGGTTAAGCAGGATTAGCCGAGAATCTGCTTGAGGTCCTCTTCCGCCGTGGTGATCGGGCCGATGTTGAAGTTTTCGACCAGGAAGTTGAGCACATTCGGGGTGACGAAGGCCGGCAGGCTGGGACCGATCTTGATGTTCTTGATCCCCAGGTGCAGCAGGGTCAAAAGGATCGCCACCGCCTTCTGCTCGTACCAGGAGAGCACCAGGCTCAGGGGCAGGTCGTTGACCCCGCAGTTGAAGGCCTTGGACAGAGCCACAGCCACCTGGATGGCGCTGTAAGCGTCGTTGCACTGGCCGACATCGAGCAGGCGCGGAATGCCGCCGATATCGCCGAGTTCCAGCTTGTTGAAGCGGAACTTGCCGCAGGCCAGGGTAAGGATGACCGTATCCTTGGGAGCCTTCTCGGCGAACTCGGTGTAGTAGTTGCGACCCGATTTGGCGCCGTCGCAGCCGCCCACCAGGAAGAAGTGCTTGATGGCGCCGGCCTGGACGGCCGCGATGACCTTGTCGGCCACGCCAAGGATGGCGTTGTGGCCGAAGCCGACGATGATCTCCTGCCCCGGCTTTTCCTCGAATCCCGGGCATTCCTGGGCCTTTTTGATCACCGCCGAGAAGTCCCAGCCGTCGACGTGCTTGACGCCGGGCCACTGTACCAGCCCCCAGGTGAAGAGGCGGTCCTTGTAGCTGTCGGCCGGCTTCTGGATGCAGTTGGTGTTGAAGATGATGGCGCCGGGGAACTCCTGGAACTCCTTGTGCTGATCCTGCCAGGCGCCGCCGAAGTTGCCGGCCAGGTGCGCGTACTTCTTCAGCCCCGGGTAGCCGTGGGCCGGCAGCATCTCACCGTGGGTGTAGACGTTGACCCCGGTCCCAGCGGTCTGCTTGAGCAATTCCTCGAGGAACTTGAGGTCGTGACCGGAAACCAGGATCGCCTTGCCGGCACTGGTGCCGAGCTGAACCTTGGTCGGCACCGGATGGCCGTACGCCTCGACATGGGCCTGGTTGAGCAGCTCCATGGTCACGTAGTTGATGCGGCCGGCCTCCATGGCCAGGCCGACGTAGTCCATCAGGCCGAGGCTGTCGTCGAGCAGGGCGGCCAGCGCCTTGTGGGTGAAGGCGTAGGTTTCGTCGGATTCCTTGCCGAGGATGCGGGCGTGGTCGGCGTAGGCGGCGTAACCCTTGAGGCCGTAGGTGATGATCTCGCGCACCGAGTGGACGTCGGCATCGACGGTATAGTCCTTGACGCCGTGCAGTTCGCCGAGCTTGACCTGTTCCTCATGCGAGGAGGGGAGGGCCCAGTCCTGGGCGGCGGCGGGGATTGGGCCGCTGCAGGCGCCGGCCAGCTGCTTCGCCTTCTCGCGCAGACGCACTCCCTCGGCGACGAACCTGCTGATGACATCGGCGTCGAAGTCGACGTTGGTGACAGTGGTAAACAGGCCGTCAATCATGAAGCGGTCGATCTCTTGGTCCTTCTTCCCCTGGGCACGGGCCTTGTCGGCCCAAAAGGCGACCCCTTTGAGGGTGTAGACCAGCAGGTCCTGCAGGGCGGCGACCTCGGGCTGCTTGCCGCACACGCCGACGGCGGTGCAGCCGGTTCCCTTGGCGGCCTGTTCGCACTGGTAACAGAACATGGACATGATGTGTTTCCTCCTCGCGATGTTGTTGAGTGATGGGGGCTGATTCAAGGAAAAACAAGAATATCAGCCTGTTGTCTTTTTGCAATCGGGCTGGGGAAACAATTTGTTATAATTTCCCCATGGCCATGCCGTCGCGAAAGCCACTTTAGTCGTATTGTTTCGGCCTGGCTTTGACGGGAGTCAAAAAACGTTGAATCTTTGAACTGTGCTGCGCGCGTTGAATTGTTGAATCGATCCTTCGGGATAAAGATGTAAACGACTCAACGTTTTAATCGTGCCGCAGGCCCGCTCAGCGGCGCTGCAAGCGCCAATGCAACAGGCAGGGGGTTCTCATGCGCTACTGGCTGATGAAGACGGAACCGGGCTGTTTTTCCCTGGACGACCTGGAGCGCTCCCCCGGCGGCATCTCGTCCTGGGATGGCGTGCGCAATTTCCAGGCGCGCAACCTGCTGCGCGACGAAATCAAGGCCGGCGACGGCGTGCTCTTCTACCACAGCAGCTGCGCCGAGCCGGCGATCGTCGGTCTGGCCCAGGTCGTGCGCGGCGGCTACCCGGATCACACCGCGCAGGATCCGCAAGGCGCGCACTTTGATGCGAAGTCCTCGCCGGACAACCCGATCTGGTACATGGTCGACGTGAAGTTCCGGGCCCGCCTGCCGCACCCGCTGACCCGCGACGCACTGCGCAATCACCCGCTGCTCGCCGGAATGATGGTGCTGCAGCGCGGCAGCCGTCTGTCGGTGCAGCCGGTGACAGCTGAGGAGTGGCAGGCGGCGCTTGATTTGGCTGGATTGGATTTGAGGCTTCAAGGTGAGGGGTGAGGGGTGAGGGTGGGAATCCCTGCGGAAAGGTGGTTGCAATGAGCAAACTGATGAAAATCGTCGCCGGGGTCGGCGGTGTCCTGCTGCTGATCGTGGTCGCCCTGGTCTTTACGGCCAAGTCCCTCATTACCGTAGATCGGGTCAAGGCTCTGGTCCTCCCCAAGGTCGAGCAGGCCCTCCACCGCAAGGTCTCCCTGGGAGAGGTGCAGGTCGGGCTCTTCTCCGGGATCGAACTGCACGACCTTTCGGTGGCCGATCGCAATGGCGGTGATCCGCTGCTGCGCATCGGCATGGTCAAGCTGCGCTACCAGCTGCTGCCGCTGCTCAACAAACAGGTGGTCATCGACGAGGTGCGCATCGAGAAGCCGCAGCTGGTCCTGGTACGCCAGACCGACGGAGAACTGAATATCGCCGATCTTCTGGCTAAAAGCGCGAAGCCGTCCGCTCCGGCCCCGGACGCGGCGACGGCTGATGACGGCGGCATCGGCTTGCGGGTGGCCTTGGCGACGGTCAGTGACGGCACGGTGAGTTTCATCGACCGGAGGATATCGGCTGCGGCGCCCCCCCGCATCGAATTGACCGGGCTGACCACACAGTTCACCGAGTTCTCCCTGCAGGAAGAACTGCCGGTCGATCTGCACGGGATGCTCAACGGCGCGCCGTTTGCGCTGAAGGGGAGGGTTAACCCTTCCGGGAAGACGGTCAGCCTGGCGGTCGAATTGCAGGGGCTCGATGTGACGACGCTGGAGCCCTACTACCGGGACAAGCTTCCCGGCCAGCTGACCTCGGCCCGGCTGAATCTGAAAAACCAGGTGGAGGGCAACGCTGAAGCGATGGCGGTCCGCGGACTGGTCTCCTTGCACGAGCTTTCGCTGCGGCTCGAGGCCCTGCCGCAGGCGCCTTTGGAGCGCGTAACCGCCAGCGCCGCTGTCGATCTGGCGGTTATTCCTGGGCAGGGGCTGCTGCGCATCGCCAGGAGTGAATACGATCTCAACGGGATCAAGCTGGCCGCCGACGGGACGCTCTCCGGCCTTAAGAGCGCGCCGGCAGCCGATCTTAAGGTGCGCATCCCCGGACTCGATCTGCATACGGCACTGGCGGCGCTGCCGGCTGCTCTTGCCGGCAAGGCCGCCGGCTTCGAGCCGGCCGGCACCGTGCGTGGCACGCTGCTGCTGAAAGGGGCGCTTGCCGACGGGCGGCGTCTGCTTCATGACGCGGAACTTACCCTGGAGCAGGTCCAGGTGAAGGTGGCCGGCCTGCGGCCGGCGTTTGACGGCAGCCTACGGGGAAACGGCGAGCAGCTGAAAGCCGAGGCTCTGAGCGTTCGCGTCGGCAGCGATACGGCGCGGCTCAAGCTGTCGGCCCGCAACCTGTTTGGCCGGCCGGTGATGATCAATGCCGATCTGGACGCACCGCGCTTCCCGGTCGAAATC
>CAZRTZ010000020.1:0-38780 GCA_964603155.1 uncultured Geobacteraceae bacterium | reverse complement strand
GGCCCCGGCTCCGGCCAAGGCGGAGACGAAGCCGGAGCCTGTTGCTGCGAGCGGGCCGTGGCTGATCGAGGCGGGGGCCTTCGTGAATGCCGGCGAGCTGAAGGCCGTCAAGGAGAAGATTCGCAAAATCGGCTATGAGCCCCAGGTCAGCACCATGCAAAAGACCGTGCGCCTGACCCGCCTGCGCATCGGCAGCTACCCTGAGGCCGAGGCCAAGGAAGCGCTGGCCTATGCCCGCGGCATCGCCCCCGATGCCTTTGCCCTGCGCGCAGGCGCAACGACCACGATCTATGCCGGCGCCTATGCCAACCAGGAGAACCTGCGCCAGATGGCGGAGCGTTTCTCCAGCGAAGGGGTAAAGGTTGCCGAGGAACCGGTCGAGGTCAAACGCGTCATCAGCCTGGTGCGGTTTGGCGGCTTCCCCGACCAGGCGGCGGCGAACGAAGCGGCGGTCAAGGCCCGGCGAGCGGGGATTGCTGCCGAGGTCATCAAGAAGCAGTGATGCCGGCCGTCCTTGTCGATGGTGAACCATGACCCAGCCTGAAGGGCTCAGCCAGGTTCGGCTCAAGGTTTCTCCGGAAGTGGCACGCATCGTCGGCCCGGGAGCCCCCCGCGAAGCGCAGCTGGCTGCGGCGCGGGGGGCTCTCCCCCTTTCCGGGGGAGACCTTTTGACCGTACTCTGCTTTCTCTGCACCAGCGCTGATGCGGAAGTGAAGGGGGAGGCGGTGCGCGCGTTGCGCACTCTGCCGCTGGCAGTATTGCAGCCGGCGTGCGATGACCCCTCGTTGCACCCCCGCCTCCTCGATTTGCTGGCCAGGGTGCGACTCAACGATGTGGCGCTGATGAAGAGAGTCGTCAACCATCCTGCACTGCCAGCCGAAACCCTGCAGTTTCTCGCCGAACGGGGCGACGCAGCCCTGCTTGCCGTCCTGGCCGGACAGCCGGAACGCCTCACTCCGGCACTGATCTCGACGGTTCTCGCCAACCCCAATACCAGTGCGGCCTTGAAGGCCAGACTCGGTTGCGAGGAAGCGAAGGAGGCACCGCTTTCCGCTGAGGAAGAAGAAGGGGCTGAAGAGGTTTTTCCGGAGGCGGTCGACGGCAATCCCGATGAAGTCGAAGAGGTTTCCGACGAGGCGATCGCGGCCCTGCTCCAGGAGGCCGAGGCCAAGGGGATATCGAAGCATCAGCTGGCCCTGGAAATGAAGGTTTCCGACAAGATCAAGATGGCCATGACCGGTGACAAGGAGTGGCGCAACATTCTCGTCAAGGATCCCAACAAGCTGGTGCATGGCGCGGTTCTCAAAAACGGCCGGATGACCGAGGCTGAAGTGGTGACGGTGGCCAGAAACAAGACCTCCAGCGACGAGTTGATCCGCCTGATCCTTCTTAACCGCGACTGGATGAAGAATTCGGAAATCCGCAAGGCCCTGGCCCTGCATCCGAAGACCCCGCTGCCGCGAGCCTTGCGCTTCGTCAGCGAACTGCCGTTGGGCGATCTCAAGAAGCTGGCGAAAAGCCGCAATGTCTCGAATGCCATCTCCACCACCGCGCGCAAGGAAGTGGAAAACCGCGTCAAGCGCGGCGGCTAAAGGCGGAGCCTGGGAGATGGGGACTGGAGACTGGAGACTGGAAGGAAAAGGTTAGCCCCTAGTCCCCAGCCCCGATACCAACGAGAGGAATCATGCCCAATCACGGTCAAGTCATCGCGGTCTGCACAAGCGCGAACAAGGGCGAACGCAAGACCGATGTCGGCGTCGGTCGTCTCGTCAAGGGCTTCGGTCTGGAAGGCGATGCCCATGGCGGTGACTGGCACCGTCAGGTCAGCCTGCTGGCGTCCGAGAGTATCGCCAAGATGCAGGCGGCGGGGCTGGACGTGGGGGCGGGCGATTTTGCCGAAAATCTCACCACCCGCGGCCTCGATCTGTGCACCCTGCCGGTCGGCACGCGCTTGCGGGTCGGGGCGGAAGCGCTGCTGGAAATATCGCAGATCGGCAAGATCTGCCATGAGCGCTGCGCGATCTTTTACCAGGCCGGAGACTGCGTCATGCCGCGCGAGGGGATCTTTGCCGTAGTGCTCGCAGGCGGTACGGTGCGTACGGGGGATGTGATCGAAGTCGTGGCGGGAGAACCACGATGAGCCAATCGTTTCGCATCGGCGTATTGACCCTTTCGGACAAGGGGGCGCGCGGCGAACGAGAGGATCAAAGCGGCCGCGTTCTTGCCGAGATGGTCGCTGAACTTGGCAGAATCGAGCGCTATGCGGTCATCGCCGATGAAATCGCACAGATCGTCGCAACCCTCATCGACTGGGCCGACCGCGACCGATTGGATCTGATTCTGACCACCGGGGGCACCGGCCTCTCCCCGCGTGACGTCACTCCGCAGGCAACTCAGCAGGTTCTCGACTACCAGGTGCCGGGGCTGGCCGAAGCCATGCGCATGGGGAGTCTGGAGAAAACCCCCCATGCCATGTTGTCGCGGGCCGTGGCCGGGGTGCGCGGCCGCACCCTTATCGTCAACTTGCCGGGAAGCCCTAAAGGGGTTCGCGAAAATCTGGCGGTCATCCTGCCTGCCTTGGCGCACGGTCTGGCCAAACTGACCGGCGATCCCGCAGATTGCGGCCAGGGCTAGCTTCGGGCCACGCCTTCCGTCAACTCTTTTCCCCACACCGGATTCGTCATGCCCACACCGGTAACCTCAGGCAGCAAGCCGCGCCAGACGCTGACTCTTGCCATCGTTGCCAAATTACTGCGCCGCCAGGGGCTGATCGATGATGCCCAGTTGCAGATGCTGCTCGAACGGGGCGAGGCCCAGGCCGCCCAGTTGCGCGGTCACCAGGCATCGGGCGCGACGCGCCGCCTGGTACGCGGCGTCGACACCCTCTCTCCCGCCGAGGTGATCTGCTCGTTCAACCTGACCATCCCGGGGAGCGTCAGGTTGCTGACCGTCGATGCCGTGACCGAGGTCATTGCCAGGTGGGCCGGCATGGAGTTTCACAAGATCGACCCGCTGCGACTGAACCTTGATCTGATCACCGCCCACATTTCGCGGGCTTTTGCCCTGAAGAACCTGATGCTGCCGATTGCCATGGCCGACGGCGTGCTGGTGGTGGCGGTGGCTGACCCGTTCAACACCCAGGGGCTGGAGGATCTGCGCCAGGTGCGCAACCTGCAGATCAAGCCGGTGCTCTCCTCGCGCGGCGATATCGTCAAGGCGCTCAGCGAATTCTTCGGTTTCCGCGCTTCGGTGCGGGCCGCCGAATCGGAGATGGGGCAGGGGATCGACCTCTCCAATCTGGAGCAGTATTTCCAGCTGAAGGGGCCGCAGGAGATCGAGAGCAGCGACAAGCACATCGTCTCGGCCGTCGAATACCTGTTGCGCTACGCCTTCGACCAGCGGGCCAGCGACATCCATATCGAGCCGAAACGCGACAAGTCGCTGGTGCGCCTGCGTGTCGACGGCGTCCTGCACAATCTGCACACCATCCCCAAGAACCTGCATCCGCCGATCGTCTCGCGGATCAAGCTGCTGGCCCGTCTCGACCTCGCCGAGAAGCGCCGCCCCCAGGACGGGCGCATCAAGACCCAGCACAAGGGGAAGGAGGTCGAGCTGCGCGTCTCCACCCTGCCGGTGGCCTTCGGCGAAAAGGTGGTCATCCGCATCTTCGACCCGGAAATCCTCATGCAGGAGCTCGACCGCCTCGGTTTCTACCCGCGCGAATTCCAGCTCTATTCGGCCTTCATCCGCAAGCCCAACGGCATCATCCTGGTGACCGGCCCGACCGGCAGCGGCAAGACCACCACCCTCTACTCGTCGCTGCGGGTGCTGGCTTCTCCCGAGGTCAACATCGTCACCGTCGAAGACCCGATCGAGATGGTCATGGAGGAATTCAATCAGGTGGGGGTGCAGGCGGCCATCGACGTGAGTTTCTCCGCCGCGCTGCGCAGCATTCTGCGCCAGGACCCGGACATCATCATGATCGGCGAGATCCGCGACCGGGAAACCGCGGAAATTGCCGTACAGGCTGCGCTGACCGGCCATCTGGTCCTCTCCACGCTGCACACCAACGATGCCCCGTCCTCGGTGATCCGCCTTCTCGATCTGGGGGTGCCGGCGTTTTTGATCGCTTCGACGGTGATCGGCATCAATGCCCAGCGCCTGGTGCGGACCATTTGCAAGAGCTGCAAACGTGAACGTCTGCTGAGCCGCGAGGAGATGGATTTCCTGCAGCTGCCCGAGGGCGACTACCCAGTTTGGGAAGGGGAGGGGTGCGGCGACTGTCGCGGCACCGGCTACAAGGGGCGCAGCGGCATCTTCGAAATGATGCCGTTCACCGACCGTATCCGTCTGGTGCTCGCTGAAGGGGCCGACCTGGAGAAGCTGGCCATGGCCGCCCGCGCCGACGGGCTGGTGACGCTGCGCGAGGCGGCGGTGCGCAAGATGCTGGAAGGGGTGACCACCTTCGAGGAAGTGGTCTCGGTGACCTGATTTTTTCACTTGACGCCTTCCGGTCTTTTTCTTAGTATCCACCCATGTACTCCGGCCTCCGGGTCGGAGATTTAGCCCCGCGATTCCCCTCCTTCGCGGGGCCATTTTTTTGCGCTGTCTGCGGATCTCGCTTACACTGGAAGCGGAGGTTCCGCCATGGCCGCCCGCCACTTCGATATTGCCGCCCTCGATGCCGTCGACCGCAGCGCCCTGCCGGAAGACGGCGGCCCCGATTTCAACCGCCTGATCTTCGAGCGCAGCCCCTACCTGCTGCAGCACGCCGCCAATCCGGTCGACTGGTACCCCTGGGGAGATGAGGCCTTCGCCCGTGCGCAAGCCGAGGAGAAGCCGGTGTTCCTCTCCATCGGCTACTCGACCTGCCACTGGTGCCACGTCATGGCCCATGAATCGTTCGAATCGGCAGAGGTCGCTGCCGTCCTCAACCGGCATTTCGTCGCCGTCAAGGTCGACCGCGAGGAGCGCCCGGACGTCGACACCGTCTACATGAACGCCTGTCAGCTGCTGACCGGCAGCGGCGGCTGGCCGCTGACCGTGCTGCTGACGCCCGAGCGGCAGCCGTTCTACGCGGCCACCTATGTGCCGCGCGAGCCGCGCCGCGGATTTCCCGGGCTGATCGCTCTGTTGGAGCGGATTGCCGCCGTCTGGAGTGAGCAGCGTCCGCTGATTCGCGAATCCGGCGCCCGGCTGCAGGCGGCGCTGTCCTCCCTGGAACATAGCGACGCTCCCGCGGAGGCGCCGACCGACCGTCCCCTGCGCCAGGCCTATGGGCGTTGGCGGGAAGCGTTCGACTCGCGTCACGGCGGCTTCGGCGGCGCGCCGAAATTCCCCACGCCCCATGTCCTCTCCCTGCTCTGGAGGCTGGCCAGCCGGCTGCAGACGCCTGACGCGGCGCGCATGGCCGGGATGACGCTGCAGGCGATCCGTGCCGGCGGCGTCTATGACCAGGTCGGCTTCGGCCTGCACCGCTATGCGGTCGATGCGTCCTGGACGGTGCCACACTTCGAGAAGATGCTCTACGACCAGGCGCTCTTCATCCTCGCCGCCCTCGACGGCTGGCAGGCGACCGGCGAACCTGTTTACGCCGCGATGGCCCGCGACACCGTGACCTACCTGCTGCGCGACCTGCGGTTCGACGGCGAAGCCTTCTGCTGCGGCGAGGATGCCGACAGCGAAGGGGAGGAGGGAACCTTCTACCTGTGGACCCCGGAGCAGATGCATGACCTCCTGCCGGACGATCTGGCCGCACTGGCGATCAAGGCCTACGGGGTTGCCCGCCCGGGGAATTTCGAAGGCCGATCTATTCCGTTCCGGGCGACGGCCTTGACTGAACTGGTCATCGGCGCCGGGTGCGATGAGGCGGATGCCGAAAAGCGGCTGGAGCAGGCGCGCAGGTTAATGCTACAGGCCCGCTCCGTGCGGGTGCGTCCGCACCGCGACGACAAGGTGCTGGTTGGCTGGAACAGCCTGGCCATCGGCGCCCTGGCGCGGGCCGGGGCGGTGCTGGAAGAGCCGGCGTGGGTGGAGGCGGCAGCAGCTGGTCATGCGTTCCTGGAGCGGGAGATGGTCGACGGGGACGGACGGCTGCGGCGCTCCTGGCGCGGGGCGGTTGCGGAAACCCGGGGCTTTGCGGAGGATTATGCGTTCCTGGGGTGGGGACTGGTCGAGCTTTACCAGGCGACCTGGCAGCCGCGCCATCTGGAAGCGGCGCTGCACTGGAGCGGCGAACTGCTGCGCCTGTTCGGCGATGACAGCGGCGATTTATGGGAGTGCGCCGTCGATGCGGAGGCCGTGCTGGGGCGTGGGCGCAGCACCACCGACGGCGCCATCCCCGCCGCCGGGTCGCTTGCGACCCTGACGTTGATGAAGCTCGCCGACCTGACCGGCGAAGAGAGCTGGCGCACGGCGGGAGAACAGCTGCTGGCCCGTCGCCTCGGCCGGCTGGGTGCTCATCCGGAGGCCCACGCCCAGCTGCTGCAGGCCCTCGACTACGCTCTCGGTCCGACCCGGCAACTGGTCATCGTTGCGCCGGGGCCGGTAGCGGCTGCGGCGCCTTTCTTGGCGGTGTTGCACCAGCGCTTCCAGCCTCGTACCGTCACCCTGTGCATCGGCGAAGACACCACCGGCATCGATCGTTTGTCGCAACTACCGGCGGGGAAGCATGCTGTCGACGGCCGGGTGACCGCCTGGTTGTGCGGCGAGCAGGGGTGCCGGCTGCCGGTGACCTCGCCTCATGAACTGGGACAACTGCTGGATGGGCCGGAGCACAAGGCGTAGCAAACCCGTTCACCCTTCGACATGCTCTGGATGAACGGGTTTTAGAAACGCCAACGTGATTAATTTCCGGTCATGGTGAGCCTGTCGAAACATGACCGGGCCGCTTTTGCCTGCGTCTTGCCGGTCACAGCAGCCGACATAGCTGCGCGCAGGCGATCCCCAGCCACGTGCCGACGATATTCCCCAGAATTGCCATCAGCAGTCCCACCGAAGCCAGCCCGGGATGATAGACCTCGGCGACCACCGGTGCCGAGGCGACCCCGCCGATATTGGCCTGGCTGGCTGCGGCTACCAGGAACATCGGTGCCCGCAGCAGCTTTGCTCCCACCAGCAGCACGGTGGCGTGTATCGCCACGATCAGCAGGCCGGCACCGATCAGTACCAGCGCCGAGCCGATGCTGGCCACCGAAGCCTTGGCGCCGATGGCGGTCAGCACCAGGTAAAGCAGGTCGTAGCCGGTGCGCGTGGCGCCGGCGCGTTCCAGGCGGCGGGCCGGGGTCAGCGACAGCGCCAGACCGATGACGGTAACGAGCAGAATTGTCCAGGTGAAATTGCTGACCACGTCCCTGACCTGCGGCAGCTGAGCGGCAATCAGGTGGGCTGCGCTGCCGCCGCCGCCGGCAATCAGCAGCGCCAGGACAATCCCTCCCGCGGTACGTTGTCCTCCGCTTGCTGCCACCTGCTGTGCCACACGCGTGCCGAGATCGTCGAGGACGGTGCGGTCGGCGCGCAGCCAGCGGTCGAACGTCGCCTGTCGGCTGACCAGGGCGATCAGCAGCCCCATCCACAGGTAGGGGACGACCGTGTCGACGATCACCATCGGGGCGAAAACCTCATCCGGCACCGCCAAGGCCTCCTTAACGGCGATCATGTTGGCGCTGCCGCCGGTCCAGGAGGCGGCGAGGGCACCGAATCCCGCCCAGAATTCAACGCCGACAAGCGGCGCGAAGACGAGAAAGGAGAGCGTCGTGCCGATGATGATTCCGGCGGCGCCGATGAAAAAAATCCCCAGGGCCTTTGGCCCGAGGTGCAGGATGGCGCGCATGTCGACCGGCAGCAGCAGCAACACCAGGCTGGCCGGCAGCAGCCAGGTGGTGAGCAACCCGTAGACCGGGCTTTTGGCGGGGAGCAGGCCGGTCGTGGCGGCCAGCATCGGCAGGAAATAGATCCAGAAGACTGCGGGAAGGATGGCGAACCAGCGCCTGGTGCGTTCGTGGCGCGACAGCCACAGCACCAGCGCTTCGATGGCGACCAGCAGCAGGACGATGGCCAGCGGGTTGGAAATCATCGGCAAGGGTGTGTCTGGGCGAAGTCACACAGACTGTCACCGGTGCGTAGGCGCAGGAAGACGTTGACCAGTTCGTCGTGCTGGCCGGTGGCGATGCGAAACGGGATGGCCAGGGGGGAGCGGATGCTGGCGGCGGAGGCGTCAATGATGGTGAAAGGTGGGATGAAAATCATTTGCTCCTGTTTTCCTCTTGGTTAGGACTGACCAGCATGGTGTTGACGCCGTGGGAACCGTTCGTCGTAATCGGTGAATTCCCGCAAGGCTTTTTCCTCAAGCCGGATGCGGTCACGGAGGATCAGGAGATTGAGCGGGAAGAAGACGACCAAAGTATACGGTGCCTGCATGAGCAGCGGCAGCAGGATAAACTCGAGGACCACCACCAGGTAGTTCGGATGGGGGGTCAGCCGGTAGGGTCCGGTTTTCCGGGTGGTTCCCCCCGGGACCAGCACGATGCGGGTGTTCCAGTATTCGCCGAGGCTGATGATGCACCAGTAACGAGCGCCCTGTAAAAGCACCAGAGCGGCGATCATACCCCAGGTGAACGGGCCTGCGACAACCGTCCAGGGGAAAGATTCCCAAAACAAGGCCAGGAGAAAAAGAATGTGCATGGCGACCATTCGCGGAAATGACTCGGGGTAGAACTCCTTGCCACCGCGTGCGGTGAGGCTCTGCAGGTTCCTGCGGGAGAGGTGGAGTTCGAAGAGCCGTTCCGGCAGGAGGAACGCGAATATCCAGAGCAGTGACATGCTACACCCTGACCAGCAGCATCTCAGCCGAGAACCCCGGGCCGAATGCCGACAGCAGACCGTATCCCTCGACCTGCGCTCGCGCCGACGCCAGCCACCGCTCCAGAACTACCAGCACCGACACTGACGATAGGTTGCCGTGCCGGCGCAGCAGTTCCTCGCTTAGCCGAAGATCTTCCGCCGACAGATTCAGGGCTTCCCGGTACGCATCGATGACGCGGGCCCCGCCGGGGTGGGTGATGTAGTGCACGATATCGCGCAGGGTCAAGTCGTGGTCGGAGAGCAGCCCCTCGACCAAGGCGGGGAGTTCCTGTCTGATGACGAGGGGCAGTTTGGGGGAAAGCACAAGGTGCATCCCCTCGTCGAGAAAATCCCACCCCATGATCCGGTAGCTGTCTGGCAGGAGGTGGGAGCGGGTTGCGGCGATTGACGGACCACCACTGCCCGTCCGGTCGCCGCAAACGAGGGCCGCGGCCGCCCCGTCGGCGAAGAGCGAGGTGGCGACCAGATTTTTTTTGGTAACGTCGCCGGCCATGAAGGTCAGGCTGCAGCACTCCAGGGCCACCAGCATTACCCTGTGCCCCGGATGGGCCAGGCAATGGTCGCAGGCCCGGGACAGACCAGCGGCGCCGGCCGCGCAGCCGAGCCCCCAGATTGGTAGCCGGGACGTACTCGGCCGCATGCCGAGGCGGTTGACGAGATGGGCGTCGAGCGTGGGGGTCGCATGGCCGGTGGACGAGATGAAAATCACTTGGTCGATGTCGATCGGGCGACAACCTGCCCGATCAAGACAGGTTAAGGCCGCTGCTTCAAGGAGCGCCAGCCCCTGTTCCTGATAGATGCGGGTTCGCTCGGCCGGGGTGCGGGGCTCCAGATACCACTCCACGGGCATCATGAACTGGCGGCTGTCGATTCGGGAATTGTCGAAAACCGCCAGCAGTCGCTCCAGATCGGTGACGGTGCCGGCAAAGATCTGGCGGACGGCGCCTTTCACCGTCTCCTGCGAAGCGGTATGGGGGGGAAAGGCATGAGCCGCTGAGGCTATGCGGGGCATCCGGCCTCCTCTTTCGGATTGCGGGTTCAGTGGTGTGAAAAGCTGTTCTCAGAACTCCCGCTGGTGGTTGAGACGTGTTCTCAGTAACTCAGGCGAGATTGAAATTGTTCTGATACGCCATCAGGGTGTTGATCATTAGTGCAGCGACTGTCATTCGGCCAACACCACCGGGAACCGGGGTGATCCAGGAACATTTTTGCGCCACCTCGTCGAAAGCCACATCCCCGACAAGTTTGCCGCTCTCCAGTCTGTTGATCCCCACGTCGATCAGCACAACGCCATGTCTCACCATGTCAGGGGTGACAAACCCCGGAATTCCCACGGCAACGACGATGATATCCGCCCGGCGTGTTTCATCCAGCAGCAGTTTGCGCGGTGTTTCGATATGGGTCAGCGTCACGGTGGCATTGCCGATGTCAAAATCGTTGGAGAGCATTATGGAGATCGGCTTGCCGACGATGTTCGACCTGCCGATGACCACACAGTGCTTGCCTTTGATAGGGATGTCGTAGAATTGCAGAAGTTTGCAGATGCCGTAGGCGGTTGCCGGCCTGAAAGCCTTCTGTCCAAGGGTCATTCGACCAAAGTTCGCAGGGTGGAAGCCGTCGATATCCTTGTCAGGGGAGATGGCGTTAATAATGCTCTGCTGGTTGATATGATTAGGCAGCGGGAGTTGGACGATGAGTCCGTCGGTAGTCGGATCGCTGTTTACCTCCTCGATTTTGGCTACCAACTCCTTTTCTCTGATCGATTCCGGAAGGCGGATAAGGTTGCTTTCAAAGCCGGCATTTTTGCAGGAGATGATTTTGGCTTTTACGTAGGACTCGCTCGGCGGATGCTCTCCCACCAGGATAACGGTCATGTGGGGCTTTCTCAGCCCGGAGTCTACGTACTCCGCCACTTTCTTCGATATGTCAGCTACCAGGCTATCCGCACACCTTTTGCCGTCAAGAATTTTCACCTCAGATACTCCTCTTCCACCTGATGCAAGCCGAATGAATTAAATAAATTGCATGATTTTGTTTTTTAGACTGCTGCTTCGGTAGGTTAATGATCTCAATCGTCATCCCCTTGATAACAAAGACGAACACAAGGATGGGCCGGCTCCCGTTATCCTGCGCTCACCCCTTCCCGAAAGGCCCTGAGCAGGTGCGGCACCAGTTGTTTCTTGCGCGAGAGCACCCCCTTGAGTTCGAACAGGTCCGGTGCCAGACGCGGGTAGGCAATCAGGTCGAGCAGTTCCTCCTCCCCCTTCACCAGCAGCAGGCTGGTCTGGCGCACGATGTCGGTCACCAGCAGGCCGGCCAGTTGCAGCCGCTGATCGCGGCGCAACTCCTCAACGCCGTCGGCCAGCGACTCGCGCCGGCTATGGAATTCGTCGAGCGTTACCACCTCCACCTGGCCGATGCCGAAACGTCTCCCTCCCGCTTCGTACTCCTTGAAATCGGTGGTCAGGAGCGCGCGCACACTTGGATAGGCGCCAAGGGCGCTGCTCGCCTCGAAGATTTCCCGACCGAAGCCGGCGGGGTCGAGACCCGCGCACCCCCCCAGCCAGCCGGCCAGCTCACGGTCGGTGTCGGTGGTCGTGGGCGATTTGAGCAGCACCGTATCGGAAAGGAGACCGGCCAACAGCAGGGCAGCAATTTTCGCTTCCGGCGCCAGGCCGGCCTGGCGGTAGAGCCCGGCGACCACAGAGCAGGTGCTGCCCAGCGGCTGGTTGATAAAACGGATCGGCAACTCGGTGTGGAAGTTGCCGAGACGGTGGTGGTCGATGACTTCCATGATCTCCACCTGGTCGGCCCCGGGGACCGCCTGGGAAAGCTCGTTGTGATCGACCAGAATCAACTTGACGCGGGACGGCGAGAGCAGGTTGGTCTTGGTGACGACTCCCGCCAGCCGACCGTCGCGCTCCAGGGCCAGGGTGGCGGGGGTGCGGCCTTTGAGGAGCAGTTTTCTGACCTCCTCGGCCCGGTCGTCGAGCCCCACGGTCGGGATGCTGTCGTCGGCGAGGTGCCGTACCGGGGTCGAGAGCCGCGCCAACAGGACGCTGGCGGCGGTGTCGCGCGGGCTGACCAGCAGATTGACGCCGCGCTCGCGGGCTGCGGCGACGATCTCCGCGGCGACGGGCAGCCCGCCGGTGATCACCAGGACCCTGACCCCCATGGCGATGGCGTCGCGCTGGACCTTGTAGCGGTCGCCGGCGAAAATCACCGCGCGCTGTGGCTGGGCGTTGGCCAGGTGCTGGTGGAACGTGGCCGCTGCCATGGCGCCCACGTAGATGTCGAGTTCCTCCTCGACTTCGGCCTGATCCAGATGCAGCGCCGTGGCGCCGAGGCAGTTGCGAATCGAGGCCGGGGAGGTCAGAACCCGGCGGATGCCGCCGCCCTCGTCACTGAGGAAGATCCGTTCGGTCAGACGTTTGAGGAGCAAGGCGCCGCAGGGGCGGTTGTCGT
The DNA here is from genome assembly GCA_964603155.1 of uncultured Geobacteraceae bacterium. Taxonomy (GTDB): domain Bacteria; phylum Desulfobacterota; class Desulfuromonadia; order Desulfuromonadales; family BM103; genus VAUL01. The sequence goes on along the minus strand of CAZRTZ010000020.1, from coordinate 26,453 downwards.
CGTCAACCACCGGCAACATGCGCAGGTCGTGGCTGCGCATGATGTCAAGGGCGCGGACCAGCGGCAGATCGCCATGCACGGTGACCGCCTCGCCGGCAAGGATGTCGCGCACCCGCGGGTAGACATCGCCCAGCCGCTCGGGAGGGGCGACGCCGAGCCGGTCGAGAATGAATTCGGTCTGGCGGTTGAGTTCGCCGGCCCGGGCGGCGATGGCCGGACGTCCCTGTTGCCGACACATTTCGGCGTAGGCGATGGCGCTGCAGATCGAATCGGTGTCGGGATTGCGGTGACCGATAACGTAGACCGTCTCACTGTTCATGGCCCGGGACCTTTGCTGGTTGATTTCGCTGCGGCCAGTATAGAGGGAGTTCCGCGGCGAGTCGAGACTCCTGCGTGGCTTGAACTTGACTTGCAGCTGCCGCAAAAATAATATCCATATATTTGAATGTCTCTGGAGAAAGGGCAGATCATGGCCGATGCCGAGTTCGTGAAAATGCGGAGTTTCGACCGGGAAGCGGAAATTCTCAAGGTGCTCGGCCATCCGGTGCGCTTCAAGATCGTGGCCGGGCTGATGTCGCAAAGCTGCAACGTCAAGAAGATCTGGGAGTGCCTTGGCCTGCCGCAGGCCACCGTCTCCCAACATCTGGCCCTGCTCAAGAACAAGGGGATCATCGCCGGTCGCCGTGAAGGCACCGAAGTCCACTATCAGGTGATCTCCGATCCAGCGCGGCAGGTGGTGCAGGCGCTGCTCGGCCAGTCGGCCTGCCGATGACCCGTTTGCTCCTGCGGCGTGGGCATGACCGCCGGATCCGTGCTGGCCACCCCTGGATATTCAGCAACGAGATTGCCGGCCTCGATGGCCCGGTCGAAGCCGGAGCGGCTGTCTCCGTCATCGCTGCCGACGGGCAACTGCTCGGGACCGCCTATTACAACCAGCATTCGCTGATAGCCGCCCGGCTCCTTTCGCGCCGGGCGGAGGCGATCGACACGCCGGCCTTCTTCGCCGGACGCTTGCAGACGGCCTTGGCTTATCGCCAGCGGCTGTGCGGCGATCTGCCGGCCCTGCGCCTTGTTCATGGCGAAGCCGATGGCCTGCCGGGGCTGGTGGTCGATCGTTACGGCGAGGTGCTGAGCGTTCAGTTGCTGACCGCCGGCATGGAGGCGCGGCGGGCGGCCATCATCGCGGCCCTGGTCGAGGTGTGTGCCCCGCGCGCCATCATGGCCCGCAACGACAGTGCCAGCCGCGAACTGGAAGGTTTGCCGCGCAGCGTCGAATTGCTTTACGGGGAGTTGCCCGCCGAGGTACCGGTCGTCATCAACGGGATCACCTTCGGCGTGGACATTGCCGGCGGGCAGAAAACCGGGCTGTTTCTCGACCAGCGCGACAACTGCCGGCTGCTCGACGGAGTGGCGGCCGGCGCCGAAGTGCTCGACCTGTTCTGTTATGCCGGAGCCTGGAGTCTGCACGCGGCGCGCTATGGTGCCGCCCAGGTTACCGGAGTGGACGTTTCCGCCGCTGCAGTGGCACTGGCCCGTGCCAATGCCGAAAGGAACGGGCTTGAGCAGCGCTGCGCGTTCGTGGCCGCCGACGTCTTCGAGTTCCTGCGCCAGCAGCGCCAGCGGCGTTTCGACGTGGTGGTTCTCGACCCGCCGGCGTTCATCAAAAGCCGCCGGCACCTCGAGGAGGGGGTCAAGGGCTATCTGACCGTCAACCGGCGTGCCCTGGAACTGGTGGCGCCGGGTGGCGTGCTGATTACCTGCTCATGCTCACATCACCTCGAGCGCGAGCGGTTCGTGGCCGTGATCGCCCAGGCGGCCCGTCAGGCTAACCGTTGCGTGCGGCTGGCGTCGCTGAGCGGGGCGGGAGCCGATCACCCGATTCTGCCGGCCTGCCCCGAAACCGATTATCTCAAGTGCGCACTGGTGTATGTCGAATAGACTGACCGGCAAACGTTACAGCGGGACATCGTCGACAATCTCGGCCGCCTCGTCGATCCCGTCATGCGCGGTGTTGCCGACCACCGGGATGATCGAGAGGACCGCACCGGTCACCCGCATCGGCACCGACACCAGTTTGGTCAGCACACATCCCTGCAGCAGCAGCGCGACCAGGGCAATCCCCATGAATTTGAGCATGGCAGCTTCTCCTTGTTTTTTTAAAATGATATGCGCACCATCAGAAAGCGCGTTAAGGGCCGGGATCAAACCCTTCTAAGTCACACAGATAAAATCCTCGCCCTCAACCAATCCGGCCCGGGCCGCAAAGGTCCGTACCTCCTCCCGCGCTCCCTTGGCCCCCACCGTGATCAGGGTGCGTCCTCCCCCCGGTTTGAGAGAGTCGATGCCGAGGACCGGTGCGCCATGAATGGTCTGGCCGAGCTTGCGCGGGTCGACCTCGATCCAGCGCGCGACGGCGATCCCCTCGGCCTGCAACGCCCGTCGCCAGGCCTTCCCTTCGACCCCCGCTCCCCACAGGGTGACCCGTTCTGTTGCTGAGAGAAAGCTGCGGCACAGGTGATGTGCCTTGCAGGCACGAAAGGCCTCCAGGCGATAGGCGGCGGCAGTGCGGGTCTGTCGCTGCGGGCGGTCACGCCAGTAAAAAAGCACCTCCGGCAGGCGGGCGAAGCGGGCTCCCGAATGCGCCAGTCGCAGCCACAGGTCGTAGTCCTCCGGCCAGCCGCGATCGCGGTAGCCGCCCAGCGCCTGTACCGCGTCGCGCCGGAAGAGCACGCTGGGATGAGTGAACGGCGATTCCACGTACAGGTCGCGCATGATGTCGGCGTGGGAAAGGAGGCGGTTCTGCCAGCCTTCGTAGCTTCGCATCCCTTCGGTCAGCCGTTGACGAGGCACGTGGCGAACCTGACAGGCCACCAGGGTCACCTCGGGATGGGATTCGAGAAAGGCCGCCTGGCGCTCCAGCCGGTGCGGATGGCAGATGTCGTCGCCGTCCATGCGCGCCACCAAAGGGGCACGGCACTGTGCCAGCCCCGCGTTGAGCGCGGCAACCAGCCCGTGCGGCGGGCGATGCAGTACGCGGATGCGCGGATCTGTAGCGGCCGCGGCGCTGAGAATCGCGCCGCTGGCGTCGGTACTGCCGTCGTCGACGGCCACCAGTTCCCATTCGTGCAGGCTCTGTCGGGCCAGCGAAGCCAGGGCCGCCGGGAGCAGGCGCTCCTCGTTGCGGACCGGCATGAGGATCGAGATGAGGGGTGGGGTCATAAGCCGTGGCTGCGCAGGATCAGCAGCGCGACGGTGTAGGTGAGGGCGGAGAGCAGGGTGGAGAGCATGACGATGGTGCCGGCCAGTTCGGCGTCGCCCTTGAGCTGCTGGGCCATGATGTAGTTGGCGGTCGCTGCCGGGGTGCCGGCGATCAGCACGCCGATCTCCAGGTCGCGGCCGGTAACCCCCAGCAGGAGGAGAAGCCCGGCGGCCAGCAGCGGCATCCAGATCAGTTTGGCTCCGGCGGCGAGGGCCGCAGTGAACAGGTCGCCACGCAGGCGCTCGATGGAAAAGGCCCCGCCAATGGCCAGCAGAGCCAGGGGGAGGGCCATGCCGCTGGCAATCTTGAGGCTGCGCTCCAAGAGCAGCGGCATGGGGAGGGCGAGGAAACTCCAGGCGATTCCGGCGAAGGAGGCGAGGATCAGCGGGTTGAGGGCGATCTGCCGCACCAGATAGTTCACCCCCTGGCCCCCTGGTGCCTGCCGGTGCGGCCAGAGCAGGGCGATGATGGCGTAAAGGTTCAGAAACGGGACGAGGAAGCCCATGAGGATGCCGGCGCGGGTCAGCCCCTGCTGGCCGAGGGCGTTGAAGACAATCGCCAGTCCCACGTAGGCGATGTTGCCGCGAAAAGCCCCCTGGCTGAAGACGCCGCGGGCCGCGGGGGGGTAGTTGCGCACGACCGTGTAGAGGTAGCTGACCAAAAAGGTGACGGTCACGGCCAGGACGGAAGCAATGACCAGACGGCCGTTGAAATTGCCCAGGAAATCGGCGCGACCGATCTCATAAAAGAGCAGCAGCGGCAGGCACACATAATAGACAAGCCGGTTGGTCTGCTGCAGAAAAGGGGCGTCGATCAGGCCGAAGTGCTTGAGCAGAGTTCCCAGGGCGATCACCGCAAAGACCGGGAGGACGATGTTGAGGATGTTAATGAATTCATTCATGATCCGCCACCTTAACGCAGCCGCAAGGATGGTTCAAGGCGCACGGTAAAGGTTGAACGGGATTTGCGCTGGTTTGCTCGAGGAGAGCGTTGTATAATATTCCACAGCCGCGCCGATCCCCTCGTCCGGGAGTTCATCACGTTGCCCCTGAATCGCAATACGATACTGCGTCTCCTGACGGTTGCCACGCTCGTGCTGGTTATATCAGCGCTGCACTACCTGACGACCTTGCAGCATGGCACTGCCCACGACATCTACCGGCGCCTCTATTACGTGCCGATCGTTCTTGGCGGGCTGTGGTTCACCCTGCGCGGAGGGGTGCTTACCGCCATCACGGTCTCCCTGCTGTTCCTGCCGCATGTGCTCTTCCAGTGGGGACACCGCCCGGTCTCGCAGCCCGAACAATACCTCGAGATCATCCTCTACAATATCATCGGCTTTCTCACCGGGTTCCTCTCCGGTCGCGAGCAGGAGCAGACCCGTCGTGCGCGAGAGGTGGCGGACAATCTCGAGGAAAGCTATCGCAGGCTGCGTGAACAGGCCGATCAGATCCTCGAGATCGAGGAGCAATTGCGGCGCGCCGACCGGTTGAGCACCCTGGGAGAGCTTTCCGCCGGAATGGCCCACGAAATCCGCAACCCGTTGGGGTCGATCCGCGGCACCGCGGAAATCCTCAAGGACGGTGTCGATCCGGCGGATCCGCGCGCCGAATTCGCCGACATTCTGGTCAGGGAAGTAGATCGCCTTAACCAGGTGCTCGAAAACTTTCTGCGTTTTGCCCGCCAGGCGCCGGTCGAGAGGGGCTGGTTCGATCTCAATCTCATTGCGCAGGAAGTCATCGACCTGACCCGACGCCAGGCGGAACGCAACGGCGTTAGCGTGATTTTCACCCCCGCGGAGTTGCCGGCGCTCTCCGGAGACGGCGGCCAGATTCGCCAGGCCCTGCTCAACCTGGTGCTTAACGCTCTGCAAGCCATGCCCCACGGCGGTCGACTGACCGTCACCACCCGGCGCACCGAAGCGACCGCCGCAATCGCCATAACCGATACCGGCCCCGGCATCCCAGCCGGGCAGCAGGAGCAGATCTTCAAGCCGTTTGTCACCGGTCGTCCGGATGGCACCGGTCTCGGCCTGCCGATCAGTCAACGGATCGCCGCCTCCCATGGCGGAGGAATTGCTCTGGTCAGCGAATCCGGCGCGGGGGCGACATTCACGCTGACGGTCCCCCTGTCGAAGCGCTCCCCATGAAAACGACCCGCCATGCCGATAGCGGCTCCGGACCGCTCATCCTGCTGGTCGATGACGATCCCTCCCTGCGCCGGGTCACCGAGTATACCCTGGAGCAGGCCGGCTACCAGGTTGCCGCCGCCGCTGACGGTCAGGAAGGGCTGCGCCTTTTCCATGAACGTACCCCTGACCTGGTGATCACCGATCTGCAGATGCCCAAACTCTCCGGCACCGAACTGCTGGCCGGGATCAAGGCGGTCCGCCCCGAACTGCTGGTTATTGTCATCACCGCCTTTGGCACCATCGAGCAGGCGGTCGAGGCGATGAAACAGGGGGCCCACGATTTTCTCACCAAGCCGGTCAGTCGCGATGCGCTGCTCTTGGCGGTCGAAAAAGCCTTTGCGCTGCTCGGGCTGAAAGAGGAGAACCGCCGCTTGCGCGAGCGGCTCGACCAGCAGGTAGAATTCAGCCACCTGATCGGCAGTTCCGATGCCATGCGCGGCGTCCTCGAAATTGTCCGACGCGCCGCCCCTTTCGATGCGACGGTGCTGATCAGCGGTGAAAGCGGCACAGGCAAGGAACTGGTGGCGCGAGCCATCCATCAGTCCAGCGACCGGCGCAACGGACCGTTCATCGCGGTCAACTGCGCGGCGATCCCGGCCGAACTGCTGGAAAGCGAACTGTTCGGCCATCGGCGCGGGGCTTTCACCGGTGCGGTGGCGGACCGGGTCGGCAAGTTCGAGCGCGCCAGTGGCGGCACCATCTTCCTCGACGAAATCGGCGAGCTGCCGGCGGTTCTGCAGCCAAAGCTGCTGCGTGTCCTGCAGGAACAGGAGGTCGAGCCGGTGGGCGGACAGCCCCGGCGGATCGACGTGCGGGTGCTGGCCGCGACCAATCGCGATCTCGATGCGGCCCTCGGCACCGGAGCGTTCCGTGAGGATCTCTACTACCGGCTGGCGGTGATCCCGGTGACCATTCCGCCGCTGCGCGCCCGGCCCGAAGATATCCCTTTGCTGACCAGGCACTTCCTCGCCAAGCACGGCGCGCCCGCACTGCGGCTCAGTGAGGCGGCGATGAGCGAGCTGGTCAATTACCCGTGGCCGGGGAATGTCCGCGAACTGGAGAACACCGTGCAGCGTATGATCGTGCTCCGTCGCGGCGACACGCTCGATAGCGCCGATCTGCCCGACAAGCTGCGGCAAAGGCAGGTGGAGGCTGACGGTGCCGGTAAGGTGCTCAAACTGCCGGAGGAGGGGTATTCGCTGGAACAGTTGGAGCGCGAAGCGGTGCTGCAGGCTCTGCAGCGCTGTCGCTGGAACCAGAGTCGCGCCGCCGCTTTCCTGCGCATCCCGCGACATGTGCTGCTGTACCGGATGGAGAAGTACGGGATTCACAAGTAAACAGGGTCTGGGGACTGGGGTCTGGCTTTTTTTTGCCAGCCTCTGGCCTCCAGTCGCTAGCCCCAGGAGTGAACATGGCGATCCTCCTCGACGACGGCAACGAACCGCGCCGTCCCGACCTCAAGCAATTCGAACTTGTCCGCTGGCTCGACCTGGCGCCTTTCGAAGATTTTGTCGGACTGGGTATCGAGTCGATCGCCGATGGCGAGGCATGCCTGTCGGTTTCATTCCGCCTCTGCCTGGCCAACGGTGGCGGGGTCATGCACGGCGGAGCGCTGACAACCCTGGCCGATACGGCCGTGGCGATGGCGATCAAGAGCCTGCTGCCGGAAGGGACGATCTTCGCCACCACCGAGCTGCACACCAGCTTTCTCGCCCCGGTCACCGTCGGAACGGTGACCGCCAGGGCGAAGGCGCGTGGCCCGGAGGGCCGCACTTTTTATGGCGAGGCCGAACTGTTCGCTGCCGATGGTACGCTGGTCGCCCGTTTCCGCTCGGTGTTTCGCGTGGCCCGCGGGCAGGGTTTTGACGATCTGTGAGCGAGGTTGACTCATCCCCCCCCCTGGCGTTACAACGACTGCAAACGGCACAGTGTCCTCTCCCTGATGTGTCAGGGAGCTTTTCCGGAGAGTCAATGCTTCGTCCCATTTGGTTCCTGATTGGCATCTTCTTCTACGCTCTTGCACTGGGCGGCTGTTCCGGCGAAACCCAGGCGCCGTCGACCGGCGGAGCGGTCACCGTCGGCCAGCCGGCTCCAGATTTCACTCTCAGTGACCTGAACGGGCGGAACTATACCCTGTCGCAGTTGCGTGGCAAGGTGGTGATCGTCAACTTCTGGGCGACCTGGTGCCCCCCCTGCCGTGCGGAGATGCCGTCGATGGAGCGTCTGCATCGCGAGCTTGGCGATGAGGGACTGGTGCTGCTCGCCGTCAACATCGAGAAGGACGGTCGGCGCACGGTCGCCCAATTTCTCTCTTCCGCCCCGCACAGCTTCCCGGTCCTGCTCGACGAGCAGGAGGTGGTGCAGAAGCGCTACGGGGTCTACAAGTTCCCGGAGTCGTTCATCATCCGCAAGGACGGCGTGATCGACGACAAGGTCATCGGCGCCATCGACTGGGCCGAGCCGCGCACGGTCGCCTACTTTCGCGATCTGCTCCTGAGGTAGAAGCCATGCCCTCCGGCGGTACCGACGTCAGCATCTGGATCGCCTTCACCGCCGGGATCCTGTCGTTTTTCTCGCCGTGCGTGCTGCCGCTGATCCCCTCGTATCTGACCTATATCACCGGGCTGTCCTTCGGCCAGCTGCAGGTGGCCCACCCGGGGGCCCGGATTCGCCTGCTGGTCGCCGCCCATTCGCTGACCTTCATCCTTGGTTTCTCGGTGGTGTTCATCTCCCTGGGCGGGATTGTCGGACTGGCTTCCGGCGGCTTCCAGGAGACGCTGCGCAGCGGGCTGGTGTGGGTCGAACGGGCAGGGGGGGTGCTGATCATCCTCTTCGGCCTGCATTTGACCGGGATCGTCCCGATCGAGATGCTGCTCGGCGAGCGGCGCGTGCACCTGCACAGCAAGCCGGGCGGCTTTGTCGGCACCTTCGTGGTCGGGCTGGCCTTCGCTGCCGGCTGGACGCCGTGCATCGGGCCGATCCTCGCCTCGATTTTGATGATCGCCGCCACTTCCGGGCAGGCAGGGCGCGGTATCTGGCTGCTTTCCGTCTATTCGGCCGGCCTTGGCATCCCCTTCCTGATCTCCGGCCTGCTGTTTCACCAGTTCCTCGATTTCTTCAAGCATTTCCGCAAGCACATCCGTCTCACCGAGATCGTCACCGGCGTTCTGCTCATGCTGGTCGGAGCCCTGCTCCTCTCCGGCAAGCTCGGCTGGCTGACCATGCGCCTCTACCAGTGGTTGCCGGTGACCGGATAAGTCGCTTCCGTCCGCTCTGAAAAAATGCCGGACGTGACATTTGCCGCTTGACCTGTGTCGACGCTTCCTTTAAATTGATATTCGATTTCAATGGGAGGTGGTCTGTCGATGCACAGAGTCAAGGACGATTTTCTCGCCTACCTTGGGACCCGCGGGCTCAAATCCACGCGTCAGCGTGAAATCATTCTCGAAGAATTTCTGCGCGCCGGGGCCCATCTCTCCACCGAGGATCTTTATTTGCGCCTGCGCGAGCAGCATCCGCGCATCGGTTACGCGACCGTACACCGCACCCTGAAACTATTCGCCGAATGCGGCATCGCCGAGCCCCGGCATTTCGGCGATGGTCAGACCCGTTATGAATCGAGCGCAGGCGAGGAACATCATGATCACCTGATCTGCACGCTCTGCGGCGCCATCGTCGAATTCGAAAATCCTCAAATCGAGGCGTTGCAGGATGCGGTCGCCAGCCAGCATGGCTTCCGTATCGAGCGCCATCGCCTGGAGCTGTATGGCCGCTGCCGGGCGTGCGTCGCCGGGGCGCCCTGAAGTTGCCCCCTACAGGGCAATCAGAAGAACAGCGGTTTTCGGCAGAGAAGGGAAAGCGGTGAGACCTTTACGACTGCGAGCCGCCACTGTCCCGTTTTAAATGAAATTGACTGTCAATAACAAAGAAAGTTGTCATGGTGACCAGCACACACAATCATAACGGCAGTGAGAAGAAGATCGTTCTGGTCGGCTGCCCCAATGTCGGCAAGAGCGTCGTCTTCAACAACCTGACCGGCGCGTATACCACCGTCTCCAACTATCCGGGAACCTCGGTCGAGGTGTCGCGCGGCCACTGCCATCTGGGCGGCGAAAGTTACCAGGTGCTGGATACGCCCGGTATGTATTCGCTGCTGCCGATCACCGAGGAAGAACGGGTCGGGCGGCGCATCCTCTTCGAGGAGGATCCACACGTGGTGATCCACGTGGTCGATGCCCGCAACCTGGAACGGATGCTGCCGATGACCATCCAGTTGGTCGAGGCCGGGCTGCCGGTGATGCTGCTGGTGAATATCATCGATGAGGCCGAGCGGATCGGCATGCGTATCGACACCGCGCTGCTCGCCGAAAAGCTGCAGATCCCGGTGGTCGGCGCGGCGATCGGCCGCAAGCGCGGAGTCGGCGAATTGCGCCTGGCCATCACCGAGTATGAGCCGCGCCGGGCCACTTTTAACTACGCGATTGATCTCGAACAGGATTTGCAGCGCATTGCCGGTCTGCTCGCCGGCGACTACCGCCTGCACTCCCGCAGCCTCGCCCTGCTGCTTTTGCAGCGTGACGATGAGTTACTTGAACGGGTGCGCATCGTTGAGGGCCCACGGTCTGCTGATGTGGAGGCCGCCGTCAATGAAGTGGTCTTCGCTCGGCGCATCGACTTGCATCTGCGCATCAGCCTCGAGCGCAAGCGCATCTGCAAACGCCTGCTCGAGGGCGTTGTCGCTCAGAGCACCACGGGGCGCCCGCCTTTGGCCGAGCGGCTTTCGGCGCTGACCATGAATCCCTGGACCGGTGTGCCTCTGCTGCTGCTGGTTCTCTACTTCGGGCTTTACCAGTTCGTCGGCGGCTTCGGCGCCGGAACCGTCGTCGACTTTTTCGAGGGGACGCTCTTCGAGGAACGCCTTAACCCGTGGGCCATTGCCTGGTTCGAAGCGAACGTCCCCTGGTACTGGCTGCGCGAACTGGTGGTCGGCGAGTACGGGCTGTTCACTCTGGGCGTGCGTTACGCGGTCGCCATCATCCTGCCGATCGTCGGTACCTTCTTCATCGCTTTTGCCATGATCGAGGACAGCGGCTACTTCCCGCGCCTGGCCATGCTGGTCGACCGGGTTTTCAAACGCATCGGCCTCAACGGACGTGCCGTGATCCCGATCGTTCTCGGTTTCGGCTGCGACACCATGGCCACCGTGGTCACCCGCACCCTGGAAACGACCCGCGAGCGCATCCTGGCCACGTTGCTGCTGGCCCTGGCCATTCCGTGCAGTGCGCAGATGGGGGTGATCCTCGCGCTTCTGTCCGAACAACCAGGGACGCTGCTGGTCTGGTTCGTCACCCTGACGCTGATTTTCCTGCTGGTCGGTTTGCTGGCAGCGCGTCTGCTCCCCGGCGAGCGGCCGATGTTTTATATGGAAATTCCGCCGCTGCGCCTGCCGCAGCCGCGCAACGTCCTGATCAAGACGTTGACCCGCATGCAGTGGTATTTTCTCGAGATCTTCCCGCTGTTCATGATTGCCTCGGTCCTGCTGTGGGCCGGCAAGCTCAGCGGGGTCCTCGACGGATTGGTTGATCTCATGCGGCCGGTCATGGGACTGCTCGGCCTGCCGGCGGAGACCGCCGCCGCCTTCATCCTCGGGTTTTTCCGCCGTGATTTCGGCGCGGCCGGGCTTTACGACCTGCAGAGCAACGGGCTGCTCAACCCGGTGCAACTGACCGTGGCGGCGGTGACCTTGACGTTGTTTGTCCCTTGCGTGGCGCAGTTTCTGGTGATGAAGAAGGAGCGTGGCTGGAAGGTGGCGCTCCTGATCTTCGGCCTGGTAACGGCCCTGGCTTTTGCAACCGGCTGCGGGCTTAACCGGCTCTTGCTGGTGACGGGGCTCCCCCTGTGAGATGCCGCTTCTGCCAGCATGAACTGACGCCGGCCATGCTGCGCGAGCAGGGGTGCGGCGCCTGCCGGGGCGGGTGCCGCAAGATTCACTGCCCCTATTGCGGCGAGGAAAATCAGCTCAATAACGAATTATTAGATAAACTGCTGAGATCGACCCCCGCCAAGGGGGAGAAGGAGTCTGCTCAATGAAACTGTCTGCCAAGGCCGAGGAAATTCTCGAAGGGCTGTGGGTGGCGACCGAAGAGGGGGGGGAGAGTTCGGTTCTCCCGGCGTCCCTAAGGGTTGCCGCGGATGATGAAGGCTTGGCCGAATTGCTGCGGCTGGCCTATATCGAGATGGACGGCGGTCGTATTCGCCTGCGCCGCGAGGGCCGTGACGAGGCGCGCATGACCGTGCGCCGCCACCGGCTTGCCGAGCGCCTGATGATGGATATTCTTGATATCCAGGGGGCGAGTGGTGACGAGCGTGCCTGCGAGTTCGAGCACCTGCTCCATCATGGGGTCGATACCAAAATCTGTACCCTGCTCAATCACCCGACCACCTGTCCCCACGGCAAGCCGATTCCGCCGGGGGTCTGCTGCGAGCAGGCCAGGGCCGAAGGGACGGTCGGGGTGGTGGCCCTCACCGAGCTCAAGCCCGGCGAACCGGGGGAAATCGCCTACCTGGCTGCCGGCGATGTGCGCAAGATGCAGAAGCTGATGAGCATGGGGGTGCTCCCCGGGACTTCAGTGACGCTGCTGCGTACCTACCCCTCCTATATCTTCAAGGTCGGGCAGTCGGAATTTGCAGTTGACGAAGAACTGGCCGGAGAGATTTTCGTGCGCAAGGAGAAGTGACCGCCAGGCTTTCCTCCTTGCATCCTGGCAGGGCATTCCCTATAGTATCAGTGGTTTGGCCATTCAATTTGCATTGTCAGGAGGCGTCACTTGGAAATCCTTGGCATCGACATCGGCTTCGGCTTTACCAAGGCAACCACCGGCACCCAGGACCTGATCTTCAAGTCGGTTCTCGGTGAATCGACCGACATCCAGTTCCGGGAGCAGATGCTCCCTGCCGGCGGACAGGATGAAGGCTTCCTGCAGGTCGAAATCGACGGCAAGTCGTATTTCGTCGGCGAGCTCGCCGAGCGCCAGAGCAACGTGCGCTTCTTCACGCTCGACCAGGCCCAGTTCATCGGCAAGTTTGCCAAGGTGCTGGCCCTGGCCGCCAGTGCGCGCCTGGTCAAGGGGTTTGTGCCGATCAACCTGGTTACCGGCCTGCCGATCGGTTCCTATCAGAAGCACAAGGACGAACTGGCCAAGCTTTTAGTCGGCGAACACAAGGTGGTGCTCACCGACGCCTCCGGCAAGCGCGAGGAAAAATCGCTCAGCATCAGCAAGGTGCGGGTCATCCCGCAGCCGTTCGGTTCTCTCTTCAACCTGATGCTCAACGATCTCGGCGAGATGGCCGACAAGCGCCTGGTGCGCGAGAAGATCGGCATCATCGACGTCGGTTTCCGCACTGCCGATTACACCATTTCCGACAAGATGCGCTATTCCGAACGCGGCAGCCGCACCACCGATTCCGGCATCGCCCGCGCCTTCAATGTCATTGCCACCAAACTGCGGGAAGAGAGCGGCGTCAACATCGAGCTCTACCGCCTTTACGAAGCGATCGATCGAGGCAACATCAAGATCCGCGGCAAGGTCTACGACCTCAAGGGGATGACCGAGCAGGTCTTCGGGCAGTTGGCGACCGCCGTGGCCAACGAGGTTGACCGCCTCTGGGCCGATGACTGGGATCTTGACGCCATCGTCATCACCGGCGGTGGCGGGGCGGTCCTGGCCAAGCATCTGCAGCCGCTTCTCAACGGGGAAGTGGTGGTTCTCGACCCCAAGCTCGACATGCGTCTCTACAACGTTCAGGGTTACCGCAAGTTCGGCCAGCACTTGTGGGGGCGCGGCATTTCTCCGACCCCTGCTCCGCCTGCAGCCTGATAGCCCGGCGCCCCCGTATCCCGGGGGCGCTGCCGGTTTTGCCCGATGGTGACCACACAGCAAATCCTCGATCTGCTCAAGCGCCGCGGCGGCAAACCGCTTTCCCTGCGCGAACTCCAGGCCGCTTTCAATCTGGATGCCGGCGCCCGCAAAAACCTCTCCCGCGAACTCAAACAACTGGAACGTGACGGCCTTCTGGCCCGTGGCAAGGGGGGAGGCTTCCTCCTGCATAAGCGTGCCGGCACCTCCGTTGCCATGATCAGCGGCGTCCTTTCCCTGCATCGTGACGGCTACGCTTTTGTCACCCCCGAAGAGCCGGCCGGCGCCGAGGATGTTTTCGTCCCGGCACGGTTTGTCCGCCCGGCCATGCACGGCGACCGGGTCCTGGTCAGCCTCGAGCGCAGCCCGCGCGGGAAAGCTGAAGGGCACGTGGTACGGGTTCTGGAGCGCGCCCACACCACCCTGATCGGCCGTTTCATTGAAGATCACGGCCTGGCCCGGGTGATCCCTCTCGATCCGCACCTTGGCGAAAGTTTTGTCGTCCCGCGCGACGGGGGCGGGGGCGCGTGCGACGGTGAAGTCGTGCTGGCGCAGATAGAAACCTATCCGGGACGCGAGCAGGTCCCCACCGCCCGCGTCATCGAAGTGTTTGGCGCTGCCGACGATCCGGCCGTGGAGATTCGCGTCACCGCCGAGCGTTTCGGTTTGCCTTATGCCTTCCCGCCCGAAGTGCTCGCTGCTGCCGCGGCCATTCCGCGCGAAGTCGCTGCGCTCGAACGGGCCGGCCGCGAAGACCTTCGCCACCTGCCGTTTGTCACCATCGACGGGGAGACGGCAAAAGACTTCGATGATGCCGTCGCCATCGAACGCTTGCCGGCGAGTGGCTACCGCTTGTGGGTGGCGATCGCCGATGTCGCCCACTATGTGACGGCCGGCGGTGCTATCGACCGCGAGGCGCTCAAGCGCGGCACCAGCGTCTATTTTCCCGGCAATTGTCTGCCGATGTTGCCGGAAGCCCTAAGCAACGGCATCTGCTCCCTCAATCCGCAGGTGGACCGCCTGGTGATGGTCGCCGAACTGGACTTCGACCGGGAGGGACGGCGTCAGTCCTCGCGTTTTTGTGCCGGCGTCATCCACAGCCGGGCGCGGCTGACCTATACCGAGGTGGCCGCCGTCATCGTCGATCGCTCCCCGGAGGTTTGCGCCGACCACTCGCAGCTGATCGATACTTTGCTGGTCATGCGTGAACTGGCCGAACTGCGCATCGCCCGCCGCTTCGAGCGCGGCAGTCTCGATTTCGATCTGCCTGAAGCGGAGATCATCATCGGCCTGCGCGGGCGACCGGAGCAGATCGTGCGTGCCGAGCGCAACCTTGCCCACCGCCTGATCGAGGAATTCATGCTTGCCGCCAACGAGGCGGTGGCCGAGCATCTCGAGCAGCAGCGGACGCCGCCGATCTATCGCATTCACGAGCCTCCATCGGAAGATAAGCTTTATCTCTTCCAGGAGTTCCTGGCGCATTTCAACCAGGGGCTGGCGATTCCGCCCGAGGGGATCAAGCCGAAGCTGCTCCAGGAACTGCTCGCACGGGTTGCCGGCACTCCCGAGGAGAAGCTGATCAATCACGTGCTGCTGCGCAGCCTTCCGCAGGCCCGCTACAGTACCGACAACCGCGGCCACTTCGGATTGGCCGCAGCGTGCTACTGCCATTTCACCTCGCCGATCCGTCGCTATCCCGATCTGATCGTCCACCGTTTGCTGCGGCGCCAGTTGGGGCTGCGCTGCGATGACGGCCGCATGCCGGCTCCCCTTGACGAAATCGCCGAGCGCTCATCACATTGCGAGCGGCGGGCCATGGAGGCCGAACGCGATCTCGTCAACCTCAAGAAATGTCAGTATATGCAGGAACGGGTCGGTGAGGAGTACGATGGCTTTGTCGTCTCGGTACAGCCCTTCGGCTTCTTCGTCGAACTCACGGAAATCTTTGTCGAGGGTTTGGTCCACATCACGTCCCTGGCCGACGATTACTACCAGTTCGACGAGGCGACCCATACCCTCACCGGCATGAGCCGGCGTCGACGCTTCACCATCGGCGACCCGGTCAAGGTGCGGGTGCACAAGGTCGATGTCGAGCGCCGCGAGATCGATTTCCGGCTGCATGGAGAGCAGGAGCCGCCGCCATCTCGCCGGCCAGGCCCCGCCAACAAGCGAAAATCAGCGGGCTCCTTCCCCACGTCTCCCCGCAGAAAAGGACCGTCCCGTCGGAGGCACCGGTGAAAATTGCCCGCCGACTTTCGCAGTTGACCCCGCCGCCCGGGGGCTCCGTGGTGACCATCGGCAACTTCGACGGTGTCCACCTCGGGCACCGCGAGATCTTCCGCCGCGTGGTCGGGACGGCCCGCAGTTGCGGCGCCTGCGCCACGGTCATCACCTTCGAACCGCACCCGCTGCGCCTCCTGGCTCCGGAGAAGGCGCCGCCGCGCATCAATACGCCGGTGGAGAAGGTCCGCCTGCTGCGGGCCTCATGCATCGACCTGCTGGTCATCCTCCCCTTTACCCGCAGGCTGGCGGCGTTCACGGCCACCGATTTCGTCGAGCGGATTCTGCTGGAGCGGTTGGGCGTGCGCCACCTGGTCATCGGCTATGATTATGCCTTCGGTCGCAACCGCCAGGGGGATTCGGCCTTTCTGGCCGCAGCCGCCCGAAAACACGGGTTCACGCTCGAAGTCCTCGAGCCTCTGCGCTTCGGCACGGAGATCTACAGCTCGACCCGTATCCGCCAGACCCTGCTGCGCGGCGATGTTCGCGGCGTTGTCGGCGTCCTCGGCCGCCACTTCACCCTGGATGGTACGGTGGTGCCCGGGGACGGGCGGGGCCGGCAGCTCGGTTTTCCGACCGCCAATTTGCTGACGCGCAAGGAACTGCTCCCTGCCGCCGGCGTCTATGCGGTGAAGGTTCGCCTCGGGCGGCGCATGTACGATGCCGTGGTCAACCTTGGGTTGAGGCCGACCTTTGCCGGGGCCGCGCCGACCCTGGAAATCCACCTGCTCGATTTTTCCGGGGATCTGTACGGCCGTCATCTGCGGCTGTATTTCATCGAGCGCCTGCGCGACGAACAGCGCTTCCCCTCGGTGGCAGCCCTGCAGACGGCGATTCGTGCCGACATTGTCCGCGCCCGCGAGATTCTGGCCGCTGCCAGGGTGCTGGTGTATAAGGAGATGTTCGATTGCGGAATCGGGCAAAATCGTAGAGTGGTTGAGTCGTCGAGTCGGTAAATCTCCCCTCAACAGCTCAACAGCTCAACAACTCAACAGGATTCAAATCATGCCCATCACCGGAACCACGCGCATTGTCGGCATTTTTGGCGACCCGGTTGCGCATTCGCTTTCGCCGCGCATGCAAAACGCCGCCCTGGCGGCCGCGGGGATCGATGCGGTCTATGTGCCGTTTCATGTCCTGCCGTCACAGCTGGCTGCGGCGGTGCAGGCCATCCGTGTCCTGGGGATGGTCGGTGTCAACCTGACCATCCCGCATAAAGAGGCGGTCTGCGCCCTGATCGATGAACTCGACCCGACGGCGGCCTTGATCGGAGCCGTCAATACCCTCGTCAACCGTGACGGCCGCCTGGTCGGTTATAATACTGACGGGATTGGCCTTGTTCGTGCACTTAGTGAAGAGCTCAGCTTGAGCGTCCGGGGGAAGAGTGTCCTGGTTGTCGGGGCCGGCGGGGCGGCACGGGCGGCGCTGGTGGCGCTGGCCGGGGCCGGCGCCTCCTGGATGGGAGTGGCCAACCGTACGGCGTCGCGCGCTGACCGGCTCTTGCAGGAGCTGGCCCCCCACCTTCCCCAGGTCGAATTGGTCAGCCTTCCGCTGCACGGCTCGGCTCTGGCCGAAGCCCTGCCGCAGCAGGTCGATCTGCTGGTCAATACCAGCGCACTGGGACTGCACGGTGAACCCTGTGATCTGCCGCTCACCCGTCTGGTGCGTGGCAGCGGCAGTGTTTACGACATGGTTTATGGACGGCAGGCAACGCCGCTGATCGAAGCGGCGCAAAGAGCCGGCTTTGCGGCCGCAGACGGACGGGGGATGCTGGCCGGGCAGGGTGCGGCGGCGTTCTCGCTCTGGTTCGGCATCGATCCGCCGCCAGGGGTGATGCGTGCGGCGCTGGCCATGTGAGGCCGAGGCTCTGCGGAGAAACCAGTTGTGTTTCGTAATTCCGGATGGTTAGCGGATTAATTGCGCCGCGGCTTTTCTTGACAGGCCTTGAGATGAAAGGCTACACTTTAACGGTTTATTTTTGCTGAGGGGGAAGAACGATTCCGGTATGTCCAATAATCGTCTCGGCGAACTCCTGGTTCGCAATAAACTGATCGACGAGAAACAACTGGCCAAGGCTCTCGATGAGCAGAAGGCCACCGGCGGGCGCCTTGGCGCCAGCCTGGTCAAGCTCGGCTTCATCAAGGAAGAGGATCTGGCCGCCTTCCTGTCCCGCCAGTACGGGGTCCCCTCGATCAACCTCAACGAATTCGAAATCGATCCCAACGTCATCAAGCTGATCTCCAACGAAGTCGCCAGCAAGTACCAGCTGGTGCCGGTCAACCGGGCCGGCGCGACGCTGATCGTCGCCATGGCCGATCCGTCCAATATCTTCGCCATCGACGACATCAAGTTCATGACCGGCTACAACGTCGAGATCGTGGTGGCGTCCGAGAACAGCATCAAGGCGGCCATCGACAAGTACTACGATCAGAGCGCGAGTTTCGACGACGTCATGGGGAACCTCGACGATATCGATCTCGAGGTGGTCGACGAGGACGAGCAGATCGATCTCGGTTCCCTGGAAAGGGCTACCGAGGATGCCCCGGTCGTCAAGCTGGTCAACCTGATTCTGACCGACGCCATTAAAAAGCGCGCCTCGGACATCCATATCGAACCCTACGAAAAGTCGTTCCGCGTCCGCTACCGCATCGACGGCGTGCTGCAGGAAGTCATGAAGCCGCCGATGAAGCTGAAGAACGCCATCACCTCGCGCATCAAGATCATGTCGGAGATGGACATCTCCGAACGGCGTCTCCCTCAGGACGGCCGCATCAAGATCAAGCTCCCCGGCGGCCAGGACATGGACTACCGGGTCAACTGCCTGCCGACGCTGTTCGGCGAAAAGGTGGTTCTGCGGCTCCTCGACAAGTCCAATCTGCAGCTCGACATGACCAAGCTCGGTTACGAGCCGACCGCCCTCAAGTGGTTCAAGGAGCAGATTCACAAGCCGTTCGGCATGGTCCTGGTCACCGGGCCGACCGGTTCGGGGAAGACCGTTTCGCTCTATTCGGCGCTGGCCGAGCTCAACAAGGTCACCGAGAACATCTCCACCGCCGAGGACCCGGTCGAATTCAACTTCGCCGGGATCAACCAGGTGCAGATGAACGAAGCGGTTGGTCTCAACTTCGCCTCGGCCCTGCGCGCTTTCCTGCGCCAGGATCCGGATATCATCATGATCGGCGAGATCCGTGACTTCGAAACCGCCGAGATCGGCGTCAAGGCGGCGCTGACCGGCCACCTGGTCCTCTCCACGCTGCATACCAACGATGCCCCGGCCACCGTCAACCGCCTGCTCAACATGGGGATCGAGCCGTTCCTGGTTGCTTCGGCGGTCAACCTCATCACCGCCCAGCGTCTTGGCCGCCGCGTCTGCCCCGAGTGCAAGGCCCCGGAGGATATCCCCAGGGATGTGCTCATTCAGGCCGGGCTCAGGGAAGAGGAACTGGAGGGGGCGGTCATCTACAAGGGGCAGGGGTGCGCGGTCTGCAACGGCTCCGGGTACAAGGGGCGTGTCGGCTTTTACCAGGTCATGCCGATGTTCGAGGAGTTGCGGGAGATGATCCTCTCCGGGGCCAATACCGCCGAAATCAAGCGCGAGTCGATGCGCCTCGGCGTCAAGACCATGCGCCAGGCCGCTCTGACCAAGATGCTCGAGGGAGTGACTTCTCTCGAGGAAGTGATGCGTTGTACCATCGCTGACGACTGATAGGGAGCTCACCATGACCGAAGAGAAGCAGGCTGCCCAGTCAGGTTTTTCCATCCAGCAGATGCTGCATACCATGGTGCAGGCCGGGGCCTCGGACCTGCATATCACCACCGGCACGGTCCCGATGATCCGCGTCAATGGTCACATGACCCCGCTGGCGGTTCCCGGCAGCCGCGTGCTGATGCCGGCCGATACCAAGCAGATCTGCTACAGCATCCTCACCGAGGCCCAGAAGCGCAAGTTCGAGGAGAACAACGAACTGGACTTCTCCTTCGGCGTGAAAAACCTGGCCCGTTTTCGCGGCAACATCTTCATGCAGCGCGGCGCTCTCGGCGGCGTCTTCCGTCTGATCCCCTACAAGTTCCTCTCCTTTGAAGAACTGGGGCTGCCACCGGTGGTCAAGGAAATCTCGCGCAAGTCCAACGGCCTGGTGCTGGTGACCGGGCCGACCGGGTCCGGTAAATCGACTACCCTGGCTTCGATCATCGACGCCATCAATACCGAGCGTCACGAGCACATCATTACCGTCGAAGACCCGATCGAATACCTCCACCCCCACAAGAGTTGTGTCGTCAACCAGCGCGAGGTCGGGGCCGATACCTTCTCCTTCAAGAACGCGCTCAAGTACATCCTGCGCCAGGATCCGGACATCGTGCTGCTCGGCGAGTTGCGCGACCTGGAGACGATCGAGGCGGCCCTGACCATTGCCGAAACCGGCCACCTCTGTTTTGCCACCCTGCACACCAATTCGGCGGTGCAGACCATCAACCGTATCGTCGACGTCTTCCCTACCCATCAGCAGCAGCAGGTTCGCACCCAGTTGGCGTTCGTGCTGGAAGGGGTATTGTCACAGACGCTGCTCCGCAGGAAGGACGGCAAAGGTCGTATTCTGGCGCTGGAGGTCATGGTTCCGAACACCGCCATCCGCGCCTTGATCCGTGATGACAAGATTCATCAGCTCTATTCGCAGATGCAGATGGGGCAGGAAAAATACGGCATGCAGACCATGAACCAGTGCCTGTTCTCCCTGCTGCACAAGCAGATCATCTCGCTTGATGATGCCATTGCCCGCTCGCCCGATGTCGAGGAGCTCAAGGAGATGATCGCCAACCCCCAGGCGGCGCTGCGCCGCGGCATCATGACCGGCGGGCAGAAGCGGTAAGGATTTTTTGCGGGGGCGCCATGCTGTGCGCCCGGCTTTCAATGCATTTTTCTCGGGCGCATGCCGTGCGCCCCGACGCAACCAGCGAGGTCACTTATGGCTAAATTCGCCTGGGACGGTGTTACCAGAACCGGTCAGAAGCTGAAAGGGGAGATGGAGGCGCCCAGCGCCGACGTCGTCATGGCTCAGTTGCGGCGCCAGGGGATTCAGCCCGGCAGTGTCAAGGAGCGTGGCAAGGGGCTGGACATCGATCTCAAAATCCCCGGGTTCGAGCCGAAGGTCACCACCAAGGACCTGGTGGTCTTCACCCGCCAGTTCGCGACCATGATCGATGCCGGTCTGCCGCTGGTGCAATGTCTCGATATCCTCAGCAAGCAGCAGGAGAACAAGACCTTCAAGCGCATGCTGCTGCAGGTCAAGGAAGATGTCGAGTCCGGTTCGACCTTCGCCGATGCCCTCAAGAAGCACCCCAAGGCCTTCGACGAACTCTATGTCAACCTGGTCGCCGCCGGCGAGATCGGCGGCATCCTCGACACCATCCTCAACCGCCTGGCGGTCTATATCGAAAAGGCGCTGAAGCTCAAGAAGAAGGTCAAGAGCGCCATGACCTACCCGACGACGATCATCGGCATCGCCGTCATCGTTATCGCCGTCATTCTGATCTTCGTCATCCCGTCGTTTGAGAAGATGTTCAAGGATTTCGGCGGCGAATTGCCGGGACCGACCCAGTTTGTCATCGGCCTCAGTAACCTGATCCAGAAATATATTCTGGTCTTCATCGGTGCCTTTTTCATCTTCTCGGCGGCCTACAAGCGTTACTACAAGACTCCGGCGGGACGTCTGCAGATGGATGCCCTCTTTCTGCGCCTGCCGATCATGGGGCCGCTGATCCGCAAGGTCGCCGTGGCCAAATTCAGCCGCACCCTCGGCACCATGATCTCCTCGGGGGTGCCGATTCTCGACGGCCTGGAGATCGTGGCCAAGACCGCCGGCAACAAAATCGTCGAGAACGCCATCTACAGGGTTCGGCAGAGCATCAGCGAAGGGAAGACCATCGCCGAACCGATGGAACAGTCCGGAGTCTTTCCGTCGATGGTCTGCCAGATGATCGCCGTCGGCGAGCAGTCCGGTGCCATCGACACCATGCTCAACAAAATCGCCGATTTCTATGACGACGAGGTCGATGATGCGGTCGGCAATCTGACCGCCATGATGGAGCCGCTCTTGATGCTGTTCCTCGGCACGACCGTCGGCGGCCTGGTTGTCGCCATGTACCTGCCGATCTTCAAGCTGGCCGGGGCGGTGGGCGGCTAGCGCCGTTCATGACGAACGCCGCCTCTCAACCCTCCAGCAACACGCAAGGCCGACGACTGCTGACCTGGTACCTCGGTGCCCGGCTGGCAGTCGTCATCTTTTTCCTGGGCGGAGCAATTCTCTACCTGAGTGGTCGTCAGGAGATCTTCCCGCGGCTTGTCCCCTGGATCAGCGGCCTCATCATGGTCTGCGTCCTGCAGACGGTCATTTCCCTGTGGCTGCTGCGCAGCGTCAACAAATGGCTGCTCGCCGTACATGCCCAGCTTTCGTGGGATCTGCTCTTCGTCACGGCCGTCATTTATCTGACCGGCGGAATAGAAAGCATCTACTCGTTTCTTTATGTCCTGGTCATTATTGCCGGCAGTCTCTTCCTCCCTCTTGGCCAGCTGCTGGTCGTGGCGTCGGCGGCAACCATTCTGCATGGCGGGCTGCTTGACCTGCAGCACTACCGCTATCTGCCGATGTTCGGCGCCCAGCCGTTTCCTGCGAATGTCCACGCCCCGGACTTCCTGTATGCCATCATTACGCATGCCAGCGCCTTTTTCCTCAGTGCCCTGCTCAGCGGTTATCTGGCCGATCGTCTGCGCCGCAGCGAGGCGGAGCGGGAACAGCGGGAGATCGATTATGATGAGCTGGAACGTCTGAACCAGGCGATTCTGGCCAACATGAACAGCGGGCTTATGGTTGTCAGCCCTGCCGGGCTGATTCGCTCGTTCAACCAGGCGGCCATGCGCATTACCGGTTATACCCTGGAGGAAGTCTACAACCGGCCGGTGGACAAGTGTTTCCCGGTGGCCGCAGAAGATCTGTGGCCGATCCGGCGTGGCGAACTCAGATTCAGGGTTCGCGACGGGCGCGAACTGATCCTCGGCTACTCGACCAGCCAGATTCGCGACCATGCCGGGGATCAACTCGGCAATCTGGTCGTTTTTCAGGACTTGACCGAAGTGAAGGTGCTCGAGGAGCAACTCAAGCGGTCCGATCGCCTGGCTGCCGTCGGGCGACTCGCCTCCGGTCTGGCTCACGAAATCAGAAATCCCCTGGCTTCGATCAGCGGCTCGGTGCAGCTGTTGCGCGAGGACTCCGGCTTCAGCGAGGAGAACCGCCGCTTGATGGGGATCGTTCTCAAGGAAGTCGAGCGCCTCAACCTGTTGCTGAGTGACTTCCTCGCTTTTGCCCGGCCGGCACCGCTCCAGCCGGAACACTTCGATCTGGCTGTACTGCTCGACGAACTGGTCGCGCTGCTGCGCTGCGATGTCCAGGCCGGCGGCGTGCACATCGAAACGGGCTACCGGGGCCCGATACCGCTTTACGCCGACCGGCAGAAGCTTCGCCAGGTGCTGTGGGACCTCCTGCTCAACGCGGTGCAGGCGATGCAGGGCCATGGCACGCTGCGTATCGGCTGCAACCTGAGGCAGGGAGAACTCTACGTGGAAGATTCCGGACCCGGCATCGAGGAGACCGTCAAGGAGCGAATTTTCGAGCCGTTTTTTACCACCAAGGAGCGGGGGACCGGGCTTGGGCTGGCTAATGCCTTTGCCAATGTGGAGGCTCACCACGGACGTTTGTATGTCGAGCCCGGCGGTGTCGGCGGTGCCCGGTTCATCATTCACCTTCCGGAGGAATGCTGGAAAACCGGTTGACCGGTTACCCCGTCACCGTCATCAGACTTATTTCCGAACCCCGAACCCCGAACCCGGAGTCCTGATCCCCATGTCCCCCCAAATGCACAAGCCACGGATCCTGATCGTCGACGATGAAGAGAGTCTGCGCGAGTTTCTGAGCATCATGCTCCATCGTGAAGGCTATCAGGTGGATACCGCGGTCGACGGGGCTCAGGCCGAGGTTCACCTGCGCGATCACGCCTATGATCTGGTCATCACGGACGTCAATATGCCGCGCATGGGTGGCATGGAGTTGTTGCGCCAGATCAAGGCGCGGGCGCCGGAAACCGTGGTGCTGATGATCACCGCTTTCTCGACCACCGAGCAGGCGGTCGAGGCGATGAAGCAGGGTGCCTACGATTACATCACCAAGCCGTTCCAGAACGAGGAGATCCGGCTGGTCGTCAAGAATGCCCTGGAACGCCGCGAACTGCGCCAGGAAAACCTCGCCCTGAAAAAAGTCATTAACAGGATCGGCACTGTGGCGGGGCTGGTCGGCAAGTCCAAGGCGATGCAGGACGTCATCGCCCTGATCCACAAGGTGGCCGCTAGTCCGGTCAAGGTGCTGATCACCGGGGAGAGCGGTACCGGCAAGGAGTTGGTGGCGCGGGCCATCCACGACCAGAGCGAACGACGCGACCGGGCATTTGTCCCGATCAACTGCGGAGCGATTCCGGAAAATCTGCTGGAAAGCGAACTGTTCGGTCACGAGAAAGGGTCATTTACCGGGGCGATCAAGCAGAAGGAGGGGCTCTTCGAGACTGCGGCCGGTGGCACCATCTTTCTCGATGAGGTCGGGGAACTGCCGCCGATGATGCAGGTCAAGCTGCTGCGGGTTCTGCAGGAAAACGAGTTCCGCCGCGTCGGCGGCACGCAAGCCATTCAGACCGATGCGCGGGTGATTGCGGCCACTAACCGGCGGCTAGAAGAGGCGGTGGCCAGTGGCAGTTTTCGCGAGGACCTTTACTACCGCTTCAACGTGATCCGCATCGATCTCCCCCCGTTGCGCAGTCGCCGTGAGGATATCCCCATCCTGATCGATTGGTTCTGGGAGAAATTCACCCGGCAGAAAGGGGTGAAGGTCGCCGATGATGCCATGCGTCGCCTGCTCGATTATCACTGGCCCGGCAATGTGCGCGAACTGGAGAATGTCATCGAGCGCGCCACCGTCCTCGGCCATGAAGGGAAGATCACTCTCGATTGTCTGCCGCCGAACCTCCTCACCGGGGTGGCCGGCGGCGTTTCACCACTGACCGATATCCCCGAGACCGGCATGGATCTGGATGCCTGGCTGGGAGAAATCGAGAAGGAGATCCTGCTCAAGGCGCTGGCGCGAACCAACGGCGTACGCAAGTCCGCGGCCGAACTGCTGGGGATCACCTTTCGCTCGATTCGCTATCGCCTCGCCAAATACGGCTACGGCGACAACGATGACGACGAGTAGTCAGCTACAGGGCGTGCTGCTCGACGAAGGCTTGAATGGCGGCGGTAGCCGCCTCGATGGTTTCGCAGCGGCGCGGGCGCTCCTCGAGACCGGCGAGGCTGGGCGGACGCAGCGGATCGCGGCCGATCGCCCGGTGGACGGCTTCGGGGAACTTGGCCGGATGGGCGGTGGCCAGGCAGATGACCGGCGCGTCGTCACACGGCAGGGCATGGGCGGCGCGTACCCCCACGGCGGTGTGCGGATCGAGCACGTAGCCGGTCGCGGCATGGAAGCTGCCGATCTCCTCGAGAATCGCCGCATCGTCGACATCGTGGGCTGCAAACGTGTTGCCGATCTCGCGGCGCTCTTTCGCTGAAAATTCAAGCCGCCCCGTCTTGCCGAATTCGGCAAAGGCCCTGCAGATCTTCCCTGAATCTTCCCCGTACAGGTAGTAAAGATAGCGCTCGAAATTGCTCGCCACCTGGATGTCCATCGACGGCGACAGGGTGGGGTGGACCTCGCCGATCGAATAATCGCCGGCGTTGACGAAGCGCGCCAGGATGTTGTTGGCGTTGGTGGCCAGGATCAGGCGACGGATCGGTACGCCCATGCGTTTGGCCACGAAGCCGGCAAAGATGTCGCCGAAGTTGCCGGTCGGGACGCTGAAGGTGACTTCCTGGCAGCCGGTTGCGGTCTGGACCTGTCCCCAGGCGTAGACGTAGTAGACCACCTGGGCCAGCACGCGCGCCCAGTTGATCGAATTGACCGCACCGAGCGCAAAGCGTTTCTTGAACTCCAGATCGCCGAAGATCTCCTTGACGATGCGCTGGCCGTCGTCGAACGTGCCGCGGATCGCCAGGTTGTAGACGTTCGGGTCGGTCACCGTGGTCATCTGCAACTCCTGCACCTTTGACACCTTGCCGTGAGGGTGGAGGATGAAGATGTTGATGCCGCGCTTGCCGCGCACGCCATAAATCGCCGCGCTGCCGGTGTCACCCGAGGTGGCGCCGAGGATGTTCATGTGTTCGCCCGTCTCGGCGAGCAGGTACTCGAACAGGTTACCGAGCAATTGCAGGGCAACGTCCTTGAAGGCCAGCGTCGGGCCATGGAACAGTTCGAGGATATAAACATCGCCCTGTCTGACCACCGGGGTGATCTGCGGATGGGTGAAGTTGGCGTAGGAGCGGTTGATCAGACTCTTGAGGTCCCCGGCCGGGATATCGTCGATGAATTTCGCCAGGATCCGGTAGGCCAGTTCCGGATAGGGGAGCGCAGGAAACTCTGCCAGGTCGGCGGCGGTCAGTTGCGGGATCGACTCGGGAAGAAGCAGACCGCCGTCCTCGGCCAGCCCCATCATCACCGCCTGCTTGAAAGGGATGCCGCGAACCTGGCCGCGCGTACTGAGATAACGCATATCATGAATCCTTGATTTGAAGTGGGACGCAGTTTAGCAGGTTATAAACACAGGGACTAGGGGCTGGGGGCTGAAACTGTCTCTTATACACATCTGACGCTGCCGACGAATAGAGAGGTGTAGA
>CAZRTZ010000019.1:0-39532 GCA_964603155.1 uncultured Geobacteraceae bacterium | reverse complement strand
GACGCTCACCACGCGGGGGGCCGCCGGGACGGTCGGGACGGCCGGCAGGACGCTCGCCGGGGACATAGGTTTCGCGGCGGGGCGGCTCGAACACGGTCTTGGGGAGTTCGACGCGGCCGAGGATCTTGGCGCGGGATGACGGATCCGGGGGCGGTGCCACAAACACCGTCTTCTCCTTGCGGGGCGTGGGAACCTCAGCCGGGGGCGCCGCAGCTTCAGCGGCGGGCTCTTCGCTGACCACCGGCGCCTTCACGGCCTTCTCTTCAACCGGGGCAACGGCTTCGACAGCCGGTTTGGCACTGACTGCAGGGACGGCAGGGGCCTTGACCACCTCGGGCGGCGCCGCTGGCACCGGTGCCGGCTCCGCCACAGGCGCTTCGGGCGCGCGACTGACCCGGCGCCGGATCAGACCGGAGCTGATGCGCTGCTCATCGACCTTCACATCGGACGCAGCCGCCGCGGTGGCCTGTTTGGCACTCTCGAACTTGCGCAGATCAGTCTCCTCCAACACGCTGGAGTGACTTTTCACCGCCACTCCGGCACGCTCGAGCTGATCGATCAATTCCTTGTTCTCAATCCCAAGCTTTTTCGCCAATTCGTGAACGCGTATCTTGGTCATCAAATATCCCCTGCGTATTCCGCGGTAATAGTCTGGTATCTTTGCCACTCCGCCATGAATGAGGCGGCGAGCGTTCCCTTGAGCAGAGCGGCGACGCTGCGTTCGCCCCGCCCGAGCAATTGGCCGAGATCGGCCTTGTTTGCAAAGCGCAGACAGGGGACGCCCCCTGCCCGGGCCTTGTTGCTCAATTTGCCGGCCACACCCTCCGAAATATCGTCGGCCAGAATCACCGCCGCCAAATCTTCCGGTCTGTCGAGGGCATCCAGCACCTGGTTGCCACCGGAGAGCAGTTGCGACGACTTGCGCGCCATCCCCAGGAGTGACGCCAGGCGCTGCTCCATGACCCCTACAAGCGCTTGGGCCAGCTGATCAGCCCGCAGCGGCTGACAGGGGAGTTTGAACGCCCGTTCGAATTGGCGTCGCGACACCGCCCGTTCCAGACACGGCCGACTCAGGCAGATATAGGCACCACGGCCCGGCAATTTGTGCCGATAGTCGACCAGCACCGTACCGTCAGGGGCGCGCACGAACCGAACCAGGTCACCCTGCTCGCGCGCCGTGCGGCAACCGATGCAACTTCGCTGCGGATGAGCGTGCGCCTCCGGCAAGCTCAGGCTCCGGTCAACTCCGCCTTGCGGCTTTCCGCCGCACGCAGCACCGTAACCCGCTCCTCGCCCTCCAGCAGCCGATCCAGCGCAGCCGTCTCGGTTTGCGTGTTGACCAGGGCAATCGCCTCTTTGGCCGGCAGCTCACAGCTCCTGGCCGCTTCGCCCTCCGTCGCCGGACCATCGCCGGCAGCGCCCAGGCGCTCTTCCTGCTCAAGTTCGGCGGCGCGGGTCTCACTCATGATATCGATCTTCCACCCGGTGAGTTTGGCAGCCAGGCGCACATTCTGCCCCTTCTTGCCGATCGCCAGGGAGAGCTGATCATCGGCAACGATGATCTCCATCGACTGCTCCTCGTTGTCGACATAGACCCGGGTCACCTCGGCCGGCGCCAGAGCCGCGCAGGCGAAACGGGCAATGTCCGGCGTCCAGTTGATGATGTCGATCTTTTCGCCACGCAACTCGGACACCACGTTCTGCACGCGCGAACCGCGCATGCCGACGCAGGCCCCGATCGGATCGACATCCGGGTCGTGGGAGACGACTGCGATCTTGGCACGGCTCCCCGGCTCGCGGGCCACCGCCATGATTTCGACGATCCCCTCGGCGATCTCCGGGACTTCCAGGCGGAACAGTTCGATCAGCAGCCCCGGATGGGTACGGGACAGAATGACCTGCGGCCCCTTGGTGGCCATGCGCACTTCCGCCACGTAAGCCCGTACCCGGTCGCCCTGGCGATAATTCTCGCGCGGCACCTGCTCCCAGCGCGGCAGCAGCGCCTCGGCCTTGCCGAGGTCGACGATCAGGTCGCCTTTCTCATAGCGACGCACGATGCCGTTGACCAACTGGCCGACGCGGTCCTTGAATTCGTTGTAGATCCCCTCGCGCTCAGCCTCGCGCACCTTCTGGATGATCACCTGCTTGGCGGTCTGGGCGGCAATGCGACTGAAGTTTCCAGCATCTTCGAGCTTCATGCCGAGGGAGTCACCGACCTGGGCTTCCGGATCGGATTCCCGCGCTTCGTCAAGACCGATCTCCTGATAGGAGTTCTGCACTTCCTCGACCACGGTGACGAACTCGTAAAGCTCGACCTCCCCGGTTTCGTTATTGAAGTGCGCCTCGAGATCGCGCGTGTTGCGATATTTCTTGTTGGCGGCGGTCAGTACTGCTGATTCCAGGGCCTGGACCAGGACCGCCCGATCGATTCCCTTTTCCTTGACCACCTGGTCGACGATATGATTGAGGTTGACGTTCATTTCCGTTCTGCCCCCTAAAGATGGCGCGTCAGTAGCGCACTCAGGCGCCCTGACGCGGTCAGAAATCGAGTTCCAGATTCGCTTTGGCGATCGCTTCGAAAGCGAGAGCAATGACGCCGCCGCGCTTGTCCGTTTGCCGCAGCTTCACTTGCGTACCGTCGACACCCAGCACTTCGCCGACGAAAGTTTTGCGCTGGTGCCCGCGCCCATCGGGATCGAGCAGTTCGTGGGTGCGCAATTTGACCAGTTTCCCCACTGCGCGTTCAAAGTCGCGCAGTTTCTTCAGCGGCCGGTCGAGACCGGGTGAAGAAACCTCCAGAACATAAGCCCCCTCGATCGGATCCTCGACCTCGAAGAGCGCGCTGATTTCGCGGCTGACTTCGGCACAGTCGTCGAGGGTGACCCCGCCAGGCTTGTCGATGAAGACCCGCAGCACCTGGCGACGTCCCTCCCCCTTGAGCTCGAGGTCGACCAGCTCCAGGGAAAAGTCGCTTACGATCGGCGTAATCAGTTTTTCCAGGGTTGTCAGCAGTTCCATCGTCAGTCGGCAGCCTGCGCAGGCAATAAAAAAAGCGAGCCTTGCGAGCTCACTTTCCAGTGAACGGTTGTAACATGCCGACACTTAGCAGAAGCACCGCAGAAAAACAAGCAAAAAATCAGGCGCTGCGCTCCAGAACCGTCAGGCTTTCGATGTGCCAAGTCTGCGGAAAAAGGTCGAAGGGCTGACTGGAAACCACGCGGTAGCCGTTGTGCACCAGCGGCTTCAGATCGCGGGCCAGGGTCGCCGGATCGCAGGAAACGTAAAGAATCCGCCGTGGCGCAGCGGCCGGCAGATCGCGCACGATGTCGTAAGCCCCGGTCCGTGGCGGATCGAGGAGTATAAGGTCGAAAGCTCCGCTCAGGCGCGACAGGGCGCCTTCGGCGGGTTCGGCCAGGAAGCGGGCATTGCCGAGACCGAGGCGGTCGGCGTTGGCGCGGGCATCGGCAATAGCCGGCGCATACTCCTCGACACCGATCAACTCACCGGCGCGCCGGGCCAGCGGCAGACTGAAGTTGCCGGCACCGCAGTAAAGATCGAGCACACGCTCGGCTCCGGAAAGGTCGGCGGCAGCGAGCACGGCGGCTACCAAGGCACGGTTCTGCCGCGGGTTGACCTGGCTGAACCCGCCGGCACTGATGCGCAGCGACAGTTCAGGATCGTCGACGGTACAGGTCAGCGCCGGGTCGCCGTGGATTATCTCCAGGGTGTCCTTGCGCCCGGACTGCAGCGCCGCGGAAAAACCGCCGCGGGCCGCGGTCTCTGCCAGCCAGACGCGGCTTGCCGCGACAGCGTCGGGCAGAATGTGACAGATCACGCCGACCCGGCCGTTGTCACCACAACTGACATCGAGCTGGGGGATCGCCTCGGGGTGCGGTGCCTGGGACAGGTGCTCACGAAGAAAGGTGAACGTCCGGGCAATGGCCGGGGCGGCGAGGAGACAGGCCGGGGTGTCGATGACGTAATGGCTGCCGTGACGATAGAAACCGGCCACCGGCCCGTCTGCGGCGAAGCGGCACTTGAACTGCATTCGGTTGCGGTAACCGAATTCGTCCGGCGCACTGACCAGCGGCCGCAACGCTGTCGCGTCGACAACCCCGGCGCGGAGCAGCGTCTCGGCAAACAGCTGGTATTTCCAGGCAACCTGCTGTGGATATGGAAGATGCTGCCATTGGCAGCCGCCGCAGCGGCCGAACACCGGACATGGCGGCGTGCGCCGCTGCGAAGCGGGTTCAAGCAGTTCCAGCAATTCGGCTTCATCATAGTGGCGATGGCGGCGTACAACCCGGCAGCGCACCCGGTCGCCGGGGGCGGTCAGGGGGACGAACACGGCCTTACCGCCATGGCGCCCCAAACCCCGCCCGCCGACCGTCAGGGTGTCGATCGCCAGTTCAACGACCATAGCGTGGAGAGAGCGGCGGGGAGTGCCTGCGGCGCGATTCTGCGGCCAACAGGCGTTCGGCGTAGTCGGGACGGCCAAGGTAGCCGGCGGCATGGCGCCAGAAATCATCGGCGAGGCGGTCGCGAACCGCTTCCACTTCGCTGCCGGGAACCCCCATCCGCTCAAGGATGCGCACCTGCATCAGCGGCTCGATCCGCCCGGCAACCGGCGTGATGATGCGCGCCTCGACCTGCACCCGGTGATAGTCGCCGTAGTAGCGGTTGCTCCGGTCGATGAATTCCGCTGTGACGCCGTTGGTCAGCGTTTCGCTGCGAAACGGCGTCATTCGCCCCCCTCCCCCGCCAGGCGTCGGCGTTCGCTGTCAAGCCAGTCGATCTGGCTGAGCAGGCCACGCAGGATGCGCACCTCGCGCGGGTCGAGAGCGGCGCGGCCGAGGAAGCGGCGATAGGCTCGCAGGATGTGCTCAGGGTTTTGCGGGTCGATGTAATCGATCGTCTGGAACGTGGTGCGCATATGCTGGAACATCTCTTCCAGCCGGGCGTTGTCTGCCAGCTTGCGTGCCGCAGCCGCCGCCCCCTTGCCGGCACCCAGGCTGCGGGCGAATTCATAAAGGCAGACCGCCACCGACTGAGCCAGATTCATCGACGGCAGCAGGTCGCTGGTGGGGATGGTGATCAGACGCTGGCACAGGTCGAGTTCCTCGGTTTTCAACCCGCTGTCCTCGCGGCCGAACACCAGCGCAACCCGCCCTTTTTGTAAAAGCGGCAGGGCATATTCAGCCGCCTGATCGGGATGCAAAAGGTTTTCCCGGTATTTGCCAAAGCGCCGTGTGGTGCCGAGAGCGAAGCGACAGTCGGCCAGGGCCGAACCCAGGTCGTCAAAGACCGTGGCCTGTTCGAGGATGACCGTGGCCTTGACCGCCATCTTGCGCGCTTCATCCTGCAAATGATCGGTCTGCGGTGTCACCAGGCGCAGGTCGCTGGCGCCGAAATTGGCCATGGCGCGGGCCGTGGAGCCGATGTTGAGGGCACCGGCCGGCGCCACCAGGACGATGGTCAGTTGTTCGAGTACCATGAATCAACCCTTTGCAAATGATCGTCTTCTTCCTGGTTCGGCAAGCTCACCATGAAC
Source organism: uncultured Geobacteraceae bacterium (assembly GCA_964603155.1). Taxonomy (GTDB): domain Bacteria; phylum Desulfobacterota; class Desulfuromonadia; order Desulfuromonadales; family BM103; genus VAUL01. Next base: position 33,981 of record CAZRTZ010000019.1, on the reverse strand, counting down.
GGCATATTAAAGGATATCTCAAAGACCGTTCGCCCTGAGCCTGTCGAAGGGGTGAAGATGACCTTTTCCAGAACGATCAAGTTCAGCGCAGGTCGCCCAGAAGGCCCTGCAACAGGGTGGTCGCGGCGATGGCCGCGGTCTCGGTGCGCAGCAGGCGCGGGCCGAGGCTGACCGGCAGAAAACCCGCGGCGCGGGCCAGATCGACCTCGCCGGCGGCGAAACCGCCTTCGGGACCGATCAGTACGGCGATCCGCTGCGGGCGCAGGGAGCCGATCGCTTCGCGGACCGTCCACTGTTCCTCGGCTTCGTAAAACATCAGCTTCAGTTCGGCGTCGGCGGCATCCTCCAGGGCCGCGGCGAGCGGCAGGACCTCCCCGAGCTCCGGGAGCATGGCGCGCCGGCACTGCTTGGCGGCGCGCACGATGACATCCGGCCAGCGGTGCGATTTGGCCTGTGCAGCATCACGCTCGGCCAGCGTCAGCGAATGGATGGTCTCTACCGGAACGATGCGCGTGGCACCGAGTTCGGTGAGCTTTTGCAGCACCAGTTCGAAGCGCTCCTTGTCGGGCAGCGCCTGGTACAGGTGAATCTCCAGCGGGCTCTCCACCGGCCGGGCCAGCCGGGAGAAGGCAACGCCGCGCACGCACGGGTCCAGGGCGGACAGGCGCACGCGCCAGCACCCCTGTTCAGGATCCCTGACAGTGAGAATTTCCCCTGGGCGTGGCTGCCATGCCGTTAAGGCGGCGGCAAAGTCCGGGCCGCAGTCGAGTTCCTGCTCAGGCAGAGGGACACACGGCAGACGCAGCAGGCTCGCCGCCCCGCCGCCATTAACGCATGACCGGTGCAAGTCCGGCCTCCCGGAACGCCTTGAACCGCTCGCGCGCGGCCTCGCGCAGCGATTCGTCGTAAACTTCGGCAAAATCGATCACCAGATGGAAATGCCGGACGAAGTCGATGCTGCACGGACGCCCGGTGATCAGCACCTCGGCGCCGTTGGGATTCTCTTCGCGGATACCGATGACCACCGGTTCGTCGAAGCACTCCTGCGCCCCGTTGTCGTAGGCATGGGGCAAAAAGGCGGCCTTCTTCCACGTCCACATGAACTGGTCGAGAGTGACCCCCTGATTGTCATCCTGGACCATGACCAGTACCCGGCGCCCCTGCAGGTAGAATTCCTCGGCCAGCTCGCAAAGATGGCGGGCTTTCTCGGGGCGTTCGAGCTTGATGAATTCGATGCGGGTCATTGCTTGATCCCTGTTGCGACAGTAGGCCGCCCCTCAATAACTCCAGGCGCAGACCGTCGGCGAATATAGCAGGCGTTCCCGCGGTTGCCAACGGCAAAGCGATCAAAGCCGATCCGACCTGCCTGTCATCGAAAGCGGTTCAAGTCGGACGCCGCCGGTGCTATAGTTTTATCCATGTCTGCGACCGACCCTCACATCGACCGCTGCCCGTGGTGCGGCAGCGACCCTCTCTACATCGCCTACCACGACGCTGAGTGGGGGGTTCCGGTCCACGACGACACCCGCCTCTTCGAATTTCTGATCCTCGAAGGGGCCCAGGCCGGGCTGAGCTGGCTGACCATCCTCAAAAAGCGCGAACACTACCGCAGGGCCTTCGCCGGCTTCGACGCCGCCAGCGTCGCCCGTTACGGTGCGGACGACATCGCCAGGCTTGCGGCCGATCCCGGCATCGTCCGCAACCGGCTCAAGATCGAGGCGGCGATCCGCAACGCCCGAGCGCTGCTCGCCATTCGCGAGCAGCACGGCAGCCTCGACAACTTCCTGTGGCAGTTCGTCGACGGCCAACCGGTGCAGAACCGCTGGCGCACCCTGCAAGAGGTTCCCGCCAGCACCACACAATCCGAACGGATGAGCCGCGAACTGCGGCGACTCGGTTGCAACTTCGTCGGCCCGACCATCTGCTATGCGCTGATGCAGGCGACCGGCATGGTCAACGACCACCTCGTCGCCTGCTTCCGGCATGGCCAACTCTCCCCGGTGACAGATTGACATGATCGCACGCATCGACCACATCAACATCGTCGTCAGCGACCTGGCAAAGGCGACAGAATTTTTCAGCCTGCTCGGTTTCGCTCAAGGACTCGGCGCGGAACTGGACGCCGCTTTCCTGGAGAAGCTGACCGGGATTGCCGGAGCACGGGGGCGCTTCGTCACCATGCGCCACGACGGCTCGCCGACAACCATCGAACTGCTGCACTTTGCGGCCGGTTCCGGAGCCGATCCGCAGCTGGGCCGTGCCGACCGCATCGGCCTGCGGCACCTGGCCTTTGCCGTCACCGATATCGACGCCGTCGTCGACAGACTGCGGGACGCCGGAGTGGAATTCCTCAGCCCGATCCAGACCTGGGAGAAGACCGGCAAGCGCCTGATCTACCTCTACGGCCCCGACGGCATCCTCCTGGAACTGGCCGAATACCCTGCACCCCTATGACCATCGCCCCGAGAGTTCCGACGGTCGCCGCCAGCTGCACCGGCTGCGGCGCCTGCATCCCGGTCTGCGCCCCTCACGCCTTGAGTCTGTCGGGTGACGCACCCGGCCAACGTGGCAGCAAGCGCGCCGTGATCGACACCTCCCTGTGCACCGGCTGCGGCGTCTGCATCCCGGCCTGCCCGCGCGGAGCGCTGTCCCTGCCGGCCCCCGCACCCCCCGGCAACCTGTTCGGCGCGATCCCTGGCAGCCTGCCGGAAGAGCTGGTGGAAGCGCTCCACGCTTCGGCACACGTGCGCATCGAGCGGATTGTCTCGCGCGGCCACGCCTCCCCCGAAGGCTTCTGGTACGACCAGGAGGAGCACGAGTTCGTCGTACTCCTCAGCGGCCGTGCCCGCCTCGCCTTCGCCGACGGCACAGAGGAGATCGATCTTGCCCCCGGCGACTGGCTGGACATCCCCGCGCACAAAAAGCACCGGGTCGCGTGGACCGACTCGGAGCGGGACACGGTATGGCTGGCGGTGCATTACCGTTAAGCGGCTTGAGCTTCGAACTCTGGCGCCAGGACGACCACGGCCAGCGTTACCTGGTCGGGCGTTACCCGGACCGCGCTGCGGCCGAAATGCGGCTGCGTGAATTGACCCGTACCCTTCATAAACAGATCTACTGGATCGAGGAAAGCGGTTCACCGAACCATGAACGACATGGAAATGAATGAGGCTCTGGCCGCTCTTGCCCGGCGGCGCCAGACGGAACTGGACGAGGGGATTGCCGCCTGGCGCCAGGGGGATGGGGCAAGCGTGCGCATCTGGTGCGGCCCCGGATGCGGCAACTGCTGCAGCCTGGCGGTGAACGCGACGCTTCCCGAAGCCTTCGCCATCGCCACCGGTCTGGGGGAGGAGCAGCGGCAACGCCTGAGCCAGTCCGTGGCCAGGCTCAGGGAGCATGCCCGGCACAGCGACGAGCCCCGCGCCTTCCTGGCCGGCTACCGCGACGCCGTCGGCCCCTGCCCGTTTCTCAACGCAAAAGCCGAATGCGCGATCTATGCCAGCCGCCCCCTCGCCTGTCGCGCCCTGCTCGCCACCCGCCCCCCCGACTGGTGCGGGGTCAACCTGGCACAGCTGCCGGCAATCGAGCGTGACAGCTTTCTCGCCGGTCTGGACCGCAACGTGGTGGCCTGGCCGACTCACTACGCCGCCGCCCCGCAGGAGCTGGCCGGCGAATACGAGCGCGGGCTGCTCTTCGCCATGATTCGAGCCTATGGCTTCGGCGTGACCGGGAACCTGCCGCTCATGGTCGAGTTGGCCGGGCACCCCGACTCCCAGGCGGCCTTAAAAGGCGGCCCTGCAGGTTTCCGCGAGTTCCTGGCAGAGCACGTTGTCAGCAAGCCGTTCCTGGTGCAGCTCCATGAACCGTAACCGCCAGCAACTGGCTGAAAGGGCCTGGTGCCTCTACGACTGGGCCAATTCGGCCTTCGCCACGGTGGTTCTTTCGGCCGTCCTGCCGGTGTACTTCGCCGCCATCGCCCCCGGCGGCGGCATCCCCCTTCTCGGGCGCACCGTCCCTGCCACCGCCGTCTGGGGGTACGTCGTCTCGCTGTCGATGCTGCTGGTGGCCGTTGTCGCCCCGGCCCTGGGCAACTTGGCCGACCGGCACGCAGTCAAAAGGCAGCTGCTGATCGTGTGCACCGTGACCGGCGCCGCCGCGACCGCACTGCTTTGCCTGGCCGGAAACGGCGACTGGCTGACGGCCGCCGCCTTCTTCCTGGTCGCCAACGCCGCCTTTGCCGCCTCCAACATCTTCTACAACGCCTTTCTGGTCGATCTTGCCAGCGGCGACGATGCCGACCGGCTCTCCTCGAGGGCCTACGCCTGGGGCTACCTCGGCGGCGGCTTCGCTCTCGCCCTGGTCTTCGCCCTGATCGAAGGGCACACCCTTATCGGCCTGCCCGACAAGGGGAGTGCGACCCGCCTCGGCTTCCTGATCACCGGCATCTGGTGGCTCAGCTTCTCCCTGCCGGCTTTTCGCCACCTGCATGACGGTCCGCCGCGCCCGGAAGGGACCCGCCTGCGTAACCCGGCAGACTACCTGCGCCTGGCCCGGGAGCTGACCTCCTATCCCGACCTGCTGCGCTTTTTGCTGGCCTTTCTCCTGTACAACGACGGCATCCAGACGATCATCGCCATTGCCGCCATCTTCGCCAGTGCCGAACTGGGACTGGGGACCGGCACCATCCTCGGCTGCTACCTGATGATCCAGTTTCTCGCCATGCCCGCCACCATGCTCACCTCGCGTCTGGCGGCCATCTGGGGAACCCGCCGCGTCGTCCTGCTCACCCTGGGCGTCTTCGCCGCCATCACCGTCTACGCCGCCACCATGCGCACGGCCTTCGAGTTCTGGATTCTCGGCGCCGCCGTCGCCCTGGTCCTCGGCGGGAGCCAGGCCCTGAGCCGCTCCCTCTACGGCAGCCTGGTGCCGATGGCGCGCAGCGCCGAGTTCTTCAGTTTCTTCGCCATCAGTTCCAAGTTTGCCTCGATCCTCGGCCCGCTGCTCTTCGCCCTGCTGGTCGATCTGACCGGCTCCAACCGCGTGGCGATACTCTCCCTGACCACATTTTTCGTCGCCGGGATGTGGCTGCTGGCCGGCGTCGACCTCGAACGCGGCCGCCAGCGGGCCGGCAATTAAGAGATTTTGTCGAAAATTATCCGGCGAACGGCTATGATCGCCCGGTATGGTCACTGCCGATCCGGAACCCTTGATCAGGCGAACATCCGCTTCAACCAGCAAAGGAGAGCACCAGACATGCAGACCAACTTCGCAGATACGATCCTGAACATCTCCGTCACCGGCCCCTTGGTTCGCATCGATTTCGGCACCTTGGTGCCGGACCCAACCGATCCGGAGAAGAAGAAGCTCAACGCCACGACAACCCAGCAGGTGGTCATGCCTATCGAAGGTTTTGCCCGGGCCTTTGCCACCCAGCAGAGAATCATTAAAAAGCTGGTCGATTCCGGCATCCTCGAAAAACCGGCGAAGCCCGAGTAGATGACCGTCATCCGCCTGCTCCTCAGCGCAAGCGTCATGCTCCCCCTGCTCGCCGGCTGCCTCGGTTACCCGGACAACGTCCGCCCGGTAGCCGGCTTCGACCTGTCGCGCTACTTGGGGACCTGGTATGAAATCGCCCGCCTCGACCACTCCTTCGAGCGCGGTCTCAGCGACGTTTCGGCCAAATACACGCTGCGCGACGACGGCGGTGTCAAGGTCAGGAACCGGGGCTACGCCCCCGACAGCGGTCAATGGAAGGAAGCGGACGGCAAGGCTTACTTCGTCGAAGGGGCCGACCACGGCTACCTCAAGGTCTCCTTCTTCGGACCCTTCTACGGCTCGTACGTCATCTTCGAACTCGATGCCGATGACTACGAATACGCCTTTGTCTGTGGCCCGAACCGGTCGTACCTGTGGCTGCTGGCGCGCAGAACCGAAGTCCCCGCAGAGTTGAAAGCGCGCTTCGTCGAGAGGGCGCGCGGGCTCGGCTTCGATGTCAGCCGGCTGATCTGGGTCAACCACGGCAGCCCGGCCAAGAGCCGTTCGTCGACAAATCCAGGGTCGTAACGGCCCTCGCATCTCACCGCCAGGATCAAACCGATGCCCCTCCCTGATCACGAAGCCATCGAAGCGCTAGCCAACACCAAGATTCTGACCTCGATGATTACCCCGGCGGTACTGATCTCCGCCTGCGGCGCCCTGATCTTCTCGACCTCGGCCCGCCTGGCAAGGATTTTCGACCGGGTGCAGATGCTCAAAGGGGAAGTCGAGGCGGTGCTGGACGGGAAGCTGTCGTTCCCCGAGGAACGGATGAAGATGCTCAAGGTGCAGACCCGCAAGCAGCGGACCCGGGCCTGGCTGATCCAGAAGGCGATGGCCGCCCTTTACACGGCGACTGTGCTGTTCGTCGCTTCCAGCCTGGCAATCGCTCTCAATGTTGCCTACGGCAGCGCAGAGACGGCCTGGCTGCCAACCGGACTGGCCCTGCTCGGCGGCCTGTTCTTGCTGACCGCCAGCGTACTGCTCCTCTACGAGAGCCGCTACAACCTGCGTTTCATCGAACGACACATTGACTTCATCGCGTTTCTCGAGGAGAGCTACGAGAAGAGGAAGAAGGACGAGCCGGCAGCCAGGCAATGAGCGCTCCGTTATGGGGCCGGAAGCACTGCTGCACGATTGCATGTTTCTTCGCAACGCGGTAAAATTTATAATCAAAATATCAAAAGGAGCTTTGCCATGAAATTCGCCAAGGGGCTGTTATTGCTGACGTTGTTCGCTTTTTTGTGCGGCTGTTGCTGCGGCGGCGGCGACGCCACTACCACGGTCGTTGAAAAACAGCCTATCAATACAACACCACTCGGCGAAGAGCTGGTCAAACTGAAAGAAGCCTACGACAAGGGCGTACTGTCCGAAAAGGAGTACGAAGAGCAGAAGGCGAAGCTCCTGAAGGAGAAATAGTCTGAATTCCACCCCCCCTGCTGGAGCGGCGCGGCAGTGCCGCTCCAGCAGGATGCTCCCGTTGCTGGTTTTTTCCGTCGGGTTGTTCCTTGCGCCTCCCGCTGCAACGCTTGCCGGTGGCATGAATGGCCCGCCACGCTCCACTGTGCGTCCCGTCGTGGCCGATGCCGCAGCGCCTGCCGCCGCATCAGCGCCAATGCTTGGCGCAATCCGCTTGTTTCAGAAGTACATCTCCCCGATCGACGGTGCCCGCTGCAACTTTTCTCCTACTTGCTCGGCCTATGGTCATCAAGCCATTCATCGGCACGGCCCCTGGCTCGGCGTGCTGATGACAGCCGACCGCCTGATGCGCTGCAGCCCCCTGTCCGAAACGGACGCATATCCACGCCTGCCGAACGGTCGCCTGGCCGACCCGGTCGAGACCAGGCCAGGGAGCGGGCGATGACCCCACTGCGGTTCTTCTCCTTTTGGCTGCTGTTTTTTCTGAGTGCAACCGCATTGCCAGCTCACGCCGAGCCGCGCATTCTGGTCATCACCGACGAGTTGCAGATGGGGTTGGCCGAGGCTTTCATGGCCGAGGGGGAATACTACCGGGCTATCACCGAATACAAGAAATTTCTCTACTTCTTCCCGGACAGCAACCAGGCGGAGTATGCGCGGTTGCAGATCGGCATGGCTTACTACCGCGGTGGCGAGTGTCCGCAGGCGATCGAGGCCTTTGCCAAGGTCCGCCACGGCTATCCTTCGGAACACTATGCCACCGCGGCCTTCTATGAAGGGGTCTGCCGTGGCCGGCTGAAAAACCCCGGAGCAGCCGCGGATGACTTCGAACGGGTGGTGGCCGTCGCTCCCGAGGCACCGGAAGCGGCCAACGCCCTGGCCGGCCTGGCGTTGACCGCTCTCGATCGCGAGGATTGGACCGGTTCACGTCGGGCCCTGGAGCGCCTGGCCAGCGGCTATCCTGACAAACCGCAGGGGGCTGCGGCCGAGGCGGCGCTCCCGCTGCTGGACGAGGCCGCTGCACAACCACGCAAATCTCCTCTGGCCGCCGGCCTTTTCTCGGCAGTCGTCCCCGGCAGCGGCTATGCCTATGCCGGACGTTCCCGCGACGGCTTGCTGGCCTTTCTGATCAACGGGCTGTTTATTGCCGGCACCGTGGTGGCGGTCGAAGACGAGAACTATCCGGCAGCGGCGTTGCTCGGTGGCTTCGGACTCCCCTTTTATCTCGGCAACATCTACGGTTCAGCGAATGCCGCGCGCCAGTGGAACCTGAGCATTGCCCAGGATCTGCGCAAGCAGCTGGAACTTCGCCTGGAATATCGTTACTGACGGCACCGAGGACCTCGACTGTTTCGAAGCAGATGATTTCTGAAATGGACAGAGGGCGGCTTTGACGATGTTGAGAACGCTGCCGAGCAGCAGCGACAAATAACCACCGCACACCACAAAGCTTTCCATGGTGTCGTCATGATCCAAGATTCGGGGTCTGCTGCCCCCCTCCCCCCCTAAAACTCCTGCGGCATCGCCTTGACCTGGGCGGCGGTGAAGACCGGGCCGTCCTTGCAGACATAGACGTTGCCGACGTTGCAGCGGCCGCACTTGCCGAGACCGCACTTCATGCGGTTCTCCAGCGTGGTATAGATCTGCTCGTCGGTAAAGCCGAGCTTCTCCAGCACCGGCAGGGTGAACTTGATCATCACCGGCGGACCGCACACCAGGGCGATGGTGTTTGCAGCCGACGGCGCCGCATGCTCCAGCACGGTCGGCACGAAGCCGACCTGACCGTCCCAGGTCGGACCGTTGCCGCCGGGATCGACAGTCTTGATCAGGCGCACATCGCCGCGCTCCTGCCACTCCGCCAACTCCCGCTTGTAGACCAGATCGCTTTCCGTCCGCGCACCGTAGACGATGGTGATGTCGCCGAACTTGTCGCGCCAGTCGAGGCACTGCCAGATCAGGGTGCGCAAGGGCGGCAGGGCGATCCCCCCGGCGACGAACACCAGGTTTTTGCCGAAGAACTGTTCGACCGGGAAGGAGTTGCCGTACGGCCCGCGCACCCCCACCGTTTCCCCTACCTCAAGGCGGCGCAGGGCCTCGGTGACGCGGCCGACGGAGCGAAAACAGCACTCGATGTAGCCGTTGCGGGTCGGCGCCGAGGCGATGCAGAAAGTCGATTCGCCGAAACCGAAGGCCGAGTACTCGGCAAACTGCCCGGCGCGGAAGGCGAAGCTGTCGCGCACCACCTCGTCCTGAAAGACCAGGCGCAGGGTGCGCACATCCGGCGTCTCGTCGACGATGGCATCGATGGTGGCGAGGTAGGGTTTGTAGATGTTCTTATTATGGTCGCACATGAAAGAACCTTGGAATTCAGGAGTCAGAATACAGAATTCAGAATAAAGTCAAAATTTCAGGGTTTCTTCTGAATTCTGACTTCTGAATTCTGTATTCTCGTCACTTGCCGTTGATCTCGTCCAGCACCGCCTTGATATCGATCCCCACCGGGCACCAGCGGATGCAGCGGCCGCAGCCGGTGCACAGGGTCTGGCCGAACTTGTCGGCGTAGTACTTGAACTTGTGCATGATGCGGTTGCGGTAGCGCTGCGCCTGGACATCGCGCGGGTTGTGTGCCGAAGCATGCATGGTGAACTTGCCGAAGCCGCAGGCGTCCCAGTGCTTGCGCCGGCAGCCGCTCCCCTCCCCGCCCTCGTCGACGATGTCGAAGCAGTGGCAGGCCGGGCAGAGGAAAGCACAGGCGCCGCAGCCGGCACAGCGGTCGGCGATCTCCTGCCAAAGGGGGTGTTCGAAATTCTCGTCGAGCCAGGCCTTGACCTTGGCCAGATCGAGCGGATCGACGGCGGGTACGGCCAGCGGCAGCGGCTGAGCGTTGCTACCGGCGCTAAACAGGGCAGCATGGCGCTCCTTGAGCGCCGAGCCCTTGGCATCGAGGGACTCGACGGCGAAACCACCCCCCTGCAGCGGCACCAGGAAGAGATCCGAGCCCTGGCGGGCGTCGGGAGCCAGGCCGACCGCGGTGCAGAAGCAGGCATCGTCGCTTGCCGTGCAGGCGATGCCGATAATGGTGGTGCGCTTGCGCCGCTCAAGATAAAACGGGTCGTCGTAGTCCCAGGAAAAAACCGCGTCGAGGATCCCCGGCGCCGCCGCATCGCACGGCCGCACGCCGATCAGCACCGTTTCCGGGAGCAGATCGAGGTCAGGGTCACTGACCGTGGTTTTGCCGTCACGCTTCTCAAAGGAGAGGATCGTCTCGCACGGCGGGAAGAAAACCTCCTTGGCCGAGCGCCGCGGCAGTTGGTCGAGATCGAGTTCCGTCCCCTTTGCCAGCGGGGCATAAACGGTGATGGCGCCAGTGCGCTTCGGGCCGACCACCCGCACCTTCTTGGCAAGAAGGGCGTCGATGAGGCGATGAAGATTATCGAGCGTCAGCGTCATTGGTATCGGCATCCCTATTTGATGAATGACTGGTCGTCATTGTCGCGATACGAGGTCAGCGGCGTCTGCTCCTGCGGCTGCATCGAGGCCTCGAAACCGTACAGTTCATACAGTTCCTGAGCCATCTTGCGGTTGAGGAGGTTCAGGGGGATATCCATCGGGCAGACCCGCTCGCACTCGGCACATCCGGAGCAGCGCCCGGCCAGGTGCATGGCCCGCACCATATGCCAGGCGGTATTGCCGGCGGGACGCGGCGAGGTGTCGACCGCCTGCGGGCGGTTGCGGTCGCACAGGCACTGCGTACAAAAGCAGAACGGGCAGATTTGCCGACAGGCCAGGCAGCGGATGCAGCGGGAAAACTGCTCGGTCCAGAACGCCCAGCGCTCCTGCGGCGTCATCGCCTCAAGCCGGGCGATTTCTTCGGCCTCCAGGTCAGGCAGGTCCGGTAACGGCGGCAGGGTGCCGGCCACCAGGTCGACTCCCTCCGGGAGATGGACCTTGCAGGCCCGGCACTTGCGGGCCAGCCCCTCGGCCGACAGCGGCTTGGACAGGTCGGCGTTCGCACCAAAGACCCCCGGACAGGCCACGCCGATGACATGGACTTCGTCGCGCCTGAGCTGGGACTCGCCGATCAGCCCAGCCAGGGCGCGCAGGTCGCAGCCTTTGACGACGATCGCCACCCGGCCGTGTGGCAGAACCTCACGCTTGGCCTTGGAGAGAAACAGTGCCAGGTTGTTCTGGCAGGCGGGAGAGAAGAGCAACTGCCCTGCTGCTTCCACGGTCGTCGCCACGTCAGGCATGACGCTGCCGGTGCGCCGGCCGGCACGGTAGCCGACCACGGCGGCCACTTCACCCGCCACCAGCAGGCGCACCGCCTCGGTGCGGATCGCCGCCGTCGCCGCGGCGTAGCAGGCCGGATCGATGAGGGGGGTCTCGGTATTCTGATGATTGCTTGTCATGTATTATCCCTGTAGGGGCAAGGCATGCCTTGCCCTGGGCGACGCATGCGTCGCCCCTACGGTATTGCGTTATAGGCTGCCCTGATTTCCGGCTCATCCAACTGCGCCGACCAGTGCTCCTCGGCGTCGAGTTCCCGGAACTCGCGCATCGGCCCCATCTGCCGGATCCGCTCGGTCAACTCGGTGACCACCTCCACCCACTTCCCCCCTTCGGCCGCGGAAACCCAGGAAAACTGCAGGCGATCGAGGTCGACACCGACGAAATCCAGTAACTGGCGGAAGGCCGCGAAGCGCCGGCGGGCGTGGAAGTTACCGGCCATGTAGTGGCAGTCGCCCGGATGGCAGCCGGACACCAGCACCCCGTCAGCCCCTTTCTGGAAGGCGCGCAGGATGAAGACCGGATCGATGCGTCCGGTGCAGGGGAATTTGACCACCCGCACGTTGCTCGGGTAGTGCATGCGGCTCGTCCCCGCCAGATCCGCCCCGGCATAGGTGCACCAGGTGCAGACAAAGGCGACGAGCTTCGGTTCGAAAGCGTGATGCTGTTTTTCAGCGTGCATGTGTGAGGCTCAGGTTAAGGTTAAGGTTAAGGATGAGGTTGAGGCTTTGGCAGGGTTTTGACTGTTGCTCAACCTAACCCTCAGCCTCAACCTGCCTATAAAGTTTCGATCATCGCCATGATCTGCTCGTCGGTGTAGCCATCCAGTTCCACCGACTTCGACGGGCAGGTCGCCTGGCAGGTGCCGCAGCCGCCGCACACCCCGGGATTGACGTAGGCCACCACCTTGACCAGGTTCCCCTGGCGGTCGCGGATCTCCTTCTCCTCCACCGCGCCGTAGGGGCAGACCTTCCTGCAGGCGAAGCAGGCGACGCAGAACTTGTCGTTTACCTTGGCGACGATCGGCTCCCGCTCAAGCTCGTCCCTGGCGAAGAGGGTCATCACCTTGGCCGCGGCGGCACTAGCCTGGGAGACGGTGTCAGGGATGTCCTTCGGCCCCTGGCAGGCGCCGGCGAGATAAACCCCGGCGGTGGCGCACTCAACGGGGCGCAGTTTCGCGTGGGCCTCGGAGTAGAAGTTGTACTTGTCGTAGGAGATCCCCAGCTTCTGGGCGAGGAGCTCCGCCCCGGTGCGGGGCTGGACCGCCGTGGCCAGGACCACCATGTCCGCCTCGATCTCCACCTGGATACCCAGGCTTATGTCGCTCCCCATGACCACGATCTTGTCCCCCTTCTGGTAGAGGCGGGAGACTGCGCCGCGGATGTAGACCGCGTTCTCCTCCTCGATGGAGCGGCGCCAGAACTCGTCGTACCCCTTGCCGGGGGTGCGGGCGTCCATGAAGAAGACATAGGCCTGGCCGTCGTGCACCTTGTGCTTGTAGAGCATGGTGTGTTTGGCGGTGTACATGCAGCAGATCTTCGAGCAGTAGGAGATCCCCTTCTCCCTGGCCCGCGAGCCGACGCACTGGACGAAGACCACCTGCTTCGGCTCCTTGCCATCCGACGGGCGGATGATCTTCCCTCCGGTGGGGCCGCTGGCCGAGGCCAGCCGCTCGAAGGTCAGGCCGTCGATGACATCGGGGATCTTGCCGTGGCCGAACTCGCCGTAACCCTTGATCGGCGACCCCTTCGGCTTTTCGCTGATATCGTAAAGCTTGAAGCCGGTCGCCACCACGACGGCACCGACCTCCTCGACCACGAATTCGTCCTGCTGCTCGAAGTCGACCGCCCCGGGACCGCAGACCTTCTGGCAGACCCCGCACTTGCCGCTCTTGAAAAAGGTGCAGTTGGCCCGATCGATGACCGGCACATTGGGCACCGCCTGGGGGAACGGTACATAGATCGCCGAACGCATCCCCAGGTTCTGGTCGAAGTTGTTGGGAATCTTCTTTTGCGGGCACTTGGCCATGCACACACCGCAGCCGGTGCATTTGCCCATGTCGACCGAGCGGGCCTTCTTGCGGATCTTCACCTGGAAATTGCCGATGTAACCATCAACCTCTTCGACTTCACTGTAAGTATGCAGGGTGATGTTCGGATGGTTGGCGACATCGACCATCTTCGGGGTCATGATGCACTGCGAGCAGTCGAGGGTCGGAAAGGTTTCCGAGAGTTGGGCCATGTGCCCGCCGATCGACGGCTCGCGCTCGACCAGCACCACCTGGTGGCCGCAGTCGGCGATGTCCAGCGCCGCCTGGATGCCGGCGATGCCGCCGCCGATGATCAGGGCGCGCTTGGTGACCGGCACGCTGATCGGCTGTAGCTTGCGGTTGCGCTTCACCCGCTCGACCAGCATGTGCACGATGTCGATGGCCTTGGCGGTCGCCTCGTCGCGATCCTCGTGGACCCATGAGCAGTGCTCGCGGATATTGGCCATCTCGCACAGGAACGGGTTGAGGCCGGCCTGCACGGTGGCCTTGCGGAAGGTCTTCTCGTGCATGCGCGGGCTGCAGGCGGCAACCACCACGCCGTCCAGCTTGTGTTCGGCGACAGCTTTCTTCAGCAGCGCCTGCCCGGGATCCGAACACATGTACTTGTAATCGCAGGCATGGGCCACGCCGAGCAGGTGCCGCGAAGCTTCAGCAACTTTCTCTACATCCACGGTGCGCGAGATGTTCTCCCCGCAGTGACAGACAAAAACGCCGATTCGGGACATTCAGATCCTCTTGTTAACTTCGAATTCAGAATTCAGGAGCCAGAAGCCAGAATAAATCCAAGCAGTATCGCGAAGCGCATTCTGACTTCTGAATTCTGTATTCTGACTTCTGAATTTTGTCTCTAGAGCAGCCCTTTGTCTTTCAAAAGCGGCTTCGGATCAACAATCATGCTGTCGAGTCCGAGCTTGCTCTCGCGCACTCCGACCGCCAGCGCCAGCAGCTGGGTCATGTAGAAAACCGGCAGGCCGAAATGCTCGCCGGACGCTTCTTCGATCTCCTGCTGGCGGATATCGAGATTGCCATGACACAGGGGGCAGGCCACCATGATGCAGTTGGCTCCGGCATCGCGCGCCGAGGCCAGGATGTCGGCGGAGAGTTTGAGGACCACACCGGGCCGCGACAGAGTGAAGTTGGCTCCGCAGCACTCCAGGCGATGGCTCCAGCTGACCGTTTCGGCGCCGGCCGCCTCGATCACTTTCTCCATGATGGTCGGCGCCTCGATGCAGTCCAGCTCCGGGACCTCAGGCGGACGGGTCAGCAGGCAGCCGTAGTAACAGGCCACCTTCAGTCCGGACAGCGGTTTCTTCACCGCGGCGCCAAGCCGTTCGAGACCATAGTCGCGGGCGAGAATCTCCAACAGGTGCTTGACCCGCTTCCCTTTAGGAAAGGGGCCGTCGATAGCGAACTCCACCTGACGACGTTTCTCCGTATCAGTCTCGAGCTTGTGTTGGGTGGTCTTCAGGCGCGAGAAGCAGGCGGCACAGGCCACCGCCAGATCCCCCTCGACACCGCTCGCCAGCTCCAGGTTCTTGGCGCACAGCGACAGCGACAGCAGTTCGTCGACGTTGTGCGCCGGCGTGGCGCCGCAGCACAACCAGTCGGGAACCTCCTGCAAACCGATATTCAGGGTCCGAAACAGACGCTGCGTCGATTCGTCGTACTCCTTGGCCGAGGCATGTAGCGAGCAGCCCGGATAGTAGGAATAGTCGAGCACGTGCTTTGGCTCGGTCACAGGGCACCCCCCTTCCGACGTAATTCCTCGATGCGGCCGAAGATCTTTTCGATCTCGTGAATATTGCGGTTTTTCTGATGGAACATCTTGAGTTTGCCCTTGGCCAGCAGGGACGGCCCAAGCATGATATCCTTGAGGAACTGGCCTGACTTGACGTTGAAGACCGCCGCCAGGCGCATCTCGTACTGGCGGCCGTAGGTACGGATGTTCTCGATGAAGATGCGGTTGGCCAGCTGGACGAAGCTTTCCTTCGACGGCCCCTGGGCATCCCACGAACACTTGCGCAGGGCATCCATGATTGCCGCCAGGTCGACCTTGTTCGGGCAGCGCGTCGAGCAGGTTTCGCAGGAGGCGCAATACCAGATGGAGCGTCCGGCCAGCACGCGCTCATACTGGCCAAGCTGCAGCAGGCGGACGACACGATTGGGGGGGTGTTCCATAAAGGAGCGCATCGGACAACCGGCCGAACACTTGCCGCACTGGAAACAGCGCCGTACCGAAGTACCCGACAGCTTCTCGACCTTGCGTACGAAATCGAGATTCATGGTACGCGCCGACAATGTCATCTTGGTGTTCTTCAAGATCCACTCCTTTGTGGGACGTTGCTGCGTGCCGGGAATAATTTTAGGCTGATTAAATTTTACTGCCTTTTTTGCCGGTAAAATTTTGTTACTTTAAAAATAATAAGAGATGTAGATAAATTTTGTCAAGAAAGGCCGCAAAATTAATCCTCTGCTCGCGGTGCACGCCCGGAGCACAACCGAAAATTGCCCATCGTTCTAGCAACGAGCAGGCCAACGACACAGCAAAATGAACGCCTTGCGACTCTTCAGCTTCATCGAACCGTATTTTTGCGGCGGCCTGCTCGACGATCCGCTGCTGCTGGTCAGGGTGCGACCGACCGGGCGCAGCCTGCTGTTCGACTGCGGGCAGTTGCATCATCTGGCCAAGCGCACCCTGCGCTCCATCGATGCGGTCTTCGTCAGCCACGCCCACATGGACCACTTCATGGGACTCGATCACCTGGTGCGGCACACACATGTCTCGCCGCGCCCTCTCGATCTGTTCGGGCCCCCGGGGATCGCCGAACGCGTCGGCCACAAACTGGCAGGTTACGACTGGAACTTGGCCGAATCATGGTGGCGCTCAATTTTTGTGCACGAACTGCACAAAAAACGGATCGATCACCACTGTTTCGCGGGATGCCGAGGCTACACTGGAGAACTTCTGCATAGCGAGGAACTGCACGGGGATGAGATTTTTCGCTCGCCCTATGTCACGGTTGCCGCCCGCATTGTCGATCATGCCCTCCCGGTGCTGGCCTTCCGCCTCACCGAGCGTGAGATCTTCACGATCGATGGTGACAAACTCAAACAGCAGGGGTTGCAGCCGGGTCCATGGCTGCGGGAACTGAAGCGACGTTGGCAGGCCGACGACCTCGACGGGCGGCCAATCGAGGTCATGCGTGAAACGGCACAGGGGGCATGGCCGGTTACGGTCGGGAATGCGGCAGCCTTGTATCAACGACTGCGCGCCGACCGTCCGGCAGCCAGTCTCGGCTACGTCACGGATCTTGGCTGCAGCGAAGACAACCGGGCCATCCTTAAGGATCTTCTGTCCGGCACCAGCCTGCTCTGCTGTGAATGCACCTTCCTGGCTGGCGATCACGACAAGGCGCGCGCCTCAAGACACCTGAGCAGCAGCGACCTCAACCGACTGGTCGGGGAGTTGCGTCCGAAGGCACTTCTGCCGATGCACCTGTCCAAAGCTTACCTGCAAAAGCCTGAGGTCATCTTCGACGAGATTACCCCGCCCCCGGGCACCCGTCTGCTGCGCCTGCCGCCGCTGCTGACACCGCGACCGAAGTTGCTCATGGAGTTGCCGCCGGTCGGCAAGTGCAGTTAAGTATATGTCCACAAACTGCGGCCCGGCACCCGTTGTTGGACGGATGCCGGGCCGGGAAAGCATAAAAGCCGCTCTGTGGACAAAAAAAGACCCCGAGTAAGGAGGGGGGGGATACTCGGGGTCAAAGCTCTTCGGTTTACAGGAAACGCAAAGAGTGATTATTATTTACCAGAGCAGAACCGGACTTGCAAGCAAAAAATCAGAAATATGTCAGATAAATTTTATGACATTCGAACAACTCCTTCCTCCTGTCCGGACCCGGATTTGATATGGGGCGGGAACCGATGTATAATCTCATAAAATTATGAACTTTTTTTCACTCCATAACCGGTTGATACTCCGGATTCTGTGCACGGGAGGACTGCTCCTGCTGCTGGCGGGATGTTCGCCGTTGTCACCAGAGGCTAGGAAGAAGGTCGACCCGCACCTCGACTTCGCCACGGTCCTGGCCAATCCGGACCAATACGACGACCGTTACATTCTGGCCGGCGGAGCGATTGTCGCCGTCACCGACGAAGGGGACGGCAGCCTGCTCACCCTGCAGCGCTGGGAGATGAGCCGTTACGGCGCGCTGCTGTATCTGGCCGAGGATGGGGAAATGATCCTGGTCCATTCACCGAACCGTCTCGACCGGCAGGCCTTCTCCACTGGCAGACTGGTCAACCTGTGCGGCCGGGTCGCCGGCAAGCAGGCCATCCCAGGTGAAGAACAGGGAGCCACGGCGCTGCGCCTGGAAGTCGAGGAGATCAACCTGCTGGACACCCCGTTCCGCTATGGTCTGCACCGCAACGACGATCCGAGCAGATACGCGCGCATGCCGGATTATGTCCCCCCCACGGGAACGCCGGCGGCCAGCCACCCTTACGATACGACCAGCTACACCTATCCCTACTCGCCGTTCACCTATCGCCTGCGCTAACCTGCCGGACTTGAAGACAAAAACAAAGGGGACAGAATTCGCTTCTGTCCCCTTTTCATTTTGGCAAAAAGAAACCGCTATTCCGGCAACATCCCGTTGATCAGGCAGCGCAGCATCTGGTGTCCGGGGGCCACCATCACCCCGGTACCGCGGGCATTGGCCTCGCTGTAGCCGCTCACGCTGCCGCGCGGGACAAATTCTCCGGTACTGCCAAAGAGGATGAACGGCACCGGGTCCTTGGTATGGGTCATGCGGAGCACCGGCGTCGGATGATCGGGGAGCACCAGAATCCGGCACGGTCCGAGTGTGTCAAGACCGGCAAGGATGGTGCCGACCACGTCCTGATCGAAGCGTTCGATCGCCTCGATCTTGTCGCCCAACTGCCCGCCATGAGCCGCCTCGTCCGGGGCCTCGACGTGAACATACACCAGATCAACATCCGCCAGGGCGGCCAGGGCGGCCTCTCCCTTGCCGCGAAAATTGGTATCCAGGTAGCCGGTGGCGCCGGGAACGTTGATGACCCGCAGCCCGGCATACACACCGATCCCCTTGATGAGGTCGACCGCCGAGATCACCGCTCCGCTCAGGCCGTACATCTGCTGCAGCGTTTGCATGCGCGGGCGCTTCCCCTGCCCCCACAGCCAGATCGAATTGGCCGGCAGTTTGCCGCCGGCTTCCCGACGGCGATTGACCGGATGATTCTTGAACAGCAGCTGCGAAGAGGTGGTCAGCTGCATGAGCGGAGCCGCCTCCGGGGTGCGTGGCACGTACTGGCGCAGACTCTGGTTGGTGATATCGTGCGGAGGAACCAGATTGAAGTCATCGCGGCCGCCGCGCCAGACCATGAGGTGGCGATAGGACACGCCGGGGTAGAACTGGAAGGTTTCGTCGCCGAGTTCGTCCTGCAGCGTGGCGATCAGTTCGTGCGCTTCGGCTGTGGTGATGTGCCCGGCCGAAAAGTCGCGCATGTACAGGTCGCCGCCGTGGGGATCGAGCGTCACCAGATTGAGACGGAAAGCGACATCGTCAGGGCCAAGCTCGACCCCCATGCTGGCGGCTTCCAGCGGCGAGCGCCCGGTGTAACAGGTGGCCGGATCGTAGCCGAACACCGACAGGTTGGCGACGTCGGAACCAGGGTGATAGGCGGGCGGCACGGTCTCCGCAAGGCCAACCAGCCCTTGGCGGGCCAGGCGGTCCATGTTGGGGGTGCGGGCCTTCTCCAGAGGGGTCAGTCCGCCCAACTCGGCGATCGGCTCGTCGGCCATGCCGTCGCCGACCAGAATCAGGTATTTCATTGTCTCCTCGTCTCTGACCATCAGCCGCGCGGATGATGCCGGGCATGAATCTGCCGCAGGCGTTCGCGGGTGACGTGGGTGTAAATCTGGGTGGTGGAGATGTCGGCGTGGCCGAGCATCGCCTGGACGGCACGGAGATCCGCGCCGTTTTCCAGCAGGTGCGTGGCAAACGAATGGCGCAGGGTGTGGGGGGTGATGTGCCTGTGAATCCCCGCCTCCCGCGCGCGGCGCTTGATCATCTTCCAGAACCCCTGGCGTGTCAACCCCATCCCGGAGCGGTTGAGAAAGAGGACCGGGGTGAGTCCGCCCCTGTCGAACTTCGGGCGGGCCGTGGCCAGGTAGTCGCGCAACTCGGCGATGGCCGCCTCGCCCAGGGGGACGATGCGCTGCTTGCCGCGTTTACCGAAGGCGGTCAGGTAACCGACGTCGAGCTGCAGATCGTTGAGCTTGAGAGTGATCAGCTCCGAGACGCGCAGGCCGGTTGCGTAGAGGATCTCCAGCATCGCCCGGTCGCGGCGCGCCAGCATCCCCTCGCCTTTCGGGCTGGCGAGCAGGGCGTCGACATCCTGAGGTGACAAAGTCTTGGGGAGAGCCGCCAGGCTGCGCGGGGCGGTGACCTGGCCGGTCGGATTGTGGGCGCAGAGCCGCTCGGCGACGAGGAACTTGTGAAAGGTGCGGATCGCTACCAGGGCGCGTGAACGGCTGCGCGGCGCCAGGCCTTCATCCTTGCAGACCGCCAGAAAGCGCAGGATCAGCGGGGCGCTGATCGCCTCCGGAACGGTCACCCCGGCGGTCTGCAGCCAGGTCAGGTAGCGGCTGAGGTCGCGCCCGTACGCTTCCAGGGTGTTGCGGGCCAGACCACGCTCGACCGCCAGGTAGTTCATGAACAGGTCGAGATACTGATCCATGGGTCCTAGGCGGAGATGCTCTCCAGCAACTGCCGGCGGATTTCCTCGAGTTTCTCTTCGGCCCTGATCTTCTGGCCGAAGATATCCTTAACGTAGAAGGTGTCTGCCACCTGGTCGACCTTGGTGGAGATTTTGGCCACGTAGATATACAGCCCCAGATCGGCCAGGGTACGGGTGATGCGGTAGAGGAGCCCGACGCGATCATAGGTGAAGATGTCGATGACCGTGTACTCGCGGGAAACGTCCGTGTCGAACTCGACCCGATCGGGATAGCGCGGCTTGGCGGCCTGCACCGGCAGTCCGCCGGATTTGGAGCGGCGGGCCACCAGGTCGGCGACCCTGAGGCGCCCCTCGATCACCCCCTGCAGTTCATTGCGCACCTTGTCCCACTTGGCCTGGCTCTCGATCAGCCCGCCCTGGGGGTTGTTGACGTGCATGATGTCCAGCGCCGCGCCGTTGCTGCGCGTGTAGATCTGCGCGCCGAGAATGTTGATACCGTTGGCCGCCAGTACGCCGGCGATCATGCTGAACAGCCCGGGGACGTCGAGGGTTGAGATGACCAGGCGCGAAAAGCCGCACTCGGCGTCGTCGCTTACCTGCATGGCCAGGGTGGCATCGGCACGGTCGAGTTCGAGACGGACGTGCTCGATAATCTCTGCGGAGCGATGGGAGAGGATATAGCGGGTGCCCGCCGCTTGCAGCAAGTCGCGCACCGCCCTTTCCCCGAACAGATCCTCAAGGGCCTCGAGGACTTTGCGTTTGCGATTGCGTACCCGCTCGGAGCGCAGGTCCTTGTAGAAATCACCGCGCTCCAGGACGTCGTAGGTCTTCTCGTAGAGCTCCTGCAACAGGGAACCCTTCCACTCGGACCAGACGTCCGGACCGACCCCCTTGATGTCGGCGAACGTCAGCAGGTACAGCATGCGCAGGTTTTCGCTCATCCCCATGCGCTGGGCAAAGTCGTTGATCAGCCGGTCGTCGTGCAGATCACGGCGCTGGGAGATGTGGGCCATGTCGAGATGGCGGCGCACCAGGAACTCCAGCCGCTGGCTGTCCTCGCGATTGAGATTGAGACGACGGGCGATGGTCGGAATCATGTCGCCGCCACGGTTGCTGTGGTCCTTCCCCTCCCCTTTGCCGATGTCGTGGAACAGCACCGCCAGCACCAGCAGTTCCTTCTTCTCGATCTCCCCGGCCACCTGGGTGTAGACCGGCTTGCGGGCGCGGTAGTCGCCAAGCCAGAGTTTTTCGAGCTCCTCGACGCAGAACAGGGTGTGGGTGTCAACCGTGTAGATATGGTAGGCGTCGTGCTGAACCTTGCAGTAAATCCGTTCGAATTCGGGGATGTAGCGGTTGAGGAAGGCCAGGTGATGCATGTCGCGCAACGTCCTGGCGATCCCCCCGGGCGTACGGAGAATCTCCAGGAACAGTTCGGAAATTTCGCGTGACCGCCGGAAACGGTCGTTGACCAGATCGAGATTCTCGCGGATCAGCCCCTTGAGTTCGACGCTCAGGCGCACATTGAGCTTCTTGGCGTGCAGGAAGGCCTCCATCATGGTGGCCGGATTGTCTACGAAGATCTTCTTGCTGACCGCCTTGAGCTCCTGATCGTAGACGAAGAAGGATTTCCCCACCGCCCGTCGCTTGAAGGCTCCGAGCAGGTCCATCGAAGATTGTCCATGGCGCATAACCCGGCCGATCAGGCTGGCCGCGAGGTGCTCCACCTGGCTGGCATGGGCGTAATAATCCTGCATGAACTGCTCGACCGCCGGCCCCTTGCGATTGTCGGTATAACCGAGGAAGGCGGCGATCGCCTCCTGCTTGTCGAACTGCAGCTGGTCGTTCTTGCGCTTCGACTGGTAGTGCAGTTCGTTGCGAATCCGCCACAGGAAGTCGTAGGCGCTTTTGAAGTTGTTGAGTTCGACCTCGGAGATCACGCTCTTTTGCACCAGCTCGCGCATGGAGGTGGCCTTGTAACGGACCCGGGCCATCCAGATCGCCGTATGCAGATCGCGCAGTCCCCCTTCGCTCTCCTTGATGTTCGGTTCCAGCAGATAAACCGAAGATCCGTATTTTTTGAGGCGGGCCTTGTGCTCCTCCAGCTTTGCCGTTAGAAACGCCTGCGGGTTCTTGGCAAGGACCGTCGCCATCACCTGCTTCTGGAAATCGGAGTAAAGTGCTTCATCACCGGCCAGGAAGCGTGCGTCAAGCAGGGCGGTGCGGATGGTCAGGTCCTGTGCTGCCAGATTCAGGCAATCCTTGGCTGTGCGCACACTGTAACCGACCTCGAGATTCAGGTCCCAAAGGAGGTAGAGCATGCGTTGGGCTATGATTTCCGAGTGCTCGCGCTGTTTGTCGCTGCAGAAGAAGAGCAGATCGATATCGGAACGTGGGTTCAACTCGCTGCGGCCGTAGCCGCCGATGGCGATCAGGGCGGCCTCCGGGGTACGGGCCATCAGCCAGTCGGCGGTGATGCAGCGGTAGAGGTTGCGCATCAAGGCGTCGACCATCGCCGTGACACAGCCCACAACCTGAGTGCCGCTCTCCCCGGCGCAATGGTGGGCATGACATTGTTCACGGTGATAGTCGAGAAATCTGCGCGATGTCTCGAGCAGCGAGGACCGGCGCTCCTCGAAGGGGACATCACCGGCCACCATCAGTTCCGGCTCGAAAAATTGCGGGATCGGGGCTGTCATTGCAAACCTTGTCAGCGAGAGGCGATCAGCTTGTGGGAAAGCGCGAAGTTTTTGACCGCCAGGGCGATCGCCGTCGCCGAGTGCTCCTGGAACGTGCGACTGTTCAGACGCTGTTCCTCGCGCGTATGGCTGATGAAGGCGGTTTCCACCAGGACCGAAGGCATGGTGGCGCCGAGCAGCACATAGAACGGTCCCTGGCGCACGCCGAGATCACGCACGTCGTCGTAGCGCTCGCCGAGTTTCTCCACCAACGATTTCTGGATTTCGGCCGCCAGCAGGCTCGACTCGTTGATCTTGGAGTTGGCCATCAGGTCGAAAAGGATCAATTCCAGATCGCCGACCTCCTTGATGGAGGTGCCGTTCTCCCGGGCGGCCACGGCGACGGCGCGGTCGTTCTTGGAAAAATTCAGATAATAGGTCTCGATCCCGTAGGCCTGACGGTTGATCGCGGCATTGGCATGGATGGAGATGAACAGGTCGGCGCCAACCTTGTTGGCAATCGCCGTGCGCTCCTCCAGGGGGAGATAGATATCGCTGTCACGGGTCAACACCACGTCGCACGCCAGAGTCTCGCGCAGTTTGCCGGCCAGTTTACGGGCAATGGCCAGATTGACGTCTTTTTCGCGGACGCCGTTGGGGCCGATGGCGCCGGGATCCTTGCCCCCGTGTCCGGCATCGACCACGATGCGGCGCAAACCGGAAACAGCCGTACGGGCCGGGATCACCGGCGGCGGTGCAGGTTCCACCGTGTCGAGGATTTTTGCAATGGCATCGCCGCGGGGGGCTGGCTGGGGCGCTGGCTGGGGCGCTGGCTGGGGCGCAGGTTGAGGTTCAGGTTGAGGTTCAGGTTGAGGTTTGGCTTGCGGCTGGGCAGCGGTGATCGTCGGAGAAGGTGGAGGCGTGCCCACCGAGGGGGGCGGAGCCTGCAAGGAGGGTTCGAGGGCCTTGAGTTCGGCCACCTTTTCGCCGCTGATGTCGATGATGATGCGGTAGGGGTCGTTGAGCGGGAACACCTTGTGCTGCCCGATGCTGACCAGGTCGAGGACCACGCGCACCTTGCCGTTTTCCGGCACCCCGGTGCGGATGCGCCTGAGCAGGCCGTCGTCAACGATGGTCGGTGCCTTCAGCACCGGGTCGAGCGTGGCCGGGGTGATGTCGAAGAACAGGCGCGGCGGCAGATTCTCCACCGGATCGGCCTTGAGAAAATTCGTGGTGAACCGGGCGGGCGTGCTCAGGTCGAGAACTACACGGGTATAGCCGGGATTCGACCAGAAACGGATACCGGTCAGACGCGCCGTGCCGCTCTCTGCCGCAACCGGGGCAGGGGAAACCGCCTCCGCTTCTCCGGCGGCTTCGGGCCGGGGGGCGTAGCGGTCGAGTTCCTTGAGTTTGGCCGTCGCCTGCCCGGCGACGTCACCGGAAGGGAAAAGCTTGGTGATCCGCTGGTAACGCAGCCAGGCCTCTTCCGGGGCGTTCAGGGTCTTTTCGAGAAGGTCCGCGGCCAGCAATAGTCCGTCGTCAGCCAGGGAACTGTCCGGACAGTCCTTGGCCAGGCGGTCGTACATCGCCACCGCCTGCCAGGCATCGTCTGCGACCCGGCTGATCCGGTAGCGTCCGGCCAGCGTTTTGCCGGCCATGAACAAGGCCTCGCCGGCGCGCACCCCTTTCGGGTTCTGTTCGTAGTAGCGCACAAACTGAACCAGCACCCGCTCCCACTCGCTGCGCAGCTGCTGTTTGCGCGGCGACTTCTGCAACTGGTCATAGCTGTCGCGTGCCTTGCGCCAGGCCGGATCACTGACTGCCGCGCAAACCGGTACCGTCATCACGAGCAGGAGAATAATAACTAATGTTTTTAGGGTAATATGACGCATTGCTTACAGTAGTTTCTTCAGTTCATCCAGCCGGTTCAACGCCTCCAGCGGTGTCAGAACGGCAACATCGATCTCCTCCAAACACCGGCGCAGCGGGTCGTCGACCCGGTCGAACAAACCGAGCTGGGGCGGCGGCACGGTCTGGCGCTTGGTCTTGGCCAGGCGCGGTGCTCCGGTTTCGAACTCCCCTGCCTCGAGATTGTGCAGCACTTCCCTGGCCCGCTCAATGACCGCCGCAGGCAACCCGGCCAGCCGCGCCACCTGGATGCCGTAGGAGTGGCTTGCCCCCCCTTTGACGATGCGGCGCAGAAAGATGATCTGATCCTGCCACTCCTTGACCGCCACGTTGTAGTTCTGCACCCGCTCCCGGGTCAGGGCCAGGTCGGTCAATTCGTGATAGTGGGTGGCAAAGAGCGTCTTGGCCGCGACCTGCGCCTGATCATGCAAGTATTCGGCCACCGCCCAGGCGATGCTGATGCCGTCGAAGGTCGAGGTGCCGCGGCCGATCTCATCGAGAACAATGAGACTGCGCGGCGTGGCGTGATTGAGGATGTTGGCGGTCTCGGTCATCTCGACCATGAAGGTCGACTGGCCGCGGGCCAGGTTGTCGCTGGCGCCGACGCGGGTGAAAATGCGGTCGACCACGCCGATCCGCGCCGCCCTGGCCGGCACCAGGCTGCCGATCTGCGCCATCAGGACAATCAGCGCCACCTGACGCATGAAGGTCGATTTGCCGGCCATGTTCGGCCCGGTAATCACCAGAATCTGGTTGACCCGGGTGTCCATGAGCACGTCGTTGGGGACGAAGCGTTCGCCCAGTGACATTGCCTCGATCACCGGGTGCCGCCCCTCCTCGATCACCAGGTCAGTGCTCTCGTCCATCTCCGGGAGACAGTAGTTGCGGTCGTGGGCCAGATCGGCAAGGCCGGCCAGGATATCGAGGGTGGCCACGGCATCGGCGGTCGCCTGGATACGCGCGCCGTGGGCGGCCACCTGGCGGCGCACCTCCTGGAACAGGTCGTACTCGATCTCGACCACCCGCTCTTCGGCGCCAAGCACCTTTTCCTCGTATTCCTTCAGGGCCGGGGTGATGTAGCGTTCGGCACCGGCCAGCGTCTGCTTGCGCTGATAGTCATCTGGGACCTTTTCGAGGTGGCTGCGGGTCACCTCGATGTAATAGCCGAAGACCCGGTTGAAGCGAACCTTCAGGGAGCCGATCCCGGTACGCTCGCGCTCTTCCTGCTCCAGGCGTGCGATCCACCCCTTCCCTTCCCGGCTGATGGCGCGCAGTTGGTCAAGCTCGGCATGGAAGCCGGGACGAATGATCCCGCCTTCGCGCAGTACGAACGGCGGATCGTCAACGATCGCGGCGGCAATCAGAGACACGACATCGCTCAGCGGATCGAGCTGTTCGCGCAATTCGTTCAGCAGCGGCGCCGCGGCCCCGGCCAGCAGTTCCTGCAGCGCCGGCAGGCGCTCCAGCGAGCTCTTCAGGGCGACGAGATCCTTGGCGTTGCCGGTCGCCATGGCGATGCGGGCGTTGAGGCGCTCCAGGTCGTAGACACCGTCGAGGCGGGCGGCCAGGTCGTCGCGCAGCAGGCTCTTCTCCACCAGTTCACCGACCGCCGCATGCCGGCGGCGAATCGCGGCCAGATCAACCAGAGGCTGTCCCAACCATTGACGCAGCTTGCGCGCCCCCATGGCGGTGACCGTGCGATCGAGGACGCCGAGCAACGAACCGCGCCGCCCCCCGTCGATCAGGCTGCCGGTCAACTCCAGGTTGCGGCGGGTAAACTCGTCCAGAACCATGAACTCGTGGGTCTGGAAGGTGCGCAGGGCCTTCAGATGCGGCAGCGCCCCCTTCTGGGTTTCGGCCAGGTAGTAAAGGATCGCCCCCGCCGCGGCCACGGCTCCCGGCAGCTCCCGGCAGCCGAAAGCATCCAGCGAGCTGTGCGGAAAAGCCGCCAGCAGCTCACTTCGGGCACGGTCTTCGGCGGTAACCCACTCGGGGACGCGATTGACGGCCAGCCCCTGCAGGGCAATGGCCAGAACGTCCGGCAGATCGCGGCAGGCGTCGCTGTCGGGAAGAAGGACTTCGGCGGGATCGCGCGCGGCCAGTTCGGTGGCCAACTCGTCGAGAGCGGCGCTTTCCGTGGCGCGGAACTCGCCTGTGGTGATGTCGACGCAGGCCAGCCCCCAGCGTCCTTCACCACAGGGGACCAGCGCCGCCAAATAGTTATTGCGGCGCGGGTCGAGGGTGTCGGTATCGACCACCAGACCGGGGGTGACAACCCGCACCACCTCGCGGCGCACGATCCCCTTGGCGGCCTTCGGGTCCTCGACCTGCTCGCAGATCGCCACCTTGTGGCCATGCTGCACCAGCTTGGCGATGTAGGGTTGGCAGCTATGATAAGGGATGCCACACAGCGGCACCTCGTCGGCGGCCCCCTTGTTGCGTGAGGTCAGGGTGATATCGAGGATTTTTGCCGCGACAACGGCGTCGTCGAGGAACATCTCGTAGAAGTCGCCGAGCCGGAAGAAGAGGATCGCATCGGGATGCGCCGCCTTGATCTCGTAGTACTGCCGCATCATCGGCGTGACGGCAGGGGCGGCGGCTCGTGGTCCGGTCATAAAAAAACAACCCTTGGCGAGGGTGGCGTGTTGGTCGTAATGGCGTGATGAAGCGTTATTATGTTAACAAACGCCGGCCGGGGAGTAAACAGGCTATTCCTCTCCCACCCGGGCAAAGCGCTCGACCTGCTCACCGTCGACAGTCACGGTTTCGATAAACATCGTCAGCGGCCGCACCCACAAGGAATAATCGCCATACAGGCAGCGGTAGACCACCAGCTTCTCTTCGGTTTCGCTATGGCGTGCGACGCCGATGACCTCATAATCGTTGCCCTTGTAGTGCCGATAGCGGCCAGGCCGCAAGCCTGTGTCCATACACTGTCTCCCTCAGTGGTATCCGTTGATACGGTTTGCAACGCATAGTACCCAAATATTTTCGAAACGGGATGTTTTTTGAATTGACACGACAAGTGCTCCTCATGTAGGAAATGAAAACGCATTTCAATTTCCAAGGGAGCCAACAATGAAGAAAACACTGCTTGCTATCTCATTCCTCCTCGCTGTCGCCACTGCCGCAACGGCCGCAGAGGCAACCTACACCGGGCAGATCAAGGCGCTGGTCGATGCGAAGTGTGCGGCCTGCCATGGCGCCGCCGCCCCAGAGTATCCGGCCTTCAAGAAGGAAAAAGACGTCTGGGTCGCCAAGTCGGTCGGCCCGCGCATGGACACCTATGCCCACCTGATCTACTACACTGGCTGGCCCGACACCGGCGCCCTGATGCGCCGCCTCGATGACGGCACCAACCGGGACGACAAAAAACCAGGCAACATGTACCAGTATCTCGGTGCCGACGAGGCCGAGCGCCAGGCCAACCTGGTCTTGTTCAAAGCCTGGGTCGGCAACTGGTCCCTCAAGAAGTTCGACGCCCTGACCAAGGAAGACCTGGCCGGGATCAAGATCCCTTACTGATCAGTCCTCCACACCGTAAAAGTCCACATGTCGGCTTCTAAGCTTCTTCCCGGCATGTGGATTTTTACGGACCATAAAATGAAAATGAATATCATATCCAAAAGAGACACTCAAACATGAGTCACGCCAAGGAGTCCAGACCGATGATGCCGCTTGCCCTGCTGAGCCCCGGTTGCAACGACGGCAGCTGCCAATGACGCTGAGGACCAGTATGCACCCGACAAACAACGTCACACGGCATCACCGTAACAAGAAGCCTCTTGCTGTGGTCAGACCGACCTCCCGCCGCGCGAACTGGCTCGACCTTGCCGGACTGTTCTCCGGTGAACAAGAGTGCCTGGCTTCCTACCTGGCCCTGGAAGCGGCGGAGGTGATCGGCGGAGCCAAGCCGGCCAACCTGCTCAATCTGGTCGATCGGCAGTTGCCATGCGGACGCAATCTCCACCTCCTTTGGCTCAATTATGGGCAGCAATTGCTGACGCAAGCAGGATTGGCTGCCAGGGAGTTGCGGCGACGGGACGACGGTATTCTGCTTTTGATCTATCATCCGGCCAGACTGACTGCTTACCTGGAAACCCCGAAGGTCTCGAATTTTTTGCATCATGCCGGCTATCGTCAGCCAACCGGCGTCGAACCGATACTGAAGGAACTGGAAACCCGCCTTCTGTCTGGGGGCTTCCCCCACGAAATCGGCGCCATCCTCGGCTACCCGCTCAAGGACGTTGCCGGCTTCATGGGCTGGACCCGGCTGCCGGTAACCCATCAGGGTCCCTGGAAAATTTATGGAGATCCACGCCTCAGTCTCGATGTCATCAGGGCGTGCCGGGGATGCCGCGAGACCATGGCCGAGCGTCTAAGGCTTGGGAACTCCCCGTACGAATGCCTGGGACAACGCCCCCAAGCAGACATTTTTTCAATGTAACCTGAAATTGGTATTCAATACCAAAAACGCTTTATTGATGAAGGCGACTGACTGCATGCTGCGCAATATCCATTTCACGGCACTGACCCTGTTCGCTTTGTTCATTGCCACCCCTGCACTGGCTGCCTCTTCCGACCAACAACTAAGGGGAGGACACAACCAGCTTCCGGAGTTGGTCGCCCATGCCGACACCTCCGCCGGCATCGAAAACATCCAGGAACGCCGCGAGGCAGTGACGGAAAAAGCCGTTCTCCCACTCACCTGGAAAATCGGCGAAGCCAGCTTCACCCTGAGCGGCCTGATCGAGGCCGAGGCCTCGTTCACCCATATCGAGGGAAGCAGCAAGGAGGACGATTTGCGTCTGAGCACCGTGCAGATCGGCCTAGAGACCGAGTTCACCCCCTGGCTGGGCGGGCACGTCATCGGCCTGTGGGAGGATGAGGATACCGAGCCGATGGTCGTCGATGAGGTGGTACTCTCTCTGACCTCGCCCTGGCAACTCGGCAGCCAGACGCCGGCCCTGCATCTTGGCCGCCAGTATCTGCCGTTCGGCAAGTTCGAAAGCAACATGATCAGTGATCCGCTGACCCTGGAACTCGGTGAAACGCACACCACTGCCGCCCTGCTGGCACTTACTGGAGAAACCTGGACCGCGTCGTTCGGCGCCTTCGAAGGATCGGTGGACGACGGCGACGATGGTTTCGACAGCTGGGTGGCGTCTATTGAAGCGGCCCCGCACGAGGGGGTGACGCTCGGGGCCTCATATATCAGCGACCTGGCCGAAAGCGACGCGGAACTGGTGCAGGATGAAAGACTCTATCGCGACGCGGTGGCGGGCTGGAGCGCTTTCGTGGCGTTGCGCCACGGGGATTTCGGCCTGACGGCCGAGTACCTGGCCGCCGTGGACCGATTCAAGCCGGAGCAGGTCGAGGGCGGGGAGGACCTGACCGGTCGACGCCCGCAGGCCTGGAATCTGGAACTCACCTGGCAGGTGCTGGAACAGCTGCAGTTGACCGGCCGCTACGAGGAGGCGAACGACTACCGGGCCGACCTCCGCCGCTACGGCGCCAGCTCCTCCTACGGCCTGTGCGACTACGCCTTGCTGGCCGTCGAGTACCTGCACGCCGATGCCAGAGGTGAAGAAACTTCTCATACCCTCATGGCACAACTGGCCGTGGAGTTCTGAAGCACACGCAAAAAGGGCACCCTTGCAGGCGCCCTTTTTTGCGTCAGATCGACAAACCTTTGCTCAATAATGATCTTCCACCAGCTCGAAATAGGCCTGGGGGTGCTTGCAGACCGGGCAGACCTGCAGGGCACTGGTCCCTTCGTGGATGTGCCCGCACTTGCGGCAGCGCCAGCGGGCCTTTTCCGGGCTGGTGAAGTGGCTGCCTGCCTCCAGCTCCTGAAGCAGCTTCAGGTAGCGCTCCTTGTGGGCCTTTTCGATCTTGCCGATGGCCTCGAACACATAAGCGATCTCCGGGAACCCTTCTTCCCGCGCCTCGCGGGCCATGCGCGGATACATGTCGGCACTCTCCTCGTGCTCCCCTGAAGCCGCCTCGCGCAGGTTGTCGATGGTCGTGCCGATCCCACCGAGCGCCTTCAGGTGCAGCTTGGCATGTACCATCTCGTTGTCGGCCGTTTCCTCGAAGAAGGCGGCGATCCGCTCGAAACCCTCTTTTTTCGCCACCGTCGCGAAGTAGGTGTACTTGTTGCGCGCCTGCGATTCACCGGCAAACGCCTCCATCAGGTTCTTTTCGGTTCTGGTCCCCTTAAGCTGTGCTGACATGGCTTCTCCTTCGAGGTGAAATTGAAATTCCGGCGCTATCGACAAGGTTGCCGGCAGAACGCCAATCGTTAAGCAGATATAAACGATTCAGCCGAGAATGCAACCCCCTGATGAGCGCAAAAAGCCCGGGCTCATCAGAGACCGGTCGCTGCGACGACCGAAAAATTTCGCGCCTGCATGAGATCCATGCGGGTTCCCTTTGACAATCCGTCAGCCTGCTGGTAAAAAGCGCAAAATTCGATTCGGACGACCGGTGCCGCGCAACCGTCGCGGAGAATAGGGAAGAGGGTGTGACTCCCTCGCTGTCCCGCAACTGTAACAGGCGATGAAAGCCGCTTGATGCCACTGGGAAAACCGGGAAGGCGCGGCGAGTAAGACGACCCTGAAGCCAGGAGACCTGCCAGTCTGTCGCTTTGGGAACCTCCGTGGAACGAGGGGCCGGAGCCGGATTGCGCGCCAAGCCATCTCTGAGCCCCTGCCCTCCCAGGCAGGGGCTTTATCATTTCAAACTTCAAAGGAGCACACTATGCCGACCCAGATCGAACTGGCCCGCCAGGGTATCATCAGCGCCCAGATGGAAGCCGTCGCCGCCGCCGAGCAGCTTTCCGCCGAATACGTGCGGGGAATGGTCGCCGCGGGGAAGATCGTCATCCCCTGGAATCACGTGCGTAAACCGTCCCGCATTGCCGGCATCGGCAAGGGGCTCGCCACCAAGGTCAACGCCTCCATCGGCACCTCCAGCGACATCGTCGACTACGCCGCCGAGGTGTGCAAGGCACTGGCCGCCCAGGAAGCCGGCGCCGACACCCTCATGGAGCTGTCGGTGGGAGGCGACCTCGACCGGGTGCGTCGCGAGGTCATCAGTGCGGTCGATCTGCCGGTGGGGAACGTCCCTCTCTACCAGGCGTTCTGCGAGGCGGCTCGCAAGTACGGCGACCCCAACAAGCTCGACGCGGAACTGCTCTTCGACCTGATCGAGCGCCAGTGCAGTGATGGCATGGCCTTCATGGCGGTGCACTGCGGCATCAATCTCTACACCATCGAGCGCCTGCGCAAGCAGGGGTACCGCTACGGCGGGCTGGTCTCCAAGGGGGGGGTCAGCATGGTCGCGTGGATGCTGGCGAACCGGAAGGAGAACCCGCTTTACGAGCAGTTCGATCGGGTGGTGACGATCCTCAAGAAGTACGACACGGTCCTCTCGCTGGGGAACGGCCTGCGCGCCGGGGCAATCCACGACAGCTCGGACCGGGCGCAGATCCAGGAACTGCTGATCAACTGCGAACTGGCCGAGATCGGCCGGGAGATGGGCTGCCAGATGCTGGTGGAGGGGCCGGGGCATGTGCCGCTGGACGAGATCGCCGGCAACATCCAGCTGCAGAAACGCATGAGCGGCGAAGCCCCCTACTACATGCTCGGACCGATCGCCACCGACGTCGCCCCCGGCTTCGACCACATCACCGCCGCTATCGGCGCAGCCCAGTCGAGCCGCTTTGGCGCCGACCTGATCTGCTACATCACCCCGGCCGAGCACCTGGCGCTCCCCAACGAGGACGACGTGCGCCAGGGGGTCAAGGCGGCGAAAATCGCGGCCTACATCGGCGACATGAACAAATATCCCGAGAAGGGACGCGAGCGTGACAAGGCGATGTCCAAGGCCCGCCGCGACCTCGACTGGCAGAAGCAGTTCGAGCTGGCGCTCTTCCCCGAGGACGCCCGCGCCATTCGCGCCAGCCGCACCCCGGAAGACGAGGCTACCTGCACCATGTGCGGCGACTTCTGCGCCTCGCGCGGCGCGGCCAAGCTCTTCGCAGGAGACCTGCGCGGCGACCGCTGTTAGCCCCCACGAAAGCTCGACGTGAAGGCGGGGATGACGAGCTACAGCGGATGATTCTGCTTTGCCAATGCAACGGCATGTAGCATGATGCCTATCCAGGCAGGGTGCGATTGCCGTCCAAGTGATCGAAATTTCGCACTATCGACAAACAGAAGGTTGCAAACCGTGACGTCAAACCGCCAGATCGAGCGTGGCACGCGCGACTACCGCAGCGCCAACCTGGCGCTGTTCATCGCCGGATTCGTCACCTTCTCGACACTCTATACAGTTCAGCCGCTCCTGCCGCTGTTCGTCGCCGAGTTCGACGTCTCGCCGGCCACCTCCAGCCTGGCGCTGTCGACCGCCACCTTCGCCCTGGCCTGGATGCTGCCGATTTCCGGCTCGATCTCCGATGTCTGGGGCCGCAAGCGCCTGATGGGGATCGCCATGCTCCTGACCGCTCTGCTGGCCCTGGCAACGGCCGTCAGCACGAGTTTTCCCGGACTTCTGACCCTGCGCCTGCTGCAGGGAGCGGTACTGGCCGGCGTACCGGCGGTGGCCATGGCCTACCTCAACGACGAGATGTCGCCCAGGGCGATCGGCGCAGCCATGGGGCTGTATATCGCCGGGAACGCCTGCGGCGGCATGACCGGACGCATCCTCACCTCGCTTCTGGCCGATTTCCTGCCGTGGCGCGGAGCGGTGGCGATCATCGGCGGCCTGGCGCTGCTATTAAGCATGCTCTTCTGGATCATGCTTCCCCCGTCCCGCAACTTTCAGCGCCGGCAGTTCCGGATCGGGCCGCTCTCGGCTTCGCTCATCGGCCACCTGCGCGACCCCGGCCTGCTCTGCCTCTACGCCCTGGCCTTCCTGCTCATGGGCGGGTTCGTCACCCTCTACAACTACGTGACCTTCTACCTGCTCGCCCCTCCCTACGCCCTGACCCAGTCGCAGGTGGCGCTGATTTTCCTGGCCTACGCCTTCGGCGCCTTTGGTTCGAGCATCATGGGCGGTCTGCTGGAACGTTTCGGCAGGGCGCGCATCCTCTTCAGCACCCTGGCAATCATGAGCACCGGGGTCCTGTTGACTCTACCCTCCGCCCTGCCGGCCATCGTCTCCGGCATCGTCATTTTCACCATCGGCTTTTTTGGCGCGCACGCGGTCGCCTCCGCCTGGGTCGGTGCCCGCGCGCCGGCAGCGCGCGCCCAGGCCTCATCGCTCTATCTGCTGGCCTACTATCTCGGTTCGAGCATTTCGGGGACGGGGGGTGGTCTGATCTGGAGCGGCTACGGG
>CAZRTZ010000018.1:0-41909 GCA_964603155.1 uncultured Geobacteraceae bacterium | reverse complement strand
GCTTTTTCGTCAGCGGTCTTTTTTACCCTTGACCACCGGGGGCCTGATAAGTGTTGGCCCCTCTCTAAGATCGTACACAATCAAAGCATTTGTGTCTTCAATAGCGTAAGCAAACTCCTTCTCCCACCAGTCTGGTAATCCCTCTCGACTTAGCTTTACAAAAGATTCAATATGATCTGGTGCTCTTTCCCGCATCCCGGGGATTCGCTCGACTTCAGAGATGCTGGAATTCATCTCGGTGTATTTAGGGCGAAGCTCAGTTCCAAAATAGTTTCTTATGAAACGCTCTAATCTGTTGTTGCCACAATCTTCAGTGTTACCTAAATCGTGCAAACTTTCTCCCGATGCCAACGGACAACAGAGAAAACATGAAAGCGCAACGGTATGCTTTAACGCATCAGCGGCCATAACTTGCTCTCTCGGTCCGGCTAGGAATGCTTCGTAAATGGTTTGCCCGCCTGCCATGAACACGCCTTCGTCATTTCGCTTCATCTGACACAGCACGTCTGCCGCCTGGTCAGTGTAAAATGCATAAAAGGGCATAAAATTCCCGCGTGCGGCATCACGTAGCAATTTCTCGATTTGTAGCCCGTGTCGGTTGGTGTAGGCGATACTTGGGTAATTGTCGGCTGACGGATGAAGCTTCTTTGCTTGTACCCGCATCGCGAAACTGAAAGAGGGGAAGAGAAACCACCATTCCCAGTCTGCGCCAGTCCGACGAGCCTCATCGTGTCTGGAGAATGCTTTGTACGATATGCTTGGAATCTTTTCGGACACGTCAAACAAAAGCCAGTCGGTTAAAGATTCCTCCTTCACATCTGCCTGCTTTCTTATCCAGTGACGAACGTATTGGGAAGATTTGCGGAGACGTTCACAGTCGGTCACACTTTTCTCCTCATCAATATGGGGGCCAACGGCTTGAGGCTGACCCCCGACCGTAGGGAGAGGGGTCGTGCCGAGTGTTGAACTCGTTTTCTGTCCTTATGGTTTCATAGCAGCTTAATATTATTGACTAAATTCGGGTAACTCGACGCACAGTCATCAATACATCTTGCACCGACTATGAATTCGTTACCGTATTCCTGCGAAAACTTCATTTGTACCTGTTCTACCATGCAAAATTTCTTTTTTTGAGGTAGCTTATCAAATGGTAAGTCAATTACTATTACAACACCTGGTATATGGACCAACTCGCAAGAACAAACCTCAATTGATTCGCTGATGAAATTTGATCCCATATGAAGGACGTTATAAATATTATTTTCGTCGAGAGAAATCATCTTGTCAGAAGAAAATGCTTGGTATAGTAATTGGTCAATTACTTGTAATGAACTATGAATATTGATTAAACATAGAATTATAGCGCTGACTATTGATTCCGGATTTGGGTTATTAATTTTTAAACTCGTTTCAAATAGGTCATCTGGACAATGTTTTAGGCCAGATTTTTTGATTCTTTCGATTATGCTATAAACTGCATTGGCAATATCTTGTTCCTTGATATCTTTTAGTTGGGGAGCATAATTCAATCTGTTTTTAATAATCTGAAATGGTTTAGAAAGTCTAAAACTTTCTACAAGAGCGTTTAGCGATGGACTTGAAATATCTATTTCAGCATATTTGTTTTTATGGTTCTCGTAAATCCAATATGGGTCAATGATTTTATAGGCATTTGGAATCATTTCCAACAGTGGCATCAGCAACAGGCTATTAACAGATTTGATATACTGATGCCCAAAAGTTAACAGATCAATAGTTTCACTAGGTAGTTCATTGATTTTTATAAATGATTCTCTATTGATACGATCCCTATCGTTATAAATTCTAAGATAACCCAAAAATTGCCTGTACATTTGGCTACCATGATAGCCTATTTCACCACCTGTAATATCTGATCTAAGCAATTCGGATAACATAAGTTTGATAGAATCACGTTTCGGATTATGCTCTATGTCTTTGGTTAACTTGAAAGTATTTCCTAGAATCGTCGACATTATATGCCCATCCTTCCGGTTCTGATTTCATCGAGTACAATCTTTTTAACATCCTCAGGATCGTAATCTTTAGAAAGATCAGTGGTTCCTATTGTGTTATATACAAATTGCAAGTCCTTACCTAAAATTGCATTGAGAACAAGATTTGGTAGCTTTCTTTGCGCTATTAATAAAAAATCTTCTATCAGCCCCTTTTCACCAGTGTCATCTTTTTGAACAAAATGGTACCATTTCGCTGGATGATATCGACTCAATACACTTAGAGCAAACAATCCGAGAAATATAGCCATAATCTGTCCCAAGTAATATTCTTTGCCGTTTATGTTGCTTATAACAACTAAATTCTTTTGACCACTGATTGAGTAAACTCCAATCTCATTAGCATTAAGCTTTTCCCTAAGAATGATATATTCGTTAGTTCTTTGAGAGTTTAAATATGCTTTATTGAAATCGACAATGGTAATATTTTGAAACTCGCATTTTAAATCTGTTAATTTGATTCTATCTAATTTGTCATTCTTTCGTTTTACCTTTTCTACCGGAATACAATTCGAGGTGATACCTGAATAACAATCTTCAAATTCATTCTTAAGGTCTGGAATGTAGCTTAAGATGTCTCGTATTTTCCACTGTTTAGGAAAATGGTTGTCGTTAGAAAAAACTTTGTTGAATATTTTGAAAGCGCCTTCTAAGGAGCTTGAGAGATAAACCTCAACACTCCCTATAGAGTTGTCAATCGTTGGAATTGAGATTGAGGCACCGTGATTTTTGATTTGCGAGATTTCCTTGGTGAGAATTGAAGCAGCGCCATACAGCAAATTAACGCAACCGTAATACATCAGTAACGGCGATGTATTAAGAGTAACTCTGCTTGCCGTGGCAAAATACTCGTGAGCTTGAACGATTGAACCTGAGATTGCATCAACAATGGACTCGTCTGTAAGGCCAGTTGCTTTCCTCACATTGCTCCCAAATGAATATTTCAAGAGTTTTTTCCAGATATCATTTGTCGGGTTTTCAGAATACCTTAAATCCATAATATCTTCCCTCTACTCTGAATCATGTTTTGTTCAACGTCTCAAGCTGAGCTGCGGGCCACCGTAACTATGAGCGGCTGCGTATTTTTCGAGAAGCATGGCCGTGTATCCCGTCAGCTCGGCGGCTTGTTAGCCAGTCGTAGCTTATTGAAGTTCGGTAAATACAGTTTTTAATTTCTTGTAGTCGTGAATGATGAATCTAGGAGCCAAAGGTAAAAGCAAGACAATTATAAAAATTCTAAATAGCATATCTGTATCTATATGACTGAATGGCGCCCAGAAGGAAATGAACCATAATCCTATTGCTATTATCGAAAGGTATGTAGCTACTAAATATGTCTTTTTATTAACATTGTCTGACTTCACAATGTCATCTTTTCTGATAATTATGCATGCGATAACAAGTGATATGAAGATCGCTAGATCCCATAGTAGAGTTGAAATTATTGCCAGCAATATTAGAAGCCAGCTTGTGATAAGTTTTGCCTTATCGGTCATGTCAATAATTCAACTGGCTAACGCCTGTGAGCTAAGCGGCGGCCACCGAAACACCGAGCGGCACCGTATTCTTCGAGAAGCAAGACCGTGTCATCCGTCCGCTTGGCGATTTGTTAGCCCATTTTAAATACATCTGTAATTCTAGTGGCTTCCGGAAAATAGTAATTCAAAACACCTCCCGCAATCAGCGCCATAACCAAGGTGAGAAGGAAGGGCTTCCAAGTGCTAGCGAATATGCTCCTAGTCCAATCGCCTTCTTTCATTGTCTTGACACTTTTTATGAGCGATGCTGCCAATAGACCCTCAAACGCTGCTTCTGACAAAATCATAGGAGCTTCGTAAACGAGATATGCCGCTGAGCCGAGAACCGTCGCGACTAGCGCTATGAGCGCGATCACGACGGCTAGGAGCGCGAAACCGCCTTCGTCCCCCAGTGCTCTTCCAACTGCATCACCTGCGGTTTCGCCTAGCCCTTTCACAGTCTCGGAAGCGGCACTGTTGATCGCACTTCCGGGATTAGCAGTAGGCACTGCGTTGAGATTAAATGAAGAAGAGGCCCCGCCTCCTCCAAACTGACCACCCCCAGGGCTGAAGGTTGAAACATTCCCCCCACCGGAACCACTCCCGCCCCCCGTGATGTTCGGCAAATCCAGCCAATCACTTACTCGCGAGCCGTCATCGTTCTCACTCGGCACCACATAAATGAGCCAAAGTTTGATACACAAGAAAAAGAAGAGATAGGCAACGATAACTGCGAGAGGGTATCTGACAATGACGGTATCAAGGCCTGCATAATGCAGGATTTTTGATGCCAGGACACCAGTACATGCCGTTGCTGCAAGTATGGCAAACATATGAAAGCGCAACGCGAAGCGATTGCGGAAGTATTTCATGAATCTGCTTTTATTGGCGAATTTCATGATATTTATGGGCTAACTCGTTATTGAGCAGTTAGCGTCACGTATGCCATCCTATATGCAAGTATCCAGCATGGTATGCATGTATATAATGTTATATGCACAGCAAGCATCTTGAACTAGATACTTTTGTAATATCATCTGCCTGCCTTGGCATCCACTGTTATATGCTTGTTCAGCTTTGTCCCTTTGATCTTCCCGTAGGGAACCAACCAAACCCTTGCATCCGGGTCCCACCTCCCGCCGGCAGCCTTGGCCAGTCGTTTCAATTCATGTTCCGCATAGGCTATGCGGATGGGAACCATGTCGTTGTCCTGAAATCTTGATAATGGTGGATCCCATGCTTTCCGCTCGACAATAATTTCAGCCGTTTTTACCCGGGTGCGGGATTTCTCGTCATACCGGTAACGAACACGGAACAATGCGTCACCATAAACTTCGAGTAAACGTTTCGTTCCTCTTGCGCCCGGCCGCACCGTCAGCAAAGCTTTCATCTTTCCCTCCGCATGGATAGAAATAAAATCTCCTTGCATTACACCGTGTTCGACTATAATCATTAGCCGACTGCCATGTAAATTATTTTATTCGTCGTTGGAGGGTGGTGATGATTCTTGTCCCGGCCGAGCTGCTGGTGCGCTATCGGGCGCACCTCGAAGCACTTAATCTACCTGCCGAACTCGCTGCCGAATGCCAGAAGTGGCTGCGTTTCTTTCTTGATTTTCGTGAAAAGTACCGGCTCGCCGGGTCGCCTGCCGAACAAGTCAACCGGTTCATGGACAAACTGCGGGAGAAGGGGCAAGGCGAGGAGCCGCGCCGGTGCGCCGCCCATGCCGTCACGCTCTATTTCTCGATGCAAGCGCAATCGCCGCCTGCGCCAAAGTCCGATGCAGCCGGCCGTTCTTCCCAGTATGTCGAAGCCGGCTATCAAGTCACCTCGGATTCGCCGGAGTGGGATGCGGTGCTGGAAACCTTGGCGGCGGAGATCAAGGTCCGCCACTATTCGCGCAAGACCC
This sequence comes from uncultured Geobacteraceae bacterium, assembly GCA_964603155.1. Classification (GTDB taxonomy): domain Bacteria; phylum Desulfobacterota; class Desulfuromonadia; order Desulfuromonadales; family BM103; genus VAUL01. The sequence goes on along the minus strand of CAZRTZ010000018.1, from coordinate 36,450 downwards.
TCAAGACCTACGCCCTGTGGTCGCGCCAGTTCCAACGCTTCCTCAAGAACAAGCCACCCGAAGAGTTGACGGACGCCGACGTCAAGGACTACCTGACCTATCTGGCGGTCAGGTGCCAAGTCGCTGCCTCCACCCAGAATCAGGCGTTCAATGCCCTGCTCTTTCTGTACCGGCATGCGCTGAAGCGGGATTTCGGCGAACTGCGCGGCGTGCCGCGGGCAAAAAAGTCGCTCTACGTGCCGATGGTCCTCTCCCGGCCGGAGATCGACGCCATCTTGAGCCACCTGCGTCACCCGCACAAGCTGGTGGTGCAACTGCTGTTCGGCTGCGGTCTGCGGCTCTTCGAGTGCCTGCAACTGCGAGTGCGGGATTTCAACTTCGACGCCGGCGTTCTGACGGTGCACGGCAAGGGGAAGAAGGATCGGACCGTGCCGATCCCCGAGACAATCACGCCCGAGCTGAAAGCTCAGATCGAGAGGGTGGGGCGGCTGCACGATCAGGATCTGGACGTCGGCTACGCCGGGGTCTTTCTGGACGATGCGGTGGAGAAGAAATACCCAGGCGCGCCCAGGGAGTTTGTCCACCAGTGGTTCTTCCCGCAGCAGTCACTGACGCTGGTGGCGGCCAGCGGCGAACGGCGGCGTTGCCATCTGCACGAGTCACAGTTGCAGGATGCGCTCTACCACGCGGTGCGCCGGGCGAAAATCCCGAAAAAGGTGACGGCGCACACCTTCCGGCACTCCTTCGCGACCCACCTGCTGCAGGCCAATTTTGACATCCGCACCATCCAGAAGCTCCTGGGGCACGCCAGTCTGAAGACGACCATGATCTATACCCACTGCGTGCCGGTGCGCACCGTGCAGGCGCCGAAAAGCCCTCTCGATCTCTGAGCCCTCGGGAACTCCCTTTCCTGCATTCTGTCCCTCCCATAATCGCCGAGCACCACCGCGCCCGGAAGCTCTCTGCCGATTAACCCCGTACCACCACCGACGCTTCCGGATTGAACGGATTGGTGCGCAGGGCCAACGAGAAGAGGAAGGGGTAGTGCACCTTGACCTCGGCCATATACTCCAGCCACTGCCGGGCCAACAGGCCGTAGACCCGGGTGGTGTCCCCCGCCAAGTGTTGCAGATCGTTCTCCGGGAGCCCCGCAAAGCCGGGGCGCAGCTCCAGTTCCTCCTTGAGGTGCAAGGTGGCGATCAGCAGATCGGTGAACAGCTCGTGCTCGAGCATGTAGGGACTTTCCAGCAGGCGCACGATCAGGTTTCCCTGGCGGCTCAGATAGTTGTGCAGGGCGGGGAGGTCGAGCCGGTCAAGCGCCACGGTGAAGTTGTGCCCCTGCAGCAGTTTGCGGGCCCGTTCGAAATCAGCCTCGGCCCAGTCGCTCCTGACGGCCAGTTCCGCTCCGAACCCGTCCAATCCCCGGTCGGCACCAGTACACAGACGCAGCAATTCAGTACCGGCTTCGCTGAAGAAGAGGCCGATGATCATATTCAGCTTCTGCTGGCGGACCTTCTGGTCGCGCCGGAGGATGAACAGCTCGGTGGCGTTGGCGACCACACCGATGAAGGTGCCGACGCCGGCGACCACCAGGAAGATGTCGAGAATCTTGCCGGCATCGGTGCGCGGGGCGATGTCGCCGTAGCCGACGGTCCCCATGGTGACGATGGTGAAGTAGAGGGAGTCGAGGAATTTCAACCCCTCGAGGGCCATGAAGCCGAAGGTGCCGGTCAGCAGCACGGCGACGAAGATGATCAGGTAAACGCGCAGGCGCTGGGTTTCGGTGGTGCGCAATGAACGGGCCTTTCTCAGGGGGAGAGCGGGAACAGGGTGTCGCCGGCCAGAACCATGAGGATCAGGCCGAGGTACAGGTGCAGGAGATGCCGCAAAAGCGGTGCTGCGGCTGCGGCGAACAGCGTCCGGCCAGACATCCAGACGGTGCCGCCCGCCAGCGCCAGCGCCAGGCCGATGAGCAGCCCTTGGGCCAGGGTGTGGGTCGGCATGGCCAGCAGGGGGAGGAAGACGGTCGCTAGGGCAAGGGCGCCGATCCAGCGCCGGCTGACGGTGAGCAGTTGCCGATCGGTCAGCTCCGGTAGGGTGCGGAAACCGGCGGCATGCAGTTCGGCACGGTCGGGGAGGGCCAGCAGCCAGTAGTGCGGAACCTGCCAGAGGAGCATGATCAGGGCCAGGGCCAGCGGTTGCGGCGCCGGCAGAGGACCGCCGCCGGCCAGCCAGCCGATGAGCGGCGGGAGCGCCCCGCACGGGGTTCCGGCCAGCACCGCCAGGGAGGTCAAGCGCTTGAGCGGGGTGTAGACGAGCAGGTACCAGGTCAGGGCTGCCAATCCGAGGAGGGCCGGCCCCGCACCGGTGCCGGCGAGCAGCACTGCCAGCCCGCCGCTGGCAAGGCTCAGACCGAGACCGCTGCCGGCGGCGGGGGAGAGCTGGCCGCAGGCCAGAGGCCGGCCGGCGGTGCGCCGCAGCAGGGCGTCGCTGGTGCGCTCCTGGAGCTGGTTGAGGACCGAGCCGGCGGCGGTCAACAGGAAGACCCCCGAACCGACGGCCCACAGGGTCAGCCCGTTGGTCGGCGCGCGGAGTAATAATGCCCCGGTGATGGCGGTCAGGGCCACCATCACCGCCAGCGGCAGACGCAGCAGTTGGGCCAGGGCCGTTCCGTTCAGACGGGCGAAGGCGCGGCCGACCATGCTACTTCAGGCTTTCCAGCCAGGCGAGCAGGGCCTTGACCTCCGCCTCGCCGAGCTGGGGGTAGGGGGGCATGACCGGCGGATAGTCGGCGACGACTTCGACACCGGGTTCCAAGATGGCGCGCTTGAGATAGACGGCATCGGCTGTCACGGTGACGGGCTGGCCATCGCGCGTGACTTCGCGCGGCTGGCCGAAGATTCCCTTCAGGCTCGGGCCGACTCGCGGGGAACCGTCGACGCTGTGGCAGCCAAGACAGCCAAGCTCTCCGGCCAACTGTGCACCGCGGCTTGCCGGATCGGCCGCCGTGACCGGAGTCGCGGTGAGCCAGGCCTGGAACTCGGCATCCGGCAGGGCCTCGACGGTGGTGACCATCGCCGCGTGGCCGGTGCCGCAGTATTCGGCGCAGAACAGGTCGAAGCTCCCCGGCTTTTCGGCGACGAACCAGACCCAGTTGGTCATTCCCGGCACCATGTCGCGCTTCACCCGGAAGGCCGGCACGTAGAAGGCATGGAGGACGTCGTCGGACAGCAGTTCGATCTTGACCGGCTGTCCGACCGGAACGTAGAGCTTGTCGGCGGTTTTGCCGTTGTCGTAGGTGAAGAGCCAGGACCACATGCGTCCCGTGGCCTTGATGTGCAGGGCGCCGTCGGGGATGCGCCGCAGCGAGAGATAACCCTCCCAGCCGTACCAGAACATGAGCATGACCAGCACGGTCGGGATGATGGTCCAGATCACCTCCAGCCAAAGGTTGTGATCCTTCTGCGACAGAGGCACCGGCTGGCGGCGGCGGTTGTAGCGCCAGACGAACCAGATCATCGCCACGGTGATGCCGAGTAGAACCACGCCGCTGATGGCGAAGATCACGTAGAAAGCCGTGTCGACGGCCTGGGTGGTGGTCTGCAGGGTCGGGTTCATCGGTAGAGCACGTCGAGGAAGGTCATGCCGATGAAGATCGCCAGGATCGCCAGGGCCGCCAGCAGGGCCAGCTTGAAGAGCGGCGTCTCGTACTGCATATGCATGAAGACGGCGACCACCAGGCCGGCCTTGAGGGTGGCGATGCCGAGAGCCACCCAGACATTGAGGGCGCCGAGGTTGACCTGTGCCACCGCCACGGTGATGGCGGTCAGGACCAGCAGGGCGAGCCAGACCAGGATGAAGGTCCGGTAGGGGATGATGTGGGAGTGATCTTTGGTCATTGGCGCAACTCCGGGGACAGGCACCTGTGGAGCCTGTCCCCTCAATGCAGAATCAAATAATACAGCGGGAAGATGAAGATCCAGATCAGGTCGACCAGGTGCCAGTAGAGTCCGGCGTTCTCCAGGATCACCCAATCCCCTGCATGCACCCGGCCGGTCTTGATGAAGACCATGGTCCAGGCCAGGACAATGGCGCCGATCACCACATGCAGGCCATGCAGCCCGGTGGTCAGGTAGTAGATGTTGAAAAACACCATCTCGCCGGGGCGCATCTCCTTGAGGTGCATCGATCCCGGATAGATGCCGTGATGAATCTTGGCGCTCCACTCGAAGAACTTGTTGACCATGAAGATCGCCGCGCACCCCACGGTGCCGCCAAGCAGGCCGAGGCACAGCCGGGTCGCCCCCCGGCGCAGGGCGGTGATCGAGACCGCCACGAACAGCGAGCTGGTCAGCAGCACCAGGGTATTGCCGCCGCCGAACCAGATGTTGAGCTGGCTGCCGGCGGAGATGAACTCCTTGGGGTAGCGCGCCAGGTAGACGCTGTAAAGGATGAACAGGCCGCCGAAGAGCAGCACCTCGGTGAAGAGGAACAGCCACATGCCGAATTTGGCGCCGGTATAGTCCTTGTGGACGTGAACGCTCACAAAATCCCCGCCTTCTTGAAGTCGTAGGGACCGTGAGTCACCACCGGATCCTGTTCGAAGTTCTCGGTCGGCGGTGGCGATGCCACCTGCCACTCCAAGGAAGCCCCGCCCCAGGGGTTGTCACCACAGGGGGGGCCGTAGAGGACGCCGCGGATCAGGTTGACGAACATCAGCACCAGCCCGATGGCGAGAATCCACGAACCGGCGGTGGACAGCTGGTTGAGGCCGGTGAACTCCGGCAGGTAGTCCCAGTAGCGGCGCGGCATCCCCATGAGGCCGACGATCTTCATCGACAGGTAGGTGATGCAGAAGCCGACGAAGATCACCCCCCAGGCCACCGTAGCCACGGTCTTGTCGTACATCCGCCCGTAGATCTTCGGCAGCCAGTAGTGCATGGCGGCAAAAAAGGCCATGCCGGTGCCGCCGAACATGGTGAAGTGGAAGTGGCCGACCACGAAATAGGTGTCGTGGACATGCACGTCGGTGGCCGCCGAGCCGAGCACCAGCCCGGTCAGCCCGCCGATGGTGAAGAGCAGGATGAAGGAGAGGGCGAAGAGCAGCGGCGGGTCGAGGAGGATCGAGCCCTGGTACATGGTGGCCAGCCAGTTGAAGACCTTGATTGCCGAGGGGATGGCAACGATGAAGGTCAGAAACGAGAAGATCATCACCGCGAGATCCGACATACCGCTGGTGTACATGTGATGGGCCCAGACCAGGGAGCCGGCGAAGGCGATGGCCAGGCTGGAGACAACGATGGCCTTGTAGCCGAAGGCCGGCTTGCGGGCGAAGACCGGGATGATGTCGGAGACCACCCCCATCCCCGGCAGGACCATGATGTACACCGCCGGGTGCGAGTAGATCCAGAAGAGGTGCTGGAACATGATCGGATCGCCCCCTTGGGCGGGGTCGAACAGGCCGGTGCCGATCACCCGCTCGGCAAAGAGCAGAGCCACGGTGATGCCGAGAACTGGGGTGGCGAGGATCTGGATCCAGGCGGTGGCATAGAGTGACCAGGTGAAGAGCGGAATGCGCGTCCAGGTCATCCCTTCGGCGCGCAGGCGGTGGATGGTGGTGACGAAATTGACGCCGGTGAGAATCGACGAGAAGCCAAGGATGAACACGGCGATCGTCGCCAGCGACACGTTGGTGCTGGTGCGCGCCGAGAAGGGGACATAGAAGGTCCAGCCGGTATCGGGAGGGCCGCCGCCGGTGAAGAGGGCGGTTACCGCCAGGGCCGCACCGCTGATGTAGAGCCACCAGGAGAAGAGGTTCAGGCGCGGGAAGGCGACGTCGCGGGCGCCGATCTGGATCGGCATCACCAGGTTGCCGAAGGCCGCCGGGATGCCGGGGATGATGAAGAGGAAGATCATGATCACCCCGTGCAGGGTGAAGACCGCATTGTAGCTCTGCGCATCCATGATGGTTCGCCCCGGCGCCCATAACTCCAGGCGGATCAGCAGGCCGAGGACGACGCCGACGCAGAAGAAGGCGACGATGCACCACAGGTACATCAGGCCGATGCGCTTGTGGTCGGTGGAAAAGATCCAGCCGAAGATCCCCGGGTAGGGCGGGTCGGCGAGGAAGCCGCGGCCGGTACCGGTCGCTGCAACAGGCGGAAGACTCATGAAGAACGGTCCTTGGGACGTTTTTTGCCGGTCAGCAGCAGGAAGACGAAGAAGGCGCCGAGAGTAGCCAGGATGACGGTGGCGGCGACGCGCAGCAGGTTGAAGACGTAGGTTTTTTGCGCGGGATCGTAGCTGAAGCAGTACTGCACCATCTTGCGGATGGTGGTGCCGACCACCCCCGCCTTAGCCTCGCTGAGGGCCAGCGCCAGGTCCTTGGGGAGGATGCGGGTACCATGCAGGTAGCGGACGATCGTTCCGTCGGCGCTGACCACAAGGATCGCCACCGGATGCTGGAAGTCGACGCCGACACGCTGGAAGCGGTAGCCGACAGCCCCCGTCAGCGCCATGATCGCCGGCGGGTCGCCGGTCAGGAAGCGCCAGCCCTCCTGTGGAACCTTTCCCCCGGCGGCGGCCAGGTAGGTGTCGCGATTGCGCCGGGCAATCTCCGGGGTTTCGGTCTCGTCGAAGCTAATGGAAAGGACCCGGTAGTCGCTGCCGGCGGCCAGTTGCAGCTGCGGCAGCACCTGGGCCAGTTCCCCCTGCAGGAAGTGGCAGACGTTGGGGCAGCGGTAATAGACCGGGGCGATCACCGTGGGACGGTCGACCAGTTCGCGCAGCTGCACCGGATGACCGTCCTCGTCGCGAAAGCTCAGTTCGAGGGGGAGCCGGGCGCCGAGCCGTTCGTCGAGGCCAACTTTGGCCGGGTCCGCGATCGGGGGCGGATTCTGGTACTGGTTTTGGGCCGAAGGTTTGGCCGGGGCCACCTCGCCATGCTGCTGGTGGCCGCTACCGGTGGTTGTGTCGTCGTGCGCATGCTTGGCTGCCCGGGTCGGGTCTGGCGCAGAGAGCAGAAGGAGGCTGGCAAGAAGGATGAAAATGCCCGGAAACCGGCGCTGACAGCAGTTGATCATGGCCACCTGAACAGAAAAATTTCCAGTTATGATAACAGCTTCGGCGTCTTTTGCAACGCTGCAGCGGATTGCGCCGCCACCCTGCTTCTGCTACCATGATAAATGATGTTCACAGCTGGTGAGGTTGCCATGGACAATTTGCACGACCGCCTGGTCGACCTGGAGATTCGCTACACCCACCAGGTTAAACTCCTTGAAGAGCTCAACGACGTTCTGACCGGAGCCTGTGCCAGGATCGACCGCCTGGAATTGGAAAATCGTCAGTTGCGCGAACAGCTGCGCCTGATGGCGGCCGACGACTATACCCTCTCCCCGGACGAGTGATGTCTCTGCCTCGCACCTTTTTCGAAGCGCTGCTGTTGGCCGTTTTAGGGCTGTTGCTCGGCTTGCTGGTCAATCACCGGCTGGTGTTGGCGGCCTCCTCCGGGCACCTGACCCAGGTGCCGGCGGCCCAAGCGCTGCAGTCGCACCTGCCACAACCTGTCCTGCTGGATGAGGTGCGGGAATTGCTCCGCTCCGGAGCCCTGCCAGTCGATGCCCGTGATACGTCGCTTTACGCCGATGGCCATCTGCCGGGAGCACTCTCTCTGCCGCTCGGCGAGGTCGAGACCGGGTTGCCGCATTTCCGGCAGAAGGTTGCTTCAGCCAGGACCCTGGTCATTTACTGCAACGGCTATGGCTGTCCTGATTCTTTCGACCTTGGCATGCGGCTGCTCAGCGAGGGGTTCAGCGACGTGCGCGTCTTCGAGGGGGGCTTCCCCGAATGGCGTGACGCCGGCCTGACCGTCGCGACAGGGGCGAAGTGAAGCGCAGCGGGCGGATCAGCTATCACCTCTGTCGCCTGCTGCTGGGTGGCGTCTTCACCTGGGCCGGCGCGATCAAGGCCCTCGATGTGCCGGCCTTTGCCGGCCAGGTTGCCGCCTACCAGCTCCTCCCTTACGCCTGGAACTATGCGCTCGCCGCCATGCTCCCCTATGTGGAGTTGCTGGCCGGCCTCCTGCTGCTGGTCAATGTCCGGGTCAGGTCGGCAGCCTTGCTGACCATCCTGCTCAACGGCGTCTTCATCGCGGCGCTGTTCAGCGTCCTGATTCGCGGTCTGAACATCGACTGCGGCTGTTTCGGCCCGGATGCGGGAACGACCCCGCTGCAGGCCATCGGCCGCGATCTGGTGCTGCTCGCCATGGGCGTCGCGGTTTACCGGCAGCAACCGCGCTACTCCGCGATCACCTCACCGGTCGAGTTCTGAGCGATGGAGGCCTGGCAACAGAGCCTAGCGGCGAGCCTCTCCGCTCCGGCCGCCATCGCCGCGCGCTTCGGTCTCGATGCGGTGGCGACGGCAAGCGTCGCGTCCCGCTATCCGCTGCGCCTCACCACGCACCTGCTCGAACTGATCGAGACGGCCGACGATCCGCTCGGCCGCCAGTTCCTTCCGCACGAGCATGAGCTGGCGGCCGATGGGCTGGCCGAGGATCCCCTGGCCGAGCAGCAACTCGCTCCGCTGCCGGCCATCGTCCATCGTTACCCGTCCCGTGTTCTCCTGCTGGCCGGCAACGACTGCGCCGCCTACTGCCGCTTCTGTACCCGCAAGCGCCGGGTCGGCTGCGCGGCCTTTGCCCTGCCGTTCGGTGAACTGCTCAAAGGGCTCGATTACATTGCCGCTACCCCGGCAATCCGCGAGGTCATCCTTTCCGGCGGCGACCCGCTGCTCCTCCCTGATGCCGCCCTGGCTGAACTGCTCGAGCGCTTGCGCCGCATCCCCCATGTCGGCGTCCTGCGCATCGCCACCCGCACTCTCAGCGTCCTCCCCGAGCGGATCACCCCCGCCCTGGCCACTTTGCTTGGCCGCCATGCGCCGCTCTTCCTGACCACCCATTTCAACCATCCGCGGGAACTGACTCCGGCGGCAGACGAAGCCTGTGCGCGACTGGCCGCAGCCGGGGTGCCGTTGGCCAACCAGACCGTGCTGCTGCGTGGCGTCAACGATGATGAGGTTACCCTGGTGGAACTGTGCGAGGGGCTGCTGCTGCGGCGCGTCCGCCCCTACTGCCTGCATCAGCTCGACCCGGTGCGCGGCACCGGCCACTTCCGCGTACCGCTCGAACGCGGCCTGGAGTTGACGGCGGCGCTGCGCCGGACAGTCTCCGGGCTGGCGGTGCCGCACTACATCGTCGATCTGCCGGGAGGGCGGGGGAAACTGGCACTGACCCCGCAGAGCGTGGTCAGTCTGGGAGAGACGGCGGTGCTGCGCAGTGCCGTCGGGGAACTGGTGGAACTGCCGAACCGCTGAAGGGGCCGGCGTTCAGCCTTCCTGTTTCGGCATCAGGAACCAGAGGACCAGGTAGATGATGATCCCCGGGAACGCCGCACTGAAAATGCTGGCCAACACATAGACGAAGCGCACCATCCACGGCGTCCAGCCGAAATACTCGGCAAACCCTCCGCACACGCCGGCAATCATCTTGTCGTTGCGGGACCGGGCCAGTTTCCTTTCCATCGCAATTCCTCCCTGGAAGATGTCAGCGGCGCACACCGCCAAAGCGGGCGTTGTGCCGGTCGAGTTCCCGTGCCAGCTGATCGGCCTCATTCTCGGTCATCAGACCGCGCTCAATGAAGTACCGGCCAAGGCGCTGCTGGTGGCTGCGCTGGTGGCGCAGCAGGGCCTCCACCTGCACCGGGGTGAGCAGGCCGAGGGCCGTGGCCTTGCGGCCGAAGCGGCTGCCGCCTTCGCGGCTGAAGAGAATTTTTTTGACCTTGTCGGCCGAGAGCCATCCCCACTGCTGGGCCAAGGACCCGATGGACGGTCTTTGGCGGCGCTGCCAGACCAGGGCCTCGATCAGGTCCCGGTAATCGATTTTGCCGCTGTAAAAGGCAAACAGGCCGAATTCCAGGGGGAGCGGCGGCAGCGCGGCCTGTTCGCCGCCGGCAGTTGCCGGTTGCGGCGTGGTTTTGCGGGCCGGCTGGCAGGCACGGGGGACGGTGTGCGTCATGCTGCGTGGCTGGAGGTGCCGGTTGACCAGATAGTCGTTGAGCAGATGATAGGCCTGGTGGATTTCCCGGAAGCGCTCGGTTTGCCGGAGCCTGATCTCCTGGGGCGCAGCGGCGAAGCGGTCGGGATGGTGCTGCTTGACCTGGTTGCGGAAGGCCGTTTTGGCCCCGCTCGGCTGGAGATAGATCAGGAACTCCGGGCCGAGGTTGACGGCGTCGCCGAACAGGGTCCGGCAGGCGTTGAGCAGGGCATGTTCGGCAGGAGGCATCGGCACATCCGCAGTGAGAAGATGGTCTACTTATACCCGCTGCCGGCCGCCCTGCGCAAGGCTGCTCTCAGCTGTGCTTGCTGAAAAACCAGCGCTCCGCCAGGGGAGGCGGCAGGCGACGCAACAGGCGGGCGACCAGGAAGGTCACCAGCAGGGCAAAGAGGGTGCGCCAGAGCAGAGTCCCGGAGAGGTGCCCGCCAATGACGACCATCAGCAGGGTGTCCTCAATGAAGCTGTGACAGATGCCCAGCAGGGCCAGGGCGCAGAAGACGTCCTGGCGCGAGAGGTGGCCGGCGCGTGCCTCCTGAATGATCAGACCGCCACCGTAAGTCAGTCCGAGAGTCATGCCGATGATCGCCAGCGGTGCAGCGCGATCGCTGATGCCGAGCAGCCGCAAGGCCGGTTGCAACAGCCGGGTCAGAAAGTTGATGACCCCGAGGCGCTCCAGGATGCGCATCAGGAGCAGCAGGGCCAGGATGATCAGGAAGATGTAAGCCAGGTTGCGCAGTTCGCCTGTGCCCCAGCCGAGCCAGCTCGGGTCGCGCGGCGCGGGAGTCCAAAGGGCTGCGTTGGGCTGCTGCAGGGTGCCGGTCAGGGCATAGCCGAGATGGAGGAGGGCGCCGGCCGCGAGGGCTCCGAGCACGCGCAGGGCGGCCATGGCCCGGAAGCTGGTGCCGGCCTTGCGGGCGATACTCGCCTCCACGGGGATGGCGTGGGCGATCAGCATCATGGTGGCCAACACCGTGACCTGGGCCACAGTCAGCCCGGCGCCAGGGGCGACCCCGGCAAAGACCACCATGCCGCCGTAGATGTTAGTCACCAGAGTGGTGGCCCAGACCAGGCCCATGCTGCCGGGCAGGCCGACCATGGCCATGACCGGGGCCAGCAGTTCACCCAGCAGGCCGATGACTCCAGCCAGTTCCAGCAGGCGCACGCCGATAGCGATCGGCACGATGATGCGGAACAATGTCAGGCTGGTGCGCACCGCCTGGCGCAGGCAGTCGGCAAAAGCTTTAAACAGCATCATCGGCCATCACCAGGATACCAGGAAAAACTTTTTCTTAGAGCTTCCCTGGTGCCCTTGGTGTCCTGTTGACAGATGTTCAATGCACAAAGGCTCGCCCCCGATTTACAGCTGCTCGGGGGTGAAGGCGACAACTTCGCCTATCTCTGCCGTATCGGTCAACAGCATGACCAGCCGGTCAATGCCGAGGGCGATGCCGGCACAGCGGGGGAGGCCGGCCAGGTCAAGCAGGTATGGCTCGGGGAGTACACGCGGGTCCTTGCCGGCCGCGCGGCGGGCCGCTTCGTCGGCGACAAAGCGCGCCCGCTGTTCGGCGGGGTCGGTCAGTTCGGAGAAGCCGTTGGCCAGTTCCAGCCCGCCCAGGTACAGCTCAACCCGCTCCGCCACGGACGGGTCGTCAGCTTTGAGGCGGGCCAGGGCGGCGAGGGGTGCCGGGTAGTCGATGAGGAAGAGCGGCCCGTGGCCGAGGCGCGGCTCGACTTCGCCGGTCAGGATCTCGTCGAAGCGGCCGGTCGCCAGGGCGTCGGCGGCGGAGCAGGGGGCGTAGAGCCGGAAAGCCTCGGCCACGCTCAGCCGCGGCCAGGGGGGGGCGAGGTCGATCTTTTCCCCCTGCCAGGTGAGCTGCCCGGCGGGTACGAGGGCCAGCAGCAGCGCTTCGCAATCGTCCATCAGGGCGGTGTAGCCGGCATCGCGCCGGTACCATTCGAGGAGGGTGAACTCGGGAAGATGGCGGGAGCCGCGCTCTTCGGCACGCCAGACCCGGGCCAGCTGAAAAAGGTCGGGATAGCCGGCGGCGAGCAGGCGCTTCATGGCCAGCTCCGGGGAGGTCTGCAGCACCGCTGCGCCGGCCGCGACGGCGTCGATATGCAATTCCGGGGCGTTGGCCGGGATGCGGCAGGGGGTTTCGACCTCCAGCAGGCCGCGCCCGATGAAAAAGGCCCGGATCTCCTGGAGGATCCGGGCTCTTTCTGTCAGGTTCTGCTGTTTGCGGGCCAGGGCCCAATTGATTTCGACCATTGTCCGGAAGTTACCTGTCGCCGGTCACGGATCACTGGTCACGCGTCACGGCTTCTTTACTCTTTCACCCGGGTGTAGTACTCGCCGGTGCGGGTGTCGATCTGCAGCAGATCGCCTTCTTCGACGAACGACGGCACCTGCAGCGTGTAGCCGCCTTCCACCGTGGCCGGCTTGTTGTTGCCGGCGGCAGTGTCGCCTTTGACCCAGGGGTCGGCCTGGACGACACGCAGGTTGACGAAGTTGGGGAGGGTCACGCCGATGCCGCGCTCGTTGAAGAGCAGGACCTTGACCTGCATGTTGTCGACCAGGAAGAAGTGATCGTCACCAAGGATGTCCTCGGTGATGGTCACCTGTTCGTAGCTCTTCTGGTCCATGAAGACGTAGCCGCTCTCGTCCTTGTACAGGTACTGCATGTCGCGCTCCTCCAGCTGGGCCGGTTCGAAGCTCTCGCCGGAGCGGTAGGTGCGCTCGTACTGCGCGCCGGTCAGCATGTTGCGCAGCTTGCACTTGTAGAGGGCCTGCCCTTTGCCGGGCTTGGTGAAGTCGAAGGCGGCGATGACGTGCGGATCGCCGTCGATGATCAGCTTGAGCCCTTTTTTCAGGTCAGCACAGGTATACATGGTTGCGACTCCTTGTCGATAAACGGGGTTTCTGGCGGTAAAGGCGCGCCATTTAAGCACAAGTTGCAGAGCATGTCACCGGAAAAGCGTTGAGCCCCGGCGGCGGTTGTTGTATAGTCGCGCCGCTTTTGAAAGCCCATTCCCACTGAGAGACTCGCGAGGTACCGATGATTTCCACCAACGACTTCAAGCGCGGCCTGGTCATCCAGATCGAGGGCGCCCCCTGCCTGATTCTCGAGTACGCCACCCAATCCCCTTCGGCGCGCGGCGGCGCGACGCTGGTCAAGACCAAGTACCGCAACCTCCTGACTGGTCAGGTGCTGGAGAAGGCTTTCAAGTCCGGCGACCGGGTTGATGAGGCCGATTTCGAGAAGCGCAAGGGGCAGTTTCTTTACCCGTCCGGCGATGGCGGGGTGTTCATGGATCATGAAAGCTATGAGCAGTACGAACTCGGCGAAGAACTGTTCGAACCGGTCAAGGGCTATCTGTTGGAGGGAACGGACGTGACTCTCGGCCTTTTCCAGGGGAGGGTCGTCAGTGTCGAGCCGCCGATGGTGGTCGAGCTGCTGGTGACCGATACGGCTCCCGCGATCAAGAATGCCACGGCCCAGGCGCAGACCAAGGAAGCCCTGCTGGAAACCGGGCTGGCCATTCAGGTCCCGGCCTATCTGGAGAGCGGGGTCAAGGTCAAGGTCGATACCCGCGAGGGTCGGTTTATCTCGCGCGCCTGAAAAGGAAGAACGCCCGTCGCTGGCGGGCGGGGTGTTTGCTCACACGAGGAAGGCAACGGGAAGAGGATGAACCCCTCTCCCCGTTGCCTTTTTATTTTTGCATTCGTGCAAAAACTCTCTTCCGCTGTCGCAGCGATGCAAAATTCACCACGATTGCCGACAGGCGGTTGTCTTTTTGTAAACGCAGAGCCGCAAGCAATGCGGTTCTAGGCGCATCCCTCCCCCTGCCCTGACGCCCGGGCGCACCCTGCTGCCCCTCTCCCTGCGTTTTGCATTTCTGCAAAACAGCGATTTCGACCCGCATCCGGCCTGCCCTCGACGAGGTTGCTTAACTACCCGTAATCAATGATGAAAAAATTTTTTTCAAAAAATGAAACGTTGGTATGCCGCTTGCCATGTTCTGTGTTCAAGCACGGCGCGCAGGGCGCCGCAAACCGGGTAACGGAGGCGAGCATGGCAGGAAGCGCGACATCGGGCAAAACCAGGCCGGCCATGATCCGTTTCGGAGGGCGCTGGCCCCTGTCATTCCAGGTTCGCATGTTGACCATCACGGGTTTGCTGTCATCGACCCCGATCCCAAGGAGGCAATCATGAGCACGAGCACCACTTCTCCCCGTCGCGGCTGGACCGTTGTCTTGGCCGGCACTGCCGTCAACCTGGCGCTGGGCGTTCTTTATGCCTGGAGTATCTTTAAAGGCGCCATCATCGACTCGATCAAGGCCGGCGGCGAGAGTGCCTTTGCCTGGAACCTGGCGTCGGTCAACGACCCGTACGCGGTGGCCTGCCTGGCCTTTGCCTTCTCCATGATCCTTGCCGGGCGCATGCAGGACAAGATCGGCCCTCGCGCCACCTGTATCATCGGCGGTCTGCTGGTCGCGGCCGGTTTCGTGGTGGCCTCGTCGAGCACCAACTATTGGATGTGGATCGCCGGCTTCGGCCTGATGTTCGGCCTGGGCATGGGCTTCGCCTACTCGGCCGCCACCCCGCCGGCACTGCGCTGGTTCTCGCCGGCCAAGACCGGACTGATCGCCGGGATCGTCGTTTCCGGCTTCGGTCTGGCCCCGGTCTACATCGCCCCCCTGTCCAACTTCCTGCTCAAGACCTACGGCATCCAGCAGTCGATGCTGTTTCTTGGCGTGGCCTTCGGGATCGTGGTCTGTCTGTTCGGTTCCCTGCTCGCCAACCCGCCGGCCGGTTACGTGGCCGACCCCAATGCCAAGGCGGTTGCCAAAAAATCGACGGTAGAGGACAAAACCCCTTCGCAGATCCTCAAGACCGGCAGCTTCTATGCCCTGTGGGTGTGTTTCTTCATCGGTGCCGGCGCCGGCCTGATGGTCATCGGCAGCGCCACCGGCCTGGCCAAGAAGAGCCTCGGCGAGTGGGCCTTCCTGGCGGTCGCCATCGCCGCGGTTGGCAACGCCTCCGGACGCATCATCGCCGGTATCGTCTCCGACAAGATCGGCCGGGCCAACACCCTGGTGATAATGCTGGTCTTCCAGGCGGCCCTGATGTTCGCCGCCATCCCGGTGGTCGACGGCACCTACTCGAATCCCTTCGTGCTGGTTCTGCTGGTCACCTTCATGGTCTTCAACTACGGGACCAACCTCTCGCTCTTCCCGTCTTTCGCCAAGGACCTGTGGGGAGTCAAGAACTACGGCATCAACTACGGCATCCTCTTCTCTTCCTGGGGTGTCGGCGCCTTTGCCCTGGTCAAGATCGGCGAGATGCTGCAGGCCAAGACCGGCAGCTACACCATGTCGTTCGTGGTCGCCGGCGTGCTGCTGATGATCGGCGCGATGATGGCGAACTCGCTGCGGCCCAAGCCGGTTGCCGTCAGCGAAGCCCTGCCGGTGGCCCTCGAAGACGAGGAACTGGCCCTGCAGACGGCCAAGTCCGAATAACTGCCCAGAAATTAGCGAAGAGAGCAAAGCGGCCCCGCACGAAGTGCGGGGCCGCTTTGCTCTCTTCGCCATGAAAACGGGGCGCCCTTTCGGGCGCCCCGCGTCGTGATGAGAACAGAAGGCAGCGGCTAACCGGTTTCCTTTTCCAGCCAGGCAATAGCGTTTTCCAGATCGCACTTCCTCGCCAGTTTGACCAGTCCGACCACGTCCCCGCGGGCCCCGCAGCGGAAGCATTCGAAATGCCCGTCACCGATGGCCAGTTCGGGGTTCCCCGTCCTGAGGGGCTGGCAGCCCGGGCAGAAAAAGTGGTGGCCGCTGCCGGTCAGACCGAGGTCGCCGGCGATCTTGCGGATCGTCGGCCAGTCGCGGATACGTTCATCCCATTGGTGGCGCAGATCAGTCATGGTGGTCGATGCGGGGACACTTCCCGCAGAGGAAGTGTCCCCCCACGTTCTCAGTTGCCGGCAGCCCACAGGCCATGCAGGTTGCAGTATTCGCGTGCCGTCACCTGTTTGGCGAGGACCGGGAACGTCGCTTCAGGCGCCTGCCCCGGCTGCAGTTGCTGGCGATAAATTTTGCCGTCGGCGATCAGTTCGATCCACTCGATGTAGTGGGCCGCCTCCATCGGGTGGGTTACGCTGCCGACCTTTACCGTGATGCTGTCTTTGCCGAATTCGATCACCGGGACGTGCTTCTCCTTCGATGCATCGACGGTGTTCTCGGTCAGCAGGGCCATGCGCTCGTTGCAGCACACCATTGCCCCGGCGCCAGGGTGAAGCACCTCCACGATGTTGCCGCAAAGATTGCACTTGTAGACTTCATTCAGTTTGCTCATCGTTCGCTCCTTGGTTTGATGGGTTTCTGCCAGCTATTCGCTGTGGGCGCGCAGATGGGAGCAGGCGTCGCTCACTTCGGGCAGCGAGATTCCTCTGTTGGCGATTGAGGATGAAATTCTAGCACACACTTTGGCAGGCGCAATCGGGAGATAAAAAAACGGGGCTCCCAAAAGAGCCCCGTTTCGACAGCAACGCTAGGCGAAATTACTTCTTGTGGCAATCGCCGCACTTGGTCGGGGCGTTTTTCTCCTTGTGGCAGTCTTTGCAGACGGCACCGTGAGCGGCATCCTTGTTGACGGCGATCTTGGCCGGGGTCCCCTTGTGGCAGGCATCGCACTTGAGCTTCTCGCCGTGGACCTTGTGGTTGAAGGTGACTTTCCCCTGCTTGTTGTCATAGGTCACCGTGTCGGCGGCGAAGGCAAGGGTGACACCGGTGGCAAACGCGATCAGCATCAGCATGACGACCAACTTTTTCATCTTTTTTCCTCCCGTGTGTGTGATGATTTATGAAACGAAGCTAAATTTCTACCAGAGTCGCCCGGAGTGTCAAGAAAAATTTACCGAAATTAATGCTGTACAGAAAAATCTGGCGGGGAACGCAGGAAGGTGCTAGTTTTTATAAATTAGGCGGGGTTACCCGTATCGGGAGGGTTGGTCATGAAAAATCTGTCCATCGGGTTGTGTCTGATGCTGGTACTTTCGGGCTGTGCCGGTCGCTGGGAGCATCCGACCAAGCGGCGCAGCCAGTTCAGTGCCGACGATCGCGAGTGCCAGGTCCTGGCCGGTGGCGCTGCCCAGGTTCAGAATCCGGGGGGGCGGGTGCGGGTCAGCTACGAAAGCTGCATGTGGGATCGCGGTTGGGTCAAAAAGAGCGACTTCTGGTTTTTCGACCCGACGCCACAGTAGCCGGCTGCCGGGACGCGCAGGAAATGCGGGGTTGACGACATACAGCGTCAGCCCCGTTTGCGTTTGACAACGTCGCTCAAGCCAGCAAAATGCCAGAAGCATACAAGGTTCTGCCCATCAAGGTCCTGCGAGGTTTTTGGTCATGTCTGTTCTCCCCGAGCTTGCCGGATTTACCTCTTCGATTGCCCGTCACTGGCTGAAGCAGCAGATGAATCCTTATTTTTTCATGGCCATGCGCGACGAACCCGCGGCTTTGGCTCTTCTGGCCCGTGAGCTTGCCAGCTTGCGCCACAACCGGCGCATTCTCCTCGCGGATCGTAAGGATTCGCTGATTCTGGCGACGATCAGCACCCCCGGTTCTCTCTACGATACTTTGACCTTGCGCCATGTGACCGAACGTGAAATCTCCTACGCCATGTTCGCCCACTCGGCGGCGATGCTTCCGGGCCTGGACGGGCCGCTGGAGATCCAGCGCTTCGAGTTCGACCGCAAGACCGATGCCGAGATTTCGGCAAATTACGATGTCGAAGTGCCGGCACCGCTGCGCCGCCGCATCATGGGTGTGTTTAGGCGCCATTACCCGGAGCTGCGGCGTGTCGATCTCCTGCCGCTGCTCAATCTGCTGTGGATCAACAACCCCGGCTACGTCAGGGTTTCGCCCCCAAGGCGGGTTGCGCAGATGCTCAGGCTGTTCTACGCCGTCCAGGAACAGGGGGGCCTGTACCTCGACTGCGAAGCGCTTGCCGATGGCTCAGGCGAGACCCGGGTCGCCTTTGCCGTCGGCAACCCGCCGCAAACCGACTTCCTGAAGCAGGTCCTGGAAGTCTTCAACCGCCTGGGACTCGGCATCAACCGGGCCTACTGCCTGACCGTCAGCAACGGCATTCACCCCGTGTTCCTGGCCAGCTTTTATGTGCGGAGCCGCAACGGCACGCAGCTGGATCCCGCCAGCCCCCTGGCCGGCCAGTTGCGCGACGAGCTGTACAACACCCAGCTGCTGGCGACGACCTCGTCAACCTACCAGGAGCTGGTTCTGCCCGGGCTCATGGGTGGCAGCGCGGCCGCCCTGGTCGATGCCGTGATCGCCTTTTGTCACACCTGCCTCGCCCACAACCAGCCGGATCGTTATGACATGAACGAGGTCCGCCGGGCTTTTCATGCCAACCTTCCGCTGACCTTGCAGCTGGTGGAGTTGTTCCGCGTGCGCTTCGATCCCCGGGAGAACGACCGTGATGGGCGTTACGGCGTGTTGCTTGCCGAAGTGGAGGCCGCGATCGCCGGCTATCAGACCGGGCGGCGCCGGCTTGACGAACTGCGCCGTGAGATTTTCCACTGCGCGCTACTCTTCATCCGCTACTCGCTGAAGAGCAATTTCTTCGTCCCCGGCAGGCAGACTCTCGCCTTCCGCCTCGCTCCGGCCTATCTCGCCGAACTCGGCCCGGAAGCGAACGCCGATCTGCCGGTCGCCACGCCGTTCAGGGTCACCTTCTTTTTCAGCCGGGTCGGCTGTGCCTATCACATCGGCTTTTCCGATATCGCCCGGGGCGGCTGGCGCACGGTCATCGCCCGGAGCCCCGATGATCTGGCCGGCAACGCCAGCACCCTGTTTCGCGAAACCTTCGTGCTGGCCCATACCCAGCATGCCAAGAACAAGGATATCTACGAAGGCGGCTCGAAACTGGTGGCGCTGCTCGACGCCACCGACCTGCAGCAGGGCGGAGCCGACGCCGAACTGGTGACGATCCGGCTCTACAAGCTGCAATACGGGATCGCCAGCGCCTTTCTCGACCTGTTCGTGACGACAGACGGGGTTGCCAGCCATCCGGCAGTGATCGATTACTACCGGCAGGACGAGGCCATCGAACTCGGTCCGGACGAGAACATGCACGACATCATGGTCGAGACCATCGCCCAGATGGCCAGGCAGCGAGGCTATCTGCTGGGGCCCGGGATCATGTCGAGCAAAGAGGTGGGGATCAATCACAAGGAGTATGGCGTTACCTCCACCGGGGTGGTGACCTTCGCCGAGATCACCCTTGAGGAGGCGGGGATCGACCTGCGCCGCGATCGCTGCCGGGTCAAAATCACCGGCGGGACGAACGGTGATGTCGCGGGCAACGCCATGCGTCTCTTGCTGGAACGGGCCCCCGGGGTACAGTTGGTGCTGATTCTCGATGGCACCGCGGCGTTGTGCGACCCGCAGGGAGCCAACCGGGAAGAGCTGCGCCGCATCCTGCTGAACCAGGACCTGGAGGGATTCGATCCGCGGGCCCTGCATCCCGGCGGCTTTCTCCTTTACCGCAGCGGCAGCCGCCAGGAGGGGCTGTTCCGGCGCTACCGCCGGGTGACGTGCACCCAGGCCGGTCTCAGCGAGGAGTGGATATCCAGCGACGAGTTCGCCCAGCAGTATGGCAGCTTGCCCTTCAGCGTGCCTGCCGACCTGTTCATTCCGGCGGGGGGGCGCCCCGAAACCATCGACGACCGGAACTGGCAGGCTTTTCTGCAGGCGGACGGGACTCCCTCGGCAGCGGTGATCGTCGAAGGCGCCAACTCCTTCCTGACGCCGGGGGCTCGGATTGAACTGCAGCGGCGCGGGGTGCTGATCATGCGTGACGCTTCCGCCAACAAGTGCGGGGTCATCTCCTCCTCCTACGAGATCATTGCCAACCTGTTGCTGAGCGATGGCGAGTTTCTCACGCACAAGCAGCGCTACGTCCGGGATGTCCTGGACATTCTGGTCAAGCGGGCGGGTGACGAGGCTCGCCTGATTCTCAAACGGCGTCGCGAAAATCCCGAGAGTCTGTGTACGGAGATTTCCGAGGCGCTCAGCAGTGAGATCAACGGGCTCTACGCCCGTCTGTTCGCCTGGCTCCAGAGCCGTCCCGAACTAACCCTGCGCGAGCCTTACCGGCGGGCCCTGCTCGCGCACCTGCCGGCCATGTTGCGCGATGATCCGCTATTCCGTCGCCGGTTGGTGCGCCTGCCGCCAAAGTACCGGGCCGCAATTGTCGCTGCGGAAATTGCCTCCTCCCTGGTTTACCGAGGCGACTGGGATAGCGATTTTGTCGACCAGATCGAGCTGCATTTGAAGCGGAACTTCCCGCATGGTCCTGGCAGGGGGAGGGAGAGTTCTGCTGTCCCGCCTGCCAGATGGCGTTAACGAAGGTGCTTCAGCAAAACAGGAAGGAGAAAAGGTTATGCGTCACATCACGTGTTTTGGGCTGTTCGTCGGATTGCTCTGGCTTCTGTCGTCGCCGGCCCTGGCTGCCGACACCATGAAACCCGGGCTCTGGGAGATCACCAGCAGCATGGAAATGCCCGGCATGCCGTTTCAGCCGCCGCCCCAGAGCGTGCGCCACTGCTATACGCCGCAGGAGGCCAGGGAACAGCCGGTGCCGAAAGATGCGCAGTGCAGGGTCACCGATCTCAAGACTTCCGGGAACAAGGTCAGTTGGAAAGTGGCCTGTACAGGGGAGATGGCCGGTCAGGGGGAAGGACAGATTACCTATCAGGGGGATTCCGCCTACGAAGGCTGGACCAAAATGCAGACGCAGGGGATGAACATGACCATGAAGTACAAGGCAAAACGGCTTGGTGACTGCAAATAAGCTATACTGCCGGGTAAACAAGAGCCGCCCCTTCCAGGGCGGCTCTTTCTGTTTGCAAGGGAATGGCCCGTGACGGTCAGGGCATCGGGAAGGTCGGGGTCGGCATCTGCTCGACGTGGGCGGCAAACTGCAGCATCTGGATGAAGCTCATCCCCGGCGGTTTGGCGATAAAAACGGCCATGACGGCCACCAGGATTCCGGCCGCCACCCAGTTGAGCATCGCCGTACGCATGGGCCAGTCGGCAATCAGTCGTTCCGGCCCGGGTTCTTCCGCTTCGCGCACCGGCAGGTTGGCCGCCATCTGGCGCAACAGCTTGCCCGAACAGAGGAAGATCAGCGCCGAAATCGAGTAGTGCGGCAGAACCTCCACGGAGGCGAGACCACTGATCAGCAGGCCGGCGTAAAAAACCATCACGCCGAGGCCGAGAAGGGTCATCTGCAGGCTGAGCTTTGCGTTCATCGTCCTGTCTGCAAAGAGAGAAGTTTTCTACCCGTCAAGGGTATTGACTTGCCGCCCGCCTGTCAAGGCGGGCAACACCTGGTTGTCAGCGGCGGACGCGGCTGGTCTGAACCGCTCCTGGCTGCAGTGCGGCCAGCAGATCCTGCCAGCCTTTGCGCATGCCGCCGAGCAGACCGGGGAGGCTGCAGGCAAAGCCGATCAGTGCCGCCGAGTGCAGCACGGTGGTGTTACCGGTGACCTGCCCAATGGACAGCAGAAAGAGAAACGCGGCCAGCAGGACGAAGGTGACCCGGCACGACCGGGTCAGATTATCCCGGCCCTGCGCCAGGATCAGGCAGAAGACTCCCCACAGTGTCAGGTAGCCGACCAACGGCAGCGGGCCGAGGACGGACCCGTAGCCGGCACCGGGGAGCAGTTCGATGGCGACGATCGACAGCCAGAAGAGGCCGAAACCAGTAAAGGCCACCGCCCGCAGCGGGTTGCTCTTGATTGCGGCCAGACCGTTGACGATCTGACCGACCGCGGCCAGTACCATGCAAATGGCTACGGTGTGCACGCCGGGTTGCGGCACCGGCAGCTGATGCAGGGCAAAAAGGGCGATGCACAGGGCGAAGCAGAAGAGGGCGAAGGCCGGAGCCGGCAAGCCTTGCGCAGCGGCAGCGGCGGGGAGGCCCCAAGGCGCCGGGGCGGATACCGGGCGCTGGCTGCCGAGACGGTCCGCCAACTCCCGGTATTTGTGACAGTCGCAATACTGGGAGGAGCAGAATTTGATGATCATCTTGGCGTCGTGGGGCGATATGTAGCCGCAACCGACGTCGCAGAGCTCCTCGTCGCAGCCGTAGTAGGGGCAAACCGAATGATGGGACATGCTCTCCTCCGCGATTGAAGGGTTGAACCCGGCCCGCATGCGGGGACAATCGGACCGGGTTCCTTAACAGGGAGTGACACTTCGACCTAGAGCAAGGGCTGTACCAAGTCCAGGTCATCGAATAGAAAGCCGGTTGTTTCAGACACTTAGATTTTTTGTCTGGGGAGAGGGGGGCAGCAGGAAGAGGGGGGCGTTGCAGAAATGCAAAAAAAATCAGG
Source organism: uncultured Geobacteraceae bacterium (assembly GCA_964603155.1). Classification (GTDB taxonomy): domain Bacteria; phylum Desulfobacterota; class Desulfuromonadia; order Desulfuromonadales; family BM103; genus VAUL01. The sequence goes on along the minus strand of CAZRTZ010000018.1, from coordinate 13,925 downwards.
CGGGGGATGGGGCAAAGGCAGGCGTTGCCGGCGGTTGCCCCTGCCTTGCGAGACAACGCAAGTGATTCTAGCGTGTTAGCCGATGACTGCGGGGAAGCGACGGCTTTGCAGGAATGCAAAAAAATATTTCGCATTCCTGCAAGAGTGGCCGGCCGTCAGTCGATATCCTTCTTGCGAATCCCGTATTTCTTGAGTTTGCGGTAGATGGTGGCCATATTCATGCCGGCTTCGGCGGCGGCGATCTCGACGTTGCCGGAGTGCTTGCGCAGCAGTCGGGTGAGATATTCGGTTTCGAAGCGCCCCAGGGCCGCTTCGTAGTCGGCCTGGGGGATCGCCGGGCCGCCCCCTTCGATGACGATGAACTGGGCCAGGGCGGGAAGACCGATATACTGTCCGCTTTCGATGGTCAGCGCCGCCTCGATGACGTTGCGCAGTTGCCGGATGTTGCCGGGCCAGGCGTAGGCGCAGGCCGCCTCCAGCGCCTCTGGGGTGAGCCCCTTGCAGGCGGTGCCGAACTTTTCGTTCTGCTCGCGGATGAAGTGGGCCACCAGCAGCGGGATATCGTCGCGGCGCTCGCGCAAGGGGGGGAGGTGCAGGTTGATGACGTTGAGCCGGTAGAAGAGGTCCTCGCGGAACAGCCCTTTTGCGACATCCGTCTGCAGGTCGGAGTTGGTCGCCGAAATCAGGCGCACGTTGACCTTGGTCGGGGTGGTTTCGCCGAGGCGGCGGAACTCCTGCTCCTGTAAAAAGCGCAGCAGGGTCTTCTGCACGTTGAGCGGCAGGTTGCCGACCTCGTCAAGGAACAGGGTGCCGCCGTCGGCCGCCTCCAGGAGCCCCTGGCGATTTTCGGTGGCGCCGGTGAAGGCCCCCTTGCGGTAGCCGAACAGTTCGCTTTCGAGGATGTTTTCGGGGAGCGCCCCGCAGTTGACGGCGACGAACTTGCGGTCACGGCGCGGCGAATTGTGATGGATCGCCTGGGCGATCAGCTCCTTGCCGGTTCCCGATTCGCCGGTGATCAGCACGCCGGTGTCGCGCACGGCGACCTTGGCCACCTTCTCCAGCAGCGCCTGCAGGCTGCCGGAGGCGCCGATGATCCGGTCGAAGCGGAACTTGCCGGTCAGCTCTTCCTTGAGTTCGCGGTTCTCCTCCATCAGGGCATGGTGCTGCAGGGCATGCTTGACCCGGTAGATCAGTTCGTCCGGTTCGAACGGTTTGGTGAGCATGTCGTAGGCGCCGCGGCGCAGGGCCTGGATGGACATCTCCACGGTGGCGAAGGCCGTGATCATGATCACCGGGATCTCCGGGTCCCGCCGCCGCAAGTGCTGCAGAACCTCCAAACCGTCCATCTCCGGCATCTTGATATCGGAAATCACCAGTTCGAAGCTGCCGGCGGCGAAGTCGGCCACGGCCTGCACCGGGTTGGTGTAGGCTTTCACCTGGTAGCCCTGGTCGCGCAGGACCGCCTCCATCATCCGGCACAGGCCGGCTTCATTGTCGATCAACAGAATACGGGCGGCTGGCATCAGAGATCCTCCCGGGTCAATGGCAGACGGATGGTCACCGTGGTCCCTTCGCCGGGGCGGCTGGCGATGCGGATGGTGCCGTGGTGCAGTTCGATCAGCTGCTTGGTGATGGCCAGGCCGAGGCCGGTGCCGCGCTCCTTGGTGGTGAAGAACGGCTCGAAGATGCGCATCAGGTCCTCTTCGGCGATGCCGCAGCCGGTGTCGGTGAAGGTCAGGATGGCAAAGCCCTCCTCCTCGGCGGTGCTCACGGTCAGGACGCCCGAGCCGTTCATGGCAGCGCCGGCGTTGAGGATCAGGTTGATCGCCACCTGGCGGATCTGGTCCCCGTCGACCGGCACCGGAGGAAGTCCTTTCGCAAACTGGCGGATGATCTTCACCCCGAACAGGTCGGTATGGTTGGCGGCAAACTCAACGATCTGGTCGAGCAGCTGGTTGAGGTCGGTGGCCACCAGTTCCGGCTGGGGGGTGCGTGCATAGCTGAGCAGATCCTGGACGATCTTCTTGCAGCGCTTGCTTTCGCGCTTGATCTCGTGGATGTAGTGGTAGTTGGGGTCGTCCTCGGAGAGCTTTTTCTCCAGGTAGGCGGCATAACCGAGGATCACCCCGAGGGGGTTGTTGATTTCGTGGGCGACTCCCGAGGAGAGAACGCCGAGGGAGGCCATCTTCCCCTGCTGGGCGAGGTTGGCCTCGAGCTCGCGATTGCGCTGCAGTACCATGGTCATGCGGTTGAACGCGCTGGCCAGCTCACCCAGCTCGTCACGACTGTCAACCTGCATCTGCAGGTTGGTCTGCCCACGCTTGATGGCGCGAATCGTCTCGGTCATGTGGCGGATCGGTTCAGAGAGCACCTTGGCGGCCAGGGAGACCAGCAGCGTGGCGACAAGGCCGACGCCGAGCGAAATCCACAGCAGACTTTTGAGGATGCGTTCCTTGATCAGGTTGGTCTCCTGGTAGAATTCGTCCTCATAGGAGCCGACCGCGACGATCCAGTCCCACGGCTTGAAGTGCAGGTAACGCACGATCTTCGGCCGCGGCTGGCTTTCGCCTGGGTTCTGCCATGGGTTCTGCCATGGGTAGCGGATCCAGCCTTCGCGCTTCTCGACCATCTCCTGGATGAACGGGGTGCCGGCGCTGTCGCGCGCCGTGTAGATGTTCTGTCCTTCTGCCTCGGGGTGGATGGTCAGAGTTCCCTTGCGGTCCATGCAGTAGATGTAGCCGGTCCTGCCGACCTTCTTGGCCTTGAGCCGCTCCTTGAGGTCGGCGTAGGCCTTGGCTTCCACGGCGGGGTCCTCGTAGGTCTCTTCAATGTAGCCGCCGGCGGCGATGATCCAGTCCCACGGGGCGAAATAGCGGTAGGCCACCATCTTCGGGCGGGCCCGCGTGTCTCCCAGCGCGGTATTGCGCCACGGGTAGGTGATGGTCAGGACCTCTCCCGGGGGGGCTCTTTTGGCGGCCTCGCACATGGCGCGGATGAAGTAGTGCCCGGACTCGTCGCGCTCATCGAAGACGGTTTCCCCCTCGCGGGCGATGTGCACGGTCAAAAGCCCTTTGGTGGTCATGGCGTAAATGTAGCCGCTCTCTCCCACCTGCACGCGCTTCAGGGCCCGGCGTGCCCCGTCCTCGGCCGCCTCCCGGCTGATCCGGCCGGCCTGCTGCTGGCGGTACTGGGCTTCGACCAGGCCGTAGGCCAGGTCGCTCAGGGCGGCCAACTCCTTGCGGATCGTCTGCTTCTTGTCCTCCTGGTAGACCTTGAACTGGCGGTCGTGGGCATCGAGCAGGTCGATGGTGAAGTGGGCGAGATGGTCGAGGTCGTCCTTGCTGGCCTGGGTAATCCCCAGCTGTGCCTGGCGCCAGGCGATCCAGCCGGTGACCGCCCCGACCAGAAAGATCGGCACCAGGACCAGCGGCAGAACCACCACCAGCATCTTCCAGCGGATCTGCAGGTTGTTGACAAAGCGAAACAGATACCGATTCATACCATTCCGGAAAAGATGAAAAATCTCTTAATTATGCGGTTGTTCGAAGAAAAAATCAAGGAAAGGATGGCTCTCAGTAAAGTTCATAGCGCAGCAGGCGGCATTCAAGCGGACCGTTGTAGAGGGGGATGCGACGGCTGGCCTTGAGGCCGACCTGCTTGGCCATTTCCGGGTTGCCGGTCAGCACCCAGGCGGTCCAGCCGGTCCAGCGCTGCTTGAGGGTGTCGCCGATCCCTTTGTAGAGAATCGCGAGGTCACCGGCTTCCTGCAGGCGTTCGCCATAGGGGGGGTTCATAACCAGCGTACCATTGGCGGCGGGGGGATTGAGCGTGGCGAAGCTGCGGGTGACCCAGTGGATGCCCGCGGCGGCGGAGGTCTGTTCGGCATTGGCCTGGGCGACCCGGAGTGCCCGCGGGTCACGGTCGGCGCCGACGATCGCGGCTGGTGCGGGGCGGCGCAGGCGATGGGCTTCGTCGCGCAGCGCCTGCCAGCTGCGGGCCTCGAAATCCGGCCACTTCTGGAAGGCGAATTCCCGCCCCAGCCCCGGTGCGGTGCGGGTGGCAATCTGGGCCGCCTCGATGGCCAGCGTACCGGAACCGCACATCGGGTCGACCAGCGGCGTCTCCCCGTCCCAGCCGCTGAGGAGCAGGACACCGGCGGCCAGGGTCTCGCGCAGCGGGGCGACGGTGCGGTCCTGGCGGTAGCCGCGCCGGTGCAGGCCGGCGCCGGCGAGGTCAATGCTGACCGTGCACTGGTTGTTGACCAGGTGCAGGTTGACCGGCAGGTCCGGTGCCGCCGGAGCAATGTCCGGCCGGGTTCCGTAATGGCCGCGTAGCCGGTCGACGATGGCGTCCTTGGCCTTGAGGGCGCTGGAGTGGGAGTGGGTCAGCGCCGAGTTGCGCAGGTTGGCGTCGACGGCCAGCGTCATTTGCGGAGTAAGCAGCGTCTCCCAGGCGATTCCGGCGACCCCCTGATAAAGCTGTTCGGCACTGTGGCAGGGGAAGGTGGCGAGAGGCCGCAGGACCCGGTTGGCCGTGCGCAGCCACAGGCAGGCCCGGTAACCGTCGGCGCGACTGCCGTGAAAGTGCACGCCGCCGCTGGCCGTTGTTATCCCGGCGATCCCGAGGGCGGCGAGTTCGTCGGCGAGAACCGTTTCCAGCCCCTTGGCGGTCGTGGCGAAATAGGCGAATGTCTGGTTCAAGCGCAGTTCCCCTCAAGGAAGGCCCCCAAGGATTGACTCCCCCCGGGGCATTGACTAACCTGCCAAGAATAGTCGAACCACCCTGAGGGCACAACCAGGAAACCACAGTGCTGACCTTTGATGTCTCCCGTTATCCGACAGCCCCCGGAGTCTATCTGATGAAGGACGCCGCCGGCGAGGTTGTTTACGTCGGCAAGGCCCGCGATCTGCGCAAGCGTTTGCGCAGCTACCTGCAGACCGGCCGCGACAGCCGGCCGCAGATCCGTTTCCTGCTCGAGCGTGCCGTGCAGGTGGAAACCATCGTCACCGATACGGAAAAAGAGGCGCTGCTCCTTGAAAACACCCTGATCAAGCGGAACCGCCCCCGTTACAATATCGATCTGCGTGATGACAAGACCTTTGTCTCCTTAAGGCTCGATCCGGCCGAGGACTTCCCGACCTTCGCCATCGTCAGGCGCATCCACCCCGACGGGGCCCGCTATTTCGGCCCGTTCACCTCGGCGGCGGCAGTGCGCGACACCCTCAAGGAAATCTACCGCTGCTTTCCGCTGCGCCATCATCCTCTGGAGACCTGCCGCCGGCGCCGGCGCCCCTGCCTCTACTACCAGCTGGGACAGTGCAGCGGGCCCTGCCACGGCTTGATCACTCCCGACGCCTACCGGCAACTGGTGGCAGGGGCGGTGGCCCTGCTCGACGGGCGTTCCCGCGAGGTGCTCGCCGTGCTGCGGCAACGCATGGCCGCCGAGGCCACGGCGCTGCGTTTCGAAGCGGCCGCACGGCTGCGCGATCAACTGCGGGCGATCGAGGCGACCGTGGAACGGCAAAAGGCCGTGCGGCGGCAGCCGCTCAACCAGGATGCCATCGGCCTGCACCGGGCGGAGGGGGAGCTGGAGGTCGCCATCCTCTTCTTCCGCCAGGGGGAATTGGCGGGCCGCCGCAGTTACCGGCTCGACTGGACCCAGGAGGAAGGCCCGCTGCTGGAGGAATTTCTCCTGCGCCACTACAGCCGCGAGGTGCCGGTTCCCGCTGAAGTGCTGGTGCCGCTGGCGCTTGAGGGTGGCGCCGCACTGGCCGAATGGCTGAGCGAAAAATGCGGGCGCCGGGTCAGGGTGATCACTCCGCAGCGCGGCGAGCGGGCCGCACTGGTGGCTCTGGCCTGCCGCAATGCCGCTGAATCCCTGCAGGAGCGCGGCGGCCGCACGGCGGCCCGGGCCGAACTGCTGGCGGAGTTGCAGCAGCGCCTGCACCTGTCGCGGGCGCCGGGACGGATCGAATGCTTCGATATCTCCACCCTGCAGGGAACATCGACCGTGGGGAGCATGGCCGTGGTGGTTGCCGGCGAGCCCTGCCCGGCGAAATACCGGCATTACCGGGTGCGGGGCTGCGGCGGGGACGATTATGCGGCGTTGCGTGAAATCGTGCGGCGGCGCCTGCTCCGCGGCGTGGCCGAAGGGGATCTCCCCGATCTGCTGGTGATCGACGGCGGACTCGGTCAACTCGGGGTGCTGACAGCCCTGCTCGATGAACTGGGACTGGAGGGGTCGATCGAGGCGGTGGGGATGGCCAAGAGCCGGGTGTTGGCCAATGTGCGCGGGGCGGTCGTGGAGCGCAGCGAGGAGCGGCTTTTCCGGCCGGGGCGCAAGAACCCGGTGACGCTGCGGCGTGGCTCTGCGGCACTCTATCTGCTCGAGCGCCTGCGCGACGAAGCGCACCGTTTTGCCGTGACCTACCATCGCAAGCTGCGCGGCAAGAGCCAGGTCGCTTCAGTACTGGACGCCATCCCCGGCATCGGTCCGCAACGCCGCCGGCTCCTGCTCAGGCATTTCGGCGCCGTCGCTCGTCTGCGCTCAGCCACGCTGGCCGAACTGGAAGCGGTGCCGGGACTGCCGGCCAGCCTGGCGGCGGCTATTCATCGGCACTTCCATTCCGAACCCTGGTAACTCCGTTCACCCTTCGACAAGCTCAGGGCGAACGGCTTGCGCTGTCTGTCGCCTGTCTCTCTGCCGTTCGTGGGGAGATTGTCTCAGCACGAACGCTTGACTTTCGCAATGGGCCCTCCCGTGTCACTGCTCCTTAGTTGCCGCCACCAGTTCGATCAGGGTTAGCTCCGGGGGGGAGAGCAGGCGCATCGGCGGCCCCCAACTGCCGGTGCCGCGACTGGTGTAGAGCCAGCACTCCCGGTCCAGTCGATAGAGACCGTCCTGGAGGGGATAGGCCAGCCCGGTCAGCAGGGTGAAGGGGAAGATCTGGCCGCGATGGGCATGTCCAGAAAGTTGCAGGGTAAACCGGCCAACCGCGGCGGCATCGACCCAGGGGCGATGTTTGAGCAGCAGGGTCACTTTCGCCGGAGCGGACGTCGCCAGGAGCGCTGTCTCCCCGCGGTTGCTCCCCCAGGCCGGGTCGGGAACTCCCGCCACCTGGATGCCACCCACTTCGACCATGTCATCAATCAGCAGGCGGAAGCCGGCTGTCTCGAGAAAGTGCAGCGCGTGCTCGCGTCCGGCATAAACCTCGTGGTTGCCGATCACGGCGAATTTCCCCAACGGAGGCTGCACCTCCTGCCACAACGGGGCGAGCCCTTCGAGATGGTCGGGCTGGGCATCGAGCAGGTCGCCGGTAACCGCCACCAGGTCGGGTTGGAGCCCCTTGGTCTTGGCGATGACCTCCTTAAGCAACGGCGTGTGATTGATCAGGCCCAGATGCAGGTCGGAGATCTGCACGATACGCAGCTGGCTGCGCCCCGGGGGGAGGGAACTGACCGCCAGTTGCACCGTCTCGACACGCAACTGGCGGGCCTCGAAAAACGCCGAGATGCCGCTCAGCGCCACCAAAAACAGAATGCACAGTGCCGGACGCGGTCCGTACAGGAACCAGCGGGACATCCCGGGGTCACGCAGCCCGGCCAGGCGGACCAGGCCGTTCCAGGCGGCCAGGGCGGTGAACAGGGCGAACGCCAGCCAGAGGAAGCCCATCCACAGATAGCCGATCCAGGCTGTCGCCACCGCCGCCTCGCCCAGTCCGGTCCGTTCCAGGAGTCTGGTCAGCGGCGGGGCGGCAGTCATCGCCACCGCCCAGCCAAGGAGAAGCAGGCGCAGGCGCCGGCTGGGCGGGAGCAGCGGCCGCACCCCCCACCACACCAGCAGGTGCATGCCGCTGTAGACCAGCAGGAAGGCGAGTAAAAACAGGCGCATGATTCAATCAGCTGCGATGAAAAAAGCCCCCGGAGTGTTCCGGGGGCTTTTAAGGCTCGCGGGAGACTCCGCTTACTCCTTGGTCACCTGGGCATCTTCGACGATGACGTCATATTTGTAGCCGTAGCCGAAGTCCTTGTTGACAGAGAGTTTGCCGGCCACGACCACGGTGTCTCCGGCCTTGGCGACGCCGCTGGTGGTAACGGTCAGGTCGTTGCTCCCCTGCTGGCCGCTGCCGTCCTGCAGGTGAATCCAGTTTTTCCCCATGATTTCCGGGGTGAACTTGACCACCTTGCCGCGAATCTTGACCGGTTTGCCGCTGAGCGCGGCCTTCTGGGCATAGACGTCGGCCACGGTCTGGTCGGCCTTCTTGATCCCTTTCAGGTTGATGTCGGCCGGGGCCACGACTTTGGGGGCGCCGCTGCCGCCCATGTCGCCACCCATGCCACCGCCCACCTGGGGATGACCTTCCGGCTTGGCACCGGGGGCGCCGGCCTGGGGCTGGCCGTTGACGATCAGGGCCGGGACGAAATAGACCATGTCGAACTTGCGATTGAGGGTCTTGCTCTCGTAGTCCGGCATCGGCATCCCTTCCGGGACCGCGACGCTGTCGCCGACCTTGACCTTGACTTCAGGGGCGGCCGCCCAGAACTTCTCCTTGCCGGTATCAACCAGCACGTAGCTGTAGCCGGCGGCATTCATCGTCTCGACCACGTTGCCGCTTTTGCCCGGGCTGGCAGCCTGGGGGGCGGGGGCGGGTTGCATCCCCTGGGCCGACGGTTTGGCGGCTTCGGGGGCTTTCTGCTGCTCGCCGCAGGCGGCCAGCAGGCACAGCGCCAGTGTTGCGAAACTCAAGGAAACAATCAGCTTTTTCACGGGTTTTCCTCCGGTTTTCTGCGGGCTGCCGGCCCGCGTGGTTTTGGGTGGTAAACGACCAATGCGAATCTATAGCACAGCTTAATGACGCGCAACAAGAGAGGAAATTTTGCCGCTGCCTGCTGGTTAGGCAACGGCTGCCGTCCTCCCGTAGCGTTCCGTCTGGTTCCTCAACTGGTGGGCCAGCTCCGCTGCGAGTTGCCCTGTTTGCAACCGCCATGCCCAATTGTCGGCCGCTTCGCCGGGGAGGTTGAAGCGCGCTTCCTCGCCAAGGCCCAACAGGTCCTGGCAGGGGAAAATGCACAGCCGTGCAACGCTGGCCATGGCGCAGCGGATCAGTGCTGCGGGGATCGCCGGTTGCGGATCGCCGAGATAATCGGCAACTTCCCGTCGCTGGCAATTGTCAAGATTCCGCCACCAACCGAGGGTGGTGGCGTTGTCGTGGGTCCCGGTATAGACCACGCAATTGCGCCGGTAGTTGTGGGGAAGATAAGGGTTGTCCGCGCCGGAATCGAAGGCGAACTGCAATATTTTCATGCCGGGGAAGTCGAAACCGTCGCGCAGGGCCTCCACCTCGGGGGTGATCACGCCGAGATCTTCGGCCACGATCAGTGCCTCGGGGAATTCCCGGCGCAAGCGCGAGAAAAGGTCTGCTCCGGGTGAGCTTTCCCAACGGCCGTTGACGGCGGTCGGCTCTTTTGCCGGAATCGCCCAGCATGCCTCGAAACCGCGAAAGTGATCGATGCGCAGCAGGTCATGAAGTTGCAGCAGGTGCCGGAACCGTGCCAGCCACCAGGCAAAGTCGCTGGACCGCAGGGCCTCCCAGTTGTAAAGCGGGTTTCCCCAGCGCTGGCCGGTCGTGCTGAAGTAATCAGGCGGCACTCCGGCGACCTTGACGGGACGGCCATCGGCGTCGAGTTGGAACAACGCCTGGTTGGCCCAGACATCCGCCGAATCGTCGGCGACGAAGATCGGCAGGTCGCCGAACAGCCTTACCCCGCGGGCATTGGCGTAGTTCTTCAGTTCCTGCCATTGCCGGAAGAATACATACTGGCCGTAGCGAATCTCGGCCAGTTCCGCCTGCAGGCGCTCGCTCCACAGGGCGAGGGCGGCCGGTTCCCGGTGCCGGAGGGCGGCCGGCCAACCGTGCCAGGCCCCGGCATGGTGATGATGCAGGGCGGTGAAGAGGGTGAAATCGTCGAGCCAGCCGGACTGCCTGACGCAGAAATCGGCAAAATCGCGGCGGTCTGCCGCCGGGGCCTCGGCCAGAAAGGTGCGTGCGGCCGTTCGCAGCAGGGGCTCCTTGAAACGGCGCACCGCAGCGAAATCGACCTTGGCGGGCCAGGCCGGCAGGTGCGAGAGGGCTGTGGGCTCGAGATGCCCCCAAGCCACCAGGGCCTCCAGATCGACCAGTAACGGGTTCCCGGCGAAAGCCGACAGGGCGTTGTAGGGGGAATCGCCGTAGCCGGTCGGCCCGGTCGGCAGGATTTGCCAGACGCTTTGCCCGGCCGCGGCCAGGAAATCCACAAAGGCGCGGGAGCCGGCACCGAGGTCGCCAATACCGTGAGGTCCGGGGAGGGCCGTAGGATGCAACAGAACGCCGCTGCAACGGGGGAAGTTCATGGCGGTTTTCCAGTTTTCAAATGTGGGTGAGCTGGAGTATATTCCCCTAATTGGCATTTATTTTCCAGAAAAGAGCCGCGATGCTGCGCATCCCCTTCTTGAGAAACCTGCTGCTGGCCGTGGTGGCCATGGCCCTGTGCATGCCACTTTACACTTTGCTGGTGCTGCACCCGGCTTACCACGAGCAGCTGGTTCGCTACACCGAGGAGGAATCGGTTCGCTTTGCCAACCAGTTGCTGCGCAGCTCCGGCCTGGACGGCATCAAGCTGCGCCGGGAAAAGCTGCCGGCGCTGGTGCTGACCCAGATCGAGACGGCTCGTCGGGACTATCAACTCACCAAGCTGCGCTTCTTCTCCGCCGAGGGGGAGATCATCTTCTCGACCGACAGTGCCGAGGTCGGCGAGATCAACAGCAAGGACTATTTCCGCAATATCGTCTCCAAGGGTCAAGTCTATTCCAAAGTCGTCTCCAAGGACAAGACAACAGCCGACGGGATCGTCACCCGGGTCGATCTGGTCGAAACCTATGTACCGTTTCTGGTCGACGGCTACTTCAGCGGAGCGATCGAGGTTTACAGCGATATCACCGGGCGGGTGGAGTCGATCAATGCCCTGACCCTGCACACCACCCTGCTACTGCTTCTGGTCTCCGGACTCTTCCTTGGGGCACTGCTGCTGGCGTTGCACAAGGCCAAGGTTGCGCTGCAGGAGCGCCAGCGGGCAGAGAGCGCCCTGCAGTTGATCAATGAGCAGCTGGAAGTCCGGGTGGCTGAACGCACCGCCGAACTTTCCGAGGCGAACGCCCAGCTGACCAGCGAGGTTGCCGAGCGGACCATGGCTCAACTTGCGCTCAGTCAGGCGCTGGAGGAGTCCAGACGGGAGCGGGAAAAACTCGACGGCATTTTGCAATCGGTGAGCGACGGCATGGTCGTGACCGACAGCGAACAGCGCATCCTGCACATGAATCCGGCCGCCGAAAAGCTGATCGGTGTCTCTTTCAACAAAATGCTGGGGCATTCGCTCAGCAGGCTGGTTGGTGGAGCCAATCTGCCGGTCCGCTATCGGGAGATGCTGACGACCGGACGGGATGTCGAGCCGTTTGATTTCGAAGTCCCCGGGAAGGATCCCAAAAATCCTCTTGTCTACCAGTGCCGCATTTCCGTGATGGAATCGGATCTCAATCGGCCGGGGATGGTTCTGACGATCCAGGACGTAACCCGCGAGCGTGAACTGGACCGCATGAAGAATGCTTTTCTCGGCATGGCCGCCCACGAACTGAACACGCCGCTGGCGGCGATCCTGGGCTTCACCGAGATGCTGATCGCCCCCGAACTCGAAGTGCAGCTCAACGGTGAGCAGCGCCAGGAAGCGCTGGCGCTGGTCCATGGCAAGGCACTGGAGTTGTCACGCCTGATCGATGACCTGCTTGAAATCAGCAGGGTCGAGGCCGGTCAGCCGCTGGTTCTTGACTACGAAGATGTGGACCTCGGGGAATTGCTGCATGAGGTTCTGACCCCCAGTCGGGAAAAATCGACGCGGCACACGTTTGAAGTGCATATCCCCACCTCAGGAGTGAAGATCGCCGCCGATCGCGGTCGGTTGCGCCAGATTCTCAACAATCTGCTCAGCAATGCGGTCAAGTACTCACCGCAGGGGGGGCTGATCAAGGTTTCGATCGAGGCGGCTGAAGGGGAGCGTTGCCGGTTGACGGTCGCCGACCAGGGGATTGGCATGACCGAGGAGCAGGTTGCCCATATCTTTGACCGGTTCTACCGGGTCGACGCCTCGAACACCGCGGTCAAAGGCGTTGGCCTGGGGATGAGCATCGTGCGCAACATCGTACTGGCCCATGGCGGCGACATTCAGGTGGAAAGCCGGCTGGGGGTCGGTACGACGATGCGGGTATCGCTTCCGCTCAGGGAGCCGCAGCCGGTTCCGTAGCAGGTTCCGGCCACTTCGTCCTGGATTTTGTCCCGTTCGGGAGCAGGTTGGGTGGCTTGAGCGGGAGACGGACGGTGAAGCAGGCACCCTTTTCGCCGTTGGCCACTTCGATCTCTCCCTGATGCTGTTCCACGATCCGGTGTGAGATCGACAACCCCAGGCCGGTCCCTTTGGGGTGTGTAGAGAAGAACGGGTTGAAAATGTTGCGCATGATGTCCGCCGGAATCCCGCCGCCGGTATCTTCGACCTGGATATAGACCGCTTCCTCCCCCCGCAGGGTGCAGCTTCCGGCCCGCAAGTGAATCGTCCCCCCTCTGGGCAGCGCCTGACGGGCATTGGTCAGCAGATTGAGAACCACCTGCCGCAACTGCCGGCAGTCGCCGGTCATCGGTGGCAGCGGCGCTTCGATGTCCGTCGCCAGTTCGATCCCGCCGCGTTGCTGATCCAGTTCCAGGGTCAGGGTTTCGTAAAGCAGCTCGTTCAGGTCGCAATTTTCCAGGCAGACCATCTGCTTTTTGGAAAACGCCAGGATATTCCCGAGCATCTCTTCCAGTCGCCGGACTTCGCGCACGATGATGGCGGCATATTCGCCGCTCCTGGGGTCATGCGGCTCCAGGCGGGTCAGGCGTTGTGCGAAGCCGCCGACGGCCACCAGGGGGTTCTTGAGCTCATGGGCGACCTGAGCTGCCATCTCGCCAAGGACGGCGAGCTTTTCTCCCTGCACCAGCTGTTCCTGAACCTCGCGCAGTTCGCGGTGGGCGCTCTCCAGCCGGTGCAGCAGACGGGCATTTTCCAGGGCCGCGGCCGCCTGGCCGGCAAACAGTTCGAGAAAACGCTGACGTGTCTGATTGATCACCTCTCCGGCGGCGGGTTCGACAACCAGCACCCCAAACGGCTGGTCCCGCCCGGCCAGAGGGGTGCAGGCGTAACGGTTCATGCCGAGTTCGGCAGTGAGTTGCCGGGTGCCGTCCATCTCCGGGGTGTCCGGGTCGATGATGACCAGGTGCCGCTCCAGGCAGGCGCGTGCCAGGGGGTTGTGCCCGGCATCCAGCGGCAGCCGCAGTCTGATCGTCTGCTGATTGAACGAAGTCTGCCGCTGGGCCTCACAGTTGGCCAACGAGAGTTGCGGGCGCTCCCATTCCCGGGTCGAAGCTTCCTGCCCGTTGGGGAAGATCAGGGCCGCGCCGGCCTGGTCGATCCCCAGCATCCCCTGCAAGGTACCGGTGCGCTCGTTGACCAGGAAGAGCATGGCGCGCCTGAAGCCCCCGGCGTCCGGGAGCACGGCCATCGAGAGGACCAGGTGGGCCAGGGGGTCGAGTTGCAGCGTGCTGTGCATGGCCCGACTGGCCCGATAAAGAAGGAGCGATTCGTTGTTGGCGGTCACCAGGCGCTTTTCGGTTTCCCGGTATTGCCCCAACTCGCGAGCAAGGTTGAGATGTTGCTGCCAGAGGAGAAAGGTAGCCGTGGCAAGGGTTGCCGCACCCAGATAAGTATAGAGGGATTGCTGCCAGGATAACCCCGCAAGGCAAAGAACGACGCCGCTGCCGATGATCATCGGCAGCCACATGCGGGACAGTTGCGAGTAAAGGCTCTGG
>CAZRTZ010000017.1:24600-42919 GCA_964603155.1 uncultured Geobacteraceae bacterium | reverse complement strand
ACCTTGCCCGCCGCATTGGCAAACAGTTCCACCGGCAGCAGACCGGCGCCGGTCTCGATGGTGACGGCAAGTTTGTCGACCAGGCCGTGGTCATAGGCATACTTGGCCACGCAGCGCAGGCCGTTGCCGCACATCTCCGCCTCGCTGCCATCACTGTTGAACATACGCATGCGCACGTCGGCCACGGTCGAAGGGAGGATCAGGATCAGGCCGTCGCTACCGATGCCGAAGTGGCGGTCGCTGACCAACCGGGCCAGCGTCGCCGGATCATCCACGCGTTCCCGGAAGCCGTCGACGTAGACGTAGTCGTTGCCGGCGCCGTGCATCTTGGTGAATTTCATGGAAGCCTCGCTCAAGGGACACATCTTTCAATTATAGCGGCAAGGGGAGACTCTTCACAACCACCGGGGGAACGTCTATGATGGGACCATAAACCGAAGGGGAGAATCCGATGGCTTTCAATCTCAAGACCCGCGTCTGGCAGACCGGCGCGCTCGACTGGTGGGGGATGATCGACGGCGACGACGTCTATCTTGGCAGCCGTGAGTTCCCTTTGCCTCCCGAAGAGGGCGACGAGTGGCACGTGCGCAAAACCGGTGACCTGTTCAAGATTATCGACGGCGAGATCGTCAGGACCGGCAACCGCCCGAAGCCGGAGGACTTCCCCTGGTAGCGAGCTGACCCGGCCGGCACTCCGCGCGCCCGCCTTCCTGGCGGGCGCGCCGCGTTTCACCCCGGTGCCGCTCCCCAGTCTCCATAGCGGAACTGCATCACCGCGGCCAGAGCCAACCCGGCGGTTTCGGTGCGCAGGATGCGCGGGCCGAGATGTACCGGGACAAAGCCGGCCGCACCGGCCAGAGCAACTTCCTCGCCGGTCAACCCCCCTTCCGGGCCCACCAGAACCGCCACCTCCTCCGGAGCGCCCGCCGGCAGCACCTCGACCAGAGGCCGGGACCCGGCTTCCCACAGCAGCAGGCGCAGCGGCGCCGTCACCCCGGCCAACGCTTCGGCCAGCGGCAGCAGCTCGGCCACGGACGGCAGGCACGGCCGCCGGCTCTGCCGCGCCGCCTCGCTGACGATCCGCTGCCAACGCTCCAGCCGGCCGCGTTCCGGACGGCTGACGGTGCGCGCGCTCAGCAGCGGCTGAAAACGGCTGATGCCGAGTTCCGTCCCCTTTTGCAGCACCAGGTCGAACTTGTCCCCCTTGGGCAGAGCCTGCAGCAGCTGCAGCGGGCAGCAGCGTTCGTTCTCCTGCCAGCGCTCCAGCACCGTCACCGCTGCCGCGCGCCGGTCGACGCTATCGAGGCGCCCCAGGCAGCAATTGCCGCGGCCATCGAGCAGCAGCAGCTCGGCGCCGGTCTTCAAGCGCAGCACGCTGTGCAGGTGATGCAAAGGCTCGCCGCTCAGGCTGATCCGCTCCCCGCCAAAGTCGGCGGCCGGGATGAAGAAACGCGGCCGTTCAGCCATGGCGGCGATAGACCAGGCAGGACCACTCCTCGCGCCGGTCGATGGTTACCAGCTCCAGCGGCTGAGCGGAGAAGGCCGCGGTCACCTGCGGCTCCTGCTCGACAAGAATGCCGGAAAGGGCCAGATGCCCGCCGGGCAACAGGTGGTCGACCAGGTACGGGGCCAGGCGGATGTTTTCACCGGCCAGGATGTTGGCCAGCACCAGGTCGTAGCGGCCGGGAAGCTGCTCCAAAGGGGTCGTGGTCGTGGTGATGCGCTCGGCCAGAGCGTTGGCGGCAATGTTGTCCACCGCAACCTGGCAAGCGTCCGGGTCGATCTCGCAGGCCAGCACCGTGTCGGCCCCGAGCGCGGCCGCGGCCAGGGCCAGGATTCCCGAACCGGCCCCGACATCGAGGACGCGGCGCGGGGGATGCGGCCCCTCGGCCAGGCGGGCGATCACCTCCAGGCACAGGGCGGTCGTGGCATGGGTGCCGGTGCCGAAAGCCCGCCCCGGATCGAGGGTCAGGACGATGTCGGCGGGCGTGTAAGGCTCGTCGCTCCATGACGGCCGGATCAGCAGCTTTGAGCCGATGCGCAGCGGCGGAAAATGCTGCTGCCAGCTGCTCGCCCAGTCTTCGTCGGCCACCGCCCGGCAGGGTGGCAGCAGCGGCTGGATTTGCGGAAATTGCCGGTGCATTTCGATGAGCACCTCCCGGACCGCCTGGCGCAGGGGCTCCGGCTCACCGGCCGGGAAATAGATGCGCAAGGTCGGGAACGGCTCGCCTTCCTCGGGATCGGGCGCTTCGAAGGTATCGAGGGTGCGTTCGGCCACGGTCACCCCGGCGCAGCCCAGTTCCAGAAGGGCCGCGCTGAACAGGTCGACCGCCGCCGCCGGCACCGTCACCTGCATTTCCAGCCAATCACTCATGACAAAACTCCCTAAGCAACGCTTGCAACCTGGTGACCAGAAGATAGTCCGACAACGGCGAGGGCTCAAGAAAAATGCGCCCGGCGCAAAAGCTTTGCCCGTCCGCCCCATTTGTCTTAACATAACCGGCATGACTCTGATGCACAGCATGCCGGCCGCCGCCGGTTTGAGCCCTGCCGACCTGGCCCAGCTGGCTGATCATGGCATCTCCGCCGCGGAGGCCGATCGGCAGCTGGCGCAGTTGCGCACCGGCCAGTGCTGGACGCCCCTGATCCGCCCCTGCACCACCGGCGACGGCGTCTGCCGCCGCATGGAGAGCCGTCAGACCGAGTTGCTCTCCCGGTTTGCCGGGGCGGCCGCCGGCGGCCGCATCACCCGCTTCGTCCCCGCTTCCGGGGCCGCCACCCGCATGTTCCAGCCGCTCATGGCTCCGCAGGATCACGACCTGGAGCGCTTCGTGGCCGAACTGGAGCGCTTCCCCTTTTGCGCGCAGCTGAAGGGCCTCGTCGCCCGCGCGGGAGAGGATCTCGCCACGCTGCGGCGGGAGGGCGATCTGCCGCGCCTGCTGGCCGCCCTCCTGGAATCCCACGGCCTCGACTATGCCCGGCTGCCCAAGGGGCTGCTGGCGTTCCACAGCACCGGCGCCGAAGTGCGCACCGCCTTCGTCGAGCACCTGGCCGAGACCGCCCAACTGGTCGGCGCGCAGCATCCGGCCCGGCTGCACCTGACGGTCTCGCCGGAACACCGGGAGCTGTTCGTCCGCCAGCTCGGCGAGTGGCAGGAGCCCCTCGAGCACCGCTACGCCGCGCCCCTGCACGTCAGCTTTTCTCTGCAGCACCCGGCCACCGACACCCTGGCCCTCGGCCCGGATGACGCGCCGCTGCGCGACCCCGACGGGCGCCTGGTTCTGCGTCCCGGCGGACATGGCGCCCTGCTGGCCAACCTGGCCGCACTCGACGCCGAAGTGGTCCTGATCCGCAACATCGACAATGTCGTCCCGGATGCGCGCAAGGGTGACAACCTCCTGTGGGACCGCCTTTTGTGCGGCCTGCTCATCGAGCTGAGCGAGCGGCAACGGGCGCTTCTGGAGCAGTTGCGCGGGCGCCCCGACCGCCTGACGCTGCGTGAAGCCGCCACCTTCTTGCGGGAGGACGTGGGAGTGGACGTGCCGGAAGGGTTGCCGGCGCAGGAACTGGCGGCCCTTCTCGATCGCCCCGTGCGGGTCTGCGGCATGGTCAGGAACAGCGGTGAGCCGGGGGGCGGGCCGTTCTGGGTACGCGGCGCGGACGGCCGCATCGGCCGGCAGATTGTCGAGGCCTCCCAGGTCGATCGCAGCGACCCGGCACAAGCCGCCATCTTCGCCGCAGCCACGCATTTCAACCCGGTCGACCTGGCCTGCTCCCTGCGTGACGCTCACGGCCGCCCCTACGCCCTGGAACAATATGTCGACCAGTCAACCGCCCTTGTCACCACCAAGGTGCAGAACGGCCAGCCGATCCGTGTCCTCGAGCGCCCTGGCCTGTGGAACGGCGGCATGGCCGGCTGGCTGACGGTCTTCGTCGAGCTGCCGGCCAGCACCTTCAACCCGGTCAAGACCATCTTCGACCTGCTGCGCCCGGCGCATCAGCCATGACCGACCGCGACCGCCTGCTAAGCGCCATCGGCGACGACTTCGCCGTACTGCGCGGCCATCCGCTGCCGTTCGGGGCCAACCGCCGGCACGGGGGGGTCAACTTCGCGGTCTTCTCGCGCCACGCCACCGAACTGACCCTGGTGCTGTTTATCCCCGGCGAGAGCGAACCGCTGGTGGAATTCCCCCTCGATGCCGATCTGCACCGAACCGGCGATGTCTGGCACGTCTTCCTCCGGGGGCTCGCCCCCGGGGTCGAATACGGCTATCGCGTCGGTCGCCATGGTGAGCCAGCGAGTCGGCTGCATCGCTTCGACCCCGGCGTGGTCCTGGTCGATCCCTACGCCAAAGCCCTCAGCGGCCCCTCGCACTGGCGCGGCGCCAGCCGCGCAGAGTGCCGGGCCGCCGCCTGGCGGGGGCTGGTCGTTGACGACGGTTTCGACTGGGAACTCGACCGCCCCTTAAAGCGCCACCTGGCCGACACGATCATCTACGAGATGCACGTACGCGGCTTCACCCGCGATCCCCATAGCGGCGTCACCCACCCAGGGAGTTATCGGGGGGTCATCGAGAAGATCCCCTACCTCAAGGAACTGGGGGTCACCGCCGTGGAGCTGCTGCCGGTCACCGAGTTCGACGAGGCCGACAACTACCGGCTCGACCCGACCACCGGCAAGCCGCTGCACAACCTGTGGGGCTACCATCCGTTGAGTTTCTTCGCTCCGAAGGCCGCCTATGCGGTTGATCCCGCCCCCGGCAGCGAGCTGCGCGAGTTCCGGCAGATGGTCAAGGCGCTGCATCAGGCCGGGATCGAGGTGATCCTCGACCTGGTCTTCAATCATACCGGCGAAGGGAACGAGCAGGGGCGCACCCTCTCCTTCCGCGGCCTCGACAACAGCACCTACTATCTGCTCGACCGCCAAAGCGGCGAATACGCCAACTTCTCCGGCTGCGGCAATACCGTCAACTGCAACCACCCGGTGGTGCGCAACCTGATCGTCGATGCCCTGTGCTGGTGGGTGACCGAGATGCACGTCGACGGCTTCCGCTTCGACCTCGCCTCGATCCTCAGCCGCGGCCCGGACGGCCAGCCGCTGGCCAGCCCGCCGCTGATTGAACAGCTTGCCGCCAACCCGGTGCTGGCCGACGCCAAGCTGATCGCCGAGGCCTGGGACGCCGCCGGTCTCTATCAGGTCGGCAACTTCCCCAACTTCGGGCGCTGGGCCGAATGGAACGGTAAGTTCCGCGACGACCTGCGCCGCTTCGTGCGCGGCGACGCCGGCATGGTGCCGCTGTTGGCCACGCGCCTGGCCGGCAGCTCCGACCTCTACCAGGATGACGGCCGCGCCCCGTTTCACAGCATCAACTTCGTCACCGCCCACGACGGCTTCACCCTGGCCGACCTGGTCGCTTTCGAGCGCAAGCACAACGCGGCCAACGGTGAGCACAACGCCGACGGCTGCGACGAGAATTTCAGCAGCAACGGCGGAATCGAAGGGCCGACGGACGACCCGGCGATTCTTGCGCGGCGTGCCCGGCGGGTACGCAACTTCGCGACCCTGCTGCTCTTGGCGCACGGCGTGCCGATGTGGCTGGCCGGCGACGAGTTCGGCAACAGCCAGGGGGGGAACAACAACGCCTGGTGCCAGGACAACCCGACCGGCTGGCTGAACTGGCAGGAGCTGCAGGCCAACCACCAACTGTTCGACTTCTGCCGGCGCCTGATCGCCTTCCGCAAGCACCACGCGCTGCTGCGCCCGCGCCACTTCGAAGGGGAGGAGAGCGGTGAGCGGCGCCTGACCTGGCACGGCCCGCAGCTGTTCAAGGCCGACTGGTCGGAGTCGTCACGTTCTCTGGGGATGCATCTGCAGGGACTGAAGGGGGAGGCGGAGATCTACCTGATTGCCCACGCCGCTGCGCAGGCCCAGGCTTTTGCCCTGCCCAGGCTGCGCTCGGGCCAGAAATGGCGGTGTTTCGTCGATACGGCCGCCACCCCGGCCAGCTACGAACCCGGCGGGGAAGCGGCCATCGCCGACCAGAGAAGCTACAACGTGGCCGGCGAATCGGTGGTGGTGCTGGTCAGCGCCTCTCAGTAATTGACCTCGACCCGGTAGGTCAGAGTCGTCTCCCCCTTGGCCGGCACCGGCACCTCCCAGACGGCCGCGTTGGCCGCCCCCTTGCGGTGCTTGTGGCTCTCGCCAAGCACCTTCCAGTCGCCGGGAACCGGCTCCACCACGGTGACGGTGACCGCTTCGTCCTTGGCATTCTTGATCTTGAGTTCAAAGGCGCTCTCGAACCGGTAATTGTAATGGCTGTCGCCGCCGAGTTTGCGGAAGTCGGTCTGTTTGCGGCTGGCGGTGACGTCGAAGGCCTCGCCGAGCTTCAGGCGCACCGTTTCGTTCTCGGGGGTATGATCGATGCGGTCTTCGCCGATGAACTGCGGCTGGCCGCTGCGGTCCTGCTTGTAGACCCGCACCACCCCCTTGGGAAGGGGCATCCCGAGCCGGGAGGATTTTTTATTGTCGAACTCGACGAAGACCGCCACTTTCAGCTTCTCGCCGAGATCGCCGTAGCGCCCCTGGTAGTAGTGACTCCCGCCGCCGAGCCGGTACTCCTTGCGCATCGGCACCGCCGAGGCCGAAAGCAGCGCGACCTGCTTGGTCTGGTTCTCCTTGAGGGTGGTCGGCCGCGGCAGGGTATAAAGGTGATATTCGAACAGGCTCTCTTCCGCCATCGGCGCCGGAGCCGCCCTGACCATCGCCTCCTCGCGCAGCATGGCCCGCTGCGGCATCAGTTCGTCCTGAACCCGGTTGACATCGCCGGCCACCAACTGCAAACGGGCGTTGCGATAGGTGGTGCCGCTCTGGTTGGTGAGCGTCACCCAGCCGGAGAGGTCGAGGGCTTTTTCATCCGCACTCAAGCCGGCCACGTAATCGGCCCGCCAGCCGAGCCCACCGGTCAGGTAGCTGAGTTCCAACTGCTGGGGGGCCGCGCTGCCGCTCTCCAGGCTGACCACCAGCGTCGGCCGGTCGCGCAGGTTGGCCGGGACCTCGGGGAAGACCAGCCGCCCGGGCAGGCCGGTCTCGATACGCTCGCCGATCTTGAGGACGACCCCGTCGTTGGCCGCCAGCACCCGGGCGGTTTCGCTCTGGTCGGCGCCGCTCTGCGGATGGGTGCGCACCACCTGCACGTCGCGGCCGACGTATTTTTCCAGCAGCTTGCCCGGAGTGAGCAGGTCGAAGTCGAAATTCTGCTCGTAAACCGCCAACCCGTCGGTCTGGCTGAGGCTGCGCAGCAGGGCGGTCTCCGGGCGCATCCGCGCACTCACCTCGCGCAGGGCCAGCTCAACGTCCCCTTTGGGCAGCGCCGCCTGCCGGCGATCGCGCACCAGCGCCAGGTCGTCGTTGTAGATGGTGACCGCCACCTCCTGCTGGTCGGCCAGGGTGCTGACGATCTCGGCGGCGAAGGCAGGCAGGGCGGCAAGGACCAGGAACAGAACCAGACCGATGCGTTTTGACATGATGTCCTCCCATCCATGAACGGTAGGGGCGACCCGGCGGGTCGCCCGCGGGCGAGGCAACGCCTCGCCCCTACGAAAACCCCAAGGCGCTTTTCACCTGTGTAGGGGCGCAATTCATTGCGTCCGGGCGCGATCCATCACGCCCCTACAAAATCCATGTGAGAAACGATAACCGAGCCGCCGGGATTTTCCACAAGGAAAATTTCCGCGCCTTCGCCTCGCTGCGTCAAATTTCGTAAGGATTGCTCTTCAGGCAGGTTCCAGCCCGGCGAACTTGACCAATAGCTTCTTCGGGCCGATGCGGTGGAAGTAGACGATGACCTTCTGCTGGTCGCCGTGCCCCTCGAGGCGGCGCACGGTGCCGAGGCCGAACATGGCGTGGCGCACGTCCATGCCGAGACGCAGGCCGTCGCCGGCATCCGGGACAACCCGCACCTCGTCATCAAGGAACGGCGAGTCCTCGCCGAGATCGGGTTCGACCCGCTCGAACAGCGAGGCCAGGTTGTGTCCGGCCGGTTTGTGCACGGCAACCTTCGCCGCCCCCTCCAGCAGGTGTGGCGGGATTTCCGCCAGGAAGCGGCTCGGCGGGTTGAACTGGTAGTCGCCGTAAACCCGGCGGCGGCGGGCGTGGGTCAGGGTGAGTTTCTCCATGGCCCGGGTCATCCCCACGTAGCACAGGCGCCGCTCCTCCTCCAGTTCCTCGTCGCCGCTCCCCGAGCGCGACAAAGGGAAGAGTCCCTCTTCCATGCCGGTCATGAACACCACCGGGAATTCGAGCCCCTTGGCGGCATGCAGGGTCATCAGCGACACCCGGTCGAGGCTTGGATCGTAGCTGTCGAGGTCGGTGACCAGGGCCACCTGCTCGAGATAGCCGGCCAGTGTCGGCTCGCTGGCGGCGTGCTCCTCCATCCCGGCGAGCAGTTCCTCGAGGTTGCGCAGCCGGTCGCGGGCCTCTTCGGTGCGCTCCTCGCGCAGCAGCGGCCCGTAGCCGCTCGCCTCGATGACCTCGGCGGCCAGTTCGGCATAGGGGAGCTCATCGGCCAGGTGCCGGCGAAAATCGTCCATCAGGGCGACAAAGACGCCGACCCGGCTGGCCGCCGAACCGCTCAGCAGCCCCCGCTCCAGGGCCAGACGGCAGGCCGGCAGAAGCCCCCCGGCCTCGGCTTCCAGGGTGGCGATCTTCTCGATGGTGGCCGCACCGATGCCGCGCGGCGGGGTGTTGATGATCCGCCGGGCCGCCACCGAGTCGGCCGGATTCACCAGCAGCCGCAGATAGGCGAGAATATCCTTGACCTCCATGCGCGAGAAGAACTTGACGCCGCCGACCATCACGTAGGGGAGCTTGTCCCTTACCAGCGCCTCCTCGAAGGCCCGCGACTGGGCGTTGGTCCGGTAGAACACCGCCATGTCGCGCAGCCTGCGCCCCGACCGGTGCAGGCGGGCGATCTCCGCGGCGACGAAGCGCGCCTCCTCGAGGTCATCGCCGAGCGTCTCCCGGCAGACCGGCTCCCCTTCCGGATTGTCGGTCCACAGGGTCTTCCCCTTGCGGTCGAAATTTTTCGCCACCACCCCGCCGGCGGCGGCCAGGATGGTCTTGGTCGAGCGGTAGTTCTGCTCGAGGCGGATGGTGGTGCCGCCGGGGAAATCGAGTTCGAAGTTGAGGATGTTGCCGACCTCGGCACCGCGCCAGCGGTAGATCGACTGGTCGTCGTCGCCGACCACGCAGAGATTGCGATGACCGCCGGTGAGCAGGCGGATCAAGCGGTACTGCACCTGGTTGGTGTCCTGGAACTCGTCGACCAGGAGGTGACGGAAGCGCCCCTGCCAGCGCCGGCGCACTTCAGGGTCGGTCTCCAGCAGGCGCACGGTCCACAGCAGCAGGTCGCCGAAATCGAGGGCGTTGGCCAGCTTGAGCCGCTCCTGGTAGCGGGCGTAGACTTTCGCGATCAGTTCCCCGGCATAGTCGTCGGCGGGGAGATCCTCCGGCCACTGGCCACGGTTCTTGGCGCTGTCGATGGCCCCGGCCGCAGCCCGCGGCTTGAGGGTCTGCTCGGCGATGTGCAGCTCCTGCAACACGTTTTTCAGCAGGCGCTCCTGGTCGCCGTCATCGTAGATGGTGAACTGGGCCGTGAAACCGAAGCGTTCCAGTTCGCGGCGCAGGATACGCACGCAGGCACTGTGAAAGGTACTGACCCAAAGGTCTTTGACGCTTTCGCCAAGCAGCCGCTCCAGGCGCTCGCGCATCTCGCCGGCCGCCTTGTTGGTGAAGGTCACCGCCAGAATCTCCCAGGGTTTGACCCCGTGTTCGCGGATCAGCCAGGCGATGCGCTGTGTCAGGGTCCGGGTCTTCCCCGATCCGGCGCCGGCCAGGATCAGCAACGGCCCGTCGCCGTGGATCACCGCCTGACGCTGCGGAGGGTTGAGGGCGGCAAGCAGGTCAGTCACGCTGGTGGCCTTTCAGGTTGCGGCTCATCAGGGCCCGGTTGTAGGCCGAGATGATGTCACGGCGGGAAAGAATGCCGATCAGCCGGCGATGGGTTTCGCGGTCGACCACCGGCAACTGCTCGATGTTGCGATAGCCGATCTTGCGCATCGCCTGGTCGATATCCTCGTCCTCGTGGGCGGTGATCACATTCTGGGTGGCGATCTCCTTGACCACCACCAGATCCAGCAGGTCTTCCTCGAAAACCACCCCCAGGAAATCCTGCACCGAGAGGATGCCGGTCAGCTCCCCGCTTTGGTTGACCAGCGGGAAATTGGTCTCCTTGTGGGTGGCGATGAACTGGGCGAATTCGCGCAGCGTCATGCTTTCCGCAACCGCTGCCGGCTCACGGCTCATCACCTCGCCGACCAGCAGCGACTTCATGACGTTGCGCTCCTTGCCCGCCTCCAGGTCGATGCCATTGCGGGCCAGGTCATAGGTCTCCAGGCTGTAGCGGTGGATGCGCCGGCAGATGGTCACGCCGATGACACAGGTGAGCATGATCGGCACAATGACCTGGTAGGAGGAGGTGATTTCGAAGAGCAGGAAGATTCCGGTCATCGGCGCATGGGTGGCCGCGGCGAGGAACCCGCCCATGCCCACCATGGCGTACGCCCCCGCGGAAATCCCCAGCGTCGGAAAGCCGAGCTGCAGCAGCTTGCCGAAGGTCCCGCCGGCCATGGCGCCGAGAAAGAGCGACGGGGCGAACACGCCGCCCGGCAGACCGGAGCCGAGGGTGATCGAGGTCGCCACCGCCTTGACCAGCACCAGGGCGGCGAGAATGTACCAGACCCCGTGGCCGTGCAGCACCTGCTCGATGAAGCTGTAGCCGTTGCCGAAGATCTGCGGCAGGAAGACGCCGAGGATGCCGACCAGCAGTCCGCCGAGCACCGGCTTGGCCAGGCGCGGCAGCTTCAGGGCGGCGAAGGCGTCCTTGATCCGGTAGTGCCAGGACATGAACCAGGCGGCCAGCAGGCCGACGACAATCCCGAGCAGAAGGTAGAAACCCAGTTCCCAGACACTGCCGAGGTCGTAGGCCGGGGGGGCGAATTCCGGGTGGTCGCCGAGCAGGGCCCGCGACACCACGGTGCTCATGCCGCTGGCGATGACGATCGAGGTGAAGCTGGAAAGTTCGAAGGAAGAGAGCAGCACGATTTCGTGGGCGAAGAAGACCCCGGCGATCGGCGCGTTGAAGGTGGCCGCCACGCCGCTGGCCGCCCCACAGGCCACCAGGGTCTTGAGGTAGTCGCCGCTCATGCGGAAGGTCTGGCCGACCTTGCTGCCGATGGCGCCGCCGATCTGGGCGATCGGCCCCTCCTGCCCGGCCGAGCCGCCGGTGCCGATGGTGATGGCGCTGGCCAACCCGCGGGTGAAGATGGTGCGTGACGGCACCTTGCCCCCGCCCAGGTTGACTTCCTCAAGAAAGCGCGAGAAGCCGAAGCGCAGGTCCTTGGCGTAGTAGGCCCCCATGGGGATCATCAGGAGGCCGCCGCACAACGGAAAGAGGATCAGGTAGAGGCGATTCCAGTCCCAGGCATTGAGGTCGATGGCAAAGGTATCCATCCCCTGGACGATGACACCGTGATGGATCAGGTCGATCAGCTGGCGCAGGGCGTAGTTCCCCAGCCCGGCCAGCACGCCGATGATCACGGCGAGGATGGCCATCACGGTGTTTTCGCTGAGCTGCAGGCGGCTGACCACGCTGGTGATCAGCTGGCGCAGCCACTCCTGGGTTTGCCTGATCAAACATCGCTCCCGATAAACGCGTTACGGGGTGCGGCGAACCGCACCCCGGTGGATGGTAGCACTAGGCGCTTACAGATGTAAATCAGCCCTGCGGGCGCTCCGGCTCTTCGACCCAGGCCTGCTGCAGGGAGAGGTGGCGGAGGAATTCGGCGGCGTGCAGAAACCGGTCGCCACCCGTCGGCACGTTGATCTCCTCGTCGCCGCGCTGCACGCTCAGGGCGAAGCCGCTCTTCCCCCCGCGCTCCCAGCGCTCCACGGTCAGGCGCGTCAGCACCTCGCCGTCGCGCCCCTCGAAGCGATGGTTGAGGCTCTCCTTGCCGCCGTCGCGCGCGACTTTCTGCATCTTGCCGCACAGCTCGAAGGCTTCGGCCGGCTCGGCAACGAAGCGGATCGCCGTGCTGCCGCTCTCCAGCTTGAAAAAGCGCAGGGCGACGCGCCCTTCCGCCGGGCGCCCCTCGCTGCGCTTCTCGTAGGGGGTGATGGCCACCCCGGCCTGCTTGGCATAGATGGTGACTTGTGGGACTTTCTGCATGACGCCCTCCCTAAGGGATGGAATAGCCGCACAGGCGGCGGAATAACATGGCAATGCTCCGGTTCTAGCGAAAATCACCGGCAGCGTCAAGCGTCACGCGAAGCACCCGCCGATCCCTTCCGCATAACTCAGCGGCGTGATCCCGAACGTCGAGGCCCATGACACCGTGTCGCATACATTCCCGGCCAGCAGCATCTCCAGCTGATCGGAGGTGATCGGGAAGTGGTCGGCGTGCTCCATCAGCTTGATCATCGGCTTGATCATCAACAGCGGCTGATGGAGCTTGGTCACCTGCTCGCGGCCGATCGCCTTCCCGGTCAGGTCGAGAATCTCGTCGTAGCTGTAGCTTTGCGCGCCACCCAAGTGATAGGTCTGGCCGATCGTCTGCGGCAGCGTCAGCGCCTTGACAAAGCTTTCCGCCACCTGCCCGACCGCCACCGGCTGCATGCGGTATTGCCCGTCGCCGATGACCGGCACCACCGGCAGCTTGCGGATCAGGTCGGCGAGCATGGTCACGAACTCCCCCCCCTTGCCGAAGATCAGCGACGGCCGGAAGATCGTCCAGTCGCGGTCGGAAGCACGCACGGCCTGCTCCGCCGCCCACTTGGAGCGATGGTAGCCGGTTGCTCCGGACGGCCCGGTGCCGTTGGCGCTCATGTGCAGGTAGCGCGTCACCCCTTGCTGACTGGCCGCCGCCAGCACGTTGCCGGTCGCCTCGCCATGCAGGCGCTCGAAGGTGATCCCCTTGGCCGGAAATTCGCGGATGATCCCGACCAGGTGGACCACCGCCTCGCACCCGTCCAGGACCCCGGCCAGCGACTGCGGATCGGTGGCATCGCCATAACGCACGTCCACACCGTCGCGCACCGCCAGCTTCCCTTCGGAGCCGCGACGCACCAGGGCACGCACTTCATGTCCCGCCGCGACCAGCTGGCGCAGCACCTCGCTCCCGACGAACCCGGTCCCACCGGTCAGAAACACTTTCATGGATAACTCCCGTTAACTGCGAATTCAGAATACAGAAGTCAGAAGTCTGAATCCTTCGGTCAACGGCAAACCAGTGGTCGGCCATTGATTTTCTTCTGAATTCTGGATTCTGACTCCTGAATTCTAGCCTTTAACCACCGCCATCGGTCTCAATCTGGCCACGATCCTGCCGATCCCCGCCTGCTCCACCACCTCCACCACCTCGGCCACGTCCTTGTAGGCCGCGGGGATCTCCTCGGCCACCGTGGCTCTTCCCGCGGCCCGCACCACGATCCCCTGGCGGCCGAGCTCGCCGATGATATCGTGACCGCGCGCCGCCTTCATGGCGGCATGGCGCGACAGCACCCGCCCGGCGCCGTGGCAGGTCGAGCCGAAGGTCTCGCGCATCGCCCCGGCGGTGCCGACCAGCACATAGGAGTAACGCCCCATATCGCCGGGGATCAGCACCGGCTGGCCGATGGCGCGGTAGGCCGCCGGCGTCTCCGGATGGCCCGGCGGGAAGGCGCGGGTCGCCCCCTTGCGGTGCACGCACAGGCGCCGCATAACCCCGTCGACTTCGTGAGTCTCCCATTTGGCGATATTGTGGCAGACATCGTAGATCACGCCCAGGCGCAGGTCGGCCGGGCCCACCCCCAGCACCTGCTCGAAGCTCTCGCGGACCCAGGCGGTGATCAGCTGGCGGTTGGCGAAGGCGAAGTTGGCCGCGCCGGCCATGGCCGCCAGGTAGTCGCGGGCCTCGGGTGACCTGAGGGGCGCGCAGCACAGCTGGCGGTCGGCCAGGGTGATGCCGTACTTCTGGCTGGCCTTGAGCATGGTGCGCAGCGAATCGTCACAGACCTGGTAGCCGAGGCCCCGGCTACCGGTGTGGATGCTCACCGTGAGTTGCCCGACGAACAGCCCCAGCGCGGCAGCCGCCGCCTCGTCGTAGATGGTTTCGACCTGCTGGATTTCGAGGAAGTGGTTGCCGCTCCCCAGAGTGCCGAGTTGGTCGTGGCCGCGCTCGAGAGCCCGCTCGGAAACCAGCTCCGGATCGGCGCCGGGGATCGTGCCACCGGCCTCGATGTGCTCGAGGTCGGCGGCCTCGCCGTACCCCTGCTTCACGGCCCACGCCGCCCCCTGTCTGAGCACCTTGCGGGTTTCGCTCAGACTCAGCTTCAGGTCGCGGCGGTGTGAACCGACCCCGGAAGGGATGTTGCGAAACAGGGCGTCGGCCAGGCGATCGATAACCGGACGCACCTCGACGGCCGGCAGATCGCTGCGCAACAGGCGCACCCCGCAGTTGATGTCGTAGCCCACGCCGCCCGGGGAAACCACCCCCTCGTCGGCGTCGAAGGCCGCCACACCGCCGATCGGGAAGCCATAGCCCCAGTGGATGTCGGGCATGGCCATGGCCGGACCGACGATCCCCGGGAGGGTGGCGACGTTGCGCACCTGCTCCAGCGCCTGTTCGCGGCGCAAATCCTCCATCATCGCCGCGCTGGCGAAGACCAAGCCGTCGGTGCGCATGGCGCCCTCGCGGGGGATGCGCCAGCGGCAGGCATCAATCTGCTGAATTTTCATAGGCATGAACCTGATCTTGACGCAGAGGCGAGGAGGCGCTGAAAATCCGGAGAACCTGGTTTTCTCCGCGTCTCTGTGCCTCCGCGTTAAGTCGGTTTTGACCCTTACAAATCAATGTAAACCCGCGCGTACCAGCCGCCATCGCGCGCCTCGACCACCAGCTGATGATAGGTCACCGCCTTGGCGGTGCGCTCCACGCTGTGGCGCAGTTCGTCGTACGGTTCGCCGCCGACACTGGCCACCAGCCGGTGCTCCGTGAGTTCGAGGATGGCGAAATCGGCGGGGACCAGACGGCGCATCTCGCAAAGGCAAAGTATCTCGTTGAGCCAAGTCACCAGCAGTTCGGCCCAGCCCTCGCCTTCGAGCCGGACCTCCAGCCTGATGGCCGGCTCCGCCTCGGTGACGCCGAACAGCATGGATCTCAGCCCGCGGGCCGCGATGACAAACAACTCCTCCGCACTCGCGGCGGTCACCTCCAGACCGATGTCGGCGGTGTGCGCGAGGAGGCGGTAGCGCCCCGAACAACTCAATGCCAGCGTTCCCACTGCACCCGGCAGACAACCGGGTTCCCCTGCCAGTCGATCTGCAGCTCGCCGCTATGCGCCCGCTGCAGGGACCTCCCCAGATGCTCGGCCAGTTTGCTGTCCGTGGTTTCGATGATCATTGCCTCCGCGGACTGCTGCGTGCGGATGACCCGCTCCAGCGGATTGCGCGCGGTGAAGCGCACCATGATGCTGTCGAGAATACGGCGAATCTCCGCTTCGTGATTCCACAGGTAACTGCCACGCAGGGTCACGACCCCTTCCGGATACCGCTCGGCAACCTTGCGGCAGCCCGGGCAGGTGACCCAGTGAACCGCCGGATCATGGCTCAACTGGCCGGCCCGCAAAGGATCCAGGTGCCAGCCCTTGTTCCGGTAGATGGCCTGGCACACCTGGCACATGGCCGGTTCTTTGATCCCGGCTTCCGTCAGGTAGGGATCCGGACGGGTCCGGGCCCGGCCGCGTTTGTCGCTGATGCCGAATTTCTGCACATGCCGTTGCATGGTCTTCGCCTCCTTTCCGAGGGGAAGCACTCCCCCCTTCCCACTTCCATTATACCAAGCAACCACGGCTTCGCTGGCCGGTTTTTCTCGGCTTGCGTGCGAAGACCGGAAAAAGTGGTAGACTCCTAAACAATGTTTGACCAAGCCGTCTGGCTTTGGCTTTTCGCCCTTGACTGCAGCAGCACATTAAGCTAATAACACTGTTATATCTGATTTTGATCGACTTGCTAACCGGCTGTTTCTTTTGGGCGAACCGCCCTATTGACCGACTTGCTCAATCAAGAACGAGCGGGGTTGTCCCGACCCGCAAGGAAAGGAGAAGACGCATGAGTTCGGATCACGTTTCGAGCCTGGCCGCGATCCCCGAGGAAATCCTGGCCCGCGTCGAGGCCCGCGGGGTCAACCGCCGCGACTTCATCAAGTTCTGCACCATGACCACTGCGGCCCTGGCCCTGCCGATCGGCATGGTCGGCAAGGTCGCCGCCGCGGTCGCCGATGCCCGCGTCCCGGTCATCTGGGTCGAGTACCAGAGCTGCTCCGGTGACTCGGAGGCGTTCCTGCGCGCCAACCAGCCCACCGCCGCCGAAATCATCCTCGACCTGATCTCCCTGGAATATTCCGAGGTGGTCATGGCCGCTGCCGGCCATCAGGCCGAAGAGGCCAAGAAGCAGGCGATGGAGAAGTACAAGGGGAAATACGTGCTGGTGGTCGAAGGCTCCATCCCCACCGGGGACGGCGGCGTCTACTGCGCCACCGGCGGCCACAGCGCGGTCGAAAGCTGCAAGGAGCTGGTGAAGAACGCCTTCGCCACCATCTGTGTCGGCTCCTGCGCCTCCTTCGGCGGCATCCCGGCCGCCGCCCCCAACCCGACCGGAGCCGTATCGGTCATGGAGCTGGTCCCCGGCGCACCGGTGATCAACCTGCCGGGATGCCCGGTCAATGCCGAGAACCTCACGGCGACCGTCGTCCATATCCTGACCTTCGGCAAGCTGCCGGCCACCGACAGCCTCGGCCGGCCGAAGTTCGCCTACGGCAAGCGCATCCACGACAACTGCGAGCGGCGCGGCCACTTCGATGCCGGTCAGTACGCCCAGGCCTTCGGCGACGTGACCCACCGCCAGGGGCACTGCCTCTACCAGCTCGGCTGCAAAGGACCGGAGACCTTCCACAACTGCCCGACCATCCGCTACAACGAGGGCGTTTCCTGGCCGGTCATGGCTGGCCACGGCTGCATCGGCTGCTCGGAGCCGGGCTTTTGGGACACCATGAGCCCGTTCTACCGGCGGCTGCCCAAGGTGCCGGGCTTCGGCATCGAGGACACCGCCGACAAGATCGGCATCGGTCTGGCCGCCGCTACGGCGGTGGCCTTCGGAGTGCACGGCGTCGCCAGTTGTTTCCGCAAGGGTGACGCGATGGAAGAAGACAAGGTCGTCAAGGAGGACTAACCCATGGCCCAGAGAATTGCTGTCGACCCGATCACCCGCATCGAGGGGCACCTGCGCATCGAAGCCCAGCTCGAGGGGGGCAAGATTGCCAGTGCCTGGAGCTCCTCCACGGCCTTCCGCGGCATTGAAACGATCCTGAAGGGGCGCGACCCGCGCGACGCCCATCATTTCACCCAGCGCTTCTGCGGCGTCTGCACGACGGTCCACTCGATGGCCAGCATCCGCGCCGTCGAGGATGCCCTGAAGATCCAGATCCCGGACAACGCCCGCCTGATCCGCAACCTGATCATGGGGATCCAGAACGTCCAGGATCACGTGATCCACTTCTATCACCTGCACGCCCTCGACTGGGTCGACATCGTCAGTGCCCTCAAGGCTGATCCGGCCAAGACCTCGCAGATCGCCCAGTCGATCTCCGACTGGCCGAAGTCGAGCACCGACTACTTCAAGGGGGTCCAGGACAAGGTCGCCGCCTTTGCCGGCACCGGGCGGCTCGGCCCCTACCAGAACGCCTACTGGGGGCACTCGGCCTACAAGCTGCCGCCCGAGGTCAACCTGATCGGCCTGGCCCACTATCTCGAGGCGCTGGAATGGCAGAAGGACGTCATCAAGATTCACGCCATCCTCGGCTCCAAGAATCCGCACCCGCAGACCTTCCTGGTCGGCGGTATGTCGATCCCGGTCGACCCGGACAGCCAGAACGCGCTGAACGCCGACAAGATCGCCTACATCCGCAAGCTGCTGCGCAAGGCGCGCACCTTCGTCGAGCAGGTCTACATCCCCGACCTGCTGGCCGTCGCACCGGCCTACCTCGACTGGGCGGGGATCGGCGGCGGCACAGGGAATTATCTCTCCTACGGCGACTTCCCGATGGACAACAGTCCGGGGACCGGCAGTCTCTTCTTCCCGCGCGGCGTGATCATGGGGCGGGATCTCGCCAACGTCCCGGTCGACCCGGACAGCCAGAACGCGCTGAACGCCGACAAGATCGCCTACAT
>CAZRTZ010000017.1:0-24500 GCA_964603155.1 uncultured Geobacteraceae bacterium | reverse complement strand
GGCAGTCTCTTCTTCCCGCGCGGCGTGATCATGGGGCGGGATCTCGCCAACGTCCAGCCGATGGACGAGAAGAAGATCACCGAGTACGTGACTCACTCCTGGTACACCTACAGCAAGGGAGACAACGCCGGCCTGCACCCGTACGACGGCGAGACCAGCCACAAGTACACCGGGCCGAAACCGCCCTACGAGTTCCTCGACACCAACGGCAAGTACTCCTGGGTCAAATCGCCGCGTTACCTCGATCAACCGATGGAGGTCGGCCCCCTGGCCCGCATCCTGGTCGCCTATGCCAAGGGCGTTCCCGACGTGAAGAAGACCGTCGACTTCGTCCTCGGCAAGCTCGGTGCTCCGGCCAGCGCGCTCTTCTCCACCCTCGGCCGCACCGCCGCCCGCGGCGTCGACTGCCTGATCCTCGCCCAGAAGAACGAACTGTGGCTCGACCAGCTGGCCGACAACATGGGGCGCGGCATCTACGAGACCTTCAACAAGGAGAAGTGGGATCCGGCCACCTGGCCGCGCGAGGCCCAGGGCTTCGGTTACCACGAGGCGCCGCGCGGCGCGCTCGGTCACTGGATCCGCATCGAGAACGGCAGGATCGCCAACTACCAGGCGGTGGTTCCCTCGACCTGGAACGCCGGGCCGCGCGACCCGAAAGGACAGCCGGGACCGTACGAGGCGGCGCTGGTCGGCACACCGATCGCCGACCCGACCAAGCCGCTGGAGATTCTGCGCACCATCCACTCCTTCGACCCCTGCCTGGCGTGCGCGGTCCACGTGCTTGACGGCAGCGGAACGGAGATCATCAAGGTACGGGCGCTTTAAAGACCGTCATCCGTGAGGCGTGATCCGTGATTGGCAAACCCGTAAAGGGTCCGGTTACGGATCACTGATCACTGATCACTGATCACGGAGGTTCTTATGCTTGAAATTCGCTACGTTTACGAATGGCCGGTGCGCATCACCCATTGGGTTAACGCCCTCGCCATTGTGATGCTCTCCATCACCGGCTTCTACATCGGCAACCCGTTCATGACGGCGGCGGAAACGTCGCAATACATCATGGGCTGGATGCGCTTCCTCCACTTTGTCTTCGCCTACCTCTTCACGGTGTCGGTGGCCGCACGCATCCTGTGGATGTTCTTAGGCAATCATCACGCGTCCTGGAAGGTTTTCTTCCCCTGGACCTCGCCTGAAGGGCGGCACAGCTTCGTCAAAATGTTCCGCTACTACACCTTCACTGGCAAGCAAATCTCCTACGAGGCCGGCCACAACCCGGTGGCGGCGATGGCCTACCTCGGCGTCTTCTGCCTCTTCCTCTTCCAGATTGCCTCCGGTTTCGCCCTCTATGGGCAGTTCGCCCCGGGCGGCTTCTGGAACGGTCTGACCGGCTGGCTGCTGACCCTGGTCGGCAGCCAATGGCTGCGGCTGATGCACCATGGCGTCATGTGGCTGCTGGCCGGTTTCTTCATCAACCACATCTACAGCGCCTGGCTGATGGACGTGAAGGAGCGCAACGGCACCATCAGCGGCATCTTCAGCGGCTACAAGTACATCGAACCGAAGGATCTGTAGATGGCGATTCTGGTCCTCGGACTGGGTAACACGATCATGACCGATGACGGTTTCGGGGTGCGGGTGGTGGAAACCCTCGCATCCCGTTTCCGTTTCCACGGCGACGTGAGCCTGCTCGATGGCGGCACGCTCGGGCTCGATCTGCTCCCCCACCTGGAGGAGATCGACAAGCTGCTGATCATCGACGCCCTCGAGATGCACGCGCCACCCGGAGAGGTGTTCCGGCTCGAAGGGGAAGACGTGCCCCGGGCCTTCGCCAGCAAACTGTCGGTCCACCAGATGGGGGTTCAGGATCTCCTCGCGGTGTCCGAACTGATGGGGCACCTTCCGCCGGAACTGGTGGTCTGGGGGGTGCAGCCGGAGTGCATCGAGATGGGGACGCAACTGACGCCGAGCGTGGCGGCAGCGATCGAACCGGTAGTCGCGGGGGTGGTCGGCGAACTAAGGAAGTGGGGCATTGATTGTGATTCGTAGGGGAGCCACTGCCCCGCCCAGGGGACGGAAACCGCGCCCTGGTATGCTGCTGCTCTTGCTCCTCGTCCTCGTCGCCTGCGGGGAGCAGCGTCCTGCCTATCCCGCCCGCCAACCCTCCGCTGGGGCGCTGACCGACCCGGCTCAGATTGCCGCCGGGAAGATCCTGTTCCGCGAGAAGTGCGCCTCCTGCCACGGCCACGCCGAGGAGTGGCGTTCGCCGCGGGCCGACTTCTTCCAGCCGCCGGCGCCGGATTTTACCGAACCGCGCTACCGGAGCGCCGACCCGGCCTTCCTTTATTGGCGTATCGAAACCGGCAAGACCGTCGAGCCCTACCTCTCCCGGGGCTCGGTCATGCCGGCCTGGCAGGGACTTCCCGACCGGGAGATCTGGCAACTGGTCGCCTATCTGCAGTCGCGGGCCAGCTAGCAGAACCTCCTGGCAAAAACTCCGCGCCACGATGGCCGTCGCGCCCGCATGCGGGGACGGCCCCTCCCTCTTTCTCCTCTACCACCCAGGCGAGCCTCTGGACGACAGCCCGTGACGCGGTAGACTTCCTGTCGTGAAGGTTCAATTCCAGAACCAGCGGAGGAACGCCATGAAAGCCCTGATCCTGAGCGCCGACAGCTTCGAGGATTCCGAACTCCTGGTCCCCCTTTACCGCCTCCAGGAAGCCGGCTGCACCGTCGAGGTCGCCGCCCCGAACCCCGGCACCATCACCGGCAAACACGCCTATGCCGTCAAGGTCGACAAAACTTTCGATGCCATCGACCCGGCTGACTATGTCCTGCTCATCCTCCCGGGGGGGAAAGCTCCGGCCGCCATCCGCGACCTGCCGCAGGTCGCGGCGATCGCCCGGGCGTTCGTCGCCGCCGGCAAGCCGGTGGGGGCCATCTGCCACGGCCCGCAGGTGCTCGTCAGCGCCGGGCTGCTCGCCGGGCGCACGGCCACCTGCTACAAGAGCGTCGCCGAAGAACTCAAGGCCGCCGGCGCACACTATCTCGACCAGGAGGTGGTCGTGGACGGCACCCTGGTCACTTCGCGCCATCCAGCCGATCTGCCGGCGTTCATGCGCGAGTTGATGCGGCTCCTCGCAACGTGAACTATCTCCTACTGGCCGACCTGGTGGTGCTGGTCCATGCCGGCTTCGTGCTCTTCGTGGTCGGCGGCGGGCTGGCGGTGCTGCGCTGGCCGCGGCTGGTGTGGCTGCATCTGCCGGCCGCCGCCTGGGGGGTCGGCATCGAACTCGGCGGCGCGATCTGCCCCCTGACCCACCTGGAAAATCACCTGCGCCGGCTGGGTGGCGAAAGCGGCTACACCTGGCCATTCGTCGCCCACTACCTCGAACCGGTTCTCTATCCCAGCGGGCTGACCCGCCAGACCCAGCTTGGCCTGGGCCTCGGCGTGCTGTTGCTTAATGCCGTGGTGTACGGCCTGATCTGGCGGCGTCACCACCGCCCGGCAGTCTGAGCTTTGGAAGGGTACGCTCGCTTTTCGAGGGGAAGCCTGGAGAAAAAGCAGGAGGGGTCTTACTTGCACTCGACCTGCAGCGAATAACTTTTGGCCAGCAGGGGAATGCCGCTGTCGAAGGCAATGGTGGGGCTTTCCATCGCTTCGACGACCGTGAAGCCTTGAGGGCAGATCTTGATCGCTTCGAGGTAGCAGTTATCCACCGGCGCGACGCAGCCAACCGGATGTAAAACCCCGCCATGCGGGCCAAGCACCGGTTTGCTCTCTTTTGCCGCGCAGGACACCAGCAGCAGGCAGATGGCCATCAAGAGAAAATTCTTCATCGCGCGATCCGCTTACTTGCTCTCGCCGTAAACGGCCTGCAGCGTGTAGACACCCGACACCTTCAGCGCACTGGGCCTATTGGTGCACCCGGTCAGAAGCACCAGCAGGACGATCAAGGAAAAAGCTCTCATGACCGTCATCCTATCGCATCCGTCCACCGTCGTCAAAGCCTCCGCCATGCCGGAAATCCGCTTGCGCGGTCCGTTTTTATCTGGAACCGACTGGCTTTCAGGTGACCGGGTCGGCACGAATAACCTGCCAGCGGAAGCGGCCTCCAGGGACCAGGGGTGCTGCCCGGGAATTCCCACGGGCTAAGGCCGCCTTCCACCGCCGTGAGACACAGAACGAAAGGCCGGGGATCTCTCCCCGGCCTTTCGTCGTAATGAAATACCCTGCTTGGCGTCTGCTATATGCTTCCGCGCAGCCCAAATAACAAGTTGTGCGTTATGTATTCGGCCTCAACGTTCCTGAATTCGGGGTTGTCCGTGCCGAAAAGCCGGTATTGCACTTCAATTTTCAACTTCTCCGTGATCGCAAAGCCTGCACCGGCCGCAAGTTGGTAGGCGAACACATCGTCCTTGCCGTTGTTATTCGGAACCTCTCCATCGACATTGGCAATTCCGATCCCTGCGCCGATGAACGGGCTTATTGTTCTGTCGGGCATAAAATCGTAAAAGACGTTTGCCATCATCGACAAGGTAACGATGTCCGAGTCAACACTATGAGCGTCACCGTTAGGCCTCCTTGCTTCATTGGCTTCATTCGTGCGGTATCCGAACTCAATTTCAGTACGCAACGTCTCACTAAGTGCCTTGCCAAGGGCGGCGGTGATGACCAGTCCTCTGTCAAAGGAAAATTCCCCGGAATCGCTCTGGTTCCCTCTCATGTCAGAGTCTTCAAGCCAGACATATCCGATGTTGCCCGAAAGATACGGTTGAGCATTTGCAGTAGAGGCTTCCCACCCAATCACCACCAACAGGGCAAACCAAAAGATTACAAATCGCTTCACAGCAGCCTCCTCATCAAATATTAGGAGTCCCTATATAGTTGAAACGCCCCTGTACTGTCCAGCCGAGAATCAATCAAACGCCCCAAAAAGCGGCCACCTGGGGAACCGGGTGGCCGTGTCATTTGGCAGAAGATTTGAACCTAACCCGCTGTGGCAGCGCACCCAAGTGGCCGCGCGGTCAGACCAGAGCCTTCTCCAGCAACAGCGCCGCTGTCTTGACGAACGCCGGGCAGCGGTTCGTGAAGTGGCCCTTGCCGGCGGCCTCCTTGACCCCCTCCGGCGTACCCATGTCGGTCTCCAGCAGGACGGAGCACTCGATGTGCCCGTGCTTGGCCTTGAACTCCTTGACGAACTCGGCCAAGCGCTTGAAGGTTTCGCTGTCGGCGCGGGAGTCGTCATCGCGGGTCTTGCCGTACTTCATGCCGATGACCATGAAAGCGCCGGTCACGGCGCCGCACTCTGAGCCCATCCCCATCCCGCCGGCGAAGGCCGCAGCGACTTTACGGGCGTTCTCGACGGACATGCCGAACTCCGGGGCGTAGGTCTCCAGGATGGCCTGCGAGCAGTTCATCGACTCCAGGAAGCGCAGCTTGGCGTGCTCGGGGCGGAACTCCGGGGCGATCGGCTTGTCGCCGGCGAGGGCCGCCATGGGGAGCCCGGTGGCCAAGACGGCCCCGGAGGCCAAGGACAGCTTGATGAGGTTGCGGCGGGTGACAACGGTGTCTTCTGACATCATTTCCTCCTGGGGCATCGTGACTGGATTGGTAGGGAATGGTGCCACAAGGCGGCTAGAAGTCAAGTCCGTAGCAATGTCCGGCCGACCTGGTGCGAGTCGGGCTGTCGGTGTGACTAGGTGTTGCGGTGACCCCACGCCGCCTTCACCTCGTAGCGGCTGTGCCAGTCCTCCGCCTTCACTGAGTTTGTGGTCGTTTTCAAAAATCACGGGTTCCGAGGCAGAAACCGGCGTCTAACTGACAGCCATATTTACGACATCGAAAACTGCGGCCACCTAGAGACCCGGGTGGCCGTCTTGCTTGGCAGGGGATTTGAAACTCTCGCCTGTCGTTGATAGGTGGTGGCCGAAAGGCAGTGGCACAATTTGTGAGCCTAAAGGCCATAATCCCGTGATGGTTAGAGTTTTGGTTTAGTTGTTTTGGGCAAAATATTGCGCTCCCACTGCACCTTCGGTTATGGTTCTTGTGTTATGTCATTCTGGCGCGTTATCAACCAGCTACTCGCTTGTCTGCTGATCATCGGTCTCCTTGCGAGTTCGACGGGTGCGTCCAGTTACGTCTGGTGCGTCAGCGCGGATGGCGATCACGCCGCTCTGGAGTTTGTCCCGTCCGGGGATTGCTCTCAGGATGACTGCGCCCCGGCGGCAGACGGCATCGCGGTTTCTACCATCGAAGCGGACACCGCCGATGGCTGCGGCCCCTGTCTGGACGTTTCTTCTGCGCACCAGTGGAATGTTTCCCGTAGCCGGGCAGGGGATTTCTCCGTCGACCTTCCTGCGATCCTCCCACTGGTCGTCCTAGATGTTTTCAATCCTCTGCCGGAACGGCTCATCAATCCGCACCGGCTACTTGATCCTCCCCCGCGCATTCCGGACCAGATTCTTCACCACCGCACCACCGTCCTGCTGATTTAACCTCCTCCCCGAGCAATCACCCCTCGTCCGGACATCCCGTGATGCCCGGCTGTCAGTCATTGTTGCATCCGCAGGATGCATTTATCCCCGCAAGGAGAAGTCCCCATGGCTTCAAGACTCATCCCGCTCGGGGCGCTCTGCGCCCTGGCAGGGCTGCTGATTGCTGCCCCACCATCAGGTCTCGCCGCAGAAGCGGCAGGGCCTCAAGATAAAACCGTTACCCTGACTCTTGAGGAAGCCTTGAATCGTACCCTTACGCATGGCCCCGAGCTCTTGGCCGTCATGGAGGAGCTGCGTGCGGTTGAAGCAGAGGTGGTGCTCGCCGGTCGGCTGCCCGATCCCGAACTGTCAGTCACCCTGGAAAATGTGGCCGGCGACGGGGTCTACCAGGGCAGTGACGCGGGCGAGTTGACCATCGAACTCTCTCAGCCGATCGAACTGGGTGGCAAACGGCGACTGCGCCGGGAGGCCGCCGAACTTGGCCGGCAGTTGGCCACCAATGAACAGAAATTGGCGCAGGCCGTGGTTCTGGCGGCCACGCGGCAGCGTTTTATCGCGACCCTCTCGGCTCAGGAGAAACTGGCTCTGGCGAAGGAGCAGGCGGAGGTTGCCGCCAAAACTCTCGCGGCTGCCGAGGAGCGCATCAAGGCCGGCAAGGCCCCGGCTATTGACCGTGTGCGCCTGCAAGGTCAGGTCAATCTGGCCAATCTGGCCGTGAGCCAGGCCGAACGCACCCTGCTTACGACCCGCCAAGAGCTGGCCTCAAGCTGGAATTCCTCGCAGGTGGACTTTGAGCAGGTCGAAGGCGATCTCGGGGTTTTGCCGAATGTCCCCCCGTGGTATGCCCTTGATGCCACGCTGGAGCAGACGGCCGCAGCTATCAACTGGCGGATCGCCACGGCACTGCGTGGTGTCGAACTGGAACAGGCCAGGGCCAGCCGCATCCCCGATCCGAGCGTTACGGTGGGCTGGCGGCAGTTCAATGAAAGCGATGAAAGTGCCTGGCTCTTTGGCATCTCCATGCCGTTGCCTTTGTTCAGCCTCGGGCAGGAATCGGTGGTCGCTGCCAGCAGCCGCTACCACAGTGCCAAGGCGAGCGAAGCAAACGACCGCAATCAGGCGCGCGTAACCTTGCTCAGCGCTTGGCAGGCCCTGGCCGATGCCAGGGCGGAAGCTGAGGTTCTCGACAGTCAGGTGGTGCCGGCGGCCGTTGAGGGTTTTGCCGCCGCTGATTTCGGCTACCGCGCCGGCAAGTTCGGCCTGCTCGAACTGCTTGACGCCCAGCGCTCTCTGTTCGAAGCCCGGCAGCACCAGCTCAAGGCGCGGACTGACTGCCACCTGGCCGCCATCGAACTGCAACGTCTCCAGGGCGTGGAAACCGCCACGGCGACTCACTGACCGATTGATTCCGAAAGGTTTGTATCATGTACTCATCCCGCAACATCATCACCATCTTACTTATCATCGGCGTCGGCGCTCTCGGCTGGGTCGGCGGCTCCCGTTTCGCTCAGCACAATCAAGCACCGGAAGCTCAAGGGCATGAAGTTCAACGGCCCTCCGAGCAAAAGGACAATCACGCTGGTCATGGCCACGCCGGGAAGAAGGATGAACCTACCGGCCAAGCTCACGGCGAACGTCCTGATGCCGGGGAGATCTGCGCCGAGCATCGTATGCCGGAAGCCGAAGACGTCTTGTGCAACCCGCAGTTGATGACCACGCTTCTTCCTGGTGATGGGGTCAAGATGCGCCTGGCCACCCCGGAGGCGGCTGCGCGGGCCGGTATCGTCATCGCTCCGGCCAAAAAGACCGGCATCGGTGGCGGCCCGGCGATCCCCGCCCAGGTCACCTACAACCGCAGCCGGCTGGCCGAGGTCATGGCTCTCTCGGGCGGTACGGTGCGACGCATCGCCGTCGAACCGGGGCAGAGCGTCAGCAAGGGGGCGCTGCTGGCGGAGATCGCCTCGCCGGGGGCGGCTATGGCCAGAGCCGACTACCAGGCCGCGTTGGGGCGCCTGCAACTGGCGGATGCCAACATCAGGCGCGAGCAGGAATTGGTGGACAGGGGAGTCAGTGCCCGCATGGAACTGGAGCAGGCGCAGGCCGAGCAGCAGGCGGCCAAGGCGACGGCCGAGCAATTACGCGAACAACTTCAAGCCTTCGGCGCCGGCACCTCCGGTGGCGGCACCGCCCTGACCGTACGTTCGCCGCTGAACGGCACGGTGGTGGCGCGCAGTGCCGTAGCCGGCCAGACGCTGACGCCGGAAACTCCCCTGTTCACCGTGGCTGACCTCTCCACCATGTGGCTCGAATTGCAGCTCAGCGCCGACCAGGCGTCACTCGCCAAGGTTGGAACCGCCATCGAGGCCGAGATCGACGGACTACCGGGCCAACGTTTTCCGGGGAAGATCATCCAGGTCGGAACCGGGTTGGAAGAGCGCACCCGTCTGTTGCGCGTGGTTGCCGAGGTGGCCAACCCGGACGGACTGCTTAAAGACGGCATGTTCGGCAAAACT
The DNA here is from genome assembly GCA_964603155.1 of uncultured Geobacteraceae bacterium. GTDB lineage: Bacteria > Desulfobacterota > Desulfuromonadia > Desulfuromonadales > BM103 > VAUL01. The sequence goes on along the minus strand of CAZRTZ010000017.1, from coordinate 15,489 downwards.
CAATTGGTTGCGGTGGCCACCGAAGGCGCGGCCAATCCTGTCAAGGACCAACACGCGGGATACGACCACGGCAAGGACGATCTCGACGCGCTGTTTGCCAATGCTGGCCCCGCCGGGCCCGTCGCTGTCCCGGCTGCCGCCGTGCAGGCCATCGACGGCAAGGCCTATGTGTTCGTGGCCCATGAGGAGCCCGACCTGTTTGAACTGCGCCGGGTCGAAGCTGGGCCGCGCCGCGCCGGCGAGGTGCTGATTGTAGCGGGCCTGCGGGACGGCGAGAAGGTTGCGGCCAGCCAGGGTTTCGCCTTGAAGTCCGAGTTGCTGAAGTCGCGGCTCGGCGCTTCCTGCGCTGATCACTAAGGAGACAACTCATGTTCGAGCGGCTCATAGAGTTTTCTCTCAAAAACCGTCTGCTGGTGGTGCTGCTGTTCGTCATCACCGGTTTCGCTGGCGCCTGGGCGCTGGCGCGACTACCCGTCGATGCCTTCCCCGATACCACCCCGGTGCAGGTGCAGATCAACACCATCGCCCCTTCTCTCGGACCGGAGGAGATCGAGAAGCAGCTCACCATGCCGGTGGAACTGGCCGTCTCCGGTCTGCCGCACCTGGTCAGCGTCCGCTCGGTCTCCAAGTTCGGCCTGTCCCAGGTGGTGGTCACCTTCAGCGACGACATGCCGGTTTACGACTCGCGCCAACTGGTCATGGAGCGACTGGCAAGCGTGGAACTGCCGGAAGGGATCGAGCGCCCCGAGCTGGGGCCGATCTCCACGGGGCTTGGCGAGGTCTACCATTACGTGCTGCGCTCCGACAACCCTAAGCGAACGCTCGACGAGTTGCGCACCCTGCACGACTGGGTGGTCAAACCGGAGTTGCGCAAGGTCGCCGGCGTCGCCGAGATCAATTCCTGGGGCGGGCTGGAGCGGCAGTACCATGTCGTCGTCGCTCCCGAGCGCTTGATCAAATACGGCCTGACCTTGGACGAGGTTCGCAATGCCCTCCAGGAGAATAACGCCAACGTCGGCGGCGGTCAGGTGATCGCTTCCGGGCAGGCGCTGTTGGTCCACGGCATCGGCCGGGTCAATAACCTCGAACAGCTCGGCAACATCGTGGTGACTGCCCATGCCGGGGCCCCGGTGCGCATCCGCGACGTCGCCGAAGTCAGCATCGGCCACGAACTGCGGCGCGGCGCCGTTTCCTACCAGGGGCAGGGCGAGGTGGTCATGGGGCTCGGCTTCATGCTCATGGGGGAGAACAGCCGTGACGTAACCGCGGCGCTGAAGGCCCGCCTGGACAAGGTGCGCAAGGCGCTCCCCGAGGATGTGGTGATCGAGACGGTCTACGACCGCACCGAACTGGTCGATCAGGTGATTGGTACGGTGGAGCACAACCTGGTGGCCGGGGCGATCCTGGTCATCGCCATCCTCTTTCTACTGCTCGGTAATGTTCGGGCGGGTCTTTTGGTTGCATCGGCCATCCCGCTATCGATGCTCTTTGCCGGGTTGGGGATGTGGCAGATGGGGATTGCCGCCAGCCTGCTGTCGCTCGGCGCAATGGACTTCGGCATCCTGGTTGACGGTTCGGTGGTCATGACCGAGGCCAACCTGCGCCGGTTGACCGAACGACAAATGCAACTCGGCCGCGATCTGACCCCCTCCGAGCGGATGAGCGCCATACTGTCGTCGAGCAAGGAGGTAGTCCGGCCAATAGCCTTCGGCATGGGCATCATCGTGTTGGTCTTCCTGCCGGTGCTGGCCTTGCAGGGGATCGAGGGGAAGATGTTCCGGCCGATGGCCTTGACCTTCATCTTCGCGCTGGTCGGTGCACTCCTGGTGGCGGTGTTCCTCTCGCCGCTCCTTTCCTTGCAGTTCCTGCCCAAGCACTTGCATACGCATGAGGGGCAAGCCGAAGGGTGGCTCAGGCGAATATACCTCCCGGCACTTGACTGGGTACTGGCCCGCCGGCATCTCACCCTCGGGATGGCGACGGCCTTGGTACTGGTCACCGGTCTTTTGGCGCTACGCCTCGGCGGTGAGTTCCTGCCGCGCATGGGCGAAGGGTCGATCGTCGCCAGCGTGGTCCGTTTGGCCGGGGTGTCGGTCGAAGAGTCAGTTGCCTACAACACCAAGCTGGAAGCTCTGGTGCGGGAGAAGTTCCCCGACGAGGTGCGTCACGTCTGGAGCCGCCTCGGCAGTGCCGAGGTCGCCACCGACCCGATGGGCACCGAATTGACGGACATCTTCATGACCCTGCACCCCCGCGAGCAATGGACCAGGGCCAAAACGCAAGCGGAGTTGGCCGCCGCCATCCAGCAGGAGATGGCTGGCCTTCCCGGCATTCGCGTAGTCTTCACCCAACCGATCGAACTGCGCGTCAACGAGATGCTTTCGGGGATTCGCGGCGACGTCGGCATCAAGATTTACGGCGAGGACTTCGAGCAGTTGGTCAAACTTGGCGAGCAGGTCGAACAGATTCTGCACAAGGTGCCCGGTGCCGGGGAGGTCTCCGCCGAGCAGATCACAGGGCAGCCGACCTTGCAGGTCAAGATTGACCAGGACAAGCTCGGCCGCTATGGCGTGCCGGCCCATGACGTCCTGGAGATGGTCGAGGCGGTGGGAACTCCGCGTGTCGGCGAAGTCTTCGAAGGGGAACGTTCGTTCCCGCTGGTGCTGCGGCTCCCAGATGCCCAGCGCGAAGATCCGGCGGCACTGGCCGGGACGCTAATCCCGACGAAGACTGGCGCCATCCTGCCATTGAGAACCTTGGCTGACATCACCGAGGAGCAGCGCCCATCGACCATCAACCGCGAGTGGGGACGGCGCCTTCTCAAGGTATCGGTCAGCGTCCCCGAGCGCGACGTGGCTTCCTTCGTCGATGAAGCCAGAGCCGTTCTGGGTCGTGACCTGAAACTGCCGCCGGGCTACTTCGTCGAATGGGGTGGGCAGTTCGAAAATCTGGAACGTTCGCAAAAGCGCCTGGCGCTGGTGGTGCCGGTCACGCTGCTGCTGATTTTCGTGCTGCTGTGGTTCAGCCTCAAGAAACTGCGTGACGTGCTGATCATCTACACCGGCATTCCGCTGGCGGCGGTTGGCGGGGTTTTCGCCCTGTGGCTGCGCGGCATCCCGTTCAGCGTCAGCGCCGCCGTTGGTTTTATCGCCCTGGCTGGAATCGCAGTGCTCAACGGTCAGGTGCTGGTGGCCGCGATCCGCACCTTCCTCGATGACGGTCTTGAGTTGGTCGATGCGGTCACCGGCGCCGCCCGGCAACGCCTGCTGCCGGTCGTCGCCACCGCCGTGGTGGATGCCGCCGGCTTTCTGCCGATGGCTCTCTCCACCGGCGTCGGTGCCGAGGTGCAACGACCTCTGGCGACCGTGGTCATTGGCGGGGTGCTGACCTCGACGGTGCTGACCCTGCTGGTGCTGCCGACCCTTTATGTTGTCGCTGGCAAGCGGGCAAAGCATGAAAGGCCCTCGCCATAAACATATGCCCCCAGCCACAAGGCTGGGGGCCACTTAAAAGTCACTGGTTGTGAGGCAAAAAACGGCGTCTAACTGACCGCCATATTTACGACATCGAAAACTGCGGCCACCTGGAGACCCGGGTGGCCGTCTTGCTTGGCACGGCATCCAAGACTCTCTTCTCAGACCCTTCATTTCTCACAGTTATTTCCAGCGACACAAGATTCGAGACAGTTGCCAGACGACTTTCCGCTATTATATAAAATTCTGCACAGACATTGATGCCCTCCAAAGATGAAAACGGGAGCATCCCCTCAGCAAAGTTGAATACGAGAGGGTTGGAGACTCAGTAAATTACCCCGCGGTTTCGGATTCTCAACGCTTACCTGGAAGGAAACTCGCTATGAGAAAGACCGTTTTGGCTATCGCTATGGCGCTATCCCTTGTCTTCAGCGGGGAGGGTTTTTCCGCTACTGGACACATCCACGAGGAGAGTGTCAGCGACCCCTGCCTCGGCAACATCGACAAGGCGGCTCTGGAAAAGGTTCATCCCACCAAGCCCCCGTACTCGCCTTATGCAGGCCGCAACTTCCCAACACGGCCGTTTTTCGGCGACACCCACCTGCACACGTCGTTCTCCATGGACGCGGGCGCCGCTGGTGCACGGCTCACGCCACGCGATGCCTACCGCTTTGCCCGGGGCGAGGAAGTCATGGCGTCCTCCAACCAGCCAGTAAAACTGTCCCGGCCGCTCGACTTCCTGGTCGTTGCTGACCATTCGGACGGCTTCGGATTCTTCCCCCAGTTGATGAACGGCGATCCGGAGGTGTTGGCAACGGAGCAGGGCAAGAAATGGCACGACCTGATCAAGGCCGGAAAGGGCGCCGAAGCCGCGTTCGATATCATCCAGGCCTTTAGCGCCAACAACATGCCCAAGGGATTCCCCGTACCGGGCACCAAGGCCTACCGCTCGGCCTGGCAGGAAGCCATCAAGGCGGCGGAAGCCTACAACGAGCCTGGCCGTTTCACGGCCTTCATCGGCTACGAATGGACCGTGAATACAGGTGGCAACAACCTGCACCGCAACGTTATCTTCCGCGGTAACGGCGCGCAGGCCGGTCTGGTTGAACCCTATACCACGCTCAAACCGCTCGGCAGCGACAACCCGGAGGACCTCTGGAAGTGGATGGCCGACACAGAGGCAAAGACCGGCAGCGAGGTGCTCGCCATCGCCCATAACGGCAACCTGTCCAACGGCACCATGTTCCCGGTCATCGAGGCCTTCGGCAAGAAGCTTGACAAGCACTACGTGCAGACGCGCGCCAAATGGGAGCGGCTATACGAAGTGACCCAGATGAAAGGGGATGGCGAAACACATCACTTTCTCTCGCCCACTGACGAGTTCGCCAACTTCGAACGCTGGGACAAGGCCAACCTCGCCGTCGTCGTGAAGCACACCGATGACATGTTTGAAGGCGAGTATGCGCGCTCGGCGTTGAAGAACGGACTCGCCCTAGAGCAAAAGCTCGGCACGAATCCGTACAAGTTCGGCATGATCGGGAGCACCGATGCCCACACCGGTCTCGCCACGGCGGAGGAGGAAAATTTTTTTGGCAAGACCACTGCGGGCGAGCCGAACGCGGAGCGGCTCACCGCCACGTTCATGACCAATCCCAAGATCGGGGTCACCATCAAGGACTGGCAGGTCTCGTCTTCCGGCTACGCGGCCGTATGGGCGACCGAGAATACGCGAGAGGCGATCTTTGACGCCATGCAGCGGCGCGAGACCTACGCCACCACCGGCCCGCGCATGCTGGTGCGCTTCTTCGGTGGCTTCGACTTCGAGCCCGGCGACGCGCACAACCGCCTGCCGGCGCAGATCGGTTACGCCAAGGGCGTGTCGATGGGCGGTGATCTCAGGAAGGCGCCGAAAGGTCAAGCGCCGACCTTTCTGGTGGTCGCGCTCAAGGACCCGATCGGCGCCAATCTCGATCGCTACCAGATTGTGAAAGGCTGGCTCGACAAGAACGGCAAGCTGCACGAGCAGGTTTTCGACGTCGCCTGGTCGGGCGATCGCAAAGCCGATCCCAAGACCGGCAAACTCCCGGCGGTCGGCAACACCGTGGACGTGGCCAACGCCACCTGGACCAACACCATCGGCGCGCCTGAGTTGATCGCGGTGTGGAAAGACCCGGACTTCGATGCCAGCCAGCCGGCCTTCTACTACGGCCGCGTGCTTGAAATCCCGACCCCGCGCTGGACCGCGTATGACGCCAAGCGCTTCAGCGTAAAGCCACCGGATGGCACGACCATGACTTTGCAGGAGCGGGCCTACACGTCGCCGATCTGGTACACCCCCTGACGATGGCACGCTGACCGAATGAACCGCTGCTGCTTTTGGCTATCTTACACGGGAGACAGATGATGCGAAGCGCGCGATTGGGAGTTCTTGGCCTGTTGGGTCTATTGATGACCATATCGACCAGTCAGGCTGGAGGCCTTTATCTTTACGAGGTCGGCAGCAACGATGTCGGTCTGGCCGCAGCGGGCTACGCCGCCCGGGCCCAGGATGCGGCCACGGCCTTCACCAACCCGGCCGGGATGACCAGGCTCAAGCAACCCTCGCTATTGGCGGGGGCACAGCCGATGGCGCTGCATGTCGACTTCGCTGCCGATGGCAATACGACCGCCAGCGGTGACAGCGGCGACAGCAACGGCTGGTTGCCGGCCGGAGGGCTTTTCTATGTCCACCCGGTCAACGATAAGGTGGCGCTCGGTTTGGCTATCGCCGGGAATTTCGGACTCGCTCTCGACTATCAGAACGACTGGGTCGGGCGCTATTACGTCCAGGACACTACCCTGCAGGCCATGGCCATTCAGCCGGCTGTCGCCATCAGGATCAATGATCAACTCTCGGTGGGAGCGGGTGTTGCAGCGCTCTACGGGATATTCGAGAACACCATGGCGATCAACAACCGCCGCCTGCTGGATCCGAATGCACCGGATGGGCAGGTCGAACTGAAAGATGAGGACTGGTCGGTGCAGTACAACCTGGGCGTCCTGTACGAACCGGCCAAGGGGACGCGGCTTGGCCTGACCTATCTCTCCGAGGCCGACCTCGACTTTTCCGACAAAGCCAAGGTCACTGGCGTGACCCGGCCGATCCTCGGCAACCTGCTGGACGGCTCCCGCAGCATCGACCTCGGCATGACCATACCTCAGGCAGTCATGCTCAGTATCTATCACGAGGTCAACGACAAACTGGCACTGCTGGCCAATGTCGGTTGGCAGGACTGGTCGGAGTTCGGCAAGGTCGATGTCAGTCTGCATTCGGACAACATCAATGCCAGTGTGACCACGGCTCTCGATTACAAGGATACCTGGCATGCCGCGCTCGGCGCGCAGTACTGGGTCAGTGAACCATTGCTGTTGACTGCCGGTATGGCCTACGACAGCGCCATGATGGACGAGGAAGATGTCACGCCGTCATTACCTGTCGGGGAAGGCTGGCGTTTTGCATTGGGGAGTCGCTACGACTGGTCGAAGGATGTGACGCTCGGCGCTGCCTACGAATTGGTCTGGACCGGCGATCTGGACTTGAACGTGGAACGTGGCCCACTTGCGGGGCGGGTTTCGGGAACCTACGAAAGCATGGCGATCCATGTTGTCAGCCTGAATGCCGAGTGGCGATTCTGATAAATTACGGTTTCTGAGACGGTAGCCCCTATCGGCACCCGTGTTAAATTTTGCCTCAATAACCGTTCTCGCTTTCCCCAAGGACTTGCTGACATAGCCTTGTCAGGCCACAAGGGCATCAGAAAAACAAAAAGGTTACAGGCCAAGGCCTGTAACCTTTTACTTTTAAGTGGCGCGCCTCGAGCGATTCGAACGCCCGACCTTCTGATCCGTAGTCAGATGCTCTATCCAGCTGAGCTAGAGGCGCGCAGGGAAGCGAGATTATTGCCCAGTCACGGGGGCTTGTCAAGACTTTTCGTGGCGGAGACAGGTAAAGGGGGGCTCAACTGAGGAAGCAAGGGGTAAAAACTGGCGGAGAGGGAGGGATTCGAACCCTCGGTACGGGTCTACCCCGTACACTCGCTTAGCAGGCGAGCGCCTTCGACCTACTCGGCCACCTCTCCGCTGGGTTTGAGAATTTAAAACTTTTCGCCGCGGTAGTCAAAAGAAAAATCGGCTCAAGGCCGGCACCGGCCCCTCTGGAAACAGCCCGGGAAGGTGCCGATCTCCCGCAGGGGAATCCGCTCGGGCAAGCCGCCCCGCGGAAAGCACGCCGAGAGAAACTGCTGATTAACGGCGGCCAGCACCCGGTTGAGAGTGTCCAAGTCGATGATCAGGGAACCGGGCAGCGTCTCCAGTCCGGTAAAATTGAGCGGGCAGCGATCGACCCGCCGGCCGTGCTCATCCTCGACCAGCAGGGGCAGCCCATGGGTACGGCAGATGACCGGCCGCGCGGCATACAGCGGGCAGCGCTCGTCCTTCAGCAGCGGGCAGCGCTCGCCCCCGCCTGCAACCGACAGCCTAACCTGCAGCGCCTCTGCCTCCGCCGCCGGCAGCTGGCGGAGAGCCACAGCCAGGCTGGCCGCCTCCACCGGCAACACCCCCTGCAGCGAACAGCAGCCTGAACAGCCGGTTTGGCAGGCGATCTGCTCGGGAAAAGCCGCGACGATGCGGGCACATAACAGGTCGACCTGTTGGAGCAGGGCGCGGTAGGGAGCAAGTGCCTCCTCCAGGTCGCCCCCCGGGCAGAGCGCCGTCACGCCTGCTTGGCGAAGCTGTCAGCGGCCGCACACTTCTCGCACTTGCGCGGCTTGCAGCGCCCTTCCCTCTGGTATCCGCACTTTTCGCATTTCCAGATGGCCATGATGCCCTCCAACGACTGGTTGATTTACAGACCCACCCAAACAGCAGAGGGCCGGAACGTTTTCCCGGCCTCCCTGCGGCAAATTATTGAGGCAAGGTGCTGGGGTTGCACACGTCTTCCTCATGATCGGCCCGGGCCCCGCAGTTGTGACAGACAAAGGCCGGCGCCCTGGTACGGGCCGCCATCTCCTCGGCCAGCCCTTTCTTCTTCAGCTTGCAAAAGTGCAGATGGTGCAGAGATGGATCGCGGCAAAGATTCGAAGCGGACATGACAGCCTCCCCCGTGCGTGACATCGAGCCCGAATATCATACCACTGACCGGCAAAGATGAAACCACCCTTTGGCCGGCACGGGCGGATGTCGCCCCCTTCCCGCAACAAGTTGCGCACAACTGTCGCCGCTGCGCTTCGGCCACCTTTGGCTCATTCGGCCTGCGCGAGCCATCTCCCGGCAGATGCTCTCTCCTTGCTTTTGCCGGGAGCTCGCCCTATGATGAAAGCCAGTCGATGCGACCGCTATCTCCCCCAAACCAGCTGTTTCGCCATGCATGAACTCAGCCTGACCCAAAGCCTGGTTGCGATCGCCGAGGAGCACGCCCTTAAGGCCGGGGCCAGCTCGATCCGGGCGATCGTCGTCGAAGTCGGCGAACTGTCGGGGGCAATCCCCGAAGCGCTCGAGTTCGCCTTTGACGTCTGCAGCAAAGGGACGCTCGCCGAAGGAGCGGCCCTCGTCATCCATCGCACCCCCGGCCATGGCCGGTGTGCCGCCTGCGGCCAGGACGCCGCCTGTCATGAACCCATCGCGCTCTGCCCGCTCTGCGGGGCGCTGGCCTTTGCCATCGATCAAGGCACCGAACTGCGTGTCCTGGAACTGGAGATCGACTGACCATGTGCATCAACTGCGGTTGCGCCGGCACCCCCGGCGAAGAGCACCATCACCACCACGAACACGATCACGGGGCGCGCACCCTGCGCATCGAGGAGGACCTGCTCGCCAAGAACGATCGCCTGGCCGCCGGCAACCGGGCCCTGTTTGCCCGCAGCGGCCTCTTCGTTCTCAACCTGGTCAGTTCGCCCGGCTCGGGCAAAACCACCCTGCTCGAGCGCACGCTCACCGACCTGCGCGGCAAACTGGCCTTTGCCGTCCTCGAAGGGGATCAGCAGACCAGCCGCGATGCCGACCGCATCGCCGCCACCGGCGTGCCGGCCGTGCAGATCAATACCGGGGCCGGCTGTCATCTTGACGCCCACATGGTCGCCCACGGCGTCGAAGCCTTCGGCCTTGCCGGCACCGACGTCCTCATGATCGAGAATGTCGGCAACCTGGTCTGCCCGGCGTCGTTCGATCTCGGCGAAGACCACAAGGTCGCGCTGCTGTCGGTGACCGAAGGGGAGGACAAGCCGCTCAAGTATCCGCAGATGTTCCGCGCGGCAACCCTGATGGTCATCACCAAGACCGACCTGCTGCCGCATCTCGATTTCGATCTCGAGCGCTGCAAGGCCTTCGCCCGCCAGATCAACCCGCAGATCAAAATCCTCGAGCTCTCCTGCCGCAGCGGGGCGGGGCTGGCGGAGTGGTACGGGTGGCTGGAAGAGGGCGTGAGACAGAAAAGCAAGGAGCCGTAAGATGTGCCTGGGTGTCCCAATGCAGGTGAAGACGATCACTGACGACCTGGCGGTCTGCGAGATCGATGGGGTGCAGCGCGAAGCCAGCCTGATGATGCTGGACGATGTCCGGGTCGGCGACTATGTCCTGATCCACGCCGGCTTCGCCATCGAGAAGATCGACGAGGACGAGGCGCAGCTGACCCTCGAGGCCTTGCGCGCCGCCCTCGACCAGGGGCTCTTTCCCGAATGAGCCTGTTCGCCCCGTTCCGCGACCCGGAACTGGCCCGCATCCAGATCGAGGCGATCCGGCGAGCCGTCGCCGGCCATACCGGCACGATGACGCTGATGGAGGTGTGCGGCACGCACACCATGGCGATCTACCAGCACGGCATCCGCTCCCTCCTCCCCGAGCAGATCCGCCTGATCTCCGGCCCGGGATGCCCGGTCTGCGTCACCCCGGTGGACTACGTCGACCATGCCGTGGCCCTGGCCCGCCGGCCGGGCACGATCATCGCCACCTTCGGCGACATGGTGCGCGTCCCCGGATCCAGCAGCAGCCTGATTCACGAGCAGGCCGCCGGGGCCACCGTCAAGGTGGTCTACTCCCCTCTCGACGCCGTCGCCCTCGCCGAAAAACATCCCGACAAAACCGTGGTCTTTCTCGGCGTCGGCTTCGAAACCACCACCCCGACCATCGCCGGAGCGGTGGTGACGGCCAGACGCCGGGGGCTCACCAACTTCTTCGTCCTGTGCGCGCACAAAACCATCCCGATCCCGATGGCGGTGCTGGCCGACGATCCCGACCTCAAGGTTGACGGTTACCTCTGCCCGGCACATGTGTCGGCGATCATCGGTGCCGACGCCTACCGGCCGCTGGCCGAACAACACCATGTGCCGTGCGTGATTACCGGTTTCGAGCCCCTCGACATCCTGCAGGGGGTGCTGATGCTGGCCCGCCAGATTACCGCCGGCGTGGCGCGGGTCGAAACCCAGTACCGCCGGGTCGTCCGCCCCGAAGGAAATCGCAAGGCGCAGGAGTTGCTCGCCGAGGTCTTCGCACCGTGCGATGCCCGCTGGCGCGGCATCGGTGTGATCCCCGGCAGCGGCCTGCAACTGCGCCCGGCCTATGCGGCCTTCGATGCAGCGCTGCAGCTGCCGGTTGCGGTGGAGCCGCCGCGCGAGCATGCCGGCTGCCTGTGCGGCGAGATCCTCCGGGGGAAGGTGCGACCCGGCGACTGCCCGCTGTTCCGCACGGTCTGCACCCCCGAGGAGCCGGTGGGGGCGTGCATGGTTTCGAGCGAGGGCACCTGTGCCGCGGAGTACAAATACGGCTGATGAAAAGAGCCCATCGGCGGCGTTGCCGGCCTCATCCGACGGGGATGGTTTGCTCATGGTTCGACAGGCTCACCACGAGCGGGTTTTCAAGAAGTTGCCTGTTCTCATGAACGTTCGCACTGAGCCTGTCGAAGGGTGAACATGGTTTATGCAGGAAGACTATAAAGAATCGAAGAGTCATGACCCCTGACATCATCCTCCTCGGCCACGGCAGTGGCGGGACGCTCAGCCACCGCCTGCTCGACGAACTGATCGTGCCCATCCTCTCCGGCATCGGCCCGCGCGACCAGAACGATGCTGCGGTCTTGCCGCCCATCAAAGGCCGCTTGGCCTTCACCACCGATTCCTACGTGGTCGATCCGCTCTCCTTCCCGGGAGGCGATATCGGCTGTCTGGCGGTCTACGGCACGGTCAACGACCTGGCCATGGCCGGAGCCCGCCCGCTGCATGTCAGCGTCGGCCTGATCCTCGAGGAGGGACTGGCGGTGGCCGACTTGAAGCAGGTGCTCGAGAGCCTGCGTGCGGCCGCCGACCGCTGCGGCGTGCGCATCGTCACCGGCGACACCAAGGTGGTGCCGCGGGGCAAGGCCGACAAGCTGTTCATCAACACCGCCGGCATCGGCGTCCTCGAGCACTCCCTGCAGATCAGCGGCAGTGGCGCCCGCCCCGGCGACAAGGTGCTGATCAACGGCCCGTTCGGCGACCACGGCATGGCGGTCCTCGCCGCCCGCGAGGGGCTGTCTCTCTCTACGCCGATCATCTCCGACTGCGCCCCGCTGCACGAACTGGTCGCAGATCTGGCCGGGGAAATCGGCCCCGCCCTGCACGTGCTGCGCGACCCGACCCGCGGCGGCGTGGCGACCACCCTCGTGGAGATCGCCCGCCAATCGGAGGCGGCGATTCTCCTTGACGAAGCCGCCCTGCCGGTCACCCCGGCGACGGCCGGAGCCTGCGCCATCCTCGGCCTCGATCCGCTGTTTGTCGCCAACGAAGGGAAACTGCTGGCCTGTGTCGCCCCCGAAAGGGCCGAAGCCGCCCTGGCCATCATGCGCCGCCATGCCCCGGCGAACGGACCCGGCCCGGCGGTGATCGGCGAAGTAGGTACTGAGGGTGGCGGGAAAGTCAGGTTGCGCACCACCATCGGCGGTTTGCGCTCGATCGAGATGCTGGCGGGGGAGCAGTTGCCGCGAATCTGCTGAACGAAAAACGGCCCCCGGAAAAATTCCGGGGGCCGCCTGACGCTTAAGGGGGTGAAAACCGGCTAGAGCGCCTTGTTGAGCATCGTCTCGAGCTGGTGTTTGGGCACGACGCCAACCACCTGATCGAGGACCTTGCCGTCCTTGAAAAGAATGAGGGTGGGGATGCCACGCACGCCGAACTGCGACGGGATTTTCTGGCAATCGTCGACGTTCAGCTTGCAGACCTTGACTTTGCCGTCGAAGGCCTCGGCCAGCTGATCGATCACCGGGCTGATCGCCTTGCACGGGGCGCACCAGGACGCCCAGAAATCGACCAGAACGGGGACCGTCGATTGCGTCACTTCCTTTTCAAACGAATCGTCGCTGAGGTGGACCACCTTGTCGCCAGCCATATCGTTGCTCCTTTGAATATAGAGAGTTATTTCTGCCGGGGAATACCTCCCCCATGATAACCTCCCCCGGTAAAAAATCAAGGTGCTTGCCGTGTGGCGGCGATGCTTGACACCCGGCGCCCCCCTTCCTAAGATGACCGCAAATCTCCCGGGAAGCCCGTCACTATGCCACAAGCCAAAATTGCCAGCGCCGTCGCCCAGCAGCACGCCCTGCTCGATACGTTCTTTCTGAACCAGCAGGAGGCCCTCGCGGAGCTGGCCGCCCACCTGGCCGCCACCTTCCAGCGCGGCGGACGGCTGTTTCTGCTCGGCAGCGGGCCGTTTGCGGCCCTGGCCGGGCTGCTCGGCCAACAGTTCCTGCACCGGCAGACCCTGGAGCGGCCGGCCCTGCCGGCTTTCGCCCTGACCCACGACGCCGGACTGACCAGTTTTCTGGCCGCCGATGACCTGAGCTCCCAGCTGTTCAGCCGCCAGTTGCGCGCCGTGGCCGGAGAGCAGGACAGCGTGATGCTGCTCTGCGGGCCGTTCCTGGCCCCGGCCGAGCGCGAAGCGCTGCTGTGCGCCCGGCAGATCGGCTGCAGCACCGCCATCCTCTGCAGTGACCGCACTGAACTCCCCGAACCGCCTCCCGATCACCTGCTGCAGCTTCCCACCGACCATCTCCCGCGCCTGCTCGAGGGCTGCCTGTTTGCCGGTCAGCTGCTCTGTGCCCTGGTCGAGGGGGAACTGTTCGGCATCTAGGGCCATGCCCGGCTATCCGGTCCTGCTCGATCTCCGCGACCGTCTGGTTGTGGTGGTCGGCGCGGGCAGCGTCGGTCGACGCAAGATCGCCGGACTGCTCGATGCCGGCGCCCGGGTCCGCCTCGTCAGCCGCGACCCGGTTCCGCCGACCTGCTGGCTGTGCAGGATCGAACTGCATCTGCGCCCGTTCCACCCTGACGACCTCGATGGGGCGACCCTGGCCTTTGCCGCCACCGGCAGCGCCGAGGTCGACGGGGAGGTCCTGGCGGCCGCCCGGGCGCGCGGCATCCCGGCCAACCTCGCCGCCGCCCCCGACGCCGGGGATTTCACCCTGCCGGCAACCTTGCATCTGGGGGAGCTGACCGTCGCCGTGGCAACCGGCGGACGCGCTCCGGCCCTGGCCGCCCTGGTGCGGGACCGGATCGCCGCCGGACTCGAGCCGGAATGGGGTCTGGTCCTGGAAATCGCCGCGGCACTGCGCCGGGAAAAATTGACAGGCAGCCGGCAACGCGTCTATAGTTCGAAGGTTTTAGAGGAACTTCTCCATGCCGGGCTGCTGGAACTGCTGGCCCGACGGGATACGGAAGTGATCAATCACCTGCTGACCCGCGTCTGCGGCCGGACCTTGAGTCTGGCCGGACTTGGGCTGACCCTGCCGGACCAGACACCATGATCGTTGATGTCCTGCTGTTCAAGGCCACCCTGCTGGCCTACTTCGTGGCCACCCTGCTCTACCTGGCCGGGGTGATCAGCCGTCGCGAAAACCTCGGCCGCTTCGCCAAGTGGGTTTTGGCAACCGGCTTTGCCGTGCACTGCGCCACCCTGGCGGCCCGCTGGCTGGCCACCGGGCAGACGCCGGTCGCCAGCCTCTATGAGGCCCTCTCCTTTTTTGCCTGGGCTCTGGTCGGGACCTACCTGCTCTTCGATCTGCGCTATCGCATCGCCGTCCTCGGCGCCTTTGTCTGCCCGCTGGCGCTGGTCCTGATGATCGGCGGCACCGCGGCTCCGAAAAAAGTGGCGGCCGCCAACCCGGTTCTCGATTCCTGGTGGTTCCCGGTCCACGTCTCCCTGGCCTTCCTCGGTTACGCGGTCTTCGCCGTGGCGGCCATGGCCGGGGTCATGTACCTGCTCCAGGAGCGCCGCGTCAAGAACAAGCAGTTTTCCGGGCTCTTCTACCGGCTGCCGTCGCTGGACACCCTGGACAGCATCAATTACAGGTGCCTGACCTTCGGCTTCCCGCTGATGACCATGGGGATCATCTCCGGGGCGATCTGGGCCAACACCGCCTGGGGCGGCTACTGGCGCTGGGACCCCAAGGAGACCGGAGCCCTGGTGGTCTGGTTTCTCTACGCCGCCCTGCTGCACGGCCGGCTGACCGTCGGCTGGCGCGGCCGGCGTGCCGCGATCTTCGCCATCATCGGCTTCATCTGCCTGCTGACCACATTCCTCGGGGTCAACCTGTTCCTCGGCGGACAGCACACCTTCAGCAGTTTCACCGGGCAATAGCGGGGCAAAGGGCACGTCATGCACATCGTCGTCGTCGGCCTCAGCCACCACACCGCTCCGGTCGAAGTTCGCGAGCGGCTGGCCTTTGCGCCGACCGCCATGGAAAAGCCGCTGCACCAGATGCTGGCCCTGCCGGCTGTCGCCGAGGCACTGATCGTCTCGACCTGCAACCGGGTCGAACTGTACGCCGCCACCAAGGAACCGGAAACGGCCATCGTCAACCTGCGCCGTTTTCTGGCCAGCTATCATGGCGCGGAGTTGGAGGAGGTCGCCCCGCATCTTTACGATCACCTCGGCGAAGTGGCCATCCGTCATCTGTTCCGGGTCGCCTCCAGCCTCGATTCGATGATCATCGGCGAGCCGCAGATCCTGGGCCAGA
>CAZRTZ010000016.1:0-44581 GCA_964603155.1 uncultured Geobacteraceae bacterium | reverse complement strand
CCCAGGCCTTCGCCAACTTCGACACCCTGCTCGCCCCCTTCATCCGCTACGACGGGCTCACCTACCGGGAGGTCCGCCAGGCGATGCAGGAGTTCGTCTTCAACATGAACGTGCCGACCCGCGTCGGCTTCCAGACTCCGTTCACCAACATCACCCTCGACCTCGTCCCGCCCAAAGGGATGGCCAACGAGGCGGTCATCGTCGGCGGCCAGCCGATGGAGCAGTGCTACGGCGAGTTCCAGGAGGAGATGGACCTGTTCAACCGCGCCTTCTGCGAGGTGATGATGGCCGGTGACGCCTCGGGACGGATCTTCTCCTTCCCGATCCCGACCGTCAACATCACCATCGGTCTCGACTGGGAGAGCCCGCGTTTCCAGCCGGTCTGGGAAATGACCGCCAAGTACGGCATCCCCTACTTCAGCAACTTCATCAACTCCGACATGGACCCGGAGGACGCGCGCTCCATGTGCTGCCGCCTGCGCCTCGACAACCGCGAACTGAGAAGGCGCGGCGGCGGTCTCTTTGGCTCCAATCCGCTGACCGGTTCGATCGGTGTGGTGACGCTCAACCTGCCGCGCGCCGCCTATCAGGCCGACAGTGTCGAGGCGTTTCACGCCCGCCTGGCCGAGCTGATCCAGATGGCCGCCGAATCTCTGGAGATCAAGCGCAAGCAGCTCGAGCGGCTCACCGACGACGGCCTCTACCCCTACAGCCGCTTTTACCTCGACGGCATCAAGGCGCGCAGCGGCCGCTACTGGGACAACCATTTCTCCACCATCGGCCTGATCGGCATGAACGAGGCCCTTCTCAACCTGACGGGCAAGGGGATCGATACCGGCGAGGGGAAAAGTCTCGCCGTGCGGACCCTGCAGTTCATGCGCGGGGAACTCGAGCGTTACCAGGAGGCGACCGGCCACCTTTACAACCTTGAGGCGACTCCCGCCGAGGGGACCAGTTTCCGCCTGGCCCGTGCCGACAAGGCGCGCTACCCCGACATTATCGCTGCCGGTACCGATCAGCCGTACTACACCAATTCGACCCAGCTGCCGGTCGGCGCCACCGACGACATCTTCGAGGCGCTCAGTCACCAGGACGGCCTGCAGACCCTGTATACCGGCGGGACCGTGTTCCACGGCTTTCTCGGCGAACGCCTCGATGACTGGAAATCGGCCCGGCTGATGGTGCGGCGCATCGCCGAAAACTTCCACCTGCCGTACTTCACCATCAGTCCGACGTTCACCATCTGCCCGGTGCATGGCTACATCCCGGGTGAACACTTCACCTGTCCTCACCACCACGAGGAAGCGGCGTAGGGGCTGTCCCCGCATGGGGACTGTCCCTCTTTTAGGGGCGGGCGCCATCCGCCTTAACGAAAAAAAGGAGACGATCTGATGACCAACAAGTGCTCCGAGAAAACCGAAGTCTATTCCCGCGTCTGTGGTTTCTTCCGCCCCGTGCAGCAGTGGAACAAGGGGAAGAAGGAAGAGTTCAAGGACCGCCGCGAGTACGTGGTCGAAACCAAGTAGGCTGATTTTCTGGGTCGGCCTTGGAGCGCACAGGCCGATCAAAAATGCCCAGTTGCAAGGCGCCCGCAGATTGAGGAGTGAGGTGTACCGTGATGGTACGCTGCAGCGACGAGATCAAGGGTAATGCCGCAGGTGGGCGTTTTTCATCGGTCAAGGGGACGTATGTCAATTAAAGGTTTTCAGGGGACGAGTCTGCTCGACTACCCCGGTCGGGTGGCGTCCCTCCTGTTTTGGGGCGGGTGCAATCTGACCTGCCCCTTTTGTCATAACCCCGGGCTGGTCCTCGATCCGCACTCCTTTGCCGACCTGGATCGGGACGCACTGCTGGAGGAACTCGCCGGTCGGATGCCGTTCATCGACGGCGTGGTCATCTCCGGCGGCGAACCGACTCTCGACCCGGAGCTCCCCGATTTTCTCGCGGCGATCAGGGCCTTGGGGCTGGCCGTCAAGCTTGACACTAACGGCCTGTTACCCGAGGTGGTCACCGCTCTGCTCGAGCGCCGGCTTCTCGACTACCTGGCGATTGACCTCAAGACCTCCCCCCGGCGTTATCACGAACTTCATCCCGGCCCGGTTGATCCCGCTGCCCTTTTGGCCAGTGTGCGCCTGGCCATGGAGGCCTCCGTTGTGGTCGAGTTTCGCACCACCTGCATCCCCTCGCTGGTCGACGAAGAGGGCATCTGTGAACTTGGGGAATTGATTCAGGGGGCGCCGCTCTGGGCGTTGCAGCAGTACCATCCGGGGCGGGCGCTCGATCCGGCCTGGCATGAGCAGGCGGTTTATCCGGGAGAGAAGATTGCCGCTCTGGCGGGGGTTGCCGGGCGTTACGTCGCCGAAGTGGCGATCAGGGGTGTGGGCTGACCCAGGGGACAGGGAGCTTTTCTGTAGAGAGACAAAACCCCCGACCGGATCGGTCGGGGGTTTGTGGTTCAAGGGCGATGTGGCCCGATCAGAACCGCAGCCAGTTCAGGAAGGTCACGCTGATGATGAGCATGGCGCTGCCGGCGATCATATAGAGCAGGGCATCAATGGTTTGCAGGGGTTGCGAAGGCTTGCCGGTAGAGGACATCGGTTGAACTCCACGAAGAAAGTCGGTGTTGCTGCTCGCAAATTGATAGCAAAGCCCATGCCACCTCCGCTGTGGCGCCAACTTTCGCCGCCCGGGCTGCGGGGCACGGTGCCAGAGCCCGGAATATGCCGGAACGGTTGCGTCAAAAAACCGGGCGGCTGTGGCGATCGGGCGGTCAGCTAGCTCTTTTCGGTTTTGTGGCAGAACAGGCAACGCATCGGGCCTGCGCCGGGCTTGGCGGGATGCCCGGCCGGGAAGGGGATTTTGACGCCGTCATGGCATTCCGCACATAAAGCGTCGACGTCGATTCTCTTGTTTCCTGAGGACAGCATGTCGTAGAAGCGGGAATGCACAGTGTCCCGCGGTACCTTTTTGGTGGTTTCCTTGCCGGAAATGGCGATGAAGACGCCCAGTACACCAATCACCACCGCTACGAAGATCCAGTCGCGCTTTTTCATGGAGAAGGCCATGCCGATACCTATTCACCGCGGATGAAGAGAAAGTAGATGGCGGCGAAGACGATCACCGCTCCGCCACCGACGAACACCATCAGCGTTTCGCTGCCCACCCCTCCCTCCAGGGAGGTCCCTTGCCGCATGGTGTAAGCGAGCAGCCAGGCGAAGCCGCTGACGGTCAGAATCGTTACCAGAACGACCCGCCAGCGCATGAACAAGGCGATGATTGCCAGCGCTGCCGTGCCGTAGAGAAAATAGGGGTGGTTGACCAATCCCTGCAGGTCGAGTTCCTGCAGGTAGCCGACAATCGCGCTTGTCTCAAGTTTCTCCAGGATTGAAGCCCAATCCATGCCCGCCCTCCCAAAGCCCGGAACCTGTCCGGAACGATAGCAGTTTTGCCCCCGGCGATAAAGGGGAAAATCGCCCATTCACCTTGACTTTCCGCATCCTCAGGCACTAGAGTAACCGCCTCGAAAACACGTAAGGAGTGAGGAGCAACCTGTCTTTGACTGGCACGGGCTTTTCACCTCTCACCCCTCAACCTTACCCCTCACCAAGAGAGTTCAAGTTGTCTGAACGCGCTATCGGCATATTCGATTCAGGGGTCGGCGGACTGACCGTGCTGCGTGAACTGAGGCGCCGGCTGCCGTACGAGGAGCTGGTCTATCTGGGGGATACCGCCCGCGTCCCCTATGGCACCAAGAGCCCACAGACCGTGGCGCGCTACGCCCGCGAGGCCGCTCGCTTTCTGGTCGGGCAGCAAGTCAAGCTGCTGGTGGTGG
The DNA here is from genome assembly GCA_964603155.1 of uncultured Geobacteraceae bacterium. Lineage (GTDB taxonomy): Bacteria > Desulfobacterota > Desulfuromonadia > Desulfuromonadales > BM103 > VAUL01. The sequence continues at coordinate 40,749 of CAZRTZ010000016.1, read as the reverse complement.
CCTGCAATACCGCCTCGGCCGTGGCCCTCGATGAGCTCGCCGCCATTCACCGCCTGCCGGTGGTCGGAGTGATCGAGCCGGGCGCCCGCGGTGCGCTGGCGGCGACCCGCACCGGGCGCATTGGTGTGATCGGCACGGAAGGGACGGTGCGCAGCCGTGCCTATGAGCGGGCCCTGCGCGCCGGCAACCCGGCCGTAGAGGTTTTTGCCGCCGCCTGCCCCCTGTTTGTCCCGCTGGCCGAGGAAGGCTGGGCCGATCACGAGATCGCCCGCCTGGCTGCGGCCGAGTACCTGGCTCCGCTGCTGCGCGAGCAGATCGACACCCTGGTGCTCGGTTGCACCCACTACCCCCTGCTGAAAAGGACGCTACAGGAGTTGGTCGGGCCGGAGGTGACTCTGATCGACTCCGCCGAGGAAACCGCCAAGACCGTGGCCGGCCTGCTGGCGGCGCAGGGTCTGACCCATGGCCCTGCGGCTCCCGGTCTGCCGCGCTACTTCGTAACCGATGCCGCCGAACGCTTCGAACGGGTCGGCGGCGCCTTCCTCGGTGCCCCGCTGGTCGATGTGGCCACGGTGACGCTGGACTGAGCGCATGAGCGATTTTCGTCGGACTCCCCCCGCCAGGGGCTGGCGCCCGTTGCCGTGGCTTGGCCTGTTGCTGATGGCCATCGCGGCCTTCTGGCTGTTCCGTCACTTTGCCGGGGCGCCGTCGCCGCCCCCTCCGGCGGAAACGCCCCGTCCCCAGCGTACGGTGACGCTTTACTTTGCTGCGACCGACGGGTCCGGGCTGGTGGCCGAGACTCGCCAGTTGGCCGAGTGCCGGGCGGAGGAAGAGTGCCTGCGCACCACCGTCGCGGCCCTGCTCGCCGGTTCCTCCGGGACCCTGGCGCCGATTCTCCCCGCGCCGGCCACCCTGCGCGGGATCACGGTAGCCGGCAGCGAAGTCCAGCTCGACTTCAGCCGGGCCATCATCGACAGCCACCCCGGCGGGACGCTGGGAGAATGGCTCACCGTCAACTCTCTGGCCGCGACGGTTGCCGTCAACTTCCCGCAGTTTCGCCAGGTGCGCCTGCTTGTCGAGGGGGTTGCGGTCGATACCCTGAAGGGGCATGTCGATTTGCGCCAGCCGCTCTCCCCCGACTTCGGTCTGATCGTCACTCCCCCCGCCGCCTCGCCGGCGGGGGCCTCTCCGGGAAAATCCTGATGAACACTTTTCTTGAGACGCTCGGTCGCCGGGTTCTGACTCTCGACGGGGCCATGGGCACCCTCCTCCAGGAGCGCGGACTTCCTCCCGGCGGCTGCCCGGAGTTGATGAACCGGACCGCTCCCGAGGTGGTTGGCGGCATTCATCGCGAATACGCCGCGGCCGGCGCCGATGTCATCGTGACCAACACCTTCGGCGGTAACCGCCCGAAGCTGGAGCACTACGGCTTGGCCGGCGAGGTGGCCGATCTCAACCGGCGCGCCGTGGAGATCGCCCGGGAAGCCGCCGGCTCCGGCCGCTTCGTGGCGGCTTCGGTCGGCCCCACCGGGCGTTTTCTCGAGCCGGTCGGCGACGCCGGGTTTCAGGAGATGGTCGATATCTTCGCCGAGCAGATTCAGGCCCTGGCCGCTGCCGGCGCCGACCTGGTGAGCTTCGAAACCTTCCTCGATATCCGCGAACTGCGCGCCGGCATCATCGCCTGCCGCGACGTCTGCTCCCTGCCGGTCATTGCCCAGCTGACCTTCGACGACGGCGGCCGCACGGTTCTCGGTACCCCGCCGGAAGCGGCGGCGGTGACCCTCGATGCCCTTGGCGTCGACATCATCGGCTCCAATTGCGGCCTCGGCATCGACGGCATCTACGCGGTTCTCGAACGGATGCGCGCTGTCACCACCAGGCCGCTGATCGCCCAGGCCAACGCCGGCCTGCCGCAGCTGGTCGATGGTTGTACCGTGTTCCCCGGCACCCCGGAGGAGATGACCGTTTTCCACGACCGGCTCATCGCTCTCGGCGTGCGCATCATTGGTGGCTGCTGCGGCACCACGCCGGCCCACATCCGCGCCATTCGCGCCGCCCTGGACGGCCGTTCGCAGGGGTGGACGCCTCCGCCCCGCCGCGGCTTCCTCTCCAGCCGCGGCAGCGTGGTGGCGATCGGCGGCGATGCCCCGTGCGTGCTGATCGGCGAGCGCATCAATCCGACCGGCAAGAAGGGCTACAGCGAAGAGCTGCGTTGCGGGAAAACCGCTTACATCCGTCGCGAAGCCCAGGAGCAGACGGCGGCCGGAGCCCATCTGCTCGACGTCAATTGCGGCGCGCCGGGGGTCGACGAACCGGCGGCCCTGGAGCGGGCGGTCTTTGCTGTCAGCGGTGCGGTCATGACCCCGCTGGTCCTCGATAGCTCCGACCCCTTCGCCCTCGAGCGCGGGCTGCAGGCTGCCGACGGCAAGGTGCTGATCAACTCGGTGAGCGGAGAAGAGAAGAGCCTGGCGCGCATCCTGCCTCTGGCCAGGCGTTACGGGGCCGCCGTCATCGGCCTGGCCCTCGACGAACAGGGGATTCCGGCCACGGCCGAAGGGCGGGTGGAAGTGGCCCGCAAGATCCGCGCCGCCGCCCTCGTCGCCGGCCTGCCGGCCGAGGATGTCCTGATCGACTGCCTGACCCTGACCGTCTCCGCGGAGCCGCAAGGGGGGTTGGAGACGCTGCGTGCCCTGCGCCTGGTGCGGGAGGAGTTGGGACTCGCCACGGTCCTCGGCGTCAGCAACATCTCCTTCGGCCTCCCCGCCCGCCCGGTCCTCTCCTCGACCTTTTTTGCCATGGCCCTGGCCGCCGGGCTGAAGGCCGCCATCGTCAATCCCAAGGAGGCGCGCATGATGGACGCCTGGCGGGGCGGTGTTCTCCTCCTTGGTCAGGACGTGCGTGCCGAAGGCTACATCACCCATTACGCCACCGCCGGGAGTGCGCCGGCTGCCCCGTCACCGGCTGCAACGGGCGGGCCGCTGCCGGAGATTCGCGAGCGTCTCGCCGCCGCCGTCATCGCCGGCGACAGCGAAGGGGTGGTGCCGCTGGTCGACGAGGCGCTCGGCGAGGGGCTGCCGGCCATGATCATCAGCAACGAGGGGCTGCTTCCCGGGCTCGAGGAGGTCGGCCGCCGTTTCGGTTCCGGACGGATTTTCCTCCCCCAGGTCATGCAGTCCGCCGAAACCATGCAGGCCGCCTTTGCCCGTCTGAAGAGCATGATGGCCGGCGAAACCGGTCCGCGGCTCGGCCGGATTCTCATGGCCACCGTCGAGGGGGACATCCACGACATCGGCAAGAACATCGTCTGTACCCTGCTGGAAAATCACGGCTTCGATGTCATCGACCTGGGCAAGAACGTCCCGGCCGCCCGCATCCTTGCCGCTGCCCGCGAGCATGCCGTCGATGCCGTCGGCTTGTCGGCGCTGATGACGACCACCATCCAGCAGATGGATGTGGTCGTCGAACAGTTGCGTGCCGCCGGCATCAAGACCTTCACCATGGTCGGCGGGGCCGTGGTGACCCAGGAGTATGCCGACCGCATCGGCGCCGATCTCTACGCCCGCGACGCCCTCGAGGCGGTGGCCAAGATCAAAAAACTCCTGGGCGCGGGGGGGTAGGGCTGGCGGTTGGCGCTACAGCCCTTGCCGCCGCGGTCGGTTTTGTGCTAATAACTGAAAGTTGCTGGCAAATTTGTTGCCGATGCCATGGCGCAGTGACACCCTTTTTGGCCAGGCCGATCAAAAAGACCCGGGGGCCGGGGTAACGTCGCAGATGGGCGTTTTCCATCGGTCATCAGCATGAACCCTGAGGGGGATGGTATGGTCGTAGGTTTCAATCACAACTTCCCCTACAAAGGCCAGATCTACCACATTCAGACGGAAGACGGTGGTGTCGGCAGCCCCAATATTGTCACGCTCCTCTATCACGGCGGCACCATTCTCGCTTCGCGCAAAACCTCCTACGCCGATATCGCCCGGGTCGACAACCTCGAACAGGTTGTCGAGGATCTGATGAAAGAGCAGCACAAGGGGATGCTGCGCAGTCTCAAAAACGGCGAATTCGACGAAGCCATTGCCCGCTATCTGGCGCGTACGGCCGGCGATGCGGCCTCCACCCTGGCACAGGGTCAGGCGCAGTCGCCAGCGCCGGCCGTTGCCGTACCTGCTCCTCCTCCCGAGGGCTCCCCCCCCGTCGCTGCCGCCCCGCCTCCTGCTGCCGACAGCCAGATGGAAGCCCTGGTGCTGGCCTACCTGTCGGGCGGGGAAGCCTAGAGGCGTGGTTGTCTATGCCGCAATCGGTAGTGACCAGAACGGCGGAGCGCGGCGCTGCTTTGCTGACCCTGCTGGTCATGGTCGTCCTGCTCGGACTGGCGGCTTCCATGGCCAGCCAGTCGCTGCGTGCCCTCATGCAGCGTGAACGCGAGGCCGAACTGCTCTGGCGCGGGCAGCAGTATCGCCGGGCCCTGGGCCGTTACTACAACGTCAAGCATGGGGCCCAGCAGATGTACCCCGCCAGCCTGGACGACCTTCTGCAGGACCCCCGCTCCGCCGCCAAGGTGCGCCATCTGCGCCGGCTTTACAACGATCCGATGACTGGCGATGACTGGGAATTGATCAAGGATCCTGCCGAACGGATTATCGGCGTTCAAAGCAGCAGCGCCCTTGCCCCCTTCAGGCAGAGCGGTTTCCCTGCCGGGCTGGAGGCGTTGGAGGGCAAAGCCAGTTATCGCGACTGGAAATTCGTCTACGCCCCCGAGAAGAAGAGCGAAGCGCCGGGGCAGCCGCCGGGGAAAGTCCCGGCCGGCCAGCCTTTCGGCCAACCTGCCGGGCCAAACTAGGACACCTATGTTTTTCCGCACCCTGCTCGGCAAAATCCTCATCCTCTCCCTGTTGCTCTTCACCGTGGCCCTTGGCACGGTCACCCTTTTGCACATCCAGCGCGAGCACGGCCACATTATCGAGGGGAGCGAGGAGACGGCGGACCTGATCCTGTCGGTTGTCGAGCGCGCCATCTCCAGCTCCATGAGTGTCGGCAACACCCGTGACGTCCAGGCCATTCTCGAGACGGTGGGCGGCGACCCCCGTCTGGTGGCGGTGCGTATCTTCAAACCCGACGGGCGTATCGTCAAATCGTCCGATCCGCTCGAACTTGGCCGGCGCGTCCATCCGCGCGAGATGGCGACCTTCGAGCACGGTAGAACCGCCGATGTCTTTACCACCAGCGTCGGGGAGATGGTCGGTGTCATCAAGCCGATCTATAACGGCCCGCGCTGTTACGGTTGTCACGGGCAGGTGATCAAGATCATCGGCATCCTCAACGTCGATTACTCCCTGCGCGACCCCCGCGCCCAGATGTTCGCCTCGTCCCAGTTTTTCGGTATCTCGATGATTGTCACGATTATCCTGTTGACGGCGGGCACCCTGGTGATTTTCATCCGCTTTGTGCGCCGGCCGCTGCAGGCGGTGGTCGACAAGATGACCCTGGTCGAGGAAGGGGACCTGTCCGCCACCCTGGTCGTCAGATACGAAGATGAAGTCGGTCAGCTGATGACCAAGTTCAACTCGATGACCGAGCGCCTCCGGCAGGCCCAGGAGACTCTGCAGCAGTGCCATTACCAGCAGATGGAGCGCGCTGACCGCCTGGCTTCGGTCGGCGAGATGTCGGCCGGCATCGCCCATGAGATCAAGAACCCCCTGGCGGCCATCAGCGGGGCGATCACCGTGTTGGCCAGTGATTTTGCCGACGATGACCCGCGCCGCGAAGTGATCACCAAGGTCCTCGAGCAGATCACCCGGCTCGACAAGGCGGCCACCGATCTGCTCTATTTCGGCAAGCCGGGAAAGCCGCAGTTCAACTGGGTCAATGTCAATGAACTGCTCAAGCAGACCCTCTTCTTCGTCGCCCAGCACCCCGAGTCGCGCAACGTCAACCAGCTTCAGGAACTGACGCGCGACCTGCCGCCGGTGTGGGTTGACGAAAAACAGCTGCAGCAGGTATTTTTCAACATCATCATCAACGCCATTCAGGCGATGAAGAACGGCGGCAGTCTCCTGATCCAGACCGACCTGCGCCTGCAGGAAGACCGGAAACTGGTGCGGGTGCTGATCGGCGATTCCGGGCCCGGCATCCCCGAAGAGGATCTGGAGCGGATTTTCCAGCCCTTCTACACGACCAAGACCCAGGGGACCGGCCTGGGGCTGGCCATCTGCCGGCAGCTAATGGAGCAGCAGGGCGGCGCTTTGCGTATCGCCAGCAAGGTTGGGGAAGGGACGCGGGTGAGCATCGAACTGCCGGTGAAAGAGCAGCGTGAGGCGTTATAGAGTAGACACCACCCCCCTGTCGTGCTCGGCGCAACATCCCCCCTGCTCCGCAAGGGGGAATCCTCCCCTGCGAAGTAGGGGAGGTGCCCGAAGGGCGGAGGGGTCATCCATTCTGTGATTTCAAAGGGTTGATATATGCGCAAAGCCAAAATTCTCGTCGTCGATGACGAACACCTGATTCGCTGGTCCCTGGAGCAGTCCCTGCGCAAGCAGGGATACGAGGTGCAGACCGCCGGTTCCGGGGAGGACGCCCTGCGTTTCATCCAGGACGAGCCCCCGGACCTGATGCTCCTCGACATCCAACTCCCCGGGATGGACGGCCTGGAAGTTCTCTCCCGCGCCAAGGAGGTCGACGAGGATCTGGTCGTCATCATGGTCACTGCGCTCGGCGTGCTGGAGACGGCGGTCAAGGCCATGCGTCTCGGTGCCTACGACTACATCAACAAGCCCTTCAACCTCGACGAACTGGCGATCATTGTCCGCAAGGCCCTGGAGACCCGCGACCTGCGCAAGGAGGTCGCCCATCTGCGCTCCACCCAGACCAGCAAGTACGGCATCGACAACATCACGGCCAAGAGCCGGCAGATGCAGCAGGTGCTCGACATGGTGCGCAAGGTGGCCAAGAGCGACGCCAGCACCGTGCTGATCCAGGGGGAGAGCGGGACCGGCAAGGAGTTGATCGCCAAGGCAATCCACTACGAGAGCGCCCGCTGCGACCGGCCGTTCATGGCGATCAACTGCGCGGCCGTGCCGGCGACCCTCCTCGAGAGCGAACTGCTCGGCTACGAGAAAGGCGCGTTCACCGACGCCAAGACCCAGAAGAAGGGGTTGTTCGAGGTGGCCGACGGGGGGACGATCTTTCTCGACGAGATCGGCGACATGGAGATGGGGATGCAGGCCAAGCTGCTGCGCGTCCTCGAGGAGCGCTCCTTCCGGCGCATCGGCGGAACCAAGGAGATTCCCATCGACGTGCGTATCATCTCGGCCACCAACCAGGAGCTGCTCAAGAAGATCGAGGAAAAGGCCTTTCGTGGTGATCTCTACTACCGGTTGCAGGTCATTCCGGTCTATCTGGCCCCCTTGCGCGAACGTCGCGACGACATCATGCCGCTGGTGGAGGCGTTCATCAGCCACTTCAACCGTGAATTCGGCAAGAGCGTCCAGGGCATTTCCAAGATGGCCCGCAAGTTCCTGGAGGAATACAGCTGGCCGGGGAATGTCCGCGAACTCCGCAATATCATTGAGCGTGCGATCATTCTCGAGAGTGGTGACACCCTCATGCTCGAGCATCTGCCGCGAGAGATGATTTCCCGCGCCAGCGACGGCATCCTCTCCTTCCGCCTCCCCCCCGAGGGGGTCGACATCGAGAATGTCGAGCGCGAACTGATCCGCCAGGCCCTGGAGATTTCCGACGGCAACCAGTCGCTGGCCGCCAAGAAGCTCAGCCTCGGCATCGATGCCTTCCGCTACCGGATGAAAAAATTCGGTTACCTCTCCTGATCCTGCCCGATGGCAGGGCTGAGCGGGCGGGCACGCTTCCCTGTGGAGAAGCTGACGGGCTCGCTCTCTTTTTTCGGCACCAACATTGCAAGATTATAAAGGCAAAATAATCTTAATTTGGTGTCGGTACGGCGGTTCTCTCCCTGGAAGCCTCCCGTGCCTGCCGTGAAACCTCAAGGAATTCGGTAACAAGGAACGCATACAGGAGGCCGCACAATGAAACGGTTCGCTCCGCTCTCCAGGCTCGTCACGGTCTTTTCGCTGTTTCTGGTGTTCGCCATTTGGCTGACTCCGGCTTCAGCGAACACTCCCCCGGTCTTTACCTCGATTGGACAACTGCGTGCTCCGGGGATGGGGACGCCCGCGGCCATGGACCTGGATGACGCCGGCAACCTCTATGTTGCCGATGCCCAGGGGCGCAAGATTTACTGCTTCGACCAGTACGGCAACCTCAGCCGGGTCTACAGCGACGCCGCCTTCAAGTATGCCGACAACCAGGGGTTGACCTCCGGTCGTGGCTTGGCGGTCTCGCCCGATGGCAAGCGGCTTTATTTCGCCCGCAACCAGCAGGCGCTCATCCTGGATACGGCGACCGGTACGGTGATTGGTGAGTTGACCGGGAGCGGGGACGTCCCGGAGTTCAAGCTGACTGCGGAAATCGATATCGATGCCAGGGGCAATGTGCTTGTCGCGGATGCCGGTTCCGGGCGGCAGACCATCAAGGTGTATTCGCCAGAGGGCCGGTTTATCAACAAGTTCGGCGGCGTTGGCAATCTGGACGGTAACTTCCAGTCGATCGCCTGTCTGACCATCAATGATGCCGGACAGATCGTGGTGGCCGACTCCTCGCCGGCCTCCCTCAGCGGCAAGATTCAGGCCTTTACCGTCGATGCCAACTATAACGTTACCAACGTGGTCGGTTATCTCAAGAACACGGCTGTCAACTTCGGCAGTGTCGAGATGCATACCCCCCGGGGGGCCGTCTTTGACCATCTGGGGCGAGGCTACTTTCTGGAGTACATTTTCTCGACCATCACGGTGGTCAACTCCTCGTTTCAGTATCTCAGCAAGTACAATGCCCCGGTCAACGGTCAGTATCTGCTGACCGGCTACCAGCAGGGGCAGATCGCCTATGTCATCGATCTCATGTTCGACAAGGTGAACAAGCGCCTGTTTGTCTCCTGTGACGGCGGTCGTATCGAAGTCTTCGGCATTGACGGCGGGACCAGCCCGGTTTACGTCAATACTCCGCCCACAGTCCCGGCGGTCAAGAGCCCCACCAACGGCATCATCGTCCTGACGGCAACGCCGACCCTGGAATACGCCGCGGCAAGCGACGACAGGGATACGGCCACGCTGACCTACCAGGTGGTGATCAAGCGCGGTGATGCTATCGTGCATACCTTTGCGCCGACGACCGCCACCAGCGTGACCGTACCGGCCGGGCTCCTTGCCGATGACCTCTACAGCTGGACAGTCCAGGCGATCGACAGCAAGGGCTTGGCCTCGGATTTCAGCCCTGCGGCGACCTTCGTGGTCGATACCAACGATCCGCCGTCCATCCCGGTCCTCCAGTCTCCTGTTGCCGGTGGCGTCCTGGCCACCGACTCCCCGTCTGTTCCGCAGATCCTGAGCTTTGCGGCCGCGACCGACGATGCGGACACCTCGTTGGACTACCAGGTGAAGATCCTGCAGGGCGGGACCGAGGTCTATGCCACGACGACCAAGGCGACCAGCATTGAACTGACGGGCGAGAATAAGCTCGCTGACAACGCGAATTACAGCTGGATGGTGCAGGCGGTTGACAGCAAGGGGGCGGTGTCCGGCTTCAGCCCGGCGGCGGCCTTTACGGTCAACATCAACGATCCACCCAGCCTCCCGGTGCCGCAGACCCCGGTCGGCAGCAGTGTCGTCGAAAGCGACGCGCCGGCTCTGACCTACGCGGCCGCGACGGATGACAACGACACCCAGCTGACCTACCAGGTGGAAGTCAAGCAGGCTGGCGTGGTGGTTTATGCCGCTTCGTCCACCACCACCAGCCTCGTGGTGCCGGCCGGCACCCTGCAGGAAAATGCCTCCTACAGCTGGGCCGTCCAGGCGGTCGACAGCAAGGGGCTGGCCTCGGGCTTCAGCCCGGCGGAGAGCTTTGTGGTCAACGCCGTGAGCGAGGCGCCGACGGCCCCGCTGCTGCAGACCGAGCTGGCCGCTGGCGCCCTGGCCAACGAGCGCCAGTTTGCCTGGTCGGCTTCCACCGACCCGGACCCCAACGATATGGTAAAAGGCTACCGGGTGGAACTGGCCGCCGATGCCGGCTTCGCTACGGCGTATGACGTTCTGGACGTGGAGAGCACCTCCGTCGCTCTCGGCGACTTCGCCAAGTATGCCGATCTCGAGGTCGGTGCCAGCTACTTCTGCCGGGTTTCAGCCATCGATCTCGCCGGCAACGCCACGGCCAGTGAGCCGGTCAGCTTCGTTTACGCTACCGCTGTGCTGACGGTCGATGCCGACATCAAGGGTGCGGCAGTCTACCTCGGTGGCAACCTGGCCTACCCGGGGCGTCCGGTCGGCGTCACCCCGCTGGAAGTGCGCGACCTGGCCCCTGGTTTCTACGTGGTGGCGGTCCAGGCACCCGGTTTCGAACTGAGCCTGAACCAGCGTCGTCTTGCCGCTCTCGGCAGAACCTCGGTCTATGCCCAGCTCAAGCCGGCCCAGCAGCCGACGGCCTTCAAGGGGGCCAAGGCGATCAATGGCAAGCCGGGGCTGAAGGTCGGTGCCGGCGCAGTGCCGTTCGTGATTGATTTCGACGGCGACGGCAAGCTGGACCTCCTGGCCGGCGATGCCAACGGCAGCGTCAGCCTGTTCCGCTCGATCCAGGTGTCGGGCAGCGGCGACATGACGGTCGGGCAGGCCGAAGCCGTGCCGGCTCTGGTCGGGAAAATTCTCCCCGGTGCCGTACCGTTCGTGGCCGACTGGAACAACGACGACCAGAATGACCTTCTGATCGGCCTTGCCGACGGCACGGTCAAGCTGTTCCTCGCAGGCGCGGCAGAATCTCTTCTGCAGGCCGGTGACGTGCCGCTGGCGGTCGGTGCCAACGCCGCTCCGGCGGTGGTTGACCTCAATCGTGACGGCCTCAAGGATCTGGTGGTCGGCAATGCCCTCGGCCAGGTGTTCGCCTGTTACAACGCCGGGACCGATGCCGCTCCGAAACTGGCGGCTCCGGTGCAACTCCTGAGCGTGGGCGTGCCGGTTGTCCCGACGGTGGTCGATTGGAACTCAGACGGTTTCCGCGAGCTGATGGTTGCATCGGCCAAGGGGATTGCCGTATATTCTAATGAGACAGGGACCTTCGTTCCGGCACCGTTGCTGGCGACGCCGGCCAAGGCGGTCTTCGCCGTGAATGCCGATGGTAGCAAGGGCGAGGATCTGGTCATCGGTGCGGAAGACGGCCGTCTCCTCTTTGCCCCGGCCAGCTCTTTCATCTACCCCTCAGCCTATCCGCAGGCGCTGGGCGCTAAGGTCGACGAGATCGAAACGCTGGCAGTCGCGGCCCAGGAGACCACCGCGGAGGTCATGGCCGTCATCGCCACGATTCGCGGCCAGATCGCCATCGGCAGTTATGGCGGCGTGGCGGTTCAGGGGCAGAATCTGGCGGCGGCGCTGGCCAACGCCGAGGCCAAGGCGGCGGCTGAGGAACTGGTGGCCCTGTCCAATGTGGAAGCAACTAACGGCACGGGCACCGGCTCGACCGATCCCAAGCCGGTCAAATCGGGCAAGTAAGTTCAGCGGTTCTGAAGGTTTTTTGAGCGCCACATGGCAGATGGTGCGCTGACGAGCGCGGCAGACTGAAGATGTAAGGGCAGAATCATGGCAAGAAGCACGAAAATTCTGGTGGCAGTTTTGTCTGGGTTTGCGTTGATGGCCTCGGTGCTTCCCTCGGCAGTTTTGGCCAAGGGCCCGGCCAATGTTTCTGCGACCATCCATAACTTTTCCACGGCAGGCAAAGCCTCCGACGGGAGCGACTCGCAGTACCGTTCCCAGCACTCTGAAGTGTGCGTCTTCTGTCATACGCCTCATGGGGGATCGCTGACCGGGCCGCTGTGGAATCGCCCCAACCCGACGACAACCTGGACGCACTACGACAGCCAGACTCTCGGGTCCTATCTTGGCGGACTGGCGCAAAACCGCGCCATAAGCGACGAGTCGCTGATGTGCATGTCCTGCCACGACGGCAGCATTTATGTGAATCATCTGCTCAATGTTCCCAATGTCGATCCCGCCAAGATTACCGGCGCTGGTGGAAGTGATATAGAAATTATCGGTTTCCCTGCTCTGACCAGGATCGGTGCCGGGCCCTCTGACCCCTTTGGTACGGGCGACCTGAGCGACGACCATCCGATCTCCTTCAGCTATGACGACGTATTGCTTAGCTCTGAATATCAAGCTGGCGGCGCCAAAGATGGCCAGTTGCGTCCGGTTGCCTTCGCTGAAAGCCCTACTTTTTCCCCGGGTGAAGGGGTGCGTTTCTTCAACAAGCCGATGGCCGGTTTGGGCGGCAACCGGGTCGAATGCTCAACCTGCCACGACCCGCATGTCGAATACGACATGGGCAACCCTGATTACATGCCGTTCCTGATCATGAAAAATACCGGCAGCAACCTGTGCCTGGCCTGTCACAATAAGTAACACCTGAGCCCGGACGGTCGCGGACTGTCCGGGCTTTACTCGGGCCTAAACATTAAAAATATTTGATTGCACAGCGTTACTGAAAGAAATTTATTGATAGTGCTTAAGGTTTTGGTGGCGATCGCGAGGAGTGAGACCATGAAACGATATGGCATACTGGTGAGTCTGTGGCTGGTGATGGCAGTAGCGACGCTCGGCTCCGCTCAGGCGGCGACCTACAACCAGCACTACTTCAATTGCAAGAACTGCCATAAAGCCGGGGTCTCCTTTACGGACATGGGGAGTGTCAAGATCAACGTCTGTCTGCAGTGCCACGTGGAAGGAAAAGGCTATATTACTGGCTACCCGCTGTCGAACAATCCTCCGCCGACACTCGATGGAACGACAGGAAGTTTGCGCACCGTCGGTGATGCCAGTAATCACTGGGGCAAAAACCCGGAAGCTATCAAACGCGAAATCTCACACTCCTGGGGGGTGCCAGACACCCTGGCTGCGGCTGGCGCACAGGCGCCGGTCCGTACAGAGTTCGGTGGGTTCTACAGCCGCTACAACGTTTCTCTTGGCAAGGTCACCTGCTCGCGCTGCCACAATCCGCATGGCGAAGCGGAGGTCGACGAGATCATCAACGCGACCGGGCTTCCCGGCAGCGACGGTATTTGGGACAGCGCGAATGCCAATCGTAAGTTGATGCCGCGTGATTCAACCTCGCCGACAGGTACTCTGCCGCTGGAATCGGAAAGAGTCTGCCGGGCCTGTCATGTGCCGTTCAATATCACCAATACCGCCCATGCGACGATCAGTCACCCGATTGTCGCCAACTATGATGCCTTCCAGTCCGGTAAAGATGCGACTTACCGGACCTCAGCGGAAATCCTCGCCAATCCGGCGCAATCCAAGGTCAAGCTGGTACCGGTCGTAAAAGGAGGAACGCTAGGCGTCGGCTGCACTTCATGCCACGGGCCACACGATGTCGATTCTGACTCGACGACCCCTGACGGGCCGGCGAATCGTGCCGGACTGGCTGCGAACTGGCCGGGGGGACGAAGTGACGGCCACCTGCTGCGCAGCGACGGGCCAGGTCGGTTGGGTGCAACGGGCGGGCGAGATGGTCTTGGTGTCGACGGGCAGATCAACACGGTGGATGATAATCCTGACAACACCTCGCAGCTGCGTTCGAACCTCTGTCAGTCATGTCACAAGTACAAGCGTCATGGTAAGGGTGGCAACCAGCAACTGATCGGCTGTCTCGACTGCCATGGTGGGCACTCCTATAACGGCGGGGCAGCGAGTGCCTTTGCTCTGAAAAACGTGACGCCAGATGCGGTACCGGTGCGCCTGAACCGTGCGGCAAACGGGACGGCACCCGTGACCTTCCCGCAAATCACAAACACAGGGAACACCCGCGGCGTATGGTCCGATGGTGTCTATGGAACCAGCACCGGCTATTGTGAAAAGTGCCATGGGGACGTTGAAGATAACGTTGCCGCCAACGGTGTTGGCAGGGACACTTCACAGCATTTGCAGGCAGGTTGGACCTATCAATGTGATTATTGCCATGTCCACAGCGAGAGTTCCTACAGCTTTGCGGTGAGTGGCAGTGCTGCAGTCTGCGGTGACTGTCACGGCTTCCCGCCCTACCTCAGTGTTGCCGGGAACCGGAACACTGGCGGAACCGATGGTGGCTATGCCTATGTCAGTGCGGCACATAACTACCAGGCTGCAGCCGGATACAAGGCAGAAGCGGCGACTCCGCACAACACCCACGCCGCCGGTGGGACGCTTCAGGGTGCAGCGACCGACTACATGTTTGCCACTGGAACCGCATCCTGTGATCCATGTCATCTGGATATAGCTGCGTCTGCAAATCATAACGTGGCCTCTAATCCGGGGAGCTACCGGGATATGGCCTGGAGTACCCTGGCGACCGGCAACGGGGTGATGAGCGGCGGTTCCGCGCCGAATTACAACACCTCGACCTGGGTCTGCACCAACATCTACTGCCATTCCAACGGTGGCAAGCGCAACGTCACCGGCACCAGGGTCATCGGTGATTTCGTTCGGGCGACGACCCCCTCCTGGAACAACGGCGATGCCACCATCGTCGGTCAAACCACACCGACCCATCAGTGCAACTTCTGCCACGGTAATACCGCATCCACCATGGCCAGCGGCCAGAAGAACAACTCCGCCAGCCACCAGAAACATCTCGGTACCGGGACCTTTGCCAAGACCTACTCCTGCAAGGCCTGTCACAGCCAGACGGCGGCAACCAATACTGCGTTGCAGACCGGAGCGCGGCTTGTCAACAGCGGCGGGAAGCACGTCAACGGCAGTGTCGAGGTAGTTTTTGATACGACTTATAATCTGGGAGCCGGCCTGTTGACATCCACTCAGCAGTATAATGGCGGTGCACTCGGGACCTGCACGGCGGTCTACTGCCACTCCAACGGCAAGGGCAGCTACTACGCTGCCGACTGGGATACGGCCGCCTCGGGTGCCTGCGGCACCTGCCACCAGTACTACAGTGGCACGACCCCCACCGGCGCCGGTGCCGCGCTGAGCGCGCCCCATGCCAAGCACCTGGCCATCACCCTGCCTTCGGCGGTTACCTGCGTCGACTGCCACGGCACCAATGCCACCGCCGGCACCCACACCGGCCACGTCGACGGCGCCTTCACCATCGTGGCCAACGCCTGCAACGGCTGCCATGGCTGGGAGGCCGGCGAGACCGTACCGGCCTGGGGCCAGCCGATGGATAACAATTACTGCATCGGCTGCCATGCCGGCAGTGTAAGCGGTACCGTTAAAACCAAGGGCGCCCCCAACAAGGAGTCGGCCAAGACCCGCGGACACAATCGCCCGACCGCCTCAGGCGCCTACCCGGTGACGAGCAACCCTGCGGCCAACAAGCTGTGCACCGACTGCCATGAAACCACGATCACCAACCACATTGACGGCACCACCGGCAACGCCACCGGGCTCAAGGCCAGCGCCGCCACCTGCACCACCAGCTGCCACGGTGCCGGCGGCAGTGCCGCCCGTAACGGCATCAATTCGCACATGGGCAAGGCCTGCGTCGCCTGCCACAACGTGCACGGCTCCGATAACGTCAACAACATCCAGATGATTCACAGCAGTCAGACCGCCCAGAACACCAAGGACACTTCGGGAACCGGTGAGTATGGAGGCACGGTCACCTTCTCCGCCTTCTCCGGGGATAACTCCTTCGACGAAGATGATGGCACCGCCGGTTCGGCCGGTGAAGCCAACTCTGATGATCTGTGCGCCACCTGCCACACTGCAGCGGCCGGTACTTCTCATAACAACCGTGACAACACCGACAGTCAGGCGCCGACCGGTCATCACATGGGCGAAGACTGCTTCACAAGCTGCCACGCCCCGCATACCGACGCGACTAACGCCTTCAAGTCCGGCGGCGGTAACGCCTGCGACAGCTGCCATGACTTCCCGCCGAATACCGGCGCTCATGGTGATGGCAGCAACAAGCATGCGCGCACGGCGACGAACCTGCTGACGGAAGACCGCTCCGACTGCGCCTGGTGCCATACCGGCGCCGATCAATATACCTACGACACCGGGGCAGACCAGGCGGCCGGCGGCGCCCGCGGCAACCATAACAAGGGCGATGCTAATCAGAAGAACGTGCTGACCGCTTCGGTCGGCTACAACCAGACCAACTTCTCCTGTGCAAATGCCTGCCACCTCTCCTCGGCGGCCGATGGGGCTTGGAACGATGCCAACGGTCTCAACTGCAACGCCTGCCACTACTACGAGGCGACCGTCACCGGCAGCGCCAACAACATCGCCGCCGGGACGAAGGCTCT
This sequence comes from uncultured Geobacteraceae bacterium, assembly GCA_964603155.1. Lineage (GTDB taxonomy): Bacteria > Desulfobacterota > Desulfuromonadia > Desulfuromonadales > BM103 > VAUL01. Next base: position 24,398 of record CAZRTZ010000016.1, on the reverse strand, counting down.
TCAGGGCAGCCACAACGCCCACTTCGCGAAGAACAAACAGTGCGCGGCCTGCCACGACGTACCGGTAAACACCACACATATCTCGATCCCCACCGGGACGGACATCCAGAAGATCCAAAGCCGTGCCGCGGCGCTGCAAGACGAGGCCGACGTCAAGGCGACCACCTACGGCAGCGGTTCCGATCCGGATCCGGGCAATCCGACCTGCGCCGGCGCCGGTGTCGCGCTCGGTTGCCACAACACCAAGACCACCCCGGCCTGGAACACCACCGGCATCACCTGCACCAACTGTCACGACCCGGCCGGCAGCGCCACCGCCGACCCGAAATCAGGCCTCCACAACATGACGCAGGCCGGGGTGCAGAAGCACGACAGCACCATCAGCGGTGGTTGTGCCGCCTGCCACAACAGCACCAAGCCCGCGACCCACGCCAACGGCACCTGGCAGGCCGACCAGGCCAATAACACAGAGAGCCGATTCCTCAATCGCAGTGGGCTGGTCTATAACGACGCCGGCGGGCCGAACATGGGGAGCTGCTTCGACAACGGCGCCAGCGGCGCCGGCAGCCTCGACTTCGCCGTCAGCTGCCACCGTGACAACGGCGTGTGGAAGCGTCTCTGGACGACGGAGGCGGATTCCACGGCGACGGTGCCGGGCTCGGCTCGCTGCAAGGCCTGTCACGGTCAGTACTCCAACCTCAACGGCAATCAGGGCGGCGGCTGGAACGAAAATACCAGCCACTATTTGACCTATGGCGGGCGCAATTCGGTGCGCGGCGAGACGCACAACAGTCGGACGCTGGGCGATGCCAGCGCCTGCGAGGACTGCCACAGCTTCCCATCACTGAGCAACCATGAGAATGGCAGCCTGACGATGAACGACGCTCCGGCTGCCGGGGATACCGACGTCAACGACACCACGACCCAGGTCTACTGTGCGGCGTGCCATGTGGCGGGGGACCCGCTTGTCGCGGGGACCTTCACCTTAACCAAGTCGACCGCGTTCGCCAAAGCCGGCGTTGACGGCAGCTATCACCCGATTTCGCAGTGCAACTCCTGCCACGGCGTCGGCGGCAGCGGCCGTTACTGGCCGGTTGCCCCCAACGGCGACGCCAACGCCCGCAACCATGCGGGGCGTCATGAAATTCATATGATGCGCCTGGCAACGAAGGTCTATGGGGAAACCGTTGCTCAGTTGTTGACCAACAACACGGCACAGAATCCGGCTCTTACCTCCGACACCAAGCAGAAGAATCTCTGTGAGTACTGTCACACCGCTCCGGCGGGTTTCTCTGGTCACCACAACGAGACCCTGCCGGTCGAGGTGGTTATCGCCAACCTCTGGAACAAGGCGGCCGACGCCGGTGCCACCTATTCCAGCAACCAGCATGGCGCGGGCGGCAACGACACCTGCGCCGGGGTCAACTGCCACAACAACAAGCTGACCGTCGACAACTCCTACGGCTGGTACGACGCTACCACCGGCGCCGGCTGCGTCGTCTGCCACACCGTCGGTGGCGCCAACGATCTGCCGAATAACAACATCCACCCCAACACCGGTCTGCACAACGTTACGCCGACCGTCTCGGGCGTGAAACACGATGACAGTTTCTCGGTCAGCGGCACCTGCAACTCTTGCCACACCGGCATTGTCAGCACGATGGTTGGCGGCACACACATCAACGGTGCTGCTGTGGCTGACGGCGCGTCCAACAACGACCGCGGTCTCTTTGCCGCCTACACCGATGCCGTTGCCAACACCGGCACCTGCTTCGGCACCGGCGTTGACAACACCACGAACTGCCATGCCGACGGCGGCACCTGGAAACGGCGCTGGAGCACCACGGCCAGTGCCAACGACGGCGCTACCGAATGTGCCAACTGCCACGGGACATTCACGACCGGATGGCGCTGGGACAATCCGGCTCCGGCCGGGACAACCGACCACAGTGATCCCTCTGCCCTCAACACCGGTGGTGCCGGTGGCGACGCCATGGGTTTTGCCGGCATGCACCCCGACTGTCAGATCTGTCACGGCTGGGGCAAGGCCGGCTACCTTACCGCCTGGCAGAACAAGACCGCCGGTGCCACGCCGGGTCATGGCGACGGCCGCATCACCATGAACGGGCCGTCCCCGTCGACCGGCGCTGGCTACAATGCGTCAACCTGGGGCTGTGCCGCAGCCTGCCACAGCGCCACCTGGGTGATGAGCGACAGCGGCTTGACACCCAACTACGGCGATTACGGCGGTGGCTCCTGCGATGGCTGCCACGGCGTCACCGGAACGGGGCAATACTGGCCCAACGGCAGCGGCGGCACCCCGACCTATGTCGACGATAACGCCAACTCCGCGTCCCGCCACGACACCCACTTGGCGACGATCGCCCAGTACAAGTGGGGGATGACCCTGACCCAGCTGAAGGCCAACGACGCCAACCAGAAGGCGGCCTGCGCCTTCTGTCACCCCAACCCCGGTGCCGGCGGCCACAACAGCGATAGCGGCGACCAACGCGTTGATGTCGCCGGCGCCGGTGCCTTCCGCAAGTTCATCGGCAGCAACAACGACGCCGTCGATGCCGGATCGGGTGCCTACGCATCGGCGAGCCGGAGCTGCTCCAACCTCGTCTGCCACAATCTGGTGACGACGCCAATCGTCGCCGCGGATGCCTGGGAAGGGACGACGGCGGCCAACTGCACCACCCTGTGCCACGGACCCAATACCGTCGCCACCGCCCGTGAAGGGCATCAGAAGCATGTGGTGACGAAGGGCTACGCCTGTACCCAGTGTCACCCCAACAACGGCACCAACTACCAGCACATCAACGGCACGGTCACCCTCAACTTCCTCGTGACCGGCTCGCTGGAGCAGACCTACGGTTCCGGTACCGTCGCCGCCTACAGTGACGGCAGCTTCACCTTCGATCGCACCACTCCGACCGGTACCTGCACCAACGTCTACTGCCACGTCGACAAGCAGACTCCGGCGTGGAACGGCACTATCAACACCAGCACCACCGGCTGCATCGACTGCCATACCGTCGGTGGGGCTGGGAATAACCCGACTAGCGGCCTGCATGACGTGACCCCGCAGATCACCAGCAAGCAGCACAGCAGCAGTTTCACATATAACAGCGGCGCCAGCACCGCCTATTGCTCGACCTGTCATACCGCCCAGCCGACGGTGCTTGCTTCCGACCACGTGAATGGCGTTTTTAGCTCCACCCCAGCTGCTGCGGGCAACACCATCATCAACTTCGCCGCTGGTGTCGGCTACACCGACGGCACCACGCCGACCTGCGGCGCTACCATCACTGGCTGCCATAAGGATGCCGGCGCCTGGCAGCGCAAGTGGCATGAAAACTCCACCGCCAGCAACGGTAACGAGTGCGCCGGCTGCCACGGCGATTGGCTGCGCACCTGGAACACCGGCGTCACGCACCGCACCGATAGTGGACCGACCAACAGTCACCCGACCGGCACCAATTACAAGTGCAAGGATTGCCATGCCCTCGAGTCGTCCGCCTACAGCAGCCTGACCTGGGGCGGCAACCACGGCAACGGCCAGATCACCATGAACAGCAACGCCACCAGCTTCGCCCGCGGCACCGGCGGTGACGCCGGCCTCTCGGGCTGCGCCGCTGGCTGCCACAATGCCTTCGATGGCACCGCCGCCGGCCAGCACTCCTTCACTAGCACCACCTCGCGGTGGGCGACCGTCCAGTTGCTTAGCGGTGACATCATCGATGCCGGCTGCAACGGCTGTCACGGCAATACCACCGTTGGCGTCGGCCAATACTGGCCTGACGGCACGGTGAACAAGGCGCAGTATGCCTACGCCGACGACAACGCCACGGCGGCGGCGAATCACACCGCGCACATCGCTGCCATCGCTAAAAAGCGCTATAACGAGGAACTGACCGCGAGCACGACAGATGGTCTGCTTAGGGACAATACGACCAATAACCCGACCCTGAAGTCGAGCGACAAGCAGAAGGCGATCTGCGCCTACTGTCATCCCAGCCCTGGTGGCAGCGGTCACTCTACCGATGCGGCTCCGACCTCCAGAGTTGACGTCAACAACACCGACTCCGACAACAACAGCGAGCCCGACGTTAATGTCACTTACAAGTTCAAGAAGATCATCGGCGGTGTCGACGACAACTCAGCGCCCTATGGCGGCTATTTCCGGGCGACTTCGACCGACAAGACCTGCTCCAACATCGCCTGCCACGCCAATGCTCCCTATACGCCGGGCTGGTACGGCGACACGGTGCCTCCGGGGAACGTCAGCACCCTGCTTGCGACCCCCAACGGTTCGAGGACCAAGCCCGAACCGGGGACGGTTGAACTGACCTGGACCGCCGTCGGCGACGACAACGGCGTCGACGGAACCGCCCATCGCTACGATCTCCGCTACCGCCTGGCTTCCGATGGCACTATTTCATCGGGCAATTTCGCCTCCTCACCCGAGGCCAGGGTGCCGACCGTCGATCGCGGCAGCAAATTGCAAAAGGTCATCATCAACGGGCTGACGCCGGGCCAGAACTACACCTTCGCACTCAAAACCTACGACGAGGCCGGCAATGTCTCCTCGAGTATCTCCAACGTTGCCAGCGGCACGGCCCAGGCCGACAACCTAGCCCCGTCCTTCTGGGGGATCAACGCAGTCAGCGCCAACGACTACAGCCTCGATCTCACTCCGACGCCCGATACCAACAGCGTCAACGTCTCGTGGGATGCGGCCAGCGACCACAGCCACAGCCTGACCACACCGCTCGACTATCTGGTGTTGTGGAGCGAATACTCCCTGCGCACCCACTTCAGCAAGAACGGCGCAATGCCGGCATCGATCGGCACCGATGCCTGCTTCAACAAGTCGACCACCCCGCCGACCCTGATCACCTGCGGCACCGGCGGCACCAACGAGTACCGCATCAAGTCGGCGCAGACCACCGCCCTCAACTACGACGTCCCCAACCTGCCCGTCGGCGTGGTCTACAACTTCCTGGTCCGCGCCAAGGATCAGTCCGGCAACATCGACAGCAACCGCGCCGAGCTGATGGCGATGGCCAGGTCGACGGCCTACCAGGCGATCACGCTGCAGACGCTGAAGACCAGCGCCACGATCCCGACGGCCTCCACCGGCTGGACCGGCCTGCCGGGCGGTTCGACCTCCGCCTCGGATGCCGCTCTCGGCGCCTCCTATCCGGGCACCGCGCCGACCACCTTCAGCCTGGCTCAGAACGCCGTCGTCGTCTGGAGCCCGACGACGACCTATGCCGCCAAGACCAACGTCTGGGGGGTGAGCTACCAGATCCAGGTCACGGGCAACACCACCGGCGCCACTACCCTGACCTACCAGTTCGGCTATGTTAACGCATCGAAGGCATTCACCGCGCTCGGCACGGCCAAGACCCTGACCATCTCGCGGCGGGCGCCGCTCCGCGTGATCAAGTTCCCGCTCAGCTCCTTCAAGGGAGCGGTTCCGGCGGGGAGCAAGCCGGCCTTCGTGCTGAAGAACACGACCCTCTCCGCCTATGCGGTGACCCTCACCTACGGCAGCGACGCCCGCAAGGGGGGCATCCTCCTCTTCAACGAGCAGCCCTCCAACGACCTGCCGACCGGTCTCGCAAGCTTGAGCCAGTCGCAGGTGACGAGCACCTTCGTCGGCGGTCGAGTCTTCCGTCTCACCTGGAATGCCGCCGACCCCGTCAACGCCGGTCAGACCGTCCACTACGACGTCTTCGCCTCCCTCAACGGCGGCAGCACCTATCCCTACGTCGTCGGTCGCAACCTCACCACCAACAGCGTCGACTGGGACCCCGTCGGCGACGGCATCACCGGCAACCAGACCAACGTCGTGTTCAAGGTTCTGGCCGGCGACGGTTACCGCGAAGGGGACATGATCATCAACAGCAGCAACGCCAACAACGAGAACCACAGCGTGGCCGTCTCCAGCCCCTTCACCGTCGACAACACGGTCGACGTCTGGGCCCCGGCGGCCATCGGTTCGGCCGCCGGCACCGCCGACGACCTCAAGGCCGAGACCCGGCCGAAGCAGGGATCGGTCTATCTGAGCTGGAAGGCGGTCGGCAACGACGGCTTCAACCACGGCACCCGTGCCACCGTCTACGATATCCGCTACAGCACCGCGACCATCAACGACAGCAACTGGAGCTCGGCCTCTACGCTGACCAACGAGCCGTTCCCGAACTTCACCGGTTCGATTGAAGGGTACGAGGCGTTCGTCCCCAATCCGGAATCGACCTACTACTTCGCCATGAAGGTCGGCGACGTGGCCGGCAACTGGTCGGTACTCTCCAACGTGGCCAGTGCCCAGTCCGGGGGCAAGTGCGGCATCTGCCACTCCACGCCGCCCGACGAGACGGCCACCGCCGGCAAGCATGCTGTCCATGGCTACACGATGAATGACTGCGCCAACTGCCATGGCAACGACCCGGTGCTCGGGGCGCAGAACTTCAAGACCGACCACCAGGACGGCGATCTCAAGGTCGGCTGGAAGACGACGGATCCCAAGAAGGGGCTCCAGGACGTCACCCGCCTCTACTACACCATCGACGGCACGGCGGGCGGCACGGTCATCTACGACGACAACGGCATCAATGACTCGAACCCGGCCGGCGGCGGCGGCTTCGTCAACACCGGCGGCGACCAGACCGATAACGGCCGGTGCTTCAACTTCAACGCCGCCGGCGCCACCGGCTGTCACGGCCCCGCCACGCCGGATTGGGCGACCGCCACGCCAGCCTTGGCTTGCAGCGCCTGCCATGGTACGGGGAGCCGCACCACTGACCCCTATGCCCGGGAATTCGACGCTACCCTCGACAACAACAGCGTCGTCCCCGACCAGATCAAGGCCGCGCCGCCGCTCGACAACCACGGCAATTCCACCGGCAAGTACACCGGCGCGCATCTCAAGCACCTCAACTCCTCCTTCCGCCTGGCGAAGGGAGATAACTGCAAGCTCTGCCACAACAACAGCATCCATGCCGACGGCACCGTCGACGTCGCCTACGATTACAACGTCACCGGCCTCAGTGCCCAGTGGGATACCGTGACTCTTGGCCCCAACGGTGGTGGCACCTGCGGCGGCACTTCGGTTGACAATTGTCACGGCAACAACGTAACTCCGCCGGAATGGCATACGGCCGCGACCGTCGACTGCGTCCAGTGCCACGGCTTCAGCGGCACGACCCCGAGCCACGTGACCGACCCGGCGGGCGGCTACTCCACGGCCGGCACCGGCAACTGCACCCGGTGCCACCCCTCCGGTCACCCGCAGGGGACGGTGCAGGATCCCAACTCGATCATGATCCCCAACAACCCGCTGGTCGGCATCGCCTACCGCTCCGGCGGCATCCACCTGCTCAAGACCATCAACAGCCGGGGGCCGTACACCACCGAGGCAGAGGTCTGCTGGGCCTGTCACAACGCCCAGACGCCGAAGATCTCCGAGTGGGGGACCAACACCGACGCCGCCACCGGCAACAGCACCTACAACTACGGCGGCCTCTTTACCGACATCAACTTCGGTACCGCCACCCTCAACTGGATCGGGGTCGGCACCGGCGCCTACTGGCAGTCGGGTACGACCGCCTTCCAGACCGTGAAGAAAGGGAAGATCCAGTCGACGCACTCGACCAACGCCGGCGGCACCAGCGCCGTCACCTACGACGCCACCAACCGGCGTTACAACGAGACCCTGGACGCCGTGGCCGACATCCGCTGCTCCAACTGCCACGACGTGCACAACATGAACAAGGCGCCGGGCGACGGCCCTCCGCTCAGCCCGAACGGGACTCCCTACCTGCGCGGTTCCTGGAAGGGGAATCCCTACGCCGAGGACGGCCCGCCGCTGACCGGCACCACCTACACCGCCCAGCGCCCCAACACCGCCCTCACCTACGGGTACGGCGCGGTGCCCCGCGGCGGCACCCTCTACACGCAGACGGGCGGCTACTACATCGACCAGAACAACGTCATCCCCGGCACCTCCACTGCCGCCTCTTACCCGACCACGGGGTGGACGCTGGAGAATTCGGCCGGTCTCTGCTCGCTCTGCCATCTCGATGTGGACGGCATGGACCAGACGTCGGGCGAGAACCTCTGGATGGTCACCAACTACAACGGCCACAGCAACTCGGCCATCGGCGGCACCTTCACCCAGTCGAGCAACATCTTCGACCAGGGCACGAGCAGCATCAGCGGCCGCCCGGCCTACGTGGCGACCCAGAGCGGCACGACCGACAAGACCACGCAGGTGCCCGACATGGGCTACATGAGCCAGGGGGGCACCTACGTCCGCGGCTACGGCTACCGCGGCGCCGACAGCACCAACTATAACGGCTCCTACACGCCCAGCACCGACCCGGCGGCCAAAGGATACTCCTATATGCAGTACGACTGGGGGGCCACCGTCGACGCCGGCGCCACCGACACCATGTATCACCAGTTCAGCTGCTCCAAGTGCCACAACCCGCACGCCTCGCGGCTGCCCAAGCTGCTGATCAGCAACTGCCTCGACGTGCAGCACAACACCTGGGACGACGACAAGTCGAGCCAGGCGGCCTATACGGCGGCGACCAACAACGACCTGAACAAGAAGAGCGCCTACTACAACTCGGCGCAGAACTGCCATCGCTACCAGGATTTCGCCGGGCGCACCGCCACCACCATCAGCTTCACCGCGCCCAACCTGATCGGCGACAGCGGTTCGGGCTTCACCGCCGCCAACGGCTTCCGTCTCGGCGCCCGCATCCGTGTCGCGGGGAGCGCCGCCAACAGCCGCATCTACACGATCCTCGCTCTGGCCAACAACCAGATCACGGTGGCGGAAGGCGGGATCACGACCGCCGCCGCCGGGACAAGCATCACCGTCAGACCGTCGTGGGGCGGCTGGAACCTGGTCTCCCCGTGGACAACGGCGAATCAGTAAGGTGCTACAGGAAGCCACCGTTGGCAGGAAGAATCGGCTTGCATCCCTGCTAGGGAAGAAAAGGCCGTGAGAAAAGCCACGCGGGCCGGGAGTGATCCCGGCCCGCGTGTTCATTGCGGCCCGAAGCGTGGGGGTATTCAGTTTCACCCCATGCAAAATGCGTCGGTTTCAACCAGGGCAAGTCTCGCCATCTCGTCCGAAGCCAGCCATGCAAAGAGGCTCAGCCGAAAACATGCGGAGATGCTGCGACAGACACCCGACAATTAACGCGCCCCCTGCGCTCGTACGCTCGTTGCCAGACTTTCAGCGAACCCTTGCGGCTATGGCCAGCCGATAAACTTCTTCCCCACCATTTCGAGTTAGTCGTGACGCTCTGAGGAGTTGTTATGGGTGTGTGAGCGGAAATCCTCGACTACTTCGAGACGGTTTGCGCCATCTGCAACAGCCTCTTCACATCGTTTTCAGTGTCGGGGTAGTAAACCTGCGACCAGGGCAGTCCGGCCAGTTGCGGCAACACCTCCCCGGCGAGGTCTGGGCGGCCGCTGTTGAGGGCGGTGCGGGCCAAATCCAGTGAGATGAAGGGGTTCTCGGGCATCGCGGCACGGGCCATTTCCAGCATCATGATTGCCCTGTCGGGGAGCTGCTTTTCCAGGGCGAGATCGGCCAGGCGCAGGTATTCCAAGGAATAAATAGGGTCAAGACCCGCAGCCTGGCGCAGGTACGCCATGGCCTTGTCTCCCTCCTTGAACTGACGGGCGACGTCGTAAAGGGCGTATTTGACCGAGGCGTCCTTAGGCTTCTCGGTCTCCATCTGCCGATAGATTTGCCGCACTTCTTCCTTTTTGAAGAAGTTCTCCAGGTAGAGGGCGTTGGCGCGTTGCTGCCAGTGCAGCGGCAGATCTTCGCCCAGCAGCGACGGGCGGGCAAAAACCTCACCGAGATCGCGTCCGACAAAGCGCGAGCCGAGAGGGATTCCTCCTTCGAGATTGGAGAAGGAGATGGAGACGGAGAGGGTCTTCCAGCCAGTGGTCTGCAAGCCGCCCAATACTTTAGAGAGCAGGGAATAAAGGGGGGTCTTGACCTCACCTTTATAGAAGGGCTGAAAAAATGAAAGATCGATGTGCAGGACGATGGGGCCTTCCAGCTTCGGTAGGGCTTCGGGATGGACGGCCAGCAGGGGACGTCCTGCCACCTCGAGGCTGAAGGCCCCGTCCCGCAGGGACAGGGTGTCGGATTCCTTTTCCGTGAGGCTGCCGGAGTCCAGCATCTGACGCTTGAAGACGTCGAGATTGAGAGTTCCCTTCTCCGATCGGGAGGGGAAAACCCACACGACTCTGGAGAAAAACCCGGCCTCCAGACTGGCGCGCACCGTCATGGGCGGCAGCAGCAAGGGGTCGGCGGCGAGGCCGGTGGCCCGTAATTTCAACTCATCCAGTTCGGCATCGTCGACCAAGGCCAGGGCTTCCTGCCGCAAATGGTCGGGCAGGCTCTGGAGGAAAGGGTTGCCGGCGAGCAGAACCAGCGTCGGTTGCGCTGAGCGGCATTCCCTCCAGGCAGGCAATGCCAAGGCCGGAGTCTCGACCAGCACCGGCGTGATCGGTTCCTGGAGTAGTGCCTTGGCGGGTGGAGCGGGGGCGAATGTCCGTTGCACTGTGACTGGTTTTTCAGGCGACGCCGGAGGCTTTTCCGTTCGTTCCCGGCAGCTGGGCGTCGAAACGAGGCAAAGCACCAAAAAGCATAGGAGTTTTCTCACGGGTCCTCCATAAGACATGAATTAAGATTGACCCATTATATGGACTTTGTCATGATTCGCCAAGGTCTGTAAGGTCTTCTTGTTCACACTGACTTTCCAGGTATTTCTTCATGCGGATGCGCCAGTTCCTTTGCTTGGGTCTTCTTTCCGCAGCACTGCTCAGCGGCGGTGTCGTCTTTTGGGAGAGACTGCGTTTTCTGCAGCAGTGGCAAACCGCCCCTGTGGATGCCCGTGAAGGGATGCTCCTGGGGGAGTTGCGGCCAGTGGTGGCAAAAGTGAAGAAGGCCGTCCCTCCCGCTGGCTCCATTCTGCTTTTCTCCGGCATCGACCCCGCCCTGATCCCGTATTATCTGCATCCACGTAAAATCTGGCAGACACAAACCGAACCGGAAACTAATGCTGTCTACATGGACCTGCCTGCTTCACCTTATCCCAGGCTCCGTCCCGAAGAGTTCCGGGTGACTTGGCACCTTTATTGTTATCCGGGCAATATGAGGGCCGGCGGAGAGCTGGTTTATGTTGACGGGGAAAGGGGTGGCCGGTGAGCGGGGTGCTGGCCGTCCTCCCGGTCTGGATGACAGGAGTGCTCATCCTTTCGCTATCGCGTCCTACAGCCTCATGGCGGCAGCTTGTTGTCGAAGTGCCGACGGCTTTTGGGCTGGGGGCGGGTTCTTTGTATCTGCTGTTTCTCTGGATTGGGCTACCTAAAACGGGCGGCGTCGTCTGGTTCTATCTGCCCCTTACTGTCCTTTTAATCGCTCAATGCAGAGCGAAGAGGGGAGGGGCGGCTGGAGGAGGCGGCTTGGTGTCTCCGTGGCGACCCGTCGAGTACCTGCTCTTTTTTACGCTGCTTGCCGTATTGCTGGGCTCCGCAGCATTGAGCCTGGCGCTGCCGTTGCTCGACTGGGATACGCGTATCTTGTGGGCCTTGAAGGCGAAGCTCCTCGCATCGGAGCCGACCCTGGCCAGCGAGGTTTTTCGCGACCCCTACCGGCTGCACATTCACCCGCGCTATCCGTTGCTGTTGCCGTGGTTGGGAGCCTTCATGGCTTGGCACCAGGGGGAGTTTCAAGAGATACATTATCAACTGCTGTCGTGTCTCTTCAGCGCGCTAGCGATCTGGCAGTTTTACCGGCTCTTACGCCCTGCGTCATCGCGGATCGAAGCGCTGGTGCTCTGTCTGACCCTGGCGTGCTCCGGCGTCTGGCTTCAGGCCGTCTTTGGCTCCTCCGTCGAAGTGGCCCTTTGTTTCTTTCTGCTGCTCGCCCTAGGGAGTCTGCTTCGCTGGCTGGAAGAACGCGCATATCGGGAATTGATGACGGCGGGATTCTTTCTCTACTGTCTGGCGATGACCAAGAACGAGGGGCTGCTTCTCGCGCTGTGCCTTCTGGTGGGACTAGTCGTGGGGTTGCTGCTGGAGAGGGAATTCGCTTCGATGCCAGCGGCTGTTGGGCTGCCGGTGACCATCTTCCTTGTCGCCTCGGCCGTCTGGTTCTGGCATCTGTCCAAAATCCCCCCAGTATCGGATGAAAACTACCTGCAACGCCTGCACCCCGACTCTCTGCGGCAGGGTGTCGGACGGCTGGGGGTCATTCTCAAGACGGCAGTGGCAGAGGCGACGGATCTTCACCGGTGGCATCTTACGTGGATGCTGCCCTTCGTGCTGCCTTTCTTGGCAGGCTGGAGACGTTTGCGCCGCCCCTGCTTCGTCCTCCCGTGTCTCCTCGGTCTCGGCTATCCTCTTGGGGTATTGTTCGTCTACCTGGTCTCCCCCTGGCGGGACATCTCCATGCATGTCGGCGTCACCTTCGACAGGGTCATGCTTCCGATGCTGCCGGTCTTACTGCTGTTAGTCGGGAAGGTGTTGGCTGCGAAATCGGAGGCGAAGTGAGTGCTCATGTTGAGAAGCCTTGACCGCAAGACACAGTTCGCGACAGGCGTGGTCCTCATGACGTTGTTGGTGCATGGCCTGCTGGCTATGACCTTGTTTCCTGCTGACCGCCAGTTCTTCAAATACACACAGTCCGCCCGACAATACCTGGAGAACGCACTACCGGCGGAGCGGCTGTTCGACCTGAGCCCGCTTTATTTCTACCTTCATCTGCTGCAGAATTCCATCCTGCCTGGCGGCGAGGCCCTTATCCAGGGGCTGCAGATTCTGCTCGTCGCGCTCTCGGCGGCCCTGCTATTGCTGGTTCTGGCCCGCTATTTCCCTCTCGGGCTGGCTACGGCGGGAGCAATGGTCTTCGCTCTGAACCGCAGTGTCGTCGAATACGCGGCCATCCTTGAGCCGGAAGCCTTCCTGCTCTTCTTTCTCCTAGGCTTCGTCTATTGCTGTCTCCAGCCCAAACGTGGCTACACTCTTGCCTCCGGGATCTTTTTCGCCCTGTGTTTGCTGGTCAGACCGAACTTCCTTCCGCTTCTCCTCGTCGTGCCGCTTTTTTTCAGAGTGCAGGAGGGTCCGGCAAAATGGCTCAAATCTGCCGGCGTCTTCCTTGCCCCAGCCCTGGTCGCGATCTTGCTGCTGACGGCGAGAAATTATGCCCAATTGGGAACCCCTTCGCCGATGGTGATGAACCCTGGCTACGTCTTTTTCGAAGGGAACAACCCGCTCTCCAGTGGGCAGAGCGCGGCTTATCCCCCGCTGGTTGGGGAGTTGAAGCAGGAGATCCCCGGCCAGCCCGACAACCCGCATGTGACCTATCGCTTAATCGCCCGCCGCAGCAGCGGTGCCCAGCTTTCGGCTGCCGAGGTCAATGCCTGGTGGGCTGGTCGGGCGGTGAATTTCATCCTTGACAATCCTCTGCATTTTCTCCAGTTGCTGGCCACCAAGGCCTATTTCCTGTTCCATGACTTTCGACGCTTTGATCTCCCGGTCGCCTACCTTTACGATGCGGCGTTGCAACAGAAGCTCGTCCCGTTTTTCCCTTTTGCTTTGGTTTCAGCCATGGCTCTGGTCGGACTCGCAGCGGCATGGCGGCAGAGACGTCATTATTTTCTCTGTTATGCGATTTTTCTCCTTCAGGCGTTCCTCATGCTCGCCATGTACGTTTCTGACCGGCAGCGGGTCGTTCTTCTTCCCTTCTTCGTTTTTTTTGCCTGCGTTGGCGGCCTATGGTTGTGGGAGAGGGCCAGAGGGGGGCTGCTCCTCCTTCCGGCCGTTCTGTTGTTGGCGTTGGGCCTTTATGTGCCGCTCGATATCATGCGGGACGATCTGTATCTGTGGGAGCGCTACGAACTCTCTGATCGCCACTGGATGGAGGCGGTTCGGAAGAGAGACGCCGGTCATCCTCAAGATGCGGCGAACCATGCAGCCCGCTCCTTAGCGGCGGCCCCTTGGCTGATCGATTACTCTCGCCCGGCCTGGCTTACCTACGGCCCAGGCGGGCCAGTTGCCGAAGCTTTGAAGGTAATGGAAAAAGAGCGCAGCCCCTCATTCTCAGCAGCGTTCGATTATGGCGTGATGTTGCTGCACTCCAGCAGGATCGATGAAGCTGAGGGCGTGTTTGATGAATTGGTCAAGGCCGATAGACGTCTCGACCGATCCTTTCTTCAATCCTCTCAGCCGCTCTATTATCTGGCTCGTGTAGCGGCTCTACGCGGCAATCTCTCTCAATCCATTCAATTTCTTGAACAAGCTGCAGTGAAGTCCCCTGGGGACCCCTTTGTTTTGGCCCAACTTGCGGCAATCTCCGGGATCGATGACTATGAGAGGCTCATTTCACGCTATTTCGGAGAAATTGACGCCGCTTTTCTCGTTGGGCGCGCATGTGTGGAAAACGGTCGGTGGGATAAGGCGGTCGAAAAGTTAAGTTTAGTGTCCAAACACATTCCTGAATTGCGAAGAACCCGTATCTATCTGGCGGCATCTCTTGGCGCGGTGGGGGATTACGAACGAGCCGCAGAAATCTATCTCGCGGCAACGCAAGGCCGTTCTGATCCGGTTCTGCTCGAGCGAGAGATTCTGACCGTATTTGACGAGTTCGTGACAAAAAACCCAGGAAATGCTGCGGCTCGACATGTTTACGGTGTGGCATTGGCGCATTTCGGGTATTTCTCGCGCGCCCTTGAAGAGCAGAAAGTTGCGTATGCGTTGATGCCTGGTCCTAAAATTTTCAGCGAAATTCAGTGGCTGATGAAGGCTTTGCAAAAGCAGTCCTAGTACAGATTCCGAAGGAATAGCGCGAAGGAATAGCGGTGCCTGGCTTGCAATTTGAGAATTAAGAGCTATTCTCAGCCTATGCCCCGAAAGCCCCGCATCCATTACCCCGGCGCGTTCTATCACGTCATCCTGCGTGGCAACGATCGTCAAACAATCTTCTTCGACGTCAATGATCGCTGCCGCTTCTATCTGTTGCTGCAGGAAATGACCGAGCGGCACCGGTGCCGTGTCCATGCCTTCTGTCTGATGACCAACCACCTGCATCTGGCGATTCAGGTCAGTGATGTCCCGTTACATCGTATCATGCACGCCTTAACCTTTCGTTACACCCGCTGGATCAATCATCGCCAGGATCGGGTTGGCCATCTTTTTCAAGGACGTTATCGAGCCATCTTGATAGACGCTGATGCTTATCTGCTTGAGCTAGTGCGTTACATCCATCTCAACCCAGTGCGGGCGGGGATGGTTGACGATCCTGCTGATTATCCCTGGAGTGGTCATCGCAGCCTGCTTGGTCAGGAGGTTCTCCACTGGATGACATCTGACTGGCTCTTGGGATTGTTCGGGACAAATGTACCGAAGGCGCGACATGCTTATCATCAGTTTGTCGCAGAAGGCTTGACTGAGGGCTATCGCAAGGAATTCCACGAGGGTGGGGAAGTAAACCGAGGATTGCTCGGTAACGAGCGGTTCGTTGATCAAGTGCTGCAAGCGGACATTGTCTGCCGACGTCAAGTGAATCTGACCGTTGCCGATATTGTTGCCGCGGTCAGTCACAGCTACGGCGTGGAGGCACACCAACTTGCTACCCCAGGGAAGTCACGGCAAATGGCTGAGGCGCGTGCCATTGCCGCCTGTTTGGTACAGGAACTAGCCGGACTGACCTTAGTTGAATTGGGTCATTTTCTGCAGCGTGACGTCTCCAGCCTCAGTTCCGCAGCGCAACGCTTGTCGGCAAAAGTTCATTCAGAGGAGACGTTAAAACAAAGGCTGGTGGAAGTGCGTCAATCTCTGGGCTGACAAACTTCAAATCCACAAATTCACAAATTCCATGCCTGGCACCGATTAAATCTGAAACAGGCCTTGGCGCTTTCAGCAACCCGCCTGCAGTGAGGCTTCGGAATCCACCGGTGCTTGGGCAATTACAGCTTCCCTCACTCCAACTGCTTAGCCATATCGGGGTAGTAAATCGCTGACCAGGACTGCTTGCGCAGGTCGGCCAGCAGTTTCTCGGCCATCTCGGCATGGCCGCTGGCCTTGAGGAAGCCGGCCATGCGCAGCTGCATGAAGACGTTGCCCGGAAACGCCTCGTTGGCCAGTGTCAGCATGCGCTGCACCTGAGCGGGGAGATTCTGCTCTTTTGCAACGTCCGCCAGCGCCAGGTATTCCAGGGCATAGACCTTGTCGAGCTTGACCGCCTCTTGCAGCTTGACCAGCGCCTTGTCCCCCTCCTTGAACTGACGCAGCACCTGGTAGAGGGCGTACTTGACCGACGCGTCCTTCGGCAGCCTCTGCTCCATCTCCTCGTAGAGTACCCGCACCTCCTCCTTCTTGAAGAAATTCTCCAGATAGAGCGCCCGCGCCCGGGTATCCCAGTCGGGAGGCATCGCACCATCCAGCACACCCGGTTCGCGATAGATGAGGGCGGCATCGGCGGCGACGAAGCGCGATGCCAGCGGGATGACGCCGTTCAGGTTGGAGGCCGAGAGGGTGACGGCAACCGCCTGCCACTGCTTGTCGCGCAGTGCCAGGTGAGTTTTGGCCAGCAGCGGGTAGAGCGGGGTCTTGATCTCCCCCTGGTAAAGGGGGAGGAAGTAGCTCAGGTCGAGGTGCAGGACAATCGGAGCCTCGATGGCCGGCAGGGCATCAAGATGTACAGCTTGGAACGGCACGCCGCGGACGGTACCGGCAAAGGTGCCGGGAACGGTCTGGGTGAAGGAGGCGGCTTCGGCCTGGTCGACCGCCCCGAGCCCCAGCAGCTGTTCCTGGAAGGTCTTGAGCTGCAGTTCGTCAATGCCCCCTTTGCTCGGCAGAACCCAGACGACGCGCGAGAAGAACCCGGCCTCGAGGGCGGCGCTCAGCGCCATGGAGGGGAGCAGCAGCGGATCGGCGGCCGGCGTGGCGACGCGTGTGAGCATCTCCTGTTTGGTGCCGTCCTGCACCAGATTGAGGGCTTCGGCACGCACTTGCTCAGGGATTGGCGCCAGGAAGGGATCCTGGGAGAGGAACACCAGGGCTGGCTTGTTGCCGCGCGCCTCGCGCCACACCGGCAGCGCCGCGGTCGGCAGTTCGACCAGGGTCGGCTGGATTGGGTTCCGCAAAAGTGCGGTGGTATTGAGTGCTGCAGCAGGCTGCGGTGAGGTCGCCTTTGCCGGCGGGATCTGGCGCTGAGGTGGGGGTGTTGCCGGGCTGCCCTCCTCACTTTTCTGACAGCCGCAAACAAAAATGAGCCCCAAGATTAGGCCGAGGAATATTTGTTTCATTGCCGGACCTCACAGGAAGAACTGTGGGAAATCATATAGGATTGTTCGGCAGATTGTCACGATCTGAATAATGTTTGTAGAGAATGAACAAATCTCTTGGACCTTGACTGGAGCCTGGCTGCAATGTGGAAAATACTTGCGTAATCATTCGGGGATAGACTCGGGCGGGGGAGTAAGTGCGGTCCGGCTTCATAGATTCGCTGCCCAGCACTTACTTCTTTATGTTTGAAAATTCGAATTGACGCTCCGAGTTTTCAAGGATAACTTTATTGTTACAATTTAATCAATTTTGATCACAAGGTGCCCGCCATCGCAAGGAGGTTCGGTGAAACTCTCGATCATCATCCCCATCTATAACGAAGTCGCCACCCTGCGCACCATCGTCGACCGGGTGCTGGCCGTGCCGTGTCCGGGACTCGACAAACAGCTGGTGCTGGTCGACGACGCCTCCACCGACGGCACCCGCGAGATTCTCAACGAGTGGCTGGAGATTCCGCCCGCCGGAGCAGAATTTCGCATCGTGCTGCAGCCGGTGAACGGCGGCAAAGGCTCGGCCCTGCGCCGCGGTTTTGCCGAGGCCGACGGTGACATCGTGTTGATTCAGGATGCCGACCTCGAATACGACCCCGCCGATTATCCCCGCCTGCTGGCGCCAATCCTGGAAGGAAAGGCTGATGTCGTCTACGGCTCGCGCTTTGCCGGCGGCGAGGCCCACCGGGTCCTGTACTTCTGGCACTCGCTGGGCAACCGGGTATTGACCCTTATGAGCAACGCCCTGACCAACCTCAACCTGACCGACATGGAGTGCTGCTACAAGGTGTTTCGCCGCGAGGTGGCGCAGCGGTTGAGCATCGAGGAGAACCGTTTCGGCGTCGAGCCGGAGCTGACCGCCAAGGTGGCCCGCCTGCGCTGCCGGATCTTCGAGGTGGGGGTGAGCTATGCCGGCCGCACCTACGCGGAAGGGAAGAAGATCGGCTGGAGGGACGGCATCCGCGCCCTGTGGTGCATTATCAAGTATAATTTGCGCGGCTGACGCCGCGCGTTTTTACCCGCCGACGGCACGTCCCGTACCACCGACCATTCCGCTCGCCTGACTCTCGATTTCCATCGCCTTGCGCAGCAGATTTTCTCCGTCCGTGCTGCGTCCGGCGCGCAGGTAGCCTTCGCCAAGGTCGCGCAGGGCCGAGGCGACCTCGAAGGGGGAGCTGCCGAGGTTGACCAGAGGGAGGTAGATCTTGCCGGCGCTCTGGGCATCAAGCAGCAAGCGCATGTTCGCCATCTGGAATTCGCCGAGGGTATGCTCGCCGAGGTTGAAGCGTGCGGCGAATTCAAGGATCGGCCGGTCATCGGTGTTGATCTCGGCATGCTCGGTCAGGGAGAGCAGCGGCTGTTCGGAAAAGAGATAGTGGCCGGCGAGGACGTCGCCCGGCGAGCGAAGAGCGACAGTTTCGAGCGCCGCGGCGATGGCGGGCTGCTGCAGTCGTTGCCGCAGGTTCTGGTAGTCGAAGGCCAGCTCATGATGGGCGCCGACCAGGATCAGGTCGGTGCCGGCCTTGAAGACCATGGTCTTGGGGAATTCCTTCAGAAAGGTGTTGAACAGGGTGCGCAGGTTCTCCGGCGTGATGTCGTACAGGCCGATCCACTGGCAGAAAATCCCCTTCGGCTTGAGGTGGGAACTGGCGAGTTCATAGAAGTCGCTGGTAAAGAGGTTGGCGTTGCCGGCCTGCCAGGGGTTGGACGGTTCCGAGATGATCACGTCGTACTGCTGCGGGTTGACCAGCAGCATGTTGCGGCCGTCGTTGACGTAAAGGCGCTGCTTCGGGTGCTTGAGCGCACCGCCGTTGGCCTCCTCGAACCATTTGGCGGCATCGACCACTTCCTGGGAGATCTCCACGCAGTCGATGCGTTCCACCGGGTGCTCGGCCAGCCCGCGCAGGGTGATACCGGTCCCCAGACCGATAACCATGACCTCCTGCGGCTGCGGGTGCAGCAGCATCGGCAGGTGGCCGACCAGGAGCTGGGTGGCCATGTCGCTCCCGGTGCCGCCGTCGGTCTTACCGTTGACCGTGAAGAAGCGGCTGGTGCCGTTAAGGTTTTCGTGGACGGCGACCGTGGTGTCGCGCCCTTCGATAACCTCGAGAACCTTCTCGTCGGCCAGGACCTTGTCGATCCCCCCTGCCTGCCGATACTTCGAGGCATACACGTAAATCCCGCTGTTCATCAACTTTTCGTCCCAATCGGCCGGGTAGTAGGAAATGGCGATGCCGAGGGCGGCAAGGGCAGGAATCCGCCAGGCGGCACGGATACTGTTCTGGAACAGGTAGCACAGGAAGATGCCGATGGAGATGTTGGCGATGGCCAGCAGACGGAAACTGTCGAGAATGCCGAGAATCGGTACCAGGATCACGCCGGCCAGCAAACTGCCGATGACCGCCCCCACCGTATTGTGCAGCACGACCAGGCCGACGCCTTCCCCGGTGTGTCCTTTCCCCGGATCGATGATGGCCACGGCGGCCGGCAGCAATGTGCCGGAGAGGACCGTGGGGATCAGCATGGTCGCCAGGACGATGCCGAAGGAGAGCCCGGAAAGGAGCCACCAGTTCTCCCCGGAGAGGTCGTGGGCCCATTGGAAGAGGTAGGCGAATTTGTCGTAGAAGGGGACGGTGGCCAAAACCGAGACCCCCATCAGGGTAGCGAGGATCACGAACAACTGCTTTTCGTTGAGGTTGGGCCGGACGATCAGGGAGTAGAGGGCGCCGCCGAGGGAAATACCGACCAGGTAGGCACTGAGCATCAGGGCGAAGGCGTAGGTGGTGTTGCCGAGGAAAAGGAGCAGCACCCGGGTCCAGAGCATTTCGTAGCTCAAGGAGAAGGCGCCGACCAGGCCGATGGCGATCAGGATCGGCCGGTGTTCGCGGGCGCGCATCGGCTCCTCGGGGCGGCTGGCCTGGGAAACGTCGCGAGCCATGGTCTCGCCGTAGCGGCTGGCGAGCCAGAAGGTGCCGGCAGCGATGAGCAGGTTGCCGCCGATGGCCAGAAAGCCGGTGGTCGAGAGACCGAGGCTGGGGATCAGCAGGAAACCTGCGGCAAAAGCCCCCAGCGTTGCCCCGACGGTGTTGAGGGCGTAGAGCCGGCCGATCTGCCCGCCGGATTTCTTGCGGGCGAAGTAGCGGCACATCAGCGGGAAGGTGCCGCCCATGCAGATTGTCGGCGGCAGCAGGAGCAGGGCCGAGAACAGCAGGCGCAGCAGATCGGAGAAACCGGCAAGGCCGGGGCTGGCATGGTGCAGCCAGACATAGACCTTTTCGATAAGATTCAGGGTCGGTGCAAAGAGCAGGGCGGTGACGGCGATCCCCAACTCCAGCCAGGCATAGACGCGCAGCAGATTGGTCTCATGATCGGCGTAGCGACCGAGCAGAAAGCTCCCCAGCGCCAGCCCGCCCATGAAGGTGGCGGCGACGATACTGACCGCGACCATGGTGGTGCCGAAGGTCAGCGACAGGTACTTGGTCCAGAGCACCTCGTAGATGAGTGCGCAGGCCCCGGAGAGGGCGAAGAGCGGGTAGATGGCGCGTTTGATCAGGACGGTTTTTTCCATGGACGGCCTTTGTGTGTCCGGATGTGGCAATGAAAATCAACCAGCAGGATTATATTATAAAATGATTTAATTTCAAATCACTAATTTAGCTGTGCGGGTCCGGGCAGGGGAGGAGTGTGGCACGCGCTTCATGGAGCGCATGCCCATTACAGATGAAAAAAGCCCCCGGCGCCGGAGGGGTGGGCCGGGGGCAAAGCCAGGCATACTTTGGAGGGATGCGTGGCGTCAGGTTGTGGTTGCCGCTATGCCGTTGAAGGGAGCGAGGCGGTCGCTCCGGAGAGAAAACCCTGAATGGTTGCGATGAAATCCGCCGACTTGAAGGGCTTGGTGATGTAGCAGTCGGCCCCGACCTCCTCGGCCTTCGCCATGTCCTCACGGCTGTTCTTGGCGGTCACCATGACCACCGGGATATTCCGGGTTGCTGCGTCGCCCTTGATCTGCTGGCAGACTTCGTACCCGTTCAGTTCCGGGAGCATGATGTCGAGCACGACGAGGTCGGGCTTGTGGCTCTGCAAACAGTCGAGCGCCATCCTGCCGTCAACGGCACCACGGACGGTGTAGCCGCGCGAGGTCAGCAGGAGGGTCTCCAGTTTGAGCAGTTCGACCTGGTCTTCTACGATCAGGATATCTTTCTTGCGAGCCATATGCGCCTCCCCGAAAAGGGGTTGGTGGAAAATACGGATAACGATAAGGTTAAAATTAAATCATGTCAATGGGATAATTTTTACCATTTCTGTTCACCGTATCCTCCCGTCGCCCCCTGCTTCGAGCATCGGCTTTGGCAGGAAACTCTTGCCAGCCGACCGGAACTGCTCTATGATTGTCAGATATTTGTTAGATATTTTTGGGCAAGAATTATGGTGCGTTGCGACAGGTCGACAGGCTGCGCTTTTTTTGCGAAAGGGATGACCGTCCTCTCGCCGAGGCAGTACGATTTTCTCGTTGCCACCTATTGTGAAGGCAGTCTCCAGGCGCGGTGCCGGCGGTGGAAATGGCAAGAGGAGAAGAACGAGGCCCCTCCCGAAGACCTCCTGCCGAACGGCTATTATGCCAGCGCGTCTACTCTCCACGACTAATCGGCTCTGCGCGTCCTCCTGAGGACAACGCCCTTGTCTCCCCCTGCAAACTTTGCGCGGACAGTGCCACTCTATCGACAGGAATGGACCGCATGTTTTTGCAACGGCCCGAAGGGCCGTGGTTTGTCCGGCGGCATGCTGATTGCTCGCAAGGAAAGTCGGGTTTTCAGATAATCTTTTTGAGGGCATCCCCATGAGAAGTTCTTTGAGCCAGAAGCAGCATGATGTCATGGTCCACCGGCTTTTTCTGGATCTTTGTGCCAAGGGCTACGAGGACGTCATCCCGGCGCATGGCAAGATGCAGGCTGCAGCGCAAGGCGAAAAACTCTACAGTGAGCAGGCGGAAATGTTTTTCTGCCCGGACATCTGCGCGAAAAAGGCCGGGAGCGCGGTTTATTTCGAGGTTGAGACCGAGGACTCGATTGATGCCCCGATCACCAGGGCTGAGTTGGAGTGTTTCCTCTCCCATGCCAGGAAGATGCGGGGTTATTTCTACCTGGTCGTCCCCTGTGCCATCAGGGACAAGGCGACGGCGCTGCTGCGGGAAATTGACGACAAGGATATTCGCAGGGCATTCGTCCTGCCGGTTTAATCCGCTTGCTCCGGGTATGCCAAGCTGATCGCTCATGCTGTGTTTCGAAAGGAGGAATTAATGCGCCTGGTAACCAGAGGGGACCTCGATGGGCTGTCGGCAGCGGTTCTGATCTGCGAAATGGAGCAGATCGACGAGATTCTGCTGGTTCATCCCCAAGAGATCACTGACCGCAAAGTAGCCATCACCTCCCGCGACATCCTGGCGAATCTCCCCTATCACCCCCATGCAGGGATGTGGTTCGATCACCATGCCCACACGTTAATGCCCGAAGGGACGTTTCGCGGGGCCTATGCGACTGCACCCAGCGCTGCCCGGGTCATCTACAACCACTACGCCTCCGACCGTTTAAAGCGCTTCGCCGAACTCATCGATGAAACGGACCGTTTCGATTCCGCCAACCTGACGGTAGAGGACATCACCCATCCAAAGGGAGTGATCCTGTTGGGCTTTCTGGTGGACCCGCGGACCGGGATGGGAGGGGATTTCCGGGCGCTGTTCACCAGTCTGGTGGAGCGGATAAGAAGTAAAGGGGTGGACGCGATTCTTTTCGAGCCAGACATTCGCGAACGCGCCGCCACCTTGCAGAAACAGGACCATGCCTTTCGTGACTTTCTCGTGCGGAATTCAACGGTTCACGACAACGTCGTCATCACCGATTACCGGAAGGTGGAAAATCCTCCGGTCGGCAATCGTTTCCTGGTCTACGCCGTTTTCCCGGAATGCAATGTTTCGCTGCGTGTACAATGGGGGCCTGAGCGGAAATTTGTCGCGGTGAACATCGGGCACAGCATTTTGAACCGCACCTGCGGAGTCAATGTCGGCGAGCTTTGCCGCGATTACGGGGGCGGCGGTCACGTTGGCGCCGGGGCTTGTGTCCTCGGGGTCATGTCCGCGGAACTGGCCATCAAGGTGATGACGAGAAAGCTGCAAAAGGGGTGCTGAGAGAGGCGAGGATCGACGCGAAGAAGTAATGGTGCGGCAAGGCGGTCAGTGCAAGGTAGCGACGACCGGGGCGAAAAAGTAAATGGACGATTCCCTGAATGGGAATCGTCCATGATTTTTGGTGAGTCATGTCTAGCTGGGGAAAGCTGTTGACGGGCGAACACCAGCTTGCTTTGTCGTGGTTAATGTCTCGAATTATCGTAGTTATTTGGTCTGTGCTATGATGAAGCTGACAGGGGTTTGGGTTGTCAACTAGCAAACCTACCCCAGAGAGGAGACCGTCATGAAAGTCCTGAACTTTGCACAAGCGATTGATGAAAGCGCCCGGCTTTTTTATGAAGAAATGGCCGCTCGCTCGGATAGTGTCGGCGTCAGGGGAATCTTCCATAAACTGGCAGAAGACGAAGTGGCGTTGCTGAACCGTCACCGGGTGCTTGCCATTCACGGTGACATTCCTGACGCAGAGGCTCTTGATGAGAGTGCTAATTTGTTTGAGCCTCTAAGACGCCAAGAAGAATATTTGCAGGTAGGTGACGACGTCTCAGCCTATCGCCTAGCATTGGACGTTGAACGAAACTTGACGAAAATGTACTGGCGAGCGGCGAGCACCGAAGCAAACCCTGACGCCAGGGCGTTGATCGTCAGGGTCGCCCAGGACGAGCAACGGCATATGGAGGAAGTGGAATCCCTCTATGAATTTGCCAATGCCCCGAATACTTACCTGGCGTGGGGGGAGTTCAGTAATTTAGGTGAGTTCCATAACTTCGGGCGCGACATGGTCTGAAAAGAAGAGCGTGTCAGGGGGGGGGGTCTAGGGGTGCGGTTGCTAATGT
>CAZRTZ010000015.1:44795-45019 GCA_964603155.1 uncultured Geobacteraceae bacterium | reverse complement strand
GCGCAATTCATTGCGCCCTGGGCGTGATAAGTCACGCCCCTACGAATTTTTGAAACCAGCTTCAACTGGAGGTCATATGAAACTCACCGGCTCGAAGATTCTTCTTGAATGTCTGCAGCGCGAAGGGGTGGACCTTGTCTTCGGCTACCCCGGCGGCACGGTCATCAACATCTACGACGACCTGATGGACTCGCCCATCAAGCACATCCTGACCCGCCATGAGC
>CAZRTZ010000015.1:35306-44785 GCA_964603155.1 uncultured Geobacteraceae bacterium | reverse complement strand
GCAAGGTCGGCGTGGCCATCGCCACCAGCGGCCCGGGGGCGACCAACACCATCACCGGCATCGCCACCGCCTACATGGATTCGATCCCGCTAGTGGTGATCTCCGGACAGGTGCCGACGCCGCTGATCGGCAACGACGCCTTCCAGGAGGCCGACATCATCGGCATCACCCGGCCGATCACCAAACACAACTTCCTGGTGCGCGACGTCAAGGATCTCGCCACCATCATGAAGAAGGCCTTCTACATCGCCCGCACCGGCCGCCCCGGTCCGGTGGTCATCGACTTCCCCAAGGACATCCAGCTGGCCAGCTGCAAGTTCGAATACCCGGAGAGCGTCGAGCTGCGCGGTTACAAACCGAACACCAGCGGCAACGTGCGCATGGTCGAAAAGGCGGCGGCCATGATCCTGGCGGCGAAAAAGCCGGTCATCTACGTCGGCGGCGGGGCGACCCTTACCGATGCCCACGCCGAGCTGATGCAGCTCGCGGAGATGATCCAGGCGCCGGTCACCACCACCCTGATGGGGATGGCCTGTTTCCCCAAACGTCACCCGCTTTCGTTGGGGATGCTCGGGATGCACGGCACCTATTACGCCAACATGGCGGTGACCAACTCCGATCTGCTCATCGCCCTCGGCGCCCGCTTCGACGACCGCGTCACCGGCAAGATCGCCACCTTCGCCCCGCACGCCAAGATCATCCACGTCGATATCGACCCGACCTCGATCAAGAAGAACGTGCGCGTCGACCTGCCGATCGTCGGCGACCTGCGCGACGTACTGACCAAGCTTCTCAAGGAGTTGGGCGGTCATGCCGATGAAGTGGCGAAGCAGGGGGACAAGCTGAAAGCCTGGCTCGACGAGATCGCCGTGTGGCGGCGCGAGCAGCCGATGAGCTACAAGCCGTCGAAGACCGAGATCAAGCCGCAGTTCGTCATCGAGAAGCTGCGCGAACATTCAAATGACGACGCCATCGTCACCACCGAGGTCGGCCAGCACCAGATGTGGGCCGCCCAGTTCTTCGATTTCGTGCAGCCGCGCACCTTCCTCTCCTCGGGGGGGCTGGGCACCATGGGCTTCGGCCTGCCGTCGGCCCTCGGCGCCCAGGCGGCCTTCCCCAAGCGCCAGGTCATCGACATCTCCGGCGACGGCTCGTTCCAGATGAACTCCCAGGAGCTGGCGACCCTGGTGCAGTACCGCCTGCCGGTGAAGATCGTCATCCTCAACAACAACTTCCTCGGCATGGTCCGCCAGTGGCAGCAGCTGTTCTTCAACAAGCGCTACAGCCAGACCTGCATGGAGCTGCCGATCGACTTCGTCAAGCTGGCCGAGGCCTACGGCGCCACCGGCCTGCGCGCCAGCAAGCCGGAAGAAGTGGAAGAGGTCATCAAGAAGGCCTTCGCCACCAAGGGCCCGGTGATCATGGAGTTCAAGATCTCCCGCGAGGAGAACGTGCTGCCCATGGTGCCTGCGGGGGCGAGTCTCAATGAAATGGTGCTCGCTTCTTGAGAAGCGAACACTGTTAAGTGGTTGAGTCGTAGAGTGGTTGAATCGATTCCGACTTAACAACTTAACGACTCAACAACTCAACGATTTTTCCAGGAGTTTCAGATATGCGTCACACAATTTCAGTGCTGGTGGAAAACGAGTTCGGCGTGCTGGCCCGGGTGGCGGGGCTCTTCTCGGGGCGCGGCTTCAACATCGAGAGCCTGTCGGTGGCGCCGACCCTCGATCCGAGCATCTCGCGGATGACCATCGTCACCTCCGGCGACGAGCGCATCCTGGAGCAGATCAGCAAACAGCTCAACAAGCTGATCGACACCATCAAGGTCATCGACTTCACCGACGAGGAGCACATCGAGCGCGAACTGTGCATGATCAAGGTCACCGCCGAGGACGACACCCGCGCCGAGGTGCTGCGCATCTGTGACATCTTCCGCGGCAAGGTGGTCGACGTCACCCCGAAGTGCTACGTCATCGAAGTGACCGGCGCACCGGCCAAGATCAGCGCCATCATCGAGCTGCTGCGCCCCATGGGAATCAAGGAACTGGTGCGCTCCGGGCCGGTGGCGCTCGGCCGCGGCCCGAAGGGGTGGCGCTCGGCGGATTGATTCCAGCGCCTGCGAAGTAAATAGCTCATCCCGTGACCAGTCGCGCCCAGCGGCATAACCGGTCACAGCTTACGGTCATGCGTCACGGCGCTGTGCACCCAGTCGCCGTGGCGGTATAATTTCCTCATGATCGACTACCATTGTCACCTTCTCCCCGGTCTCGACGACGGAGCTGCCTCCTGGGATGACTCGCTGAGGATGGCGCGGGCGCTGGCACGGTTCGGCTTCCGCGAGGTCTGCTGCACTCCCCACTGCATCAAGGGCCACTACGAAATTTCGCCGGTCGAGGTGCGCGACGCCGTGCGCCATCTGCAGGCGCGTCTCGATGGGGAAGGGCTCGCCCTGACCCTGCGGCCGGGGATGGAGTACTACCTCGACGAATTTTTCGAGCAGTTTGCCGCCAATCTCCTCCCTCTGGGCGACAGCCGGGTGGTCCTGTGCGAGGCTCCGCCACAGGCGCCACCGGAGCTGGTCTGCGAGATGGTCACCCTGATCGTCATCCAGGGCTACATCCCCCTCATCGCCCACCCGGAGCGCAGCGAGGTGATCTGGCAGTTGATTGAGGCGCCGCCCTGCGCTTCAGGAACCACAGGGCAGGGAGACGGGTTCGGGCATGCGCGTGCAAACGGCGAGAGCCGTGAGCCGGCCGCTGTGGGTCAGGAGGGCGATGGCGGAGGGTGGTGGCGCCGCCTCGCCCCCCGCTCTGCCGGGCCGTTGGCAAGCGACGCATCTCGCGCAGCGGGTCGCGCGCCACGGTTTAGCGGTCGCACTCCTGCACTCGCTTCCGCCCCTCTCGAGCTCCCCGACGCTTGTCTTTTTCAGGCCAGTCTTGGCTCCTTCACCGGTTTCTACGGGCCGAAGCCACAGCGGCGGGCCTACGAACTGCTGCAGCGCGGCGTCTATCACTGTCTTGCCTCCGACCTGCACGACGCTCACTCCGCCAGCGAGTTCCTCGAGGAAGCCCACGACAAGCTGACCTTCAACCCGGCCCTGAAGCGGCTCGGGGCCTTTGTCGCCCCGCAAGGGGGGGGAGGGAATAACCAGCTGGCCTTCTGGTAGTGCGGCAAGGCACCCGTCCCGTCGCTTCTCGTGAAGCCGATGTCTGTCAAGAGCAGGCCTCGGCTGATTTTTTCGTCAGGTTTGACCTTAACGATCTTCTGTGTTAAAAAAATAAGTTAATCTGTTGATTTCTTACATTAATCTTACGGACCGGGGCTATCCCGGCCGCGGGTTGCACCAAGGAGGCTGCGAATGAGGCAAGTGCTGCTGTCGACGCTGATCATTGCCACGGTGATGGTTGCCGCGGGTTGTACCCGCTTCACCCAGTACGAGCCGGGCACGGTGATGGAGATCACGGGGGATACCGAGGCGCTGGTTGCCGTCAAGGAAGTCCAGGTGCCGCCGCCACCGGCGGAGTCGACGGTCGGTCTCGAGTACCGCGTCGGCCCTGGCGACGTCCTCTCGGTCAACGTCCCCGACCTGATCGAACGCCGCACCGATGCCGGGCCCGGCAGCGACAACCTGGGCAACTTCCGGGTCTATGCCAGCGGCAAGATGATTCTTCCCCTGGTCGGCCCGGTCGAGGTCGCCGGCCTGACCATCGAAGAGGTGCAGGCCAAGCTGGTTCGGGCGTTCAGCGCCTTCATCCTGCAGCCGGTGGTTTCGGTCGAGATCCAGGAGTTCAAGTCGCAGCCGCTCTACCTGCTCGGCAAGTTCAACAAGCCCGGCCTCTACTACCTGGATCGCCCCACCAGCCTGCTGCACGGCCTGGCTCTCGGCAGTGGCATGCAGGACCGTGCCAACCTGCGCGGCGCACGGGTGGTGCGCGAAAACAAAATCCTCCCCGTCGATATCTATGCGCTCCTCTACATGAACGACATGCAGCAGAATATCCTGCTCAAGCCCAGCGACACGATCTACGTGCCGAGCAACGACGATCAGCTGGTCTACGTTTTCGGCGCTGTCGAGAAGCCGGGGCCGGTGCCGATGGACAATGGCCAGCTCAACATCCTCCAGGCACTGACCGCGGCGGGGCTGCACAAGAGCAACTTCGATCATGAGCACCTGCGCCTGATCCGGACCCTGTCGCCGACCCGCGGCCAGTTCATGGTGGTGGACGCCTCGGCCATCATGGACGGCAAGGCGATGCCGCTGTCGCTGCGCGACGGCGACATTCTCTACGTGCCGAAGACCCGCCTGGGTCACTGGAACGAAGTGATCAACGAACTGCTGCCGACCATCCAGATTCTCGGGACCGCCGTTCAGCCATTCCTCCTTTACGAGGCGGCCACCAACGACGATTGATCCGGGGACGTAACCCGACACCTTTCGTTTGGGGACCACTCGGTTATAATTGCCGGGTGGTTCCCATTTTGATTTGAAAGAAGAGATGATGACCGAACCGCAAGCTCCCCGTCGCCGCCAGTCCGACTTCGTCGGCCAGGAAAAAGAAGTCCACCTCTCCGACTATTTCAACATCCTGCTGCGCCGCTGGCGGATCGCCGCCCTGGTCTTTGCCCTGGTCTTTACCGGTGTGGCCGCCTATACCTTTTTGTCCAAGCCGGTCTACGAGGCCAGCTCCACCGTCGAGATCGGTGCGACCAAAAAGGGAAGTATCATCGCAGAACTCAAGGCCGGGGACGAGGGGGGAGTGGAGACCGAGATCGAGAAGCTCCGCTCGTACAGCCTGGCCGAGCAGGTGGTACGGCGGCTTAACCTGCACTGGCAGGTCAGCGAGGCCAGCAAGGGGGCCAAGGTTCGCCTGCGCGAGCTGAACCTCGCCGGCGACTACCCCCAGCTGCGTGTCGAACTGACCGGAGCCGGCAGCTATCGGCTTGCCGACCACACCGGCCGCCAGTTGGCGGCGGGGCGCAGCGGTGAGCGCCTGACCGTCAAGGATGGCAACCTGTTGGTCGATATCAACGCCGGCAACGCCGGCGATGTGGTGGTTTTCGAGCAGCAACCGGTCAGCGACTTTGCCGAAGGCGTGCTCGGCGGCCTGGCCGTCGCCGAAGTCGGCAAGTTCACCAATATCGTCCGCGTCTCTTACCGCGACACCGACCCGGAGTTGGCCCGCGACGTGGTCAATCTGCTGGTCGAGGGGTACCTGGCCCTGAATGTGGCCCGCCGCACCGAGGAGGCCGGCAAGGCGGTCAACTTCATTCAGGGGCAGCTCGACGGGGTCAAGAAGAAGCTCGACCGCTCCGAGCAGGAGCTTCAGGAATACAAGGTGCAAACCGGGCGGGTCACCCTCGGTCCAGAGGGGAGCACCCTGCTGCAGAAGGTCGCCACCGTCGAACAGCAAAAGGCCGAAATCAATCTCAAGCGCCAGCGCATCGATTTCGCCATCGAGGAGTTGGGTCGTGCCTTGAAAAGCAACCAGCCGTTCACGCCGCCGACCATCGAGGGGGTGCCGCAAATTGCCGACCTGGCCGGCAAGCTGGCCCAATTGGAAGCCGAGCGCAAGGCCTTGCTCACCCAGTACACCGCGGCCCACCCGGCGGTGATCAAGAACCAGTCCGATATCCGCCGCATCCAGGACGCCATGCTCTCCACCTACCGCACCGTGCGCCAGGAGCTGGCTCTCGGCGAGAGCGACCTCGGCAAGACCCTGGGTGGATTCGAAGCGCAGATGGCTGAGATCCCCGAGGCCGAGCTGGAGTTGGCCAAGCGCATGCGCGTCAACAAGGTCAACGCCGAGCTGTACACCTTCCTGATGCAGAAGCAGCAGGAGGCTAGCATCACCGAGGCCTCCACCATCAGTACCGCCACGGTCATCGACAAGGCCCTTACCCCCCTCGATCCGATCAAGCCCAACAAGCGCAAGAACCTGGCCCTCGGTTTCGTCCTCGGCATCATGCTCGGGGTCGGCCTGGTCTTCCTCCTCGATTACATGGACCAGACCATCAAGACCTCCGACGACGTGCGCGACCGGCTCGGCCTCAACGTCCTCGGCATCATCCCGCGCATCCCCTTTGCCGAGGAGGACGCCAGGCTCCCCGCCAGGCGCCTGGTGACCACCCTGGCTCCGCGCTCCCCGGTGGTCGAGTCCTTTCGCGCCCTGCGCACCAACCTCAACTTCATCACCGCGCGCCAGTCGCACAAGGTCATCCTCATCACCAGTTCCCTCCCCGACGAGGGGAAATCGACGGTTTCCGGCAACCTGGCGGTGATCCTTGCCCAGACCGGGGCCAAGGTGCTTTTGATCGGCTGTGACTTGCGCCGCCCCTCGCTCTACGCCATGTTCGACCAGACGCAAGAGCCGGGGCTGACCAACCTGCTGGTGATGGGCGACCAGTCGGCGGTGCGCCGGCTCGACAAGTTGAACATCGACTTCATCCCTTCCGGGAAGATCCCCCACAATCCGGCCGAGATCCTCGCCAGCGAGCGCATGCGCAAACTGCTGGCCATGGCCCGCGAGCGCTACGACTACGTGGTCCTCGATTCCCCGCCGGTCCTGCCGGTCACCGATACCCAGGTGCTCTCCCCCCTGGCCGACCTGGTCCTGGTGGTCCTCGAACCGTGCCGCATCCCCGAGCGCGCCGCCCAGCAGATGGTCGAGACGCTGCGCGCCGTCGACGCCCCGATTTCCGGCGTCATCCTCAACGACAAGACCGGGCGCGGTTTCAAGTACTACGGCTCCTACAACTATTACGGCAACAAGTACTACCGCGGCTACTACGGCGAATCAAAGGACGACTTCAAGGAGAAGCCGGCGGTTGCGGCGGTCAAGCGGGTGTGGGAGAAGCTGAACTCCTGAGAGTACAGTCCCTGTAGGGAATTTTGAGCGAACCAAGGGACTGGCTCCGCAGGTGCCTGTCCCCTTAAGGGTCCGCTTATGCGGCATAAGGGCTTTAAAAAGACCCCCCCCTCCTCGCGTTTTCACGACATTCCCGTTGTTTGACGAGCAACTCCCCGCTCGATTTTGCGATGAATCGTCACCGACAGCCCGATTAGTGCGGATTTAATCTGTCCACGAGTGGGGCTCGAATCTTGCATTGTGCACCCACTCATATTTTGACTCTCCGATAAGAGCAAAGGCAGGGTAACTTGCCGACGCAAAGCCACAGATCCGCCGAAGTTTTAGTGCAGGCGGATGGCTGGACTGCCGAAGAGAGGGAAAGATGGAACCATTATCCGGCGGATAAGGCGCCTGTCTCTCGGCTTTGCCGAAGGCAGGCGTTTGTGTTTTTGACTATTGATTGTCAACGGGTCGAAAGGGAGATGGTCATGAGATTGCGGACTGGGTGGTTAATCAGGGGGTTGATGGTCGGAGTACTGCTGACGGTTGCCGCGGTTTCGGCCTGGGCGGCCGATATCAGCGGCAGCATCGATTACTTTGGCGGCAAGACCGGGCGGGTCTATGTGCGGGTTCAGAGCACTGATACCGGCACGGTCCTGGGAGGGACCAGCTTTCCGGTAAGTGAACCCGGAACCTTCAGCTACCAGGTGCGCGGCGTGCCGACGGGAACCTATGTCGTCACTGCCGTCATGGACAGGCTTGGCAATCAATCGTTCCATGCCGCCGATCCGCAGGGGACCAGCCCCTCGACCGTGGTGTCAACCTACGGCGCGGCGATCAATCTCACACTCGCCGATCCCGAATCTCCCGATCCGACATTGCAGCCGGCCCCTCAGCTGCAGGTCATACCAGGTAACGGTGCCGCCCTGTTGCTGTGGGATTTCCCCAGTGACAGCGCGCTGCTGCCGTTCGATGCCGTCGAGCTGTTCTGGAGCACAAGCTCCGATGTCCTGGAAACCTATGCGACGAACGGGGGCTCCATCGTCCTGCCGGCCAGCCGGGAAAGCGGTCTGTTCGTCAAGGATGAGCTGAGCAACGGCACTCCCTGCTACTTTGCGATCCGCGGGCGCAACGACCTCGGTCCCGGCATCTTGTCCAGCGAACAATCCGTGATTCCGGCTGAACCCGCAACCGGTCCGGCCAGCGTCCATACCATGGTTGTCCATCCCTTTACCAGCCCCGCGCCGACTGGCCGCTTGTACGTGTTCCTCGAAAGCGAGCAAAGCCCGGGATTCCATTTTGCCATCAGCGGGCTGGTTGCCGAAGCCGGCGCTAACGGTGTGACCGTTTCCGGCGTTGCCCCCGGCCTCTACCGGGTGTATGCGGCGATCGACGACAACGCCAACGGGTTTCTCGAACCTGGCGAAGCCAGCAACTTTGCCGATCAGCGTCCGCCGCTGGTCGAAGCCATCGCCCAGCCGGAATCGACCTCGATCACGGTCAATATCAGTCAGGAATTTCTCGCCGAATTGGCGACGATGCATGAGAAAGATGAGAGCGGGACTTCGCGCTATGCTCTCCTGTTCGATACCTTCGGCCTGACCCGGCAACCGGTGCGGGTCATCCTGACAAGCGGCCCGCAGCTTGACGGACCCATCGACCTGGCACTCGACAGCGCCGGGCTGTTCCGCTATTGGGTGCCGGTGGCGTTGCGCCCCTCGACTGACCCGCCCGATGTGTACCTCTATGAAATCGAGTTCGAGGGGAGCCCGGAACCGATACTCCAGGAGGTCTATCCCACCGCGGTGATCGACGATTTTCCCGTACCCCTCGCGCCGACCGGGAGCAGTTCCTACGCCGCCCAGCCGACTTTTACCTGGGGTCAGCCCGAGCTGGTGCCGGCCTATCCTTATACCTACCTGCTGTCGCTGGACAGTGCCGCGGAGCAGTGGTGGTCGGGGAACATCCCCGGCGGCCAGACGACGGCGACCTACAACAACAACGGCGAGGCGCTGAACCAGATATTGGCCGACAACAGCTGCTA
Organism: uncultured Geobacteraceae bacterium; assembly: GCA_964603155.1. Lineage (GTDB taxonomy): Bacteria > Desulfobacterota > Desulfuromonadia > Desulfuromonadales > BM103 > VAUL01. The sequence continues at coordinate 35,890 of CAZRTZ010000015.1, read as the reverse complement.
CCGCTGGAAGCTGCGCCTCTGCGACCAGAACGGCAACTGTGCGATCCCGCCGGAGCAGAGCTTCACCTTCGGCACGGGGCTCTGTATCGATCCCGGCGCGCCGGCAGAGACCGGTTTCGAGTCCGGCACCCTGGACGCCGGCTGGAGCACGTCCGGCAATGTCCCCTGGTTTGTGACCACCGATTCCGTGCATAGCGGAACCAATGCCCTGCGCAGCGGCAACATCGGCGACAACCAGACGAGCATTCTTGATGTGACCAGAACGTTCGAAGCCGGCCAGGTGTCGTTCTGGTTCCGGGTGAGTTCGGAGAGCGGGTTCGATTATCTGCGTTTCTTTATTGACGGAGCCCCGCAAGGTTCGTGGTCGGGAGACATCCCCTGGCAGCAGGTGTCATACCCGGTCACGGCGGGCCCCCACACCTTCCGCTGGGAGTACAGCAAGGATGGCTCGGTGTCGACTTATCTCGATGCCGCCTGGATTGACGACGTGGTATTGCCGGCAACGGCCGGCGGCGATCCTCCTCCCGGTCCGGGGTTGCCGCAGGTGGTGACGGCGGGTGAGGCGTGGGGCGGGGCGTTGAACG
>CAZRTZ010000015.1:32939-35206 GCA_964603155.1 uncultured Geobacteraceae bacterium | reverse complement strand
TGGATGTCGAAGTGCGGAACGGTTCGCTGCAGGGCGTGGCGCAGTTCTACGGGGCGACGCAGGCGCCGCTGCAGCTGGCGCCGATCGATGTCACGGCTAGCGGCCCATACTACGTGGTGGTGCGGGCGGTGTCCGGACATTTCGGCTATACGTTGAGTGTCGCCCATACGGTCCTGAACCCGGGGTTGCCGCAGGTGGTGACGGCGGGTGAGGCGTGGGGCGGGGCGTTGAACGACCTGGGCGAAGTGGTGTGGAGCGCTCATGATGCGGCGACGGGGTACGCGCAGATCTATTCGAGCACGCGGGGGCGGCTGACGCAGACGGCGGCCTCCCATTACACGCCATCGATCAACAATCTGGGCGACGTGGTGTGGAAGCAGATGTCGCATCAGGAGTGCCAGCAGCAGTGCGATGAATGGGGCAACTGCTGGCAGAACTGCACGACGGTTTCCGGTGGGGTTTTCGGTTTAATCGGCGGTCAGGTGGTTCAGATCGCCGGCACCGACGATGGGTGGGGTCCCGATCTGAACGATCTGGGCGAGGTGGTGTGGACGCAGCAGGATCCGGCGACGGGTTACAAGCAGGTGTATTCGAATGTGCGCGGGCGGCTGACGGTGGACGCGGTGAACCATCAGCGGGCGACGATCAACAACAGTGGCGAGGTGGCGTGGCAGCAGTCGCCGGTCTGCCAGCCACAGTACGACGAATGGGGCTATTACCTCGGGCAGAATTGCACGGCACCGGGGGGGATCTACCGGCAGATGCCGGGGCAGGCGCCGGTACTGGTGGAGCCAGACAACGGACCGCTGGAGGGACCGGACCTGAGCAACAGCGGGGAGCTGGTGTGGAGCCGGGACGGCGCCGGGCAGGGGCTGCGGGTGTTCAGCAGTGAGCGCGGGCAGTTGACGCACAGTTATCCGGTGGGGCAGCACCATGCGCCTGGGGTGAACCGGTGCGGGGACGTGGTGTTCATGGTGAATGGCGGCAGCGGTTCGACGGTGTACCGCCTGGGCGACAGTGCGCCGTGCGTAACGGCGCCGGAACCGAACGAAGGGTCGGCTCAGGCCATTACCGTGTCTGCGGGCGACGTGTCGACGGGGGTGCTGGATGCGTCGACGAATCTTGAGGACTGGTACCGGATCGAGGCCACGGCCGGCGAGAGGCTGCTGGTGCAGGTGAACTGGGAGCAAGCCCCCGGAAACGTGCTGGATGTCGAAGTGCGGAACGGTTCGCTGCAGGGCGTGGCGCAGTTCTACGGGGCAACGCAGGCGCCGCTGCAACTGGGGCCAATTGCGGTCCCGGCGACCGGTCCGTACTTTGTGATTGTGAAGACCAGTTCCGGGCACTTCGGCTACGCGCTGGACGTCGAGGTGGATGCCGATGGCGACGGGGTGCGGGCGTCACAGGACAACTGCCCAAGCATTGCCAATGCAGACCAGCAGGATTTCGATCAGGACGGTCTGGGGGATGCCTGTGACGATGACGCCGACGGCGACGGCCTGCCGAACAAGTGGGAACAGACCTATGGGCTGAATCCTCTGGATGCTTCCGGCATCAACGGTGCGACGGGCGACCCGGATGGGGATGGTGTGGACAATGCCGGCGAGTTCCTGGCTGGGACAAATCCGAGAGCGTGGGAGATTGCGCCGACCCAGATTGGGCCAATGGGCACCATAACGACAACCACGTCGACGTACAGATGGAATGAAGTAGCAGTGGCGACAGCTTATATCCTGTATACCAACATCAATGGGACGGCGGCAACGACCAGCTACGGCTCGGCAGTCTGCAGTGCGGGTGTGTGCTCGGTAACGTCGCCGGAGTTGGCCAACGGCACGGTGGGTTACTGGGCGGTCAAGGCGAAGAATGCGGCTGGGTTGAGCCCGTACAGCCCGACGGTGCAGTTCAAAGTCAGCATCCTGCCGGCCACGCCGACCCAGCTCGGGCCGATCGGGGATGTGGCGACGACGACGCCGGTCTACCGTTGGAACGAAGTGTCCGGGGCGAGTTCCTACGATCTGTACACGAACATCGGCGGCACGGCGGCAACGACCAACTACAGTTCGGCAGTCTGCAGTGCGGGCGTGTGTTCGGTGACGTCGCCGGAATTGGCGAACGGCACGGTGAGCTATTGGGCGGTGAAGGCCAAGAATGTGGTTGGCTCCAGCCCCTACAGCGAAACGGTTCAGTTTAAGGTGAGCATCGTGCCGGTGACGCCGAGCCAGAGTGGTCCTGTGGGGAATGTCGCAACGACCACGCCGGAATAC